>NZ_JXAK01000041.1 GCF_000829455.1 Gordoniibacillus kamchatkensis
TCTTCATCCTTGGCGGATGGAACGCGGCTTTAAAAGTCGTCTCTCCGGTTCGTTTTCCGCCCTCCGCTCCGCCATATTCCTTGCACTCGGAAAATAGCGCTGCGCTGCGGGACGGAAAAGAACCTCTGCAGCGACGCTCCCATTTTGACAAAACCACATAACTATAGAGAAAGCAACCGGCGCGCGGCGCCATTCGCGGATGCGAATCGCGGGCTGCCGGCAACGGGCGGTTGTTCCCGGGTCAAGCTTAGCGGCGAAGGCCGAGTTTCTCGATCAATGCGCTGTAACGGTTCACGTCTTTGTTCTTCAGGTACGTCAGCAGCTTGCGGCGCTGGCCGACCATCTTGAGCAGACCGCGGCGGGAGTGGTGATCTTTCTTATGCTCCCGCAGGTGGTTCGTCAAGTTGACGATGTTTTCCGTCAGGATAGCCACTTGAACTTCCGGAGAACCGGTATCGCTCTCGTGCGTCTTGTGCGCTTGAATCAGCTCTTGCTTGCGCTCTTGGGACAATGCCATCCTCGTCACCTCCTCTTTCGTTATAATCGCCGATAGCCGAGAGTGCGCCGGTGGTGCGCGGCCCCAAGCTACGGTTCGCAAATTGCGCCAGACGCTCAGGCCTGGGCAACGTTCCATAGTATAACACGTTCTACAGCGAAAGTAAATGCGCCTTCGCTTCCGCCGCATCGCGGCGAATTTGCTCTATCAGCTCCTGTACCGAGCCGAATTTGCGCTCGCTGCGCAAATGCCGGATGAGCGACACTTCCATGATCCGGCCGTAAATGTCGCGGTCGAAATCGAACAGATGCACTTCCACCGTCGGCTTCGGCTCGCCTCCGGAGGCGAACGTCGCTTGACGCCGACGTTCATGACGCCGCTATAGACGGCGTCGTCGCCGTCGATGACGGCGCGGACGGCGTACACGCCGTTCGCCGGCAGCACATAAACGCCGTCAGGCTGCACGTTCGCGGTCGGGAACCCGATCGTCCTGCCGCGGGCGTCGCCATGCACCACCTCGCCGCGGATCGTGTACGGACGCCCGAGCAGTTTCGCCGCTTCGGCCACATCCCCCCGCTCCAGTGCGTCGCGAATCGCCGTCGAGCTCACTTTGCTGCCTTCAATCTCGAACGGCCGCACCACTTCAACGGCATAAGTTCCCTTGGCGAGCTGCGACAGCGTATCCGGCGTACCGGCGCCGCGATGGCCGAACGTAAAGTCGAAACCGACAATAACGGTATTGATCCCAAGCGGGAGCAGCATCCGTTCGATGAACTGCTCCGGCGAAACGCGCATCAGCGTCTCGTCGAACGAAACGATGTAGGCGATGTCCACGCCGAGCTTGGCGAACAGCTCCATTTTCCGCTCTAGCGGTGTAAGGCTTTGCGCATATTTCGCCGCCCCCAGCACTTCGCGCGGATGAGGGTCAAACGTCATGACCGCGCAAGGCAGCTGCAGCCCGCGGGCGGTGGTGACCGCGCGGCGGATCACTTCAGAGTGGCCTAGGTGGACGCCGTCGAAGTCGCCGATGGCGAGAACTTGCGGCTTGTTCGGCAATCCGGCGGGACGTTCGGAATCACAATAAGATAAATGAAAAATATGCATGACAGGCGCCCCCCAAGCTCTCCCTGTCGGGAGCCCTCTATGCGGCGGGACCTCGACTAGCGGTGCAAGTCGGCGGCCGCTCGCTTTTGATAGGAATGCAAAAATATTTTGAGCGGAACGAGCGCGTTCGGCCCTTCGTCCCACGTAAATAACCCGATAAACTGGCGCTGCGGCGCATAAGCGCGGACGACGGCGCCGTCCGTTATGGCCGGCGTTCGCTTTTCCAGCGGCAGTTTCCGGCCCTGCAGCGCATGAGCGGCCGCAGCATCGCTGAGCTCCACAGCCGGCAAATGGCTTACCGCTTCGTCGATTGGAACGAGCCGGGACGCAAGCTCGCCCCGCTGCTGCAGCTGTTCGATCTCCTCCAGCGTGTAACAGTTGTCCTTCGTCCAGTGGCCTGTCCTTGTCCGGACAAGCTCGGACATCGCTGCGGGCACGCCGAGAGCTCGTCCAATATCGACGCATAGCGTCCGGATGTACGTTCCCTTGGAGCATTCCGCTTCAATGGCGGCCTCCGGCAGTTCGGCGTCAGGCTTCCAGTCCAGCAGCTCGAGGCGATAGATCGTTACCGGCCGCGGCTTCCGCTCCGCCGTCTCGCCGCTTCGCGCCAGCTCGTACAGCCGCTTGCCGTCCACTTTAACGGCGGAATACATCGGAGGCAGCTGCCAAATTTCCCCGCGAAAACGGTCCAGCACGCTTTCCAGCTCGCCGCGTTCGAAGTGTACGGCAGGCGCCCGTTCGATAACGGTCCCGGTCATATCCTCGGTATCGGTTGCGATCCCGAATACGAGCTTCGCCACATACGTCTTGGGCAGCTCCTGCACAAACTCGACGACCCGCGTCGCATGGCCGATGCAGAGCGGAAGCACCCCCGTCACTTGCGGATCGAGCGTCCCCGTATGGCCGATCCGCTTCTCCCGCGTGATGCGGCGCACCCGGGCAACTACGTCGTGCGACGTCATCCCCGCCGGCTTCCATACCGGCAGCACACCTTCAAGAGTCATGTCAGCATCGACCCGACTTCCCTGACGACGCGTTCCGTCACTTCCTGCAGCTCCCCTTCCACCGTGCAGCCGGCGGCGCGAATATGCCCGCCTCCGCCGAATTTTTGGGCAATCTCGGCGACGTTGACGGTATTGGAACGGAGGGAGATTTTCCAGGACAGCGGTCCCCGCTGTTTGAACATAAGCCCGACGAGAACGCCTTCGACGTTGCGCGGATAATTGACGAGCCCGTCCATATCTTCGCTCTCCGCTTGAATGGCGGCCATGTCCTCGAGCGAAATGTGGACCCAGGCGATTTTTCGGTCGTCCGAGAAGCGCAGTGTGGACAGGCCTTTTTGCAGCAGCTTCATTTGCGGCACGGTCATCTTCTCCAGCGCGGCTTCGGCCAGCTCGTGCCCGTTCACGCCAAGCTTCAGCAAATCGGCGGCTATCTGCATCACTTTAGGTCCGACGCTCGCGTACCGGAAGCCGCCGGTATCGGTTAGAAGGCCGGTATAAATGCAGCGGCCGAAATCCGTATCGAGGGCGAACCCCATCTGAACGGCCAAATCATATAAAATCTCCACCGTCGCGGACGCGTCCGGCACGATCAGCTGACAGGCGCCGAAGCCGTCGTTCGTCGGGTGGTGATCGATATTAAGGAGTTTCGCGCCTTCGGCGAACAGCTCGCTCACTTTGCCGATGCGCGCATAATCGGCGCAATCGACGCTGATGACATGACGAAACAGACGCGACGGCGCCTGTTCCGTAAACGACAGCACGCGCTCGTAGTTCGGCAAGTAGCTGAACTTGGCGGGCAGCCGCCCTTCATTGATCATCGTATACGTTTTGCCTAGCTGCGCCAGCATCCAACCGACGGCAAGCGTAGAGCTGACGGCGTCCCCGTCCGGCTGGACGTGGGACACCACCAGGAAATCGTCGTGCTCCCGCATAAACTCCGACGCCGCCTGGAGCCGGGCAGCGAGCTTGTCGACTGCGGCTCCGCGCGTCATACTTCCTTGTTCCCTTCCTTATCATGCTCTTCCCGGTGAAGCTGGTGCAGCAAATGATCGATGCGGCTGCCGTAATCGACGGACGCGTCCGTCTTGAAAAGCAGCTCCGGCACTTTGCGCAGCCGGATCCGTTTGCCGATCTCGGTGCGCAGAAATCCGTTCGCTTTTGCCAGCGCTTTTAGCGTATCTTGCTTTTGCTCGTCGGTGCCAAGCACGCTGAGGTACACTTTCGCCTGCGACAAATCGCCGGTGACGTCGACGCCCGTTATCGTGAGAAACCCGATACGCGGATCTTTGAGCTCCTTCTGAATGAGCTGCGACAGCTCTTTCTTGATTTGCTCGCCGACCCGGCTCTGACGCACTTTGGTCATAGGGATCACCTCTCTACGGTTTCCAGGATGAAGGCTTCGATGACGTCTCCTTCTTTAATATCGTTGTAACGCTCCAGAGATATACCACACTCGTAGCCTTGCGCGACTTCCCTGACGTCGTCCTTGAAACGCTTCAGGCTGTCGATTTTGCCTTCGAACACGACGATGCCGGCGCGAATGAGGCGGGCCGATGCCGAACGAGTAATTTTGCCGTTTGTAATCATGCAGCCTGCGACGGTCCCGACACCGGTAATTTTGAACACGTTGCGCACTTCCGCCTGGCCGAGCACCGTTTCCTTGAAGACCGGATCGAGCATGCCTTTCATCGCCTGCTCGATTTCCTCGATCACGTTGTAAATGATCCGGTGCAGGCGCACATCGACTTTCTCCTGCTCAGCCGTTGCCATCGCTTGCGGCTCCGGACGAACGTTGAAGCCGATGACGATCGCATTCGAGGCGCTGGCGAGCGAAATGTCGGATTCCGTAATGGCGCCTACGCCGCTGTGAATAATTTTGACGCGGGCTCCTTCGACGTCGATTTTCTCCAGCGAGCCGCGCAGCGCCTCGGCGGAGCCTTGCACGTCCGCTTTGATGATGACGTTAAGGTCCTTAATGTCGCCTTCCTGAATTTTCTTATGCAGGTCGTCGAGCGTAACGCGCGTGTTCGCCCCCATCGTCGACTGGCGTAGCGTAGCGGCGCGGCGTTCGGCGATCGCTCTGGCCTTGCGCTCGTCTTCGTACACAAGGAACGGATCGCCCGCTTGCGGCACTTCCGTCAAACCGGTAATTTCCACCGGGGTCGACGGCCCCGCCTCTTTCAGCCGCTTGCCCTTGTCGTTCGTCAGCGTACGTACGCGGCCGAAGCAGACGCCGGCAACGAAGCTGTCGCCCACTTTGAGCGTGCCGTGCTGGACGAGGACGCGCGCAACCGGTCCCTTGCCTTTATCCAGCTCGGCTTCGATGACGGTACCGCGCGCCCGCTTGTTCGGGTTCGCTTTGTACTCCTGCACTTCGGCGACGAGCAAAATCATTTCCAGCAAGCCTTCGAGGTTGATGCGCTGCTTGGCGGACAGCTCAACGAAAATGGTATCTCCGCCCCATTCTTCGGGCACGAGTCCATGCTCGGTCAAGTCTTGCTTGATCCGGTCCGGATTCGCGCCTGGCTTGTCGATTTTGTTGACCGCCACGATAATCGGCACGTTCGCCGCTTTGGCGTGGGCGATCGCTTCGACGGTTTGCGGCATGACGCCGTCGTCGGCTGCGACGACCAGAATCGTAATATCCGTTACCTGAGCGCCGCGGGCGCGCATGCTCGTAAACGCTTCGTGGCCCGGGGTGTCGAGGAACGTAATTTTCTTATTGTTGATCTCGACCTGGTAAGCGCCGATATGCTGCGTAATGCCGCCGGCTTCGCCCGCGGTGACGTTCGTCTCGCGGATGGCGTCAAGCAGCGTCGTTTTGCCGTGGTCGACGTGGCCCATAATGGTGACGACCGGCGGACGCTCCTCCAGTTCGGTCTCGTCGTCCTTCTCTTCGATCAGCTCGAAATTGTCTTCGTCGACGGCGATCTTCAGCTCGACTTCGACGCCGTACTCGGTCGCGATCAGTTGAATCGTGTCCAGATCGAGCTCCTGGTTGATCGTCGCCATGACGCCCATCATGAACAGCTTCTTGATGACTTCGGACACTTCTTTGTGCAGCAGCTTCGCCGTCTCGCCGACGGTCATTTCGCCGCGCACAATAATTTTCTTCGGCGTGTTGTCGATCTTCTCTTTGCGCTGCTCCGGCTGGCGGCCTCTGTTGCCTTTGCCGCCGCGGCCGCGCATTTTGTTTTCCTCGAAGCGCTGGTTTTGCTTCGCCTTTTTTGCGCCAGCCTTATTGCTGTCGTCACTCTCGTCCATCGTTGTCGTACGCGGGTTGAAGCGCGGATTTTGCTGCTGTGCGCCGGGACGGCGCGAATCGCCTGGACGAGCGCCGGCCGGGGCGCCGCCTCCTCCGCGCGGACCGGCTCCGGCGGCGGCCCCTCCGCCGAAGCCGCCGCCCTGCGGACGCTGGCCCGGGCGGTCGCCTTGACGAGGACCGCCTTGGCCTTGCGGACGGTTGTCGCGCCCCGGACCGCCTTGACCTTGCGGGCGGCCGTCGCGATTGCCTCCGCCTTGGCCGTGCGGACGGCCTCCGCCTTGGCCCGCTCCGCCGTAACCTTGCGGACGGCCGCCATCGCGGTTGCCGCCTCCTTGCCCTTGCGGGCGCCCTTCCCCTTGGCGCTGCTGTCCGCCGTGCTGCTGTCCGCCTTGTTGCCCTCCGCCTTGCTGCTGTACAGTTCCGCCTGCGTTCGGACGTTGCTCCTGCTTCGGCGCTGCCGCCTGAGTCGACCCTTGCTGCTGCTTTGCTTGCGATACGTTCACATTGCCTCCGTCTCCCGCCGCTCGTTTTGCTGCGGCATTTGCCTTGATGTCTCTGAAAAAGCGCTCTACCGCCTCGACGGCGTCATTTTCCATCACGCTCATATGGTTATTGACCGGGATGTTTTGGCGCTTCAATATGGTAATAATTTCTTTACTGCTCATATTCAAAGATTTCGCGTATTCGTACACCCGTAGCTTATTGTCTGTTTTGCTCAATATCTTTCACCTCCGCTAAGTTTGCCTGACACGACTGCAGCATGCGGGCGAACCCGCCGTCGGTGACGGCGATCAGCACCCGCTCGTCTTTGCCGATGCTCGAACCCAGCTCCGAGCGGGTGCCGAATTCAAGCAGCGGAACTTCGTACGTACCGCATTTATCCCGGTATTTTTTTTGCATGTTGACTGAGGCGTCCGTCGCCATCACGACGAGCTTCGCCTCGCCGGAACGAACCGTCTTGAGCACGCTCTCGTCCCCGGTAACGAGCTTGCCTGCACGCATCGCAAGCCCCAAATAATTGAAAAATTTATGATTCATCGCTCATCTCTTCTTTGCCGGCGATAAATTCGTCTTCAACTTTTATGAAATCGTGCTCGAGCTGGTCGTAAATGTCCGGCGCCACCGTGACGCTGAGCGCGCGGTCGAGCGCCCGGCTCTTTTTCGCCAGCTTGAAGCACGATTGTTTGCCGCACAGGTAGGCGCCGCGCCCCGCTTTCTTCCCTTTCAGATCGATCGAAATGTCCCCTTCCGGCGAGCGCACGACGCGGATCAGCTCGCGCTTCGGCATCATTTGCTGGCACGCCACGCATTTGCGCAGCGGGATTTTGCGTTGCTTCACGGCTCCTCCCCTCCCTTCGCGAACGGCTCCGGCGCTTCAACAGCGCGCCAAGCCGCCAATTGGTGCAACATCATTCAATGCTTACGGAATCTTGCTGCATCTCTTCGCCCTGCGATTTCGGCCGGCCGTATTCTTGCTCCGCCTGCGATTCGCTCTTAATATCGATCTTCCACCCGGTCAGCTTGGCCGCAAGGCGGGCGTTCTGGCCCTTGATGCCGATCGCCAGCGACAGCTGATAATCCGGCACGATGACGCGGGCCAGCTTCTCGGCTTCATGCACTTCGACCTCCAGCACTTTGGACGGGCTGAGGGCGTTGGCGACGTATTCGTCGACTTGCTCGACCCAGTGTACGATGTCGATTTTCTCGCCTTTGAGCTCATTCACAATCGTCTGCACGCGCACGCCTTTCGGGCCGACGCAAGAGCCGACCGGATCGACTTCGGGGTTGCGGGAATAGACGGCTATCTTGGAGCGGAAGCCGGCTTCGCGTGCGACGGAACGAATTTCGACGACGCCGTCGTAAATTTCCGGCACCTCGAGCTCGAACAGCCGCTTCAGCAAACCCGGATGCGTCCGGGAAAGCACGATTTGCGGGCCTTTGGTTGTATTCTCGACCTTGGTGATGTACGCTTTGACGCGGTCTCCTTGCTTGAATTTGTCGTTCGGCATCAGCTCCGTGAGCGGGAGCACCGCTTCCACTTTGCCGAGGTCGACGTACAAATTGCGTAAATCCTGGCGCTGCACGATGCCTGTTACAATGTCTTCTTCCTTATCGACAAAAGCATTGTAAATGAGTCCCCGTTCCGCTTCGCGAATGCGCTGAGTCACGACCTGCTTCGCCGTTTGCGCGGCGATGCGCCCGAAATCGCGCGGCGTCACTTCGATCTCGACGATATCGTCAAGCTGATAGTTGCCGTTGATTTCACGCGCGGCATGGAGCGAAATTTCGAGCCGCGGATCGAGCACGTCTTCCACGACCGTTTTGCGGGCGTACACTTTTATGATGCCGGTTTGGCGGTTGATGTCGACGCGGACGTTTTGCGCGGTGTTGAAGTTGCGCTTGTAGCTGGAGATCATGGCCGCTTCGATGGCGTCAATGAGCAGTTCCTTCGAGATGCCTTTTTCTCGTTCGATTTCCGACAGCGCTTCAATAAAATCGATATTCATTTGAACCGGGTTCCCCCTCTCATGGAATCAACGTTGGTAACATCAAAATTCGATGGCGAGCCGTGCGCCGGCCACTTTGGCGAGCGGAATGACGCTCGTCCTCTTGCCTTTGCCGTGCCGCACCGTCAGCGTTTCGCCGTCGAACGCCTCGAGCAAGCCTTCAAACTCTTTGGTACCGTCGACCGGTTCGTACGTAGTGACGAATACGTTCTGGCCGACCGCCTTGGCGAAGTCCTGCGGCTTTTTCAGCGGCCGTTCGGCGCCCGGCGAAGACACTTCGAGGAAATACGCTTGCGGAATCGGGTCTTCCTCGTCGAGGCGGGCGCTCAAATATTCGCTGATGCGTCCGCAGTCGTCGATGTCGATGCCACCCTCCTTGTCCACATAGACGCGGAGAAACCAGTTGCTGCCTTCTTTCACATATTCGATATCGACCAGCTCAAAATGATGCTCGTCGAGGTATCCTCTAAGCATCTGTTCCACCGTTTGCTTAATCGATTCGTTCGTCGTCATTACCATCCCTCGCAGTCCGAAACTTCCGTATTCAAAACAGTAAGAGTGGGTCGCCCCACTCTTCATTAGCAGAAGTGTTATCTTCATTATTGCCAAGAGAGATTATACCATAAACGTGAAACGAATGACAAGAACAGGTTTTCTGAAAATGGCCTATGAGGATATTCGCCCAATCGCTCCGACTGCGGATTGGCATGGCGAAAACGTCAAATTGTTTAAAACAGCGACAGCTGGTTCGACTCCGGCAAGCCGCGGAAGCAGCCCATGCCGGCAAGCAGCTCGACGATCGTTTTCGACGCTTTGGACCGCACCTGAAAATCTTCCACGCTGAGGAAGTCGCCATCCTCCCTGGAGGCGGCGATGTTTTTGGCGGCGTTCTCGCCGATGCCGGCGATAGCCGAGAACGGGGGAATGAGCGCGTCGCCGTCGATCGTAAACTTCGTCGCATGCGAGCGGTACAGGTCGATCGGCTTGAACGTAAAGCCGCGCGCCGTCATCTCGATCGCCATTTCCAAAATGGAGATCATCGCCTTCTCCTTCGGCTGGGCCTGGAACCCTTTTTCCTCGATTTCGATCAGCTTGGCCACAATGGCGTCGTACCCTTGGCACATCAGCTCGATATCGAAATCGGCAGCGCGGACGGAAAAGTACGTTGCGTAAAATTCAATCGGATAATACAGCTTGAAAAACGCCGTGCGCACCGCGGATGTGACGTAGGCGGCGGCGTGCGCGCGCGGGAACATGTACTCGATTTTCTCGCACGAATCGATGTACCACGCCGGAATGCCGTGCTCCTTCATCGTTTGCTTCCACTCGTCGGTGAGGCCCTTGCCCTTCCGCACGCTCTCTGTGATTTTGAACGCCAGCGCTTGTCGAGCCCGCCTCTATAAATCAGATACAGCATAATGTCGTCGCGGCAGCCGATAACGGTTTTGATCGTACAAATATTTTTACGGATAAGTTCTTGCGCGTTGCCGAGCCATACGCCCGTACCGTGCGACAAGCCGGAAATTTGCAGCAGGTCGGCGAACGTGGACGGCCGCGTTTCCTCCAGCATTTGGCGCACGAACTTCGTGCCCATTTCGGGGATGCCGTACGTCGCCACCGGCGTGCGGATTTGCTCCGGCGTTACGCCGAGCGCATCCGTGGAGTTGAAAATGCTCATCACCTTCGGATCGTTCATCTTGATTTTCGTCGGGTCGACGCCGGTCAAATCTTGCAGCATGCGCATCATCGTCGGATCGTCGTGCCCGAGAATATCGAGCTTGAGCAAGTTTTCGTCGAAGGCGTGATAATCGAAATGCGTCGTCTTCCACTCGGAGCTCGTATCGTCAGCCGGAAATTGCACCGGCGTAATGTCCTCGACGTCAATATAGTCAGGGACGACGACGATGCCGCCCGGGTGCTGGCCGGTCGAACGCTTGACGCCGGTGCAACCGAGCGCGAGCCGGTTCACTTCGGCGCCGCGCCATTTGCGCCCGTTCCCCTGATCCTCTTCGTATTTTTTCACGAAGCCGTAGGCCGTCTTCTCCGCTACGGTGCCGATGGTGCCGGCACGGAACACGTTCTTCTCGCCGAACAGCACTTTCGTATAATTGTGCGCTTCCGGCTGGTATTCGCCGGAGAAGTTGAGGTCGATATCCGGCACCTTCTCGCCGGTGAAGCCCATGAACGTCTCCGCCGGGATGTCCTGGCCGTCGCCGAGCATGTGCGCTCCGCACCTCGGGCAATCTTTGTCGGGCAAGTCGAAGCCGGAACCGATCGAGCCGTCGGTGAAAAATTCGTTATGCTGGCATTCGGGGCACAAATAATGCGGCGGCAGCGGATTTACCTCGGAAATGCCGAGCATGTTGGCGACGAACAGCGAGCCGACCGAGCCCCGCGAGCCGACGAGATAGCCGTCTGCGTTCGACTTTTTGACGAGGCGCTCGGAAATAAGGACGTTGGCCGAGAAGCCGTTTTGAATGATCGGCGTCAGCTCGCGCACGAGCCGCTCCTGAATGAGCTCCGGCAACGGGTCTCCGTAGAGCGCCTTCGCTCTGGAGTAACATTTATCCTCGATTTCCTGCTCGGCCCCTTCGATAATCGGCGAGAACAGCTTCTTCGGAAACAGCTGGATTTCCTCGAATTCGTCGGCCAGCTTGTTCGTATTCGTGACAACGACTTCATAGGCGACGTCTTCGCCGAGAAATTGGAACTCCTCCAGCATCTCCTTCGTCGTCCGGAAATGCGCGTCAGGCTTCTTGATATCCTTCAGCGGCGAGAAGCCGGTAATGCCGTGGATGGCGATGTCGCGGAAAATTTTTTGCCGGGGGTGCAAGTAATGCACGTTGCCCGTGGCGATGACCGGTTTGCCGAGCTTGCGCCCGATTTCGACAATCGTCCGCACCGCGTTCTCGAGATCGCGCCGCGAGCCGACGAGACCTTTGTCGACTAGGTGCATGTTGTAGCCGACCGGCTGAATTTCCAGCACGTCGTAAAATTCCGCTACCTGCTCCGCTTCCTCGCGCGATTTGTTAAGCACAGTCTCGTAAAACTCGCCCTTTTCGCAGCCGGATATGACGAGCAGCCCTTCGCGCAGCTCCACGAGCTTGCTTCTCGGAATGCACGCCACTCGGTTGAAATACTTCGTATGCGACAGCGATACTAGCTTGTACAAGTTCTTTTTGCCGACCGCGTTTTTGGCATAAATGCAGCAGTGGAACGGACGCTGGTTGCTGAGGTCTTTGCCGACGTTGTCGTTCAGGCGTGCCAGGTTCGTCATGTCCCGTTCGGCGGCTTCGTTGATGAGATGGAACAATACGTTGCCGAGCGCGATGGAGTCGTCGATCGCCCGGTGATGGTTTTCGAGGCTGACTTTGAACTTGTCGGCCAGCGTATTGAGCCTGTGGTTTTTGAGCGACGGGAACAGCAAGCGCGCCAGCTCCAGCGTGTCAAGCACCGGATTCGGCAGCTCGGCATGGCCTAGCCGCTTCAGGTTCGCCTGAATGAAACCCATATCAAAGCGGGCGTTGTGCGCCACGAGAATGGCGTCGCCGACAAACTGCACGAACTCGGGCAGCTTGTCCGCAAGCTCAGGAGCGCCGCGAACCATGTCGTCGGAAATGTTCGTCAGCTGCTGGATGTTGTACGGAATGCGCTCGTGCGGGTCGATGAACGTGGCGAAGCGGTCGATTTCGCGGCCCGCCTGCATTTTGACCCCGGCGATTTCGATAATTTTATTGTTCACGACGGACAGGCCGGTCGTCTCGATATCGAAAATGACGTAGACGGCGTCTTTCAGCTCCTCGTCCCGACCGTTCAGCACGATCGGCACGCCGTCGTCGACGACGTTGGCTTCAAGGCCGTAAATCACTTTGATGCCGGCTTTTTTCGCCGCTTTGTTCGCCTCCGGGTAACACTGTACGGCGCTGTGGTCGGTGATGGCGATGGCTTTATGCCCCCACTTCGCAGCCGTCTTTATGTAGTCTTCAACGGACGTAACGGCGTCCATTGCGCTCATTGTCGTATGGAGATGGAATTCAACCCGCTTTACCTCTGCGTCGTCGGTACGCTCCTTCGGCGGCAGCACTTCGGTCAGGTCGGAAGGCATCATGACGAGTTCGGGCACTTGCATGAAGCGGTCGTACTCGACCCGGCCGCGGGCCCGCACCCATTTGCCGTTTTGCAGCAGGCTCAGAATTTTCAAGTCTTCTTTGGTCTTGGCGAACATTTTGAGCTGCAGCGAATCGGTAAAATCGGTGACGCTGAACGTAAACAGCGTCGAGCCGTTGCGCAGCTCCTTCGATTCGAGGCCGAAGACGGAGCCTTGGATCGTGATCTTCTTTTCTTCTTCCTGGATTTGCTCGATCGGCACCGGCTGGTCTTTGATGTCGTAGCCGACCATCAGCTTCAGCTCGCCTTCCGGCAGCTCGATTTCTTCCTCCTGCGGCACCGCCAGCAGCATTTCCTGCGATACGGCGCGGCCTTCCTCCTCGATCTGCTTCTGAAACCGCTCGAACTCTTCTTCCCGCTCGTTCGCTTCGTTCAGCGCGTATTTGACCTGGATCTCGGCATGGAAAAACTCGAGGAAAAAGCGGCGCACCCATTCGTCGACCTGCTTCTTCCGCGCCATCTCCAGCCCCATCTCGTTCAGGAGCCGCAGCGTTACAAGCGGACCCGCCGTCTCGATGCGGGCTTTGGTCAGCCAGCCGTTGATCGTCGGCGACTCGCGCTGCACCCATTCCAGAAACAGGCTCCAGTATTCTTGCACCAGCTCCGACGTTTCGGCTTCTTCAAAGCGAATGCGGAACCGGATGCGCGCGATGTGGGCGAATTTATCCTGAATCATGCGGCAGAACGAACGGTATACCTCTTGCGGAACCATGCTCTTTTTCACTAGCGAGAATCGCCAATCGCGGTTTTTGCGGCTGACGGTCACTTGCTCGATATAAGCATCCGCGAAAAAGGAGCGCGCCATGTCGTCCGGCACGTCCGCCTGCAGCATCAGCTGCTCGAAACGGCTTCGCTTCTCCGCCAAATTGCTCACGTTTGTTCCTCCCCCATGTAGAAAAACAAAAGGCAAAGACACGGTGCCCTTCTTTGCCTGTTTATGAGATAAGGGCTACGCTGCGGATGTGGAATTCAACCTCCGGACTCCGTTAAAGTCGTCTCCGGTTGAATTCCATCCTCCTCCGCTCCGCAGTATCTCATTGAATGTTAGTAGCTACGCCCCCACACAACCGTGTGCTTCGCCTGTTCCCCGCAGACGAAGCAAGACTCCTTATGCACCGCCGGCTCGAACGGAATGTTGCGGCTCGTCGCTTTCGTCTGCTCCTTGACGTGTTCTTCGCACGAGGCGGAGCCGCACCAGCCGGCAAGGCCGAAGCCGCCTTTGTCTTCCAGCAGATTCTTGAACTCTTCCAGCGTATCGACCGGCGTAATGTGCTCGTGCAGGAACGTTTTCGCCTTCTCGAACATGTCGCGGTGAATTTCGTCCAGCAGCCTCTGCACTTCGCTCACGATGTCCGCTTGCGCCACAACGCGCTTCTCGCCGGAGACGCGGGAGACGAGGACGACTTGACCGGCTTCCATATCGCGCGGACCGAGCTCGACGCGAATCGGCACCCCGCGCATCTCATGCTCGTTGAACTTCCAGCCCGGGCTCTGATCGCGATCGTCGACGCGTACGCGCACACCAGCTGCCTTAAGCTCGGCAAACAGCTCGTCGATGCGGGCGGTCACTTGCTCGCGCGATTTTGGCGGGCCGATCGGAATCATGATCACCTGCGTCGGCGCCACCTTCGGCGGCATGACGAGCCCGCGATCGTCGCCGTGCACCATGATAAGCGCCCCGATGAGCCGGGTGCTGACGCCCCACGACGTCGTATGCACGTATTCATGCGTGTTCTCGCGGCTTAAATATTTGATGTCGAAGGCGACGGCGAAATTGGTACCCAAGTAATGGGACGTGCCCGCCTGAACCGCCTTGCCGTCTTTCATCATCGCTTCGACGGAATATGTATCGACCGCTCCGGCGAATTTCTCGGACGGCGTCTTCTGTCCTTTGATGACCGGGATCGCCAGCACGTTCTCGACGAAATCGGTGTACACATCGAGCATTTGCAGCGTCTCGCGGCGCGCGTCCGCCTCGTCCTCGTGCGCGGTATGGCCTTCCTGCCACAAAAATTCGCTCGTCCGCAGGAACGGCAGCGTCCGCTTCTCCCACCGGACGACGTTGGCCCACTGGTTGATGAGCAGCGGCAAATCGCGGTACGAGTTGATCCATTCGGCGTACATATGCCCGATCATCGTCTCCGACGTCGGCCGGATCGCGAGCCGCTCCTCCAGCTTCTCGCCCCCTGCTTCCGTCACCCAAGGCAGCTCCGGATTGAACCCTTCGACGTGCTCCTTTTCTTTCTGGAAAAAGCTCTCCGGGATAAACAGCGGGAAATACGCATTGCGGTGACCGGTATCCTTGAACCGGCGGTCCAGCTCGCGCTGGCAATTTTCCCAAATTTCATAGCCGTCCGGCTTGAACACGATGCAGCCGCGGACCGGCGAATAACTCATCAGGTCGGCTTTCTTAATGACGTCCAAATACCATTTGGAGAAATCCTCGGCTTGCGGCGTAATTTCTTTATTGACGGCTTGCTTCTCGTTCGACATGATATCCTCCTACGGGCGACAAATGCGGACAAAATCCTGACTTCGATTGTATCACGATTTCACTGTTTTATTAAGCGCAAAATATCGTTGTACGTCACGGCGATCATTAATAGCATTAACATCGCGAAGCCGATAAAATGCACCATGCTTTCGCGGTTCGGATCGACCGGCTTGCCGCGCAGCGCCTCGAGCCCGAGGAAGACGAGCCGGCTTCCGTCCAGCGCCGGGAACGGCAACAGATTGAACAGTCCGAGGTACAGGCTGAACAGCGCCGCCCAATACGTGTAGGACGGTGTGCCGCTTTCCGCGAATTCGCCCGTCACCTGCACGATGCGGACGGGGCCGCCGAGGTCGTCCAGCTTGAACTGGCCCATGACCATTTTGCGGAAGCCGTCGAGAATGCCAACCGTTGACGAGGAAATGTAGTTCCAGGAGTTTTTCGCGATTTCGCCCGGTCTCGCCGCGCGCGTATCCGAGCCCAGCGTAATGCCGACCAGCCCGTATTTCGTCTTGCCGTCTTCGGCCGTTTGCGCGTCCGGTGTCACTTCGATTTTCTTTTCCTGGCCGGAGCGCTGCACGATCCACGACATCGGCTTGTCTGGCGACGCCGTAATAAGGCTGCGCAGCTTCTCGCGGTCTTCGCCGATGGCGGTGCCGTTCACCGATAAAATGATGTCGCCCGTTTTCAGCCCTGCCCGTTCCCCCGCCGAGCCCATTTTCACGCCGTCCAGCTTCACGTTGACCGGAATGCCCGAGATCACGACAACGACCACGAACAAGACGATTGCCAGCACAAAGTTCATAACCGGCCCCATCACGATCGACAGCGCCCGCTGGCCTACCGTCTTCGAACCGAATTGGCGGTCCCACGGGGCGATTTGCACTTCGCGTCCCTTCGACACCATCATCGCCTGCGGATGAACGGCCAGGCGTGTTGGTTCGTCGCCGACAACGAGCCGGATGAACAAGTCCCGCTCCAGGTCGGCTTGCTCGACTGTACCGATAATGGCGTCCGCACGATGCTCCAGCTGATCCGTAAAAATATGCGTCACTTTATCGCCTTCGAGCTTCAGCGCGACGGTTTGACCCGGCTGCAGCTGAATCGCTTCCGGGTCTTCGCCGGCCATCCGGACGAAGCCGCCGATCGGCAAAAGGCGCAGCGTGTAGCGGGTTTCCCCGCGCTTGAACGTAAACAGCTTCGGACCGAAGCCGATGGCAAATTCCCTCACGAGAATGCCGGCCCGTTTGGCGAAATAGTAATGTCCCCATTCATGAATCGTCACCAGCACGAAAAACAGCAATATAATTTTCAGGATCGTCTCGATCGACATGCCTTCATCCTCCTGAACGTAACGTTCCCGAATGCGGAACCCGGATCTTGCTTATCTATAATAAGCTTACCATTAATGGTTGCGTTCATACAAGCAAACGGCCTCCGTCCCAATATACGGGACAAAGAGGCCGTTTAGAATCGATATCATTCGGGCTGCGCGAGAAAGTAGGGCTGCGCTGCGGACCTAAGAATGCGGCTTTCCGGCATCGCCCACCCTCGTGTTCCTTCATAATTAAAACAAAGCTGGAACGCGAGTTCAAAAGCGTACGCTGCGCTCCAAGGCCTGCTTTCCCATCCCCCGCTCCGCCTTTCTCGCGCAGCCGGGAAAATTACTTATATGCTGCGCGAAGCGTGGTCGCGCGCCCAGGCGTCGGCGGCAAGGATGGCCTCCAAGCCGGGATCGGCTTCCGCCGTATGCGCAGCCATCGCCCGTTCGACGATGTCGTCAATGTGCAAAAATTCAATCTCTCTCCGCAAAAACCTGGCGACCGCCACTTCGTTAGCGGCATTAAATACCGTCGGCATCGTGCCTCCGGCGCGGCCCGCATCGTAAGCGAGGCGCATCATGCGGAAGCGTGCAAAATCCATCTCGCGAAAATGCAGCTTGCCCAGCTGCGCCAAATCGAGCCGCGGCACCGGCGTCGGCAGCCGCTCCGGATAGGTGAGCGCATACTGAATCGGCACGCGCATATCGGGCACTCCCATTTGGGCGATGACGCTGCCGTCCGCAAACTCGACAAACGAATGCACGATGCTTTCCGGATGGATGAGCACGTCGATCTCGTCGTACGAAACGTCGTACAGCCAGCGCGCTTCCATCACCTCGAGGCCTTTGTTGGCCATCGTCGCCGAATCGATCGTGATTTTAGCGCCCATCGACCAGTTCGGATGCCGCAGCGCCTGCTCCACCGTTACGCCGTGCAGCTCCGTGCGCGATTTGTCGCGGAACGAACCGCCGGAAGCGGTGATCACGATCCGCTTCAAGGCGCGGCGCGGCTCGCCGTTCAGGCATTGAAAAATAGCCGAATGCTCGCTGTCGACGGGGAGCAGCGAGACTCCTTTGCGCCTCGCCAGATCCGTTACGAGATGGCCTGCGGAAACGAGCGTCTCCTTGTTTGCGAGCGCAATCGTCTTGCCCGCTTCGATAGCGGCCAGCGTCGGCTGCAGGCCCTGGCTGCCGACGACCGCGGTGACGATGATGTCCGCATCCGTCGCGGCGGCCGCTTCCGCCAGCCCTTCCGGCCCGTAGACGATGCGCGGCGCAGCCTCCGCCGGGAGCAGCTCCCGCAGCTTTGCGGCGAGCTCCTTCGTCGCCACGGACACGAGCTGCGGCCGGAACCGGACCGTCTGCTCCGCCAGCAAGCCGACGTTGTTGCCCCCCGCCAGCGCCGTCACGACAAATCGCTCCGGGTAATGCGAAACGACGTCGAGCGTCTGGGTGCCGATCGATCCGGTCGAGCCCAGGATGGAGATTCGTTTCGTCATAAAGCACCTCGATCGTTAGTATGGCCCTGTTCAAGAAACGGCAAGCAGACCGGTCAAATGCAGGAACGGAAACACGATCAGCCAGCTGTCGACGCGGTCGAGCACCCCGCCGTGGCCCGGCAAAATCGTTCCCGTATCTTTAATTCCTTTCACGCGCTTGTAGGCCGACTGCATCAAATCGCCGAGTTGGCCGACAATGCCGATAACGATGCCGAGCGATACGGCGTGAACGAGAGCGACCCGATCCGGCGCCAGAAGCGCGAAAATAACGGCTGTCACTACCGCCGCCGCGATGCCGCCGATAGCCCCTTCCACCGACTTCTTCGGCGAAATGGCCGGCCATAGCGGATGCTTGCCGAGCTTCGAGCCGACGAAATAGGCGCCCGAATCCGTCACCCAAATGCACACGAACACGAACAAAGTCCAAAACAAGCCGTGCTCCGGCAGCCGCGTTGCAATCATGTAATGAAAGCCGAAACCCAAATAGACGACGCCGAGAAACAGCAGCGCCGCCTGATCGATAGGGATGCGGTTTTTCGTGAAGACAGTGACGGCGAGCAGACCGAAAAGCGCCAGCCAAATGACCGTCGCTCCCCTTTCGGGCAGATGCAGCGCGTCGAACACGCTCCAAGGCGCCGCCAGCAGCAGCGTCCCGATAAGACCGAACATTGCCGTAAGCGGAGCGCTTTTCAGCCCGATCAGCCGCACAAACTCATAATATCCGATAATGGCAAGTAGCATAATGAGCGCTGCGTAGGCGAAGCCGCCCCATGCGAGCAACGCGAGGAAAACGGCGCCGGCAATAGCCCCTGTAACGATACGCTGCTTCAATCCAAGTTCCTCCGCCTCGTAATACGTGTGTCGGCCGCTTTATACGCCGCCGTACCGGCGCGCCCGGCGCTGATATTCGGCGATCGCCCGATAAAAGTGCTCTTCGGTAAATTCCGGCCAATAATCGTCGGTGAACCATAGCTCGGTATACGCAAGCTGCCACAGCATGAAATTGCTCACTCTCAGCTCTCCGCTCGTGCGGATGAGCAAATCCGGATCCGGCAATTCAGGCGTCATCGTATAGCGGCTGAACACCTCTTCGGTGATGTCGCTCGTCTGCAGCTTGCCGGCTTCCACGTCTTGCAGCAAGCTGCGCACACCGGCGACGATTTCTTTGCGTCCGCCGTAATTGATGGCGAAATTCAAAATCAAGCCGTCATTGCCTTTCGTGCGCTCGATCGCCCCTTCGACCGCCTGCAGCGTATGCGGCGGAAGCCCTTCCCGCAGTCCGGTCATGCGCACCTGCACGTTGTTGGCGTCCAGCTCGTCGATTTCCAGCGGAAAAAATTCCTGCGGCAGCTTCATCAGGAAGTCGACTTCGTCTTTGGGCCGTCCCCAGTTTTCCGTTGAAAACGCGTACATCGTCAGCACCTTGACGCCGAGCTCGCTGGCCGCCATAACGATCTTCTTCACGTTCTTCATGCCGGAATGATGGCCGGCGACGCGAGGCAGTCCGCGCTTCTTGGCCCAGCGCCCGTTGCCGTCCATAATGATGGCGACGTGCGCGGGGATGTTTTCCGGATCGAGGGGCGGACGCTCCGCCCGGACGCCCTGGCCTAACCACTTCTTGAAAGGGCTCCTCATCGTTACACTTCCATGATCTCTTTTTCTTTGGCGGCAATAATTTTATCGACTTCGGCAATGAATTTGTCGGTTGCTTTCTGAATGTCGTCCTGGTGGCGGCGGATTTCGTCTTCGGAGAGGCCCGCCGTTTTTTCCAGCTTCTTGATGTCGTCGTTCGCGTCGCGGCGAATGTTGCGCACCGCTACTTTCGCTTCTTCGCCGAATTTTTTCGCCATTTTGACAAGCTCGGCGCGGCGCTCTTCGGTCAGCGCAGGCATGACGATGCGAATCGACACGCCGTCGTTGGCCGGATTAAGGCCCAGATCCGATTTCAAAATCGCCTTCTCGATCGCGCCGATCGACGATTTGTCCCACGGCTGGATAAGCAGCGTGCGGGGATCCGGGGTGTTGATGTTGGCAAGCTGGTTGACCGGCGTCAGCGCGCCGTAATATTCGACCTGCACGCGGTCAAGCAGCGCCGGCGTGGCGCGTCCGGCGCGCAGCGAGGCAAGCTCGCGGCGCAGCGAATCGAGCGCTTTGTTCATGCGGTCTTCGGCATTTTTTTTGACGGATTGCGGCATCGTTAGACACTCCCTTTGACGATCGTTCCGATTTTTTCTCCGAGTAAGACACGTTTGATGTTGCCGCTCTCGGTAATGGAAAAGACGATAAGCGGGATGTTATTGTCCATGCAAAGCGAGGAAGCGGTGGCGTCCATGACGCCGAGATTTTGATTGAGCACTTCAAGGTAAGTGAGCGTGTCGTATTTGACGGCCGCCGCGTCTTTGAACGGATCCGCCGAGTATACGCCATCCACTTTGTTTTTGGCCATCAGAATGACTTCCGCCTCGATTTCGGCAGCGCGCAGCGCAGCGGTCGTATCCGTGGAGAAATACGGATTGCCCGTGCCGGCGGCAAAAATGACGACCCGCCCTTTCTCGAGATGGCGAATGGCCCGCCGCCGGATGTACGGCTCCGCAACTTGCTGCATCGAGATGGAAGATTGAACGCGCGTCGGCACCCCGATCGTCTCCAGCGCATCCTGCAGCGCAAGCGAGTTCATGACGGTGGCGAGCATCCCCATGTAATCGGCTGTTGCCCGGTCGATGCCTTTCGCGCTGCCGGCAATGCCCCGCCAAATGTTGCCGCCGCCTACGACGATGGCGACCTCCACGTTCAGGTCGACGACATCCTTCACTTGGGATGCGATGGAAGTGATCATTTCCGAATCGATGCCGAAGCCTTGCTGGCCGGCCAAGGCCTCGCCGCTAAGCTTCAACACAACCCGTTTGTAGATTGGCTGCTCCAAAGAAGGGTCCCTCCGTATTCGATAGCTTAAAAAAAAGGAACACGGGCGTGTTCCGAATCTACTGCATATAGTGAGCTTTCGGCTTGAAGCTTACAGCTTGGCTTGCGCCATAACTTCTTCAACGAAGTTGTCTTGCTTTTTCTCCAGACCTTCGCCCAGCTCGAAGCGAACGAAGCGGCGGATCGTAATGTTTTCGCCGATTGTGGCGATTTTCTCGTTCAGCAGCGTCGTGATCGTTTTGTCCGGGTCTTTTACGAACGACTGCTCCATCAGGCACACGTCTTCGTAATACTTGGTCATGCGTCCTTCGACCATTTTGTCGACGATATGTGCCGGTTTGCCTTCGTTGAGCGCCTGATTGCGGAGAATTTCTTTCTCTTTCTCCAGCGCTTCGGTCGGCACTTCTTCGCGGCGAACGTATATCGGGCTGGCAGCAGCGATTTGCATCGCGATGTCGCGCACGAATTCGCGGAATTGTTCGGTCTTGGCGACGAAGTCGGTCTCGCAGTTCACTTCGACGAGTACGCCGATGCGGCCTCCGCCGTGTATGTACGACTCGACGAGACCTTCCGTTGCGATCCGGCCCGCTTTGTTCGCAGCCGCGGCAAGACCTTTTTCGCGCAGCAGCTCGGCCGCTTTCGTCAAATCGCCGCCTGCTTCTTCGAGCGCTTTTTTGCAATCGAGCATGCCTGCTCCGGTTTTCTCGCGCAATTCTTTCACTGCACTTGCGGAAATAGCCATGAGGGGAACCTCCTGAGTTCGTATCGTTTATGGGATCATGTCCGGAAAAAGGGCGGTGATAGGCTTTACGCCTTCGACCACCCTTTCCCCGTTTGCCTTATTCGATTTCAATGGGCATTAAGCCGTCGTTTGCTCGCCTTGGTGAGCTTCGACAACCGCATCGGCCATTTTCGCTGTAAGCAGCTTCACGGCGCGGATTGCGTCGTCGTTACCCGGGATAACGTAGTCGATTTCGTCCGGATCGCAGTTCGTGTCGACGATGCCCACGATCGGGATGCCCAGCTTGCGGGCTTCGGCTACGGCGATGCGCTCTTTGCGCGGATCGATGATGAACAGCGCGTCAGGCAGGCGCTTCATGTTCTTGATGCCGCCGAGGAATTTTTCCAGGCGCTCTTGCTCTTTGCGCAGGATAATAACTTCTTTCTTCGGCAGCACGTCGAACGTGCCGTCTTCTTCCCAACGCTCGAGTTCGTGCAGGCGCTCGATCCGCTTCTGGATCGTCGCGAAGTTGGTCAGCGTGCCGCCGAGCCAACGCTGGTTAATGTAGTACATGCCGCAGCGTTCCGCTTCTTCTTTCACGGAATCTTGCGCTTGCTTCTTCGTGCCGACGAACAGGATCGTTCCATTGTCAGCAGCCAAAGAGCGAACGAAGTTGTACGCTTCTTCGACTTTCTTGACCGTTTTCTGCAGGTCGATAATGTAAATGCCGTTTCTTTCGGTGAAGATGTATTTGTCCATTTTCGGGTTCCAACGACGGGTTTGGTGACCGAAGTGTACCCCAGCTTCGAGAAGCTGTTTCATGGAAATGACTGCCATCCTCACGCACCTCCTCAAAATGGTTTTGTCGTGCCAGCCTCCGCCTGTCGCATTTCCGGCTAAAACTCCCGCGAGGAAGCACCGTTAACCGGATTGACAAGACGTGTGTTTTTGTAAACACCTGTAACACCGACAATTACTATACCACAAACGGAAACCGATATGCAACCGGATGCGATGGCGATGCGTTGCCGATCGGCCAAACGCAAAAAAAGGCCTTCAGGGCCGCTATGTGAGCTGGCCCCCGGCCTGTTATTGGGCGCTTAGCAGCGTCTGAACGACCTGCTGCGGATCCGGCGTCCCTTCGAAAACGTGGTAGCCGACCTGGATTTTGTCCGTCAGCCGCTGCTCGTTCAGCATTTTCTCGAATGCGTTGCGATCGGCGACGACGCCGCTGCGGTACAAAAGCTCGGCCACCTGCGTAGCGATCAGCCCGGGCGATACGTACACCGCCACTTTTTTCCCGGCGGCGCCGGCGTTTGGATTCGGCTGCGCTTTAAGCGCGTCTTGCACCTTTTTGTCGACGTCTGCCTGGGTAAACAGCTTTTCGTTCTTATCGTACACTTGATAATATTTTTGGGCCACTTCTTTCAGCTGCTTCGGATCCATATCTTCAGGCGCCGCTTTTCCCGCAGGCATCGGCGCGGCGCCTGTGCCTTTGGCGACCAGCATGACCTGCAGCAAAATCGCTCCGGCAATGAGCCCGATGCCGACGCCGCTAAGCATGGCGCGATTTTTAAACATGGGCCGCATCCTCCTGTCTCGCCAGCTGAATGATGAGCTGCACTTCGCCTTTGTTCATACCGAGCTTCTTGGCGATATATTCCACCGATTTTTGCTGGCCGTGCAGCTTGAACAGTTCGGCATAGCGGTGCCTCACGTTCATGAGCAGCGGCTCGCGGCGCAGAGGGCCGTCAGCTTGTCCCGTCTCGTCAGAGGCGGAAAACGATTGCGGATGCAAGCTCGTCCCAGGGTCGACTGCGGCTGCTGACGGCACTGCGCTTTCCGCGGCCGAAAGCGGCCGGGAAGGAATCGGCTCCCGCTGCGTCTCCTGCCGGGTTGGAATGTCCGGTTTCGGGCGCGTCAATTCCTGCACAAGCTGCTGGTTTTGCTTCTCCAGCTGTTCGAGGCGTCCCGAAAGCTTGGCCAAGTGAGCTTCGTAATCGCGCTTCGTATCGGTGAACAGCTGCAGCAGCGACTCGTTTTGCTGTTCCATATCGGAGGCGAACAGCTCCATCGATTGTTCCAATTCTTTCATCATATCGCCGGACGGAGCGGTCTTCCCCGGACGGGGCAACATCTGCGCATATACGAGACATACAAGACCGAGGAGCACGACGTACATCCATGGCGCGAAAGTCATGCAGGTTCCCCCTCCCTATAAAGACACATCCAAAAAGTGGCCTTTGAACGGATGCGGCGGCGTTTTCGGTTCGGCGTTATCGCCGGGCTCAGGCTCGGACCGGCCGCGGCGCTGCCGCTCTCCCTGCTCTCCGCCGGCCTGCTTGCCCTGGTCCCGGATATGCATTTCTGCCGCATGCTCCAGCTTCGCCGTCTGTTCCCGCGCCCGCTCCGTCTGCTTCGCCGCTTGCCCGGCGAGCAGCACCTGGTCGACTTCCGGCTTATGCAGCAGTTGATTTTGCCGCACGCCCGCTTCGTCGTTGCGATGCAAAGCCATCTGCAAATCGATCGCTTTCAAGCTCATCCGAATCTCCGCCTTCCGCCTTGTTCGGGCATACGCCCGGCTTTAGAAGTAAGGAATCATCGAGACGTCGCCGTCCGACAAGCAAAACACGACTCTGGAAACCGCATCCTTGACGAACTTCGTGTACCGCCCGATTACGATTTTGGCCCCCCCGTAAATGGTGGCGAGGACTTCGACGCGGGCCCTCTCCGTTTCTTCGAGCGACTTCTCGATTTCGAGAATGCGTTCTTTAATGTTGGTTTCTTCTTCGATCGACTGCTTCTTCGTATGGTTCAGCTTCACTCGAAGCGACAGTTTTTCTTGATTCAACTGGCCGGCCGCGGCCAATTGATCGAGCAGCGCCAAAGCTTTTTCGGTCTTGTCCAAGTTTTCGCGCTGCGCTTTCAATTGAGCCCGCAGCGCAAGAAGCTCGTTGCGAAGCTCCGGGACGACGCCGACCTCGATGACGGTGACGGTGGACATGGCATTGCCTACGGTCCGGCTCGTCACTTTCTCCCCGGCCTGCACGATGCCGCCGACGATAAGGCCTTTCGGCCCGTTGCAAATGACCGACCGTCCGGCGCGGACGGTAGAGTGCATAATGCTTTGCGCGACGATAATATCTTCGCCCGCTTCGACGAGCGCGTCTTGGATGAAGGAACTTTTGATCGACTTGCCGGCGCGCACCTTCGCTTTATTTTGGCCGACGATTCCGGCGCCGATTTCGATCGAGCCCCCGGCCTCAAGCTCGGCTGCCTCGACCCCGCCGGTGATCCGAATATCGCCCGCCGCTTTAATGCGGAAGCCCGGCTGTACGTTGCCGCGAATGACGACGCTGCCGACAAAATCGATATTGCCGATTCCGTAATCGACATCTCCGTTTATTTCATAGATCGGGAACACGTTCACTTTGTCCCGGTCCGTCGTTATCACCATGCCGTCAATCGCGGCGTACAGCGCAGACCGCTCCTGATCGAGCACGACGTTTTTTCCGATTTTAAAGTGGGCTTCCTTGCCGTCTTTGGCAAACAGCGTTTCGCCCGTCACCGCATGGCCGTCTTGGCCTGGCTGCGGCGGCACGCGTTCGCCGATCAGCTGGCCCTTTTTCACATTGTTGATCGATGCGAGCTCTTTAAAGTCAACAGTGCCGTCTTCCAGCATGAGCGGTTTTCGCTGGTTGTTGCCCAGATCGAACAAATATCGGACGTATCCGTTCTCTCCATCGACCGGTTTCGTGCCGCTTGCGATAACATTTTGGACCATAAAATGCGATTTCGGATCGGCGGCGATCTGCTCCAGCTTCGCCTTATCCAATCCGAACACGATTCCGTGCGATACGGCAAATTGCTCCAGCTCGGCAGCGTTCAGCGCGAACTCCTCTTCCGTACGGGTAAACTGCAAAAATGCCGTCAGCTTGTCTTCCGACACCGTAATCGTCAAATAGGCATCCAACGGCATGCTGCGTTCGCTCATTCGTCTCCCCCCTATGCAGAGTTTCACGTTTCCTGAAACAACTGCGTCTTCAAGCGGCCCATCGCGCCGCGCAAGCGCAATATCGCTTTGGAATGCAATTGCGAAATGCGCGAAGGCGACAAGCTCATCACTTCGGCGATTTCGCTTAGCGACAAATCTTCATAATAAAAAAGCGATATAACGATCCGTTCCTTTTCCGTGAGCCGTTCGATCGCTTTCGCAAGCGTTTCCTTCAAAAAAAATTCGTTTACTTTGGACTCCGGATTTGTCGCTTTCTCGTCAACGAGCAACGACAATCTCGTTTCCGCCTCTTCCTCGCGAATCGGCTCGTCGATCGAGCATACCGTCGTAATGGCGATATCCTGCAGCATTTGTTGAAATTCGCTTTCGGTGATTTGCAAATATTCGCTCATTTCCGCATCGGTGACGGAACGCAAATAGCGCTGCTCGAGCTTCTGATACGCTTCTTCCACCTTTTTGGCTTTCTCCCGCACGGAACGCGGCACCCAATCGCCCTGCCGAAGCCCGTCGATGATTGCGCCGCGAATGCGCCAGGAAGCGTACGTCTCGAACTGGAGCCCCCGCTCGTAGTCGAATTTTTCCGTTGCATCGATAAGTCCCATAACTCCGTAGCTGGCCAAGTCTTCGCGTGAGACGGTTTTCGGGAGGCCGATCGACATCCTGCCGGACACGTAATCGACCAGCGGCAAATAAGCTTCGATCAGCGCTTGCTTCGCCTCCGGCTTCCCCTGCTCTCTCCACTCGCGCCATAACTGAAGATGAGCCCTGTTCGACTGCTTGTGATCGATCATGGGTCCGTTACACCGTCCTTACTCTTGTGACATGCGGCGAAGAGCGTTCGCCAGTTCCTCCGGATCGAGTGCAGCGTGCGAAGCCAGCTTCGGCGGACTAAGCGGAGCGAAGCCTGTCCCGTCGTCCCGCTCGCCTGCGGCGTTCAAATTCGAGCGCAGCAAATCGTGCAGCGAATCGTCATGCGGCGTCGCCAGATCGACGTTCTGTCCCGCCTCCGACTCGGCTTCGCCGATAGCAGGCGGCAAATCCGCCGCTGCTGCGGCGCTGTTCAAAATGAGATGAAGCAAAAACCGAAACAAAAAAATGACGGCAAATACGAGCAAGAAGCTGTAAACGCTATGTAACAACGTCGTCGTGAACACGTTGCGGGCAATCGATGTTGCGAAAGTCAGGACGAATGCGGCGGCCCCTCCGATCAAATTCCAACGAACAGTGCCCGTCATGGCTCACAATTCCTTAACGCCGTGCTGCACGCTGCGGATGACGAGAATGCCGGTATCGCAGTCGAATTCAATGGTTCTGCCATAATTCCCACCCGTATCTTCAGCTTTAAGCGGAACGCCGAATTTTTTCAGCTGCTCTTTGCAGGACTCCACGTTGCGCGGACCTATTCTCATCGTATCATGATTGGCTGCAAATGCAAACATTTGAGCGCCTCCTGCCATCTTCGCTTCCATCCGCGATGCCGCCGCTCCCAGCTTCTGCATGCGCTCGATCAGCTCGGGAACCGCCGTATCCGCATACTTGGCAATATTGAGCGTCCCTTCCTTGGCAATTTCCGAAGCGGGAAGCATCACGTGGGCCATCCCGGCCACTTTCGCTTTCGCGTCGTACAGCGTGAGCCCGACACATGAGCCGAGCCCGGTCGTTTTGAGCACCCCCGAGCGCTGCGTGACGTTAAGATCAGCCATGCCGACTTTAATGAAGGCGTTCTGGATCATAAGCCGTCGACTCCCAAGGCGGTGAAGATTTTGTCGAACGACTCGGGATCCGGGATGAGAAAGAAATGCCCCTCCACTTCATGATTGCCTTCCAAAAACTTCGTTTCGATCAAGAGCGCCTGATCGCCCATTTGCCCGAACTGCAGCAGGCCGAAGCTGAGTACGGCTCCGGCCATATCGATGGCCAGCGAAGGCACCGTCGGGGATAAATGCAGCTTCGTAAAATCGGCGAGCGACGACAAGTACGATCCGGCGAGAATATTTCCGATCTCGTTCAGCGCCGACAGTTCGAGCTCGGTATACTCGCCTTCTTCGGACACTTGCTGCAAGCCGACCAAATTTTTCAGCAGCTTCTTGGCCGATTCCAACGCGAGGATAAAAAACATGTTGCCCGGCGCTTCGCCTTCGACGCGCAGGAAAATCGCAAGCACGACCTGCTCTTCGCCGCCGATGCTGGCCGATATTTCTTCGAACGGCAGCATGCGCACTTTCGGCACTTGCATATCCACCGGTTTGTTCAGGAGCGTGGACAATGCCGTGGCGGCGTGACCCGCACCGATGTTGCCCACCTCCTTCAAGACGTCCAGCTGAAATTCCCGCAATTCCTTAAAAGCCCCCATCGCTTATTCCTCTTCGTGAAACGCGCTCAGTTGCAGCAGCTCCGCTTTGTTCAGTACTTGTTCCAAATTGAGCAGCACGAGCAGTCCGTTGTCGCCGATTCGGGCGATGCCGCGCAAATATTTGGCTTTAATGCCGCCCACCACTTCCGGCGGATTGTCGATTTGATCGGTGTCCAGATCGATGACGTCGTTCGCCGAATCGACAATGAGACCGACCTCATAATCGCCGGCCGATACAATGATGATGCGCGTGTTGTCGGTATATTCGGTTTCCGGCAGGCCGAACCGGCTGCGCAAATCGATGACCGGGATGACGACGCCGCGCAAGTTAATGACGCCTTTAATAAATTCGGGGCATTTCGGCACGCGGGTCATCGGCTGCATCCGTTCGATCGTTTTCACGGCTTCGACTTCGACGCCGTATTGTTCGGAACCAAGAGCAAAGACGATCACTTTTTTCTCTTCGGACATGGCATTTTCCTCCTAGCGGATCGTTATTTTATGAGTGCGTTCGTATCGACAATGAGGGCGACTTGTCCGTCGCCAAGAATAGTGGCGCCGGAAATCGCGAACAAATTCGTCAAGTAATTGCCGAGCGACTTGAGCACGATTTCTTGCTGGCCGATGAACTCGTCGACCGTAACCGCCGCCAGCTTGTCGCCTTTTCGGATGACGACGATTTCCGTCTCCGCCTCCGCCGACTCGTCGAAATCCGGCACGTCGAATACGCGGCTCAGCGAGACGACCGGGATGACGGCGCCGCGGAACTCGAGCATGCGGTTGCCCTGGATCGTACGGATGTTCGCC
Organism: Gordoniibacillus kamchatkensis; assembly: GCF_000829455.1. Taxonomy (GTDB): domain Bacteria; phylum Bacillota; class Bacilli; order Paenibacillales; family NBRC-103111; genus Gordoniibacillus; species Gordoniibacillus kamchatkensis. The sequence goes on from NZ_JXAK01000041.1 coordinate 28,673, forward strand.
TGCTTGACCGCCGCCGTCTCGACGATCGACGACAGCGGGAGCGCATACTTTTCGCTGCCGAGCTTGACGAGCATCGCCGAGATGATGGACAGCGTAAGCGGCAGCTGAACCGAAAATTTCGAGCCTTTGCCCGGTACGGACTGCACCTGGACGGTGCCGCCGAGCGATTCGATCTTTGTCTTGACGACGTCCAGGCCGACGCCCCGTCCGGATATGTCGGATATTTTATCGGCGGTCGAGAAGCCCGAAGCAAACAGCAGCTGATCGATTTCGAAATCCGTCATTCTGCCCGCCTGCTCCTGCGTCAAAATGCCGTTCTTCACGGCGCGGTCCAGCACTTTCGGCCGGTTGATGCCGGCTCCGTCGTCCTCTACCTCGATAAACACATGGTTGCCGCTATGGAATGCGCGCAGCTGAACGGTGCCCGTCTCGCTTTTGCCTGCCGCCAGCCGGTCGGCAATCGCCTCAATGCCGTGGTCCACGGAGTTGCGCAGCAAGTGAACGAGCGGATCGCCGATCTCGCCGATAACGGTGCGATCCAGCTCGGTGTCGGCGCCGGATATGACGAGATCGACTTTTTTGCCGAGCGTCTTGGCCACATCCCGAACCATGCGCGGGAAGCGGTTGAATACGGAATCGACCGGCTCCATGCGCAGCTTCAGCACGATGTTTTGCAAATCGCTGCTGACGCGGGACATATGTTCCACCGTTTCCGTCAGATCGCTGCGCCGCACTTCGCTGGCGAGCTGCTCCAGCCGGACGCGGTCGATGAGCAGCTCGCTGAACAAATTCATCAGCGCATCGAGCCGCTCGATGTCGACGCGGATCGTCCGGTTTGCGACCGGCGCGCTCTGCGCAGAGGCCGCGGGCTTCTTCTGCTCCGCAGACGACGCAGACGACGCGGCCGACGCGGGCGCTGCCGGCGCAGCTGCGGCCGCCGCTGTCTCCTGCTGCGCCTCGGCGCCAAGCTGTTCACGCGACGAACGCGCCATTTCCGCAAGTGAGTCATGATCGACCTGGACAATTTGCGCCGTTTCGATTTCGGAAACGTTCATAATCGCCTTCTCCAGCGCGGCTTTGTCCAGTCGGGATATGTAATAAACGGAAAACGTGCGGTCGAACTTCTCTTGCTCGATGTCTTGAACGGACGGCGTCGACTTTACCACTTCGCCGTTTTGTTCCAGCACGTCGAACACCATGTAAGCCCGAGCCGCCTTCAACACACAGTCGTCGCGAACGGCCACTTCGATGTAAAAGACGGTATGCCCCGCTTCGATCGATTGCTTCAGCACGGAAAATTGGTACTCGTCCACTTCGATGCCGGACGGCGCCTGTGCGGCCGCAGGAGCCGTCCCCGCAGCCGCGCCGGAAGTTTTGTACTCTCCGGTCACGATCGATTTGAGCGAAGCGACGATGTCCGTTACGTCGGCCTTGCCGGTGCCGCCTTGAATAATATCCTCGACCATCGTTTCGAGAGCGTCCAAGCTCTTGAAAATGCAATCAAAAATGAAGGAATCCATTTCCAGCTTGTTGTTCCGCACAAGATCCAGCACATTTTCCATTTCGTGGGTCAATTTGGCCAAATCCTCGAATCCCATCGTCGCCGACATGCCTTTCAGCGTATGGGCAGAACGGAAAATATTGTGCACGATGCCAATGTCTTGCGGGTTGCTTTCCAGGCTGAGCAAATTGTCGTTCATCGCTTGCAAATGATCTCGGGATTCGTCAATAAACATCGACAAATACTGGCTTAATTCCATCGCGTACACCTCCAGGGGTCGTTTGCGGTATGTTGTGATCGGCGGGCTCGGTATGTTTCGTTATCCAGAACACCCCACGCTCTGCGCCAGCTTGCGGGCGATGTCCTGCTGCATCAGCACATCGGTGGCGGCGTTCAGCTTGGCTGCCGCCCGCGGCATGCCGTATACGACGCAGGACTCCTCCGCTTCGGCTATCGTCGTCACGGCGCCGCTCTGCCGCATGGCAAGCATGCCGCGGGCCCCGTCGCTGCCCATGCCGGTCATGATGACCGCATGCCGCTTCAATTCTTTCAACGGTACGAGCGACTCAAACAAAACGTCGACCGACGGCCGGTGGCCGGAACGCGGATCGTCCTTGTTCAGCCGGATGCGGTACACATGTTTGGAGTCGCGGTGCGCCGTCATATGCCAGCCGCCAGGAGCGACGTAGGCGGTGCCCGTCTCCAGCACCTGCCCGTCTTCGGCTTCGACCACCTTCACGCGCGAAACGTCGTTAAGCCTTTGCGCGAGCGACTTGGTGAAGTTCGGCGGCATATGCTGCACAATTAACACCGGGGCGGGCAAGTTTGACGGAAGCTGAGATACGACGTGGTGCAGCGCACGCGGCCCCCCGGTTGAAGTGCCGATCGCAATCAGGTGTTCGAACTGCGTCGAGCCGGCCGGCTTGTCGGCCGCCGCGTTCGGTACCGCGGCAGCGCCCCTTGCGGCCGGAGCCGCCGGCGCGGGCTTAGGCGGCAAAGCAGCTTGGGCGGCGAGCGGCGACGCCTTTTTGACGTTCGCTTTCACCGCCGCGCGAAGCTTCTCGTGCAGCTGCTGCTTTACTTTATATAAATCGAGCGAGATCGAACCCGACGGTTTGCAAATGAAGTCGAATGCACCAAGCTCCAGCGCTCGAATCGTTTCGCGGGCTCCTTCCTGCGTCAAGCTGCTGAGCATAATGACGGGAGTCGGCGCCTCACTCATAATGTGCCTGAGCGCTTCCAGTCCGTTCATTTCCGGCATTTCCACATCCAGCGTGACAGCTTGCGGACGCAGCAGCTTGACTTGCTCGACCGCTTCCTTGCCGTTTCGCGCCGTACCAATCACTTCCAGTTCAGGGTCTTCGGCGATGAGATCCGAGATGATTCTCCTCATAAAGACAGAATCGTCAACGACTAGAATGCGATAGGTCATATCTGTCCTCTCCTTTTTTGCCGAAATCGCTGAACCGGTCAGGTCCGTTATTTCATCAAGCGGATCATCCGCGATAAGAAGCCCTTCACGCCGCCCCGCTCTTCCGTCTCCTGCACATGCATGCCGGCGAGAAAGCGGTCGACAAGCTCCTGAATGGCTCGCGTCGCCGCCGAATGAGGGTAGAGGACGGTGAAAGGAACTTGCTTCTTGACCGCCTTCGGGACAGAGCTGTCATCGCTAACGTAGCCGAGAGTCGGGATCTCGATCTGCAAAAAACGCTGCGCCACCAAGCTGATTTTGTTCGCCGTCTGCTTGCCCTCCAGTGCGTCCGTCGCCCGGTTGACGACAAGGCGGAATTTGACATCGTGCTCCATCGAGCGCACCATTTTGATGATCGCATACGCGTCCGTTATGGACGTAGGTTCGGGCGTCGTGACGACGATCGTCTCCTGCGCGGCGAGAATGAATTTGAGCGTCTCTTTCGACAGTCCGGCGCCGGTATCGAAAATAATGAAGTCGGCGTAGCGCTCAGCTGCTCGACTTGACTGTAAAAGTAATTCAAATCCTCCTCCGATAACCGAATCAAATCCTGGAACCCCGAGCCTCCGGCAATGAAGTCGAGGCCGCCCGTACCCTTCTGCATAATGTCCCAGATCGTCTTCTCTTTTTTCAGCAGATGGTACAAGTTGTATTGCGGCGAAACGCCCATCAGCACGTCGATGTTGGAAAAACCGATATCGGCATCGAACACGAGCACTTTATATCCTTTCGCCTGGAGCGTAAGCGCAAAATTCAGCGTAAAGTTCGATTTGCCGACGCCTCCCTTGCCGCTTGTGACCGTAATGATGCGGGTCGTGCGCTGGGGGCCGGCTTGCTGTAACTGCACGAGATTGCGAAGGCCCTGCGCCTGATCACTCATCTGGAAGCTCCTCCAATATGGAATCGATCAATTTTTGCTCGTCCAGCTCCGCGATATCGTCGGGTACGTTTTGCCCGTCGGCAACGTACGACAGCTGCAAGCCGAAATCGTGAACGAGATTGACGACGGCACCGTACGAATCGGTCTCATCCATTTTCGTAAACAGCACTTTATCGAGCTTGAACTTGGTGAAATTGCCCGTGATCGCTTTCATGTCTTTATATTTCGTCGTCAGGCTGAGCACGAGATACGTCTCGGAGTCGCCTTGCGTGCGAAGCAGCGTGTTCAGCTCCGACACGTACATTTCGTTGCGGAAGTTGCGCCCCGCCGTATCCATGAAAATCAGGTCGCAATCTTCCAGCGCAGCGAACGCCTTCAGCAAATCTTGCGGCGAAAATACGACCTCGAGCGGCACGTTCAAAATGTTGGCGTACGTGCGCAGCTGCTCGACGGCGGAAATCCGATACGTGTCCGACGTGATGAAGCCGACTTTGCGGCGGTGCTTCAGCACTTGCTCGGCGGCCAGCTTGGCGATCGTCGTCGTTTTGCCGACGCCGGTCGGACCGACGAAATGGGCGATTTTCGTCTGCGGAGCGATAGCTTTGTGCCCTTCCATGCGAAGCAGCCCGGCCATCTGGCTGCGAACCGAGCGGGAGGCCAGCGACTCGGTTAAAGGCTCGCCCAGCTCGTCCGCGTCCGCTTTCGCCCGGTCCAGCCACATGTCCACGAGCAAAGGATCCACTTCCTGCTCGGCCAAACGTTCGCGCACGCGCGGTGCTGTAACGGGAACAGCGGCCTCACCGCCCCCCGCCTGCAGCGAAAGCTTCTGCATCATTTCGCGCATTTGCTTCAGCTCTTCGAACAGCAAATCTTCGCGGCTTTTGGCAGGCGCAGGCTTCGGCGGCGAATAAACGCCGGCGGCAGAAACCTGCGGCGGAGGCGGAGCGCCCTTCGGCTCGGCGGCCGGCTCCGGCTGCTGTGCGGGCTTGGCCGGAGGCAGAACGTCCGGCACTTCCGGAAACGAGAGTTGCTCCGGTTCCAGAATAGCAACGGGAGCAGCAGGTCTCGGCGCCGCCGGAGCCCGGGCCGCAGCGGCGCGCGGCGCCGTCTGCCTGGCGCCGGAGCCGGGAGCGGAACCCGGGCCGTCCACGGCGGCGATCACTTCGATTTTTTTCTTGCCGAACAAGCCGAGAAAGCCGCCGGACCGAATTTCTTTCGTGTTCAGAATGACGGCGTCCTTGCCTAAGTCCGACCGGATTTTTTGCAGCGCGTCGGGCATGGAGTCGACAACGTACCGTTTCACTCTCATAAGTTCACAACTCCCAAGCTTTGAATTTCAATATTCGGTTCAAGCTCGCTGTAGGACAGCACGGGAATATCCTGCATCGTACGCTCGAGAAGCTGGCGGAAGTACATGCGAATCGTCGGCGACGTCAAAATGATCGGCTGCTGGCCCGTTTGGATCATGCGGCTTACCTGGTCGTTCAGACGGTGGTACACGATTTGGGACGTGGACGGATCCAGCGCCAAATACGTGCCTTGATCGGATTGCTGGACGGAATCGGCAATTTTTTTCTCCAGCGACGGTCCGACGGTAATGACTTTGAGCGACTCGCCTCCGGGCGAATACTGCTGCGTAATTTGACGGGAGAGCGCCTGGCGGACGTATTCCGTCAAAACGTCCGTATCTTTCGTATAGGCGGCGTAATCGGCGAGCGTCTCCAGTATCGTTACGAGATCGCGCACCGATATTTTTTCCTTGAGCAGCTTGGCCAGCACTTTCTGCACGTCGCCGACGGACATGTGGCTCGGGATAAGCTCCTCGACGAGCGCGGAATGCTGCTCGCGGACGTTGTCGATAAGAGCTTTCGTCTCCTGGCGCCCGAGCAGCTCGTGAGCGTGCTTCTTCACGACTTCGGTCAAGTGCGTCGCTACGACCGACGGCGGATCGACTACCGTGTAGCCGGACAGCTCCGCCCGCTCCTTCGTCGCTTCGTCGATCCAAAGCGCCGGCAGCCCGAATGCCGGCTCCTTCGTCTCGATGCCGGTGATCGATTCGTCGTCGAAGCCGGGGCTCATCGCCAAGTAATGGTTCAGCAGCAGCTCGCCGCGAGCGACGGTGTTCCCTTTGATTTTGACGACGTATTCGTTCGGCCTTAGCTGAATGTTGTCGCGTATCCGGATGACGGGCACGACGATGCCGAGCTCGAGGGCGCACTGGCGGCGGATCAGGATGATGCGGTCCAGCAAATCGCCGCCTTGCTGCGCGTCGGCCAGCGGAATGAGGCCGTAGCCGAATTCGAATTCGATCGGATCGACCTGCAGGAGACCCAGCACGCTTTCGGGCGATCGCACTTCTTCGATTTGCTGTTCTTCCACCAGCTGTTCCTGCTGCGCCTGCTTGCGGACGAGATTTTGCTGCATGCGGTAGGCGCCGAACGCGAGCAGCCCGGCCACCGGAAACGTCGTGTACCAGTGAATCGGCGTAAAAATGCCGAGAAACGCGATCGTCCCGGCCACTATGTACAGCAGCTTCGGTTGCGCGAGCAATTGCGACGTGATGTCATGGCCGAGATTGCCGTCCGAGGAAGCGCGGGTGACGATAATGCCGGCTGCGGTAGAGATGAGCAGCGCCGGGATTTGGCTGACGAGCCCGTCGCCGATCGTCAGAATGGAGAACGTCTGCAGCGCTTCCCCGATCCCCATCCCTTTCATCGCCATGCCGATAATGAGCCCGCCGATCAAATTGACCGCGAGGATGACGATGCCGGCGATGGCGTCGCCTTTGACGAATTTGGACGCACCGTCCATCGCGCCGTAAAAATCGGCCTCCTTCTGGATCTTTTCCCGGCGCGCGCGAGCCTGCTGTTCATTGATCATGCCTGCGTTCAAATCGGCGTCGATGCTCATCTGCTTGCCGGGCATCGCATCGAGCGTAAATCTTGCGGCGACTTCGGCAATACGTTCGGAGCCTTTCGTAATGACGATGAACTGAACGATAACCAGGATCAGGAATACGACAAAGCCGACGACGATGTTGCCCTCGGCGACGAACGAACCGAACGTCCGCACGACGTTACCGGCTTCGGCGTTGGCCAAAATGTTTCGCGTCGTCGAAACGTTGAGCGCCAGACGAAAAATCGTCGTAAGTAGCAGCATCGTAGGAAAGATCGAAAACTGCAAAGCGTCGACCGTATTCATGCCGACAAGCAAAATAATAAGCGCAATCGTAATGTTGATTATGAGCAAAAAGTCAAGAAGCGGCAAAGGAATCGGCACGACCATCATGAGAACGATGCCGATAACGCCGACGAGAACGAGTAAATCTCTAATTTTCATCGTGCCAGCCTCCTTTCCGCTTTTTCATATAACTTCTATTGCCGGTACTGGCGGTTACGCGTTCGCCTTCGTGCGCCCTTTGATTTTGTAGACGTAGGCAAGCACTTCCGCGACGGCCTGGAACAGCTCCGCCGGTATCGTTTGCCCGATTTCGACTTGGCTATATAAAGCTCTGGCGAGAGGCTTGTTTTCCATAGTCATAATGTTGTTCGCATTCGCCACTTCCCGGATTTTCAGCGCGACGTAGTCGGCTCCCTTGGCAATTACGGTAGGAGCTTCCATTTTGCCGGCTTCGTATTGCAGGGCGACTGCAAAGTGCGTCGGGTTCGTGATGACGACATCCGCTTTCGGCACTTCCTGCATCATGCGCTGCAGCGCCAATCTGCGCTGCTTTTCGCGGATTTTGCCTTTGATTTGCGGATTGCCTTCGGCGTTTTTGTGCTCGTCCTTAACATCTTGCTTGGACATCTTCAAACTTTTTTCGTGTTCATACCGCTGGTAAAATAAATCGAACGCGCCAAGAATGACGAGCGTTACCCCGATTTTGACGCCAAGACTGAATACTAGCGATGCGACGTAAGCGAAAGAGCTTTGCAGCGGCGCCCGGGACAGCTCCATCAAGTGCGCCCGTTCGCCCCACAGCGTCATATAAATGACGCTGCCGATAATGGCCATTTTGATAACGGATTTGAGAAAATCGACGAGCGTCCGGATCGTGAACATCCGCTTCGCCCCTTCGATCGGGTTCAGCTTGGAAAACTTCGGTTTAAGCGGTTCGAGAATGAACAGGAAGCCTACTTGAAAATAATTGCCGGCAAACGCGATAACAATTGTGACCAGGAATATCGGCGTGAGCAGCCAGAGCCCCTGCACCGACAAGCGCAGAAACAGCGCCCGTACGTTCTCGCTCGTGACCGCCATCGTAAGATCGTGCTCCAAGAGCGTTCCCATCATCGCCTGAAGCCGGCTATGGAACGTCAATCCGTACACGCCGAGTATAAGAAACGTGAACAGAAGCACGAACGCCCCGATAATTTCCTGGCTTTTCGGCACCTGGCCTTTGTTTCGCGCTTCCCCCCGCTTCTTCGGCGTCGCCTTCTCCGTCTTCTCCCCGGCGAACATCTGCAAATTCAGTTCATAGCGGTAACGATGCGGCACAACAGGCGCCCTCCTTCCCGAAGCGCGGATAACGGTTCGCTTCTATGCGGTCCCCGCCAGCAGCTGCAGCAGCTGCTGCATCGAACCGAACATAGCCGAGAACAAATCGCGATACAGGCTCACAAAGCTCGGGAACAAAATAATCAAAACCGCCAATCCGATCAAAATTTTGATCGGCACGCCGACGACAAAAATGTTGAACTGCGGCGCGACGCGCGTCAGAAGACCAAGACTGACGTCGGTTAGAAACATGGCCGCCAGCACCGGCAGCGACATTTGGAAAGCGATAGTAAACATTGTAATAAATGAACGGACAAGAAAATCGGATACGCTGCCCCCCGCGATTTTGCCGAACAAATCGTTATCGATCGGCACCCAGCTGTAGCTGTTCATGATCGCCTGCAAAAAGTAATGATGGCCGTCAAACGCGAGGAACAGCATAATGGCGACCATGAATTTGAAATTGCCGAGCATCGGGCTTGACGCCCCCGTCATCGGGTCGATCACGTTAGCGATGCCGAATCCGATCTGAATGTCCATAAAGGAACCGGCGATCTGCACAACGCTGAAAAACAACGTAGCCAGGAAAGCGAGCAACATCCCTACCATCATTTCGCGTATGACGAGCAGGATGTAAGTCAAATCGAAATGCACGACCGTCTTCGTTCCAACCGCCATGAACGTCAGCAGCGCTACGAATACGGACAAGCCGATCTTGAACGTATTCGGCACCGTCCGGTATGAAAACACCGGAGCAACGACAAAAAACGCGCTGACTCGACACAAAACGAGCAGCATGGCAGGCAAATATGCAAGCACTTGCTCCATTCGATCCCCAACCTAACCGATATATTTGTACAAATTGCTGAACAGGTTGTAGGTGAAATCCACCAAGGTCGTCAGGATCCAAGGGCCGAATACGAGCATGCCCAACAAAATCGCCAAAATTTTAGGAACGAAAGCCAGCGTCTGCTCTTGGATTTGAGTCGTCGCTTGAAAGATCGAAACGATCAAACCGACGGCCAGACCGAGCAGCAGCATCGGCGCACTGGCTTTGAGCACGGTATACACCGCTTCACCCGCCAAGCGGATGACGAATTCTGAACCCACGCCGGTTACCCTCCCAAAGCTTTGCCAAAGCTACGTATTAAAACTGAGCAACAGCGATTTCACAACCAAATACCAGCCGTCGACGAGAATGAACAGCAATATTTTGAACGGCAGCGAAATCATGACCGGCGGCAGCATCATCATTCCCATGGCCATCAGCGTGCTGGAGATGACCATGTCGATAACGAGGAACGGTATAAAGATCATGAAGCCCATTTGCAGCGCCGTCTTCAGTTCGCTGATCGCATACGCCGGCACGAGCGCCGTCAGCGGCGCATCGTCCGACCCGGTCGGCATCGGAGCCTTGGCGTAATCAAGAAACAGCTGCAAGTCTTTCGGACGCGTATGGTTCCACATGAACTTCTTGATCGGAAGCGCCGCCTTTTGCAAGGCGGCCGTTTGCGTCAGCTCGTTTTTCAAGTACGGCTGGACGGCCGTCTGATTGATTTCGCTGATCGTAGGCGACATGACGAAAAACGTCAGGAACAAGGCGAGACCGACAATCACTTGGTTTGGCGGCACTTGCTGCGTACCGAGCGAATTTCTAACGAAGCCGAGCACGATCACGATGCGGGTGAAGCTCGTCATCATAATAAGAATCGATGGGGCGAGGCTCAGCACCGTTAACAGCAAGAGCAGCGTCACCGAGTTCGACGCTCCGGCCGTTCCGCCCGCAGAACCGACGCTGATGTTGATGCCGGGAATCGGGTCGGCCGCCGGCGGGTCGGCTGCCAGCGCCATCGGAGCGGCGATCAGGCATATGCCGAATGCGGCTAAAGCAACAAGCACATAACGGATTTTATTCATGACGGATCGTACCGATCTTCATCTTGTTTTTGTTCGAACTGCTGCTGCGTTCGTTTCTTGCTGCTTGCGATCTGCTGCAGCTTTTGATGAAACACTTGTCCGAACGAAGAGGCCGGCAGTTCCTCCTCTTCAATCGCTGCTTTGCGGTCGCGCAGCCGCCCCAGCCAATGGCCGATCGTCAGCTGCTCGGGCAATGTGCCGCTTCCTCCGGTGAGCAGCTCCATCAGCTCGGCAACTTTGCGCTCGTCGTCAATTTTGTCGAGCAGCTGCACGTTATCGCCAACGCCGACGACGTACAGCGTTTTGCCGATGGATACAATTTGTAGCGTTTTGTTCGGACCAAGGGGCACGCCTCCCAAGGAGCGGAGCGGTCTGCCGAAGGCGGCGGACCGGTTCCGTTTGGCCAGGAGGCGGATCAGCACGAAAAACAACCCGATTATGATTGCCAGGAAAAACAATACTTTCAGAGTCATGTAAAACATTTGCAGCCCGTGGTCGAGAGGCAGCCCGGGATCGCCGCTTCCCGGCGCGTTCGTTTCCGCGCTGACGTATGCCGCGAATGGCAGCGAGCCGGCCATTTCCGCCAAGAGGATAGGCGCCATTTTCCATGCTAGCTTAGACAATATCCCACATCCTTCTGCCGGTAATGCTGCTCTGGCCGCAGACTTGCCTTAACCGAGCGTTTTCTTGATCGCTTCAATGACGCGGTCGGCTTGAAACGGCTTGACGATGAAATCTTTAGCTCCCGCTTGAATGGCGTCGATGACCATCGCCTGTTGCCCCATCGCGGAGCACATAATGACTTTGGCGTTCGCATCGAGCTTCTTGATTTCTTTCAGCGCATGAATGCCGTCCATTTCCGGCATCGTAATATCCATCGTGACGAGGTCCGGCTTAAGCTCTTTGAATTTCTCGATCGCCTGCACGCCGTCGTTCGCTTCACCGACGACCTCGAAACCGTTTTTCGTCAAAATATCACGGATCATCATGCGCATGAATGCCGCATCGTCTACAATCAGAATACGATTAGCCATAATCTCAAGTCCTCCCGAATCTCGTTATTGTAACTTCTGAATTCGTTCCCATTGATTGACGATATCGGTTACGCGTACCCCGAAGTTTTCGTCGATGACGACGACCTCGCCTTTGGCAATCAGCTTGTTGTTGACCAAAATGTCCACCGGTTCGCCGGCAAGCTTGTCGAGTTCGATAATCGAACCTTGGGATAGTTCCAGAATGTCCTTGATCACTTTGTGAGTTCTGCCCAATTCTACAGTGACTTTCAGCGGAATGTCGAGCAGCAAATTGAGGTTCGTCTCTTCCGCCTGGCCGAGCGGGCTGCTCGTAAAGCTGCCGAACTGGACGGGCTGCACGTTCACGTTGCGGTTCGGCAATCCGCCGTAAGAGGCCGGGTGCTGCTGTTGCATCGCCGGCTGCTGGTACATCGGCTGCTGCGGCGGCATCATCGGCTGCTGGTACATCGGCTGCTCCATGCCCGGGTAACCGGCTGCAGGCGCCGACATCGGCGGGGCGCTATGCTGCTGCGGAGCCGGGGCCGGCTGCGGCGCCGAAGGCGCGCTGCTCGAAGCCTGGGCTGGTCCATCGCTGGCGGAGGACTCACCTCCGAGCAAAGTAGCTACCATTTCCTTGGCGAATTGAACCGGAAGCAGCTGCATGATCGTGGAGTCGATCAAATCTCCGATAGTCAGGCGGAACGACACTTTAATGAATACGTCTTCGTCCGGTAAATTTCCTTCACCGGCGGAGAAGTTCAAAATGTCGATGCCCGGCGGCGAAATGTTGACGAATCGGTTAAAGATCGTCGACATCGAGGTGGCCGAAGAACCCATCATTTGGTTCATCGCTTCCTGCACGGCGCTGATATGAATTTCCGTCAGCTCGCTCCCCATCTGGCCGGTACCGTCTCCGCCCATCATCAAATCGGCGATCACTTGCGCGTCGCGGGTTTGGATGACAAGAAGGTTAACGCCGTTAAAGCCGTCGACATAATTGACGTGCACGGCCACGTGCGGCTGCGGAAACTCTCTTTGCAGTTCTTCCTTGGCGATTACGGACACCTTCGGCGTCGTAATATCGACTTTCTTGCCGAGCAGCGTTGAGAGCGCCGTCGCTGCGCTGCCGAACGTAATGTTGCCGATCTCGCCTAAAGCGTCTTGTTCCAGCGAGGACAAATAATCTTCTACGCGAGGAGAGCCGCCCTCGGCCTGAAACGGTCCGCCGTCTTCGGAAGATTGGCGCAGCAGCGCGTCGATCTCTTCCTGTGACAAATAATCTTTGTTATTCGTCATTCTCTTCCTCTCCTTCCGCTGCAATTTCGTTGATCTGAACCGCCAGCTTGCCGCGCATCGTCCCCGGCGAGCCGTAGTACTTCAGCTTCTCCCCGACCCGAATGTCAAGCGGTTCGTCCACCGGTTTATTCAAGGAAATGACGTCGCCCGGCATGAGTCCGAGAAACTCGCGAACCGTAATTTGCGACGTGCCGAGCTCGGCGATGATCGGCAGCTTCGCCCTTGTCAGCCTCGCTTGCAGCACCTGCTCTTCCTCGGGAGCGCGCGTCTTTTTCTGCGACACGAACCAGTGGTGGCCGGACAGCCGCGGCATAATCGGCTCGATCACGACGTGCGGGATACAAAGGTTGACCATCCCCGTCGTATCGCCGATTTTGGTGCTGAGCGAAATGAGCGCGATCGTTTCGTTCGGCGAGACGATCTGCATGAACTGCGGATTCGTCTCGAGCGCTTCAAGCCGCGGCGAAATGTCGATGATCGTCTTCCACGCCTCCTGCAGCGAATCGAGGGCGCGGCTGAAAATGCGTTCCATGACGATCGTTTCGATTTCCGTCAGCGCATTGATTTTGCTCGGGGAGTTGCCGGCGCCGCCGAGCAGCCGATCCAGCATGGCGAACGCCACGTTCGGGTGAACCTCGAGCACCATCCGGCCTTCCAGCGGCTCCGCCTCGAAAATATTCAGTATCGTCATTTTCGGAATCGAGCGGATAAATTCGTCGTACGGCAACTGTTCGACCTGCACGACGTTGATTTGCACGAACGTGCGCAGCTGCGCCGAGAAATACGTCGTCAAGTACCGGGCGAAGTTTTCGTGGATGCGTGTCAAGCTGCGGATATGGTCTTTGGAAAACCGGACCGCGCGCTTAAAATCGTACGCCCTGACTTTCTTTTGCGTCTCCTCTTTCTTCAGCTCTTCCGCATCCATCTCGCCAGAGGAAAGGGCTGCGAGCAGGGCGTCAATCTCGTTCTGCGAAAGTACATCCACCATAGTCAGTCACCCCCTTCAAAGGCCGTATGCGTCGCTCCATTCGCCGCCCCATCACTGAAGCACGATATCCGTAATCATGATTTCTTTAATTTTGCCTTCTTTTAAATAAGGGTTCAGGCTATTCATCAACGCCGCAGATAAATTGTCGTAGCCTTTGCTTCCGCTGACCTGCTCCGGTGTCATGTCGCTGAGAATCTTGATGATCGTCCCCTTGACCTTGGAGTCGAGAAGGTTCTCGAATTCGGCTTTCGCCTTCTTGTTCTCCAGCTCGAAAGCAAAGCTGACTTTAATGAATCGGCTATTATTTGCAAGGTTGGTGAGAACGTCTTTCAAAATGACGGTGTTGTCTTTGATTTCCGCCGCCGACAGCTGTTTGGCCGGTTTCACTTTCTCGGCGGACGCTTCTGCCTTCGAGCCGGCGCTCGCATCCGATTTGCTCATCATCGTCCATAAGAAGAACGCAGCCGCAAGTATAAGCGTGATGGCGATCAACATGCCGATGACCATGACGAAAATTTTGTTCTTCAACAATTACGACCCCTCCGGTCCGATGGACTTTAACGTAGCGTTCACGGCGCCGATCGTCTGCAAAAAGAGCTGTACCGACCGCGTAACGGCATCCGCTTTCTCTAATACGGTTATTTTTTTGCCGGTCGTTAAAGTAATCATAGTGTCCGGCGTTTCTTCGATCGTCTCGATCAACAGGGCGTTGACGATGATCGGCTTGCCGTTCAAACGCGTTACGGTAATCATGTCTCCCTCCAGGTTTACACCCGGGGGAGACATGCTCCCCCGTTATTCAATGCTAGTTCAATTAACGCTTCAAGTTGACGACTTCCTGCAAAATATCGTCGGACGTCGTAATGATTTTCGAGTTGGCCTGGAACGCCCGCTGCGCAACGATCATTTCCGTAAACTCGCTGGTCAGATCGACGTTGGACATTTCCAGCTGGCCGGAAATGATGGCGCCGGTGCCGCGATTCGCGTCGTTAGGCAGCGCGGCGGCAGGATCTTCCGGAGTGGCGGTCGAGTTTGCCGTTTCCCGGTACAAGTTGCCCCCGAGCTTCACCAAGCCTTCCGGGTTCGTGACTTTGGCCACGGCGATTTGCTGGCCGGGCTGAACTGCCCCGGCGATCGTTTGCGAAATGATGCCGTCCTGGCCGATCGAGTAAGCGGTCGCTCCCGGATCGAGCGTAACTTTCTGTCCGTCGGTACCGATCACAAACAGACCGTCGGAGTTGACCAGATCGCGGTTCACGTCGAAATGGAAGTTGCCTGCGCGCGTCAACATGCGGTTGCCGGCGGTATCCTGCACCATGAAAAAGCCGTCGCCGGCGATGCGAAGGTCGGTCGGCACGTTGGTCGTCATGGCGCTGCCTTGGGTATGTACCGTATCGATCGTGCTGATCGCCGTGCCGAGACCGATTTGCTTCGCGTTGACGCCTCCGTACGCGCCGTTCTGATCCGGTGCGGTAACGCCGGCCACCGTCTGGCTCAAAATGTCCTGAAACATGACGCGGCTTGCTTTGAAACCGATAGTGTTCACGTTGGCGATATTGTTGCCGATCACATCAAGCTTCGTCTGAAAACCGCGCATTCCGGATACGCCGGAATAAAGGGATCTTAACATAAGGTATAAGTACCTCCTGCGCAATGAGAATTGGCGAGCCGCTTCGTTCGATCCGCGGCTCCGGGTTTTCCGAATCGGTCCAACCCGTTACGAAATGATGACCGCACTGTCAATCTGGGTAAATACATGCTCCTGCATCGAAGCTCCATCGAGCGCCGTCACGACCGTCCGGTTCGGGACGTTGACGATGAGCGCCGTGCCGCCCAGCAGCATGAGCGAATCTTTCGCTCCTTTGGAGGCCGCTTTATCGATCGCCGAGCCGATTTTGGCCAGCTGATCGGGTCCAAGCTTAATTCCCCTTTGCTGCAGTCTCGTTTCGGCATGATGGCTGAAGCGCACGATTTTGCTCTGCAAATGTCCTGAAACGTCTGCTGTCCAGCCGTTGTCGCAGCGGCGCTTGCGGCCGCCGGCGGCGTTCGCCTCGGCTGCACGGGAAAGGCGGCGCCAGGAAGCAACTGTCCTGCGGATATGCGCTCCATTACGAACCGTCTCCGCCGGAGGCAACTTTGATTACCTCGTCGAGGGCGACGTTCTCCCCTTTCACTACTGCGTATTGCTGGCCATCCTTAACGACAATCGACTCGACGACACCCGATTTCTCCGCGTTATCGGCACTGTCGGTGCTAAGCCAGCTGATCGTCTTGCCGATGAGCGACGAGGCGTAACCGAGCATTTGTGGCAGCTTCGACAAACCGGTCGCTACGTTCGTCATTTGCTCGAGCGAGCTGAACTGCGCCATTTGGGCGATGAAATCTTTATCCTCCATCGGCTGCATCGGATCTTGGTTTTGCAGCTGCGTAATGAGGATTTTCAGGAAATCGTCTTTGCCCAGGCTGCTGTTCCCGGTCGTTTTCGGCTTTGCGTTGCCGGGCGAATCGTACGTTTTGGTCGGGTCCCCGACAGGTGGCGTATAACTGTTCGACATAAGTTCACCTCCCTTACTTTACACGGAAGCGTCGAACGAACTTCCCGAGCCAATGCCCCGTTCGCTGCGAATTTCCGCAAGCGTGCGAAGATCATCGGCGAATTCCGCTGCGTCTACTGCTCCGGTTTCAGTCGACTCGCCGGACGACTTTCTCTCGAACGGCCTGCCGCCACCTTGCTGCTTCGACTGCTGGAACATGCCTGAGGACGCCGCTTGCTCCTGAGCCACTTCCAACCGTTCGACGTTCAAACCTTGGTTTTGCAGCGCTTGCCTCAGCTGCGGCAATTGGCTTTCCAGAAGCTGCTTGCCTGCCGCCGTATCGGCTGTCAGCTGAGCGATCAGCTGCCCGTTTTCGTGCAGCGTAATCTTCACGTCAATTTTGCCGAGATTTTCCGGATGGAGCGACAGCTTCGCTTCCTTGAGCACTTCACCGACCGACAGCTTCATATGGCTCGCCATAAATTCGCTCATATCGTGAACGAACGTCTGGGCGTGAATGGTCGGCGGCGTTTCCGTCCGGATCGGCGCTTGCTGCAAAGTTTTGAGCAAATCTTGCAGCGGCAGCGCAGTATTCGGGAGCGAAGACGCGTTGTCCTCGGCAAAAGCTTCCGCATTGCCCTGGTCGGCCGCATTGCTGCCAAGCTGCTGATGAACGGCGGCGGTGATACTTCCTTTTGCCGCCAGCATTTCCAGCTTCGCCTTCGTTTGCTGCAGCAACGCATCCGTTCCCGGCTGCACCGTAACGGAAGAGACCGCGACGGGCTCAAACGAAATTGCCATTTGCGCCGAATGAGGAGGAGCGGAACTTCCCTTGGCACTCGCAGCGATTGCCGGTTTGCCAGTCTCGGCCGGGATTCGCTGCCCCGGTGCATCAGCGGCTTTCTCCGGAACAAGTTTGGACAATACCGGACTTACGGCCTTTTGCAGCTCCGTCATCAAATGATGTACGATCGGATTGTTGGGCAGCTGCTTCAGCGCGGCAGCGAATTGCAGCAGCGTTTGCTGTGCCGACATTTTCGCGGCGACGTCAGGCGCGGCGGCGCTCGGAGCCAGATTGGCGTTCGGTGTCAGCGCAGCGCTTCCCCCTGCCAGAGGCAGCGTCGGTAGAAGTGCTGCCGCTTGCGCCAGCCACCCTTGAAGATTCGGATTTTGCAGCAGCTGCTCCGATAGCTTCGACGGCTCGGCGATCGCCTGAACGAGCAGCTCAGGCAACGATGCTTGCCCGTCTTCCGTACTTGTGCCCGCGCCCGCAAGAAGCTTGCTTTGCAGCGGAGCTAGCAGCATTTGCAGCAAGCCGATGAGCGAAGCGGTTTGCTCGTCCGGCACCGGCTTGCTGCCGCTCTGTCCCTCGTTCGCGGCCGCTTGTCCGCCTAGCAGAGCGGAGAAGCCGGAGTTTTTGGCGGCGCCGGTTTTGCCCCCTTGTCCCGCCGCATTGGAGGAACCGGCAGCACCCGGAACTGCCTGCGCTATAGGCGTTGCTTGAATTTCCATAGTTGTTTTCACCTCCTTTCAAGCGTAATGCCTTGCATGTATATCGACTAATTGGCGGATGCCGCCAATCGGGACGATATCGTAGCAGCCATATCTTTGTTGGCGTCGGCGATGGCCGTCATCACTTTCGAGCGGGACGCCGTATCCATCGAGCTTAGAATGGAAATAACCCGGTCTGGGCTTGTGCCCTGCAGCTGGATGAGCACCTCCGCCGCGCTTTTCGGCGCCATATTCGCGAACGTCTGCCCTACATCGCTTTTGGTCAGCTTCGCCGCCGGCGCCGCGCCGGTATCGCCGTTCTGAATGGCCAATCTCGATTGCAGCGCGGAAATTTCGCGGTCCTTCACCGGCACGAGATCCTTGAGCGCAATCGAAGCGTCGGCCGCTTTTTTCGGATCCATCTTGGCCAAAATCGCACTTTGATTGTCCGGCTTCATCATGCTGAGCACGAGCACCTGCTCTTGCAGCGACAAGTTTTGTACGATCGGCGCCGCCTTCGACGCATCCATCTTGCTGTACACGGACGCGAGCTGCTGCACCTGCTTCGTATATTCCTCGTCGGTTTGCGTCTTCGTCTTCAGCTGCTCGCCGAGATCGCTTTGCTTCGCCTGCAAGTCTTTGATCGTCTGATCTTTCTGCTTGTTTACTTCATCGGCTTTTTGCAGCGATGCTTGCAGATCGGCAATCTTCGCGTTCAGCGCCGCGATCTGATCGCTCGCTGCCTTGGCCGAAGCGTCAGAGCCGATCTGCCCGCCGCTGCCCGCCGCCACACCGGACGCTTTCTCCTTGGGTGCGGGCACAATGCTGCCGAGAAGCGGGACGCTGTGCGCCGTGCGCAAAATGTTCTGCTTCAAATTCGTATCGAAGATCGAGAACAGTACTCCGAGAAGAACGGAGGTAAATACGCAAGGGATCAAAAACCAAATGAGGAATCGTTCCATCGCTCCATACGATGCCTGGTTTTCCGCGCTTGGATTAGCCATTTGGACCCCTCCTCTCTGCTTGCTCTGTATCGGGTTGCGCCGTCAAAGCGACGGCCGAGCGAACCGGACCGAGGCGATCTCGTCCAGCTCTTCCTGCTCCTTCTTCAGCATCAGCAGCTCGTGCAGCTGCTGCGCCTTCTCGCGGGCTTTCGTCCATACTTTCTCGTCCAGCATTTTCCCTTCCAACGCTTGCTGCCGTTCTTCGACGCAGTGCTGGGCGCGGCGCACGTCGTCGAGCTTTTTGGCGATTTGCCGCTCGAGGTGGCTCACATAATGCTGAATGGCCTGCATTTGGGATATCGACATGACTTGCTCCGCGCCGGCCGACAGCTGGTCCTGCATGCGCGCTTTTTCCGCTTCCAGCTCCTGAAGCGTGGATTGCTCGACGTTAAGCCGGCCGACCGCTTCGCCCAGCACCCATTCCGCCTGGGTTCGCTCGTTGCCCTTCAAATCGACGATTTGCTGAAAAGCGTAACGGAATCTCATGCTTCTCAATCACCCCGGTAAAATTCGGCAAGAAGGCGCTCCTGCGTCTCTTCGAACGAAATTTTCTCATCGACTTTTTGCTTCGTGAAATCCCAGATAGCCTGTATGTATTCGAGCGACAAATCAATTTCCGGATTCGATCCGCGCTGGTACGCCCCTATGTTGATCAGATCCTCCGAACTTTTATAAACAGCGAGCAGCCGTTTCAAATAGTCGGCGGCTTCCCGCTGCTCGCGCGACACGATCTCGGGCATGACGCGGCTGACGCTGGACAGCACGTCGATGGCGGGATAATGCCCTTTGTTCGCCAAGCTGCGGCTCAGTACAATGTGGCCGTCCAAAATGCCGCGAACCGCATCGGCGATCGGTTCGTTCATATCGTCGCCGTCGACGAGCACCGTATAAAATGCGGTGATCGAGCCTTTGGCACCTGTCCCGGACCGTTCGAGCAGCTTCGGCAGCATCGCAAAGACCGAAGGCGTATAGCCTCGCGTCGCCGGCGGTTCGCCAACGGCAAGGCCGACTTCGCGCTGCGCCATAGCAAAGCGAGTGACCGAGTCCATCATCAGCATCACGTTCAGCCCGCGATCGCGAAAATATTCCGCAATGCTGGTCGCAATGAGCGCCCCTTTGATGCGGATGAGCGCCGGCTGATCGGAAGTGGCGACGACGACGACCGAACGTGCCAGCCCTTCCGGACCCAGGTCCCTCTCGATAAAGTCGAGCACTTCACGCCCCCGTTCGCCGATAAGACCGATAACGTTGACGTCAGCCGACGTATTGCGGGCGACCATGCCCATGAGCGTGCTTTTGCCGACCCCGGATCCAGCGAAAATGCCGACCCTCTGCCCTTTGCCGATCGACAGCAGGCCGTCGATGGCGCGGACGCCGACGTTGATCGGGTCAAGCACGCGCGGCCGCTGCAGCGGATTGCTTGGCGTGTTCACCGTCGGCACATGCGTCATGCGCGACGGCAAAAACGTGCCGTCCAGCGGCTGGCCGAGACCGTCCAGCACTTTGCCGAGCAGCTCGTGGCCGACCTGCACGGTAAGCGGACGGCCCGTTCCGACGACTTCGCAGCCCGGTCCGATCGAACTGATTTCGCCGAGAGGCATGAGAATGACTTTATTATTGCGGAACCCGACAACTTCCGCTTTGAGCGGCTTTGCGGATTTCGGCGGGTAAATGTAGCAGACGTCGCCGACGCTGGCGTCCGGGCCTTCCGACTCGATCGTCAGCCCGATGACCTGCGTCACTTTGCCGTTAATGCGAATCGGATCAAGCTGGCGAAGCGCATCGAGGTACTTGCCCGTTTGCGGCCCGATGGTCATCTGTCACTCATCGCCTCTCATCGCGATTTCCTGTAGCGCTGCCTTGATTTCACGCAGCTGCGTATCGATGCGGGCGTCGATGCTGCCGTAGGCGGAGCGGATGACGCAGCCGCGATCCTGAACGGAAGCGTCCGGCAAAATTTCGAGCTCCGCTTGCGAGTCGACCGCATTCAGCAGCTCTTCTCTCGCATCCTGGATGTAACCGAATTGCGAAGGCGACACGCAGAGTGCGATCGTGCCTTTCTCTTTGCGGCGCTGCAGCAGCTTCTTGATCTGCTCGACGGTCCAGGCGGGCTCCAGCGTCAGCTGGCGGTCGACGATTTTCTCGGCGATTGCGGTGCTCAGCTCGATCAAAAAAGGCTCCGACTCCTGGATAATTTGCAGTTTGAGCACGTAAGCCTGTTCCAAAATGGTTCGCGCTTCCAGCAGCATATCGTCATACTGCTTCCGAACGGCAATTTGCGCTTGCTCGATCCCTTCCTGGTATCCTTGCTCGTAGCCGGCTTGTTTCGCTTCCGCGAGGCAGCGTTCATCTTCGCTGCGGCGCTCCGCCCACCAAGCGTCGATCTCGCTCCGCGCCTGCTCGCGCACAGCTGCAGCTTCCTGCATCGCCTGATCGATTTGCTCTCGCGCGAACGTCTCGGCGTCGTGCAAAATTTGATTTTTCAGCGTCTGGGCTTCGTTCATTTCCGCTTGCTGCTCGAGCGACATTTCGCCCGCGGCGGGAGCTTGCCGGAACACGAGCCTCAACGCCTCGATCTGTTTCGTCTCGACCAACGGCACATAGCGGTCCGGTTTGAAAATATTAGACAATGATATCATCTCCTCCGCCGCGGGCGATGATGATTTCACCGGCTTCTTCTAAGCGGCGGATGGTGGCAACGATGCGGGTTTGCGCCTCTTCCACGTCACGCAGCCGAACCGGACCCATAAATTCCATTTCTTCCTTGAACGTTTCGGCCATCCGTTTGGACATATTTTTGAAAATCGTATCGCGCACTTCCTCGCTCGCCACCTTGAGCGCCAGCTGCAGATCGGCGTTCTCGACGTCGCGGATAATGCGCTGAATCGAACGGTTGTCGATATTGACGATGTCTTCGAACACGAACATGCGCTTCTTGATTTCTTCGGCGAGCTCGGGATCCTGAATTTCGAGCGAATCGAGAATGGTGCGCTCCGTCCCCCGGTCGACGCCGTTCAAAATTTGCACGATAGCGGAAATGCCGCCGGCGTTCGTATAGTCCTGCGTGACCGTTGCCGACAGCTTCTGCTCCAGCACGCGTTCAACTTGCGCGATCACTTCCGGCGACGTGCTGTCCATGAGCGCGATCCGCTTCGCCACATCCGCTTGTTTGTCTTGCGGCAGCGACGACAAAATGATCGACGATTGATCGGGCTGCAAATAGGACAGCACAAGCGCGATCGTCTGCGAGTTTTCGTTCTGGATAAAGTTGAGAATTTGCGCCGGGTCCGCCTTGCGGGCGAAATCGAACGGGCGCACCTGCAGCGTGGCCGTGAGCCGATTGATAATATCCATCGCTTTGGTGGAGCCGAGCGCCTTCTCCAAAATGTCTTTGGCGTATGTAATGCCGCCTTGCGAAATGAATTCTTGAGCCAGGCAAATTTGATGGAACTCGGCCAAAATCGCTTCCTTCTCGATGGAGTCGACTTTGCGAACGTTGGCGATCTCCAGCGTCAGCTGCTCGATTTCCTCTTCCCGCAAATGCTTGAATATTTGCGCGGATACTTCGGGACCTAAGCTAATTAGCAAGATGGCGGCTTTTTGTCGTCCTGACAACAGTTGCTGTTGAGCTGTTTTAGCCAAGTGACCACCCCCTAATCATCGACGAGCCAGGTGCGCAGCAGATTGACAAAATCTTCCGGACGCCTTTTGGCCAGCGTCTCCAGCTGTTTGCGCACCTGATTCTCGCCAGATACGTTGTCGATATCGATAGTCGGATACTCGACCTTGGCCGGTTCGGCGGCTGCCGCCGCCAGCTCCGCCTCGAGCTGGCGCTGCCGCTTGCGGCGCATAACCGCATAGACGCCGATCGCGCCTATAGCGAGCGCGGCAAGTCCGATTCCGCCATACGTAAGCCATGAGGTAGTGGGCGAATTCGCAACCGTCGGTCTGGCGAACGTATGCGCGAACACCGTAACTTTGCTTGTCAAATCCGCATTCGTATAGGTCTGTTTATTGTCGGCGAGCGCCGCGCGCACGATGTTGACAAGCGAAGCCTGCACGGCGTCTTTCGTCGCCTGCGTCAAAGAGCCCGGATCCGCCGGATTCGGCGGTTCGATGCCGACGTTGATGCTGATATCTTTCACGACATAGGGTGTGGAAATGATATCGTTTTTGATATGATTCACTTCGTAATTGACGGTTCGCGTCGTTTCGTCGCTGTTGGACTTCCCGCCGCTCGAGCCGCCCGGATAGCCAGGCACGTCGGTCGACCCCGTCCCCGGAACTCCGCCGGTGGCCGCGCCGCCGTCGCTCGTGTAGGACTTTTGCACCTCCTGCAGGGAGATTTCAAGCCCCTTCTGATCGATCGTATTGGGAGCCGTGACGAGCTCTTGATGCGACGTCTGCTGATCGAAGTTCATCGTCGAGAAGACGCTGACGATGACCTTGTCCTTGCCGAGCATCGTGCCGAGCAAATTCGTGATCGTCTTCTGCAAATCCACTTGGAACTGCTTGTTGATCTCCATGTTGCTGGAAAGCGCAGCCGTCGGCGACTTGCCTCCGGCAGACCGGGAGTAAGGCATCGGTTCGCCGTCTTGATTCGTAATTGTGATGTTGTCGACCGGCAAATTTTTGACGCTGTGGGACACCAAATTATAAATCGTATCGATTTTGCTTTGATCGAGCGTATAGCCCGGCTTCACTTGCAGAACGACGGAAGCGGAAGCCTGCTCTTTGTTTCTCGTCATAAACACCGGATCGTCCGGCATGTTGATAAGCACTTTCGAACCGCTAATGGCGGTGTTGGCGTTGATGAGCTGCTGCAGCTCGCCTTGCATCGCTTCTACATATTTCACTTTAAATACTTGGTCGCTCATGCCGAACATGTTGTTCGACTGAAACGCGCCGTAGCCAATCGAACCGCTTTTGTTCAGCCCTTGCGACTCGACGGCGATTTTCACGTTCGCCACTTCGCTGGTCGGCACCCCGATGCTTTTGCCGTCCGGACTTAGCTTGTATGGAATTTTCGCCGTGTCCAAATAGTTTTTGATCGCGGCGGCGTCATTCGGCTGCAAATCGGTGAAAGCAAGCGAGTACTCGGTCTTCGACATGTTATATGTAATGATGCCGATAACGAGAAGGAGCGCGAGAACGGTTGCTCCGAACATCCATTTTTGCGTCTTGCTGAATCGATCCCAATATTGTTTCACATTGTTCCAATATTGGAGCACGGTCTCGTTCACTATTTCACCTCATCCGAGAATATTTTCTCTCTCTACAAGCTATCCCCGCGAGGACTATACTTGCATTCTCATAATCTCCTGATAAGCTTCGATCACCTTGTTGCGTACCTGCACGGCGACCTGCAGGCCAAGCGAAGCTTTCTCGGATGCGATTGTCAATTGATGAACGTCGGATAGTTCCCCCTTCACGAATTGCTGGTTCAATTGATCTACCGTACTTTGCTGCCGGTTCAAATCGTCGATGGCGCCATTCAAAAACGCCCCGAACGATTTTGCAACATTTGAGGCGCCTGTTCCGTCACTATTGTTGACGGCCGCGGATCCGACGAGCGTCAGCGGTTTGTATCCGATTTTATCTATCATGACGATCCCCTTCTCCCATGGTTAGCTCGTTACTTGCCAATCTCCAACGCCTTCGTGATCATTGACTTGCTGGCGTTAAGCGCCGTGACGTTCGCTTCGTAGGAACGCGTCGCCGAAATCATATCGACCATCTCCTTCAAAACGTCCACGTTCGGCATGTAGACGTATCCGTTCGCGTCGGCATCGGGATGCGTCGGGTTGTACACTTGCTTGAAGGGCGTCGCCGTGTCTTCGAAAATTTTCGTTACTTTCACGCCTTCCCCGGTACCGTCAGCCATCGCCGAATCGAGCGACTGTGCAAACGAGGGCTGGGCTTTCGGTTCGAACGTCACC
Source organism: Gordoniibacillus kamchatkensis (assembly GCF_000829455.1). Lineage (GTDB taxonomy): Bacteria > Bacillota > Bacilli > Paenibacillales > NBRC-103111 > Gordoniibacillus > Gordoniibacillus kamchatkensis. Next base: position 53,204 of record NZ_JXAK01000041.1, read on the forward strand.
AGCTTGCGCGCGTACGGCTGCCACTTGCCGTCGACGAATTTGCCGCGCGTCGTGTCGGCGTTGGCGATGTTGGACGAAATGACGTCCATCCGCAGCCGCTGCGCGGTTAGCGCCGATGCGCTAATGTCAAATCCGTTTGTGAGCCTCATTCGTTATTTCCCTCCCAGAACGGTGCGCAATTTGCCGAACTCGGCGTTGATTTGCTGCACGAGCACGTTATAGCGCAGCTGGTTTTTGGCCATGAGCGACATCTCGTAATCGATATCCACGTTATTCAAGTTGTTATTGACGGCAGAATCGTGATCCGTCACAATTTGGGGGTTAATTTCCGCCGCACGTTTGCCGATATAAAAATGGCGGGGGTCCGTACGTTTCCCCACGACGCCGGAAGAGGCCCCGTTCATTTCGCTTTGCAGCAAATCCTCGAACTGTACGTCAGACCGCTTGAAATAAGGCGTATCCACGTTGGCAATGTTGTTCGCTATCACTTTTTGTCGAAGGGCGGAAGCGTCAAGCGATCTTTCCATTAAGCTGAAGCTCGGCTTGTTCAGCAGATCCATACACTTTACCCACTTTCGATGTTTGTTCCTCTTCTCTATTCCACATGTAAGCTTTTATTCCTCCTACCATTCGACATATTTTTAAATAAAATTTAATTGGCTGCCATAGATTAGGCCAGAATTGTCAATCTTTGACGTCGTACACATGTAATATGATGCTGGAGCACGGGACTTTTGACAATAAGAAAAAAGCCCTATCTCCAAAGATAGGACTTAAGCCGAATGGTGATGATGTCAAGCGCCGGAATTTCCGCACATTTACATTTTTGATTTAATTTGTTCAATGCCTTGCATCAGCTGATCGTTAAGAATCCGAATATAAGTGCCTTTCATACCCAGCGAACGGGTGTCGATCACACCGGCGCTCTCCAGCTTGCGCAAGGCGTTGACGATGACGGAGCGCGTTATGCCGACGCGGTCGGCGATTTTGCTCGCAACGAGCAGCCCCTCCCTGCCTTCAAGCTCCTCGAAAATATGCTCTACCGCTTCCAGCTCGCTGAACGACAAAGAACCGATGGCGACCTGCACGACGGCTTTGCTGCGCGCCTCCAACTCGATTTTTTCGGCGCGTTCGCGCAAAATTTCCATAGCTACGACCGTAGACCCATATTCAGCCAAAATCAGGTCGTCGTCGACAAACGGCGTTTCCTTGCGAGTCAGGACTAACGTCCCTTGACGGCTGCCGCCGCCGATGATAGGCACGATCGTCATATACTTATATTCGAACGTGCCGCCGTGCCCGTTGGATATGTTGTTGTAGGCCGTCTTTTGGTCCATGTTAGCGGCCGTTTCCTGGATTTTCATCAGCTCGTTGTTGTATTCCTGCGCGAACCGGCGTTCATCGACCATACGGGACATCTCCGGTGAAGTCAGATCGTTTGTAAGCGCGTAGCCGAGAATTTTGCCTTTGCGGCTGACGACGTAAACGTTGGCTTCGACGCAATCGCGCAGCACCTCGGCCATGTCCATAAAGCTGACGGCGCCCCCCGCTTCTTTTTGCAGAAGCCGGTTCAGACGCCGCGTTTTGGCTAACAAATTCATGGTTGCAATGCCTCCTGTTGACCCGTTCTGTTACAAAATATATTGGCTTAGATCGCGATTTTGAGCGATGTCGGTCAACTTCTCCCGAACGTACTCGGGCGATATGACGATTTCTTCAAGCGTAATGTCCGGAGCCTCGAACGACAAGTCCTCAAGCAGCTTCTCGAGAATCGTATGCAGCCGGCGCGCCCCGATGTTCTCCGTGTTCTGGTTCACTTCCGCGGCGATGCGGGCGATTTCGCGAATCGCCTCGGGCGCGAATGTGACGCGGATGCCTTCCGTCTCGAGCAAAGCGGTGTACTGCTTCGTCAGCGCGTTTTGCGGCTCGGTCAAAATCGACACGAAATCATCGAGCGTCAGCGAGCTCAGCTCGACCCGGATCGGAAACCGGCCCTGCAGTTCGGGAATGAGATCGGACGGCTTCGACACGTGAAACGCACCCGCCGCGATGAACAGCACGAAGTCGGTTTTGACCGGCCCGTATTTGGTCACGATGGTCGAGCCTTCCACGATCGGCAAAATGTCGCGCTGCACACCTTCCCGCGATACGTCGGGACCGGCACCGCGCCCGGCGCTGGCGATTTTGTCGATCTCGTCGATGAATATGATGCCGGACTGCTCGGCGCGCGCCACGGCCTCCTGAATGACCTCATCCATATCGAGCAGCTTCTGCGCTTCTTCCTGCGTGAGCACTTTGCGCGCTTCCTTGACGGGCAGCTTGCGCTTCTTCATCTTTTTCGGCATGAGGCTGCCGAGCATTTCCTGCATGTTGATGCCCATCTGTTCGCCCGATTGGCCGCCGAGCATATCGAGCATATTCGGCGCGCTATCCTCGATTTCGATCTCGACGATCTGATTCTCGAGCTCGCCGCGGGCAAGCTGCTCGCGCACTTGCTGACGGCGGGCGGCCAGGCCGGGCTCGCGTTCGTCGTCCGCGTCGTCGGTGCCGCCGCCACCCGTACCCGCACCGCCGAACAGCATTTCAAACGGATTTTTTTTGCGGCTTGTTCGCCTTCGGGCTCGGGGCGAGCAGAACGACGAGGCGTTCGTTGGCAAGCTTTTCGGCGCGGTCTTTCAGCTTCTCCGTCCGCTCAGCTTTCACCATCCGGATCGACGTCTCGACCAGATCGCGCACCATCGATTCGACATCGCGGCCGACGTATCCGACTTCCGTAAATTTCGTCGCCTCGACTTTGACGAACGGCGCGCCGACGAGCTTCGCCAGCCGCCGCGCGATTTCCGTCTTGCCGACGCCGGTGGGGCCGATCATCAAAATGTTTTTCGGCACGATCTCGTCGCGCAGCGATTCGTCCAGCTTGCTCCGCCGGTAACGGTTGCGCAATGCGACGGCGACCGACTTCTTCGCCTTCTTTTGGCCGACAATATATTTATCGAGTTCATGCACGATTTCTCTCGGCGTTAAGGAACTAGTGTTCATGGGGATATCCCTCCTTCTCCTATCCGGCCCGGGCCGGCGCCCTAAAGCAGTCTATTCGATTTCTTCGACAATAATGTTGTGATTCGTGTACACACAAATGTCGGCCGCCATTTCGAGCGCCGCCTTGGCGATTTCTTTGGCGCTCAAGTTCGGAGCGTAACGGTGGAGCGCCCTGCCGGCGGCAAGCGCGAAGCTTCCGCCGGAGCCGATCGCCAAAATGCCGTCGTCCGGCTCGATAATTTCCCCCGTTCCGGAAATGAGCAGCAGTCCGCTCGAATCCATCACGATCATCATCGCTTCCAGCCGGCGCAGCACCCGATCCGAGCGCCAGTCCTTGGCCAGCTCGACCGCCGCCCGCTGCAAGTTGCCGTGATGCTCTTCCAGCTTGCCCTCAAACTTCTCGAACAACGTGATCGCATCGGCCACGGAACCGGCAAAGCCGGCGACCACTTTGCCGCGGTACAGGCGCCGCACTTTTTTGGCCGAGCTTTTCATGATCATGCTGTTGCCGAACGTCACCTGGCCGTCGCCGGCGATCGCCCCTTTACCCTGATGCCGAATGGCGAAAATCGTGGTCGCGTGCAAAGATTCCATGCGAATCCGCTCCCCTGCCGTAAATTTCGTCCCGAATGGAAAGAAACAGCGAACAAATCGGGCGATTTGCTGCTGCTTGCCGATGTCCATATATACGGGTTTACCCGAATTGTCCGCTGCTCAATTTTATGCTTAAGTTGAAAGTACGTTGCAGAGCCTTCCTATCGTACCACATTCCTGCAAGCACGATCAAGAACATTCCGTAGGAAAAGTCTTCTTTCGGAGCCTATGTGACGAAGGGGCCCGGCTTTAGCGGTAACTTTTCATGCCAATCAGATGTTTAACTTTCGCCAAGCTTAAATTTCCGATATGGTCACCAGTTCGCCGGCGGCGAACCGGTCGATCGCATCGAGAGCGCGCTGCGCGAGCTGTTCGTTTTTCAGCTTCTTGTTTTTCATTTTGCCGGGCAGCGGCGGGAATAGTCCGAAGTTAGCGTTCATCGGCTGAAAATGCTCGAAGTCCGCAGTCGTGATGTAGTTCGCCATGGCGCCCAGCGCCGTTTCGTGCGGCAATTCGACGGGCGCCATGCCGCGCGCCAGACGGCCGGCGTTGAGGCCGGCGAGAAGCCCGGAAGCGGCCGATTCGACATAGCCTTCCACCCCGGTCATTTGCCCGGCGAAAAATAAGCGGTCGTCCTGCTTCCATTGATAAGTAGGCTTCAGCAGCTTCGGCGAATTGATGAACGTGTTGCGGTGCATAACGCCGTAACGGACGAACTCCGCGTTCTCCAGTCCCGGTATGAGGGAAAACACCCGCTTCTGCTCGCCCCACTTCAGGTGTGTCTGGAAGCCGACCAGGTTGAACAGCGTGCCGGCGGCGTTATCTTGCCGCAGCTGGACGACGGCGTGCGGCAATTTGCCGGTGTGCGGATTCACCAGGCCGACCGGTTTCATCGGACCGAACAGCACCGTCTGCTTGCCGCGCTTCGCCATCACCTCGATCGGCATGCAGCCTTCGAAGTAAATTTCTTTCTCGAACTCTTTAACCGGGGCCGTTTCGGCCGTAACGAGAGCTTCGTAGAAAGCCTCGAACTCCGTTTCCGTCATCGGGCAATTCAAGTAGGCCGCTTCCCCTTTGTCGTAGCGGGAAGCAAGATACACTTTCTCCATATCGATCGAATCTTTTTCCACTATCGGAGCTGCAGCGTCGTAAAAATACAAATACGTTTCGCCGAGCCGCTCCTGCAGCCGCTGCGACAATGCCGGCGACGTCAGGGGGCCACTGGCGATGACGACGATTCCGTCCGGAATGTCCTGCATTTCTTCGTTGCGCACATCAACGAGCGGATGGTCGCGCAAAGCGCTTGTTATACCGCCGGAAAACCCGTCGCGGTCGACCGCGAGCGCCCCGCCGGCCGGCACGGCGTGCCTGTCGGCGCTCGCCATAATGAGCGAATCCATGCGCCGCATCTCTTCCTTCAGCACGCCGACGGCGTTCGTAAGGCTGTTCGCGCGCAGCGAGTTGCTGCAGACGAGTTCGGCGAACTTGTCGGTAATGTGCGCCGGCGTTTTCACGACGGGCCGCATTTCATAAAGCGTGACCGGGACGCCTTGCTTCGCGATTTGCCAAGCGGCTTCGCTGCCGGCAAGGCCAGCGCCGATCACGGTAACGCGCTGCGGGGATGACAATGTGTCCAACTCCTCATTCCTCAATCGCGGCATATTCGTCCGCGGCGTCCTCTTTTACCTCTTCTTTGAAATCGCAAGCCGTACAATGCACCGTCACGCCGCTCTTTGAGCGCTTCTCCACCAGCATGGAGCCGCAGTCCGGGCACGGCACGGCCACCGGCTTATCCCAGGATACGAAATCGCAATCCGGGTAACGGTCGCAGCCGAAGAAGACGCGCCCTTTTTTGCTGCGCCGTTCGACGACGCGGCCTTCTTTGCACTTCGGGCACGTGACCCCGATATCTTTGACGATCGGCTTCGTGTTGCGGCAGTCCGGAAAGCCGGAGCAGGCGAGAAACTTGCCGAAGCGGCCCATTTTGTACACCATGAACCGGCCGCACTTCTCGCATTGAACGTCCGACACTTCGTCCTGAATCTCGATCTCCTTCATCTCTTCTTCCGCGACTTCAAGCCGCTTCTCGAACGACGAATAAAACTGATCGAGCACTTTGACCCAGTCGACGCTGCCTTCTTCGACGTGATCGAGCTCGCCTTCCATCTGAGCCGTGAACTCCACATCGAGAATTTCCGGGAAAAACTGTTCCATCTGCTGAATAACCAGCTCGCCGAGCTCGGTCGGAACGAACTTCTTCTCTTCGATCGCCACATAGCCGCGCTTTTGGATCGTCTCGAGCGTCGGGGCATACGTGCTCGGACGGCCGATTCCCATTTCCTCCAGCGCGCGCACGAGGCGGGCTTCCGTATACCGCGGCGGCGGCTGGGTGAAATGCTGCTTCGGCTCGATCGCGTTCTTCTTTACTTTGTCGCCGGACTTCAGCGGCGGAAGCAGCTTGTCTTCCTCCGTCGTACCGTCGTCGTTGCCTTCCACGTAAACTTTCATGAAGCCGGCGAATTTCAGCTTGGAGCCAACCGCGCGAAACACTACGTCCCCGGCCGTCAAATCGACGGTCATCGTATCGAGCACGGCGGACGACATCTGGCTGGCGACAAAACGTTCCCAAATGAGCTTATACAAGCGATACTGGTCGCGGCTCAAATACTCTTTGATCGCGTCCGGCTCGCGTTCCACGGAGCTCGGGCGAATGCCTTCGTGCGCGTCTTGCGCGTTCGCGTTCTTTTTCGTATATTGGCGCGGCGTTTCCGGAACGTAGTCAGCGCCGAATTTGCCGGTAACGTAAGCTTTCGCTTCTTCTTGCGCTACAGGCGAGATGCGGGTGGAGTCGGTACGCATATACGTAATGAGACCGACTGTCCCTTCTTTGCCGAGATCGATGCCTTCGTACAGCTGCTGCGCCACGGACATCGTCTTGGCTGCGCGGAAGTTCAGCTTGCGCGCAGCTTCCTGCTGCAGCGTCGACGTGATGAACGGAGCTGCCGGATGGCGCTGCCGCTCCTTCTCCTTCACTTCCGTTACCGTAAACGGATTCGAGCCGATTTGCGCAAGTATTTCTTTCACGTCCGCTTCCGAACGAAGCTCCTTTTTGTCTTTCCAGACGCTGAACTTCGCTTCGAACGCGGCGGATCCGGACTGCAGCTGGGCCGTGATCGACCAGTACTCTTCCGGCACGAACGCCTTGATCTCGTTTTCCCGGTCCATGATAAGCTTCACCGCAACCGATTGCACGCGGCCGGCGGATAAGCCCTTCTTCACTTTTTTCCACAGCAGCGGGCTGATTTTGTAGCCGACGAGCCGGTCCAGAATGCGTCTTGCCTGCTGCGCGTTGACGAGATCCTGATTGATTTTGCGCGGAGTCTTGAAAGCGTCTTTGACAGCTTGCTTCGTAATTTCGTTGAAGACGACGCGGCAATCTTCATCCTGCGGCAAATCCAGATAGTGCGCGAGGTGCCACGCAATTGCTTCCCCTTCGCGTCAGGGTCGGCTGCGAGATACACTTTTTTCACTTTCTTGCGCGCATCCTTAAGCTCTTTGAGCACATTGCCCTTACCGCGAATGGTAATGTATTTCGGCTCGAAGCCGTGATCGATTTCAACGCCCATTTGGCTTTTGGGAAGGTCTCGAATATGCCCCATTGAGGCTTTGACGATAAATTTGCTGCCCAAATATTTGCCGATTGTCTTCGCCTTTGCCGGCGACTCGACGATCACCAAACAATCTGCCATCGACCGTTTCCTCCCCCCGATGTTATCGTCAAATTCGTGCCGTGCTTTTAAATTGCCTTATATACGGAGCCCGGTAATGGTTGGATCAAGTTTTTCATTGTTAAAGATAGCAGAACTGAATGCAAATGTCCAAACGTAAATGCGGTTTGGGCGAGCAGCTCATCGGCCGTAGCCCCTTCCGCGGCCAGCAAATCGTAGACAAGACGCTCGTCCGCGGACATGGCAGCCACCCGTCCGTCTTGTTTACTATGTGTATGAACAGGCTTTGTTATAAGGTGACGGTACTCCTCAATAATGTGTTCGGCGGATAAAATCATTTTGGCGGTGCCGTCGCAAACAAGATTGAGGGCGCCGACGCTTTTCGGCGACGTGATGGGACCGGGGACAGCGAATACATCGCGCCCTTCGTCGAGCGCCTGCTTCGCGGTGAGCAGCGATCCGCTTTGCCTTGCGGCTTCAACGACTACAACGCCAAGGCTTAAGCCGGCGATAATCCGGTTGCGCTGCGGGAACATGCCTTTCTTCATCGCCGTCCCGAGCGGATATTCGGACAAAATCAAGCCATGGCGGGCGATTTCGCGGTGCAGCGCAGCGTTGTCCGGAGGATAAATCCGGTCTAGCGGACAGCCGAGCACGGCGATCGTGGCGCCGCCCGCTTCGAGCGCACCGCGATGGGCGCAGCCGTCGATACCGCGGGCGAGACCGCTCACAATCGCGAATCCTGCTTGCGCCAACGTACCGGCGAGCATGGCCGCAATTTTCTGTCCGTACACCGTCGGCGTCCGCGTTCCGACTATCGCGATAGCCGAATCCTTCAGCTTCGCCCAATCGCCAATGCCGTACAGCACCCACGGCGGCTGAGCTGTCTCTTTCAAAATGCCGGGGTAATCGCTGTCGAACGCAGTCACGATCCGGACACCGCGCTGCCGATACGCTTCCCGCCTCCGTTCGACAAATGCCGGCGTCAACCGTTCCCGCACAGCCGCCACTTGCGCGGCGCGCAAACCGAGCGCGGCCAAATCGTGTTCCTTCATTATAAATATTTTGTCGATCGGTTGCACGTGGACGATTATGCGCAAAATCGACTGCCAACCGATGCCCTCCAGTTCGTGCAAGCCGAATACGATATCTCGTGGCTCCATATATCCGCCGCCTCCTATATGACAAGCGTTATAAGACGAAAAAGCAACCTTCCACGCTCCATTTGGGGAGTGCGAAAGGTTGCTTACCTATTCGTCCGTAATAGCTTATGCGATTAGCTTACTTGCGGGTGATGCATTTGTCAAGCAGGCCTTTTTCTTCAAGCACCGCAACGAGCGTAGAGCCCATTTCGGACGGAGTCGGCGCAACGCGGATGCCGCAGCGCTCCATCGTCGCCACTTTTTCCGCCGCCGTTCCTTTGCCGCCGGAAATGATCGCGCCGGCATGGCCCATCCGTTTTCCCGGAGGCGCCGTTTTGCCGCCGATGAAGCCGACGACCGGCTTCTTCATGTTGGCAGCGATCCACTCGGCCGCTTCTTCCTCCGCCGTACCGCCGATTTCGCCGATCATGATGACGGCGTACGTATCCGGATCTTCGTTAAACAGCTTCAAAATATCGATGAACTCGGAGCCTTTTACCGGGTCGCCGCCGATGCCGACCGCGGACGATTGGCCGATGCCGCGCGTCGTAAGCTGGTGTACCGCTTCGTAGGTGAGCGTTCCGGACCGGGAAACGACGCCGACGTGGCCTTTCATATGGATATATCCCGGCATAATGCCGATTTTGCACTCTTCAGGCGTAATGACGCCCGGGCAGTTAGGCCCGATGAGGCGCGTCTTCTTGCCTTCCATGTAGCGCTTCACTTTCACCATGTCCAGCACCGGGATGCCCTCGGTAATGCAGATGACGAGATCGAGCTCGGCGTCTACAGCTTCCATGATCGAATCGGCCGCGAACGGCGGCGCAACGTATATGACGGAAGCGGTAGCGCCCGTCGCGTTTTTCGCTTCGATGACGCTGTTGTAGATCGGCACTTTCTTCGTTTCGCCGTTCTCCAGCGTGATGTCGGCGGTTTGCCCGCCTTTGCCAGGCGTAACGCCGGCGACCATTTGCGTACCGTAGTCGAGGCCGCCCTTCGTATGGAACAGACCGGTTTTGCCGGTAATCCCTTGCGTGATCACTTTTGTATTCTTATCGACCAAAATGCTCATGGTTCGTTTGCACCCCTTGATTGTTGGTTCGTCGTCCGCAGGCGACGCCTTATTTCACGAGAGAGACGATCTTCTGCGCGCCGTCGGCCATCGAGTCGGCGGCGACGATGTTCAGTCCGGATTCGTTCAGCATCTTTTTGCCGAGCTCGACGTTCGTGCCTTCGAGGCGTACGACGAGCGGCTTGTCGAGACCGAGCTGCTTCGCCGCTTCGATAACGCCGGTTGCAATGACGTCGCAGCGCATAATGCCGCCGAAAATGTTGACAAAGATGCCTTTTACGTTCTCGTCGGAAAGAATGATTTTGAACGCTTCCGTAACTTTCTCCGTCGTGGCGCCGCCGCCTACGTCAAGGAAGTTGGCCGGCTCGCCGCCGTAATATTTGATAATGTCCATCGTCGCCATGGCGAGTCCTGCTCCGTTAACCATGCAGCCGATGTTGCCGTCGAGGGCGATGTAGCTCAGATCGAATTTGGACGCTTGAATTTCTTTCTCGTCTTCTTCGTCAAGGTCGCGCAGCTCTACGATTTCCGCATGGCGGAACAGCGCGTTGGAGTCGAAGTTCAGCTTCGCGTCGAGTGCCATGACATCGCCGTCGCCGGTAACGACAAGCGGATTGATCTCGGCGATCGAGCAGTCTTTGTCGACGAACGCTTTGTACAGGGAGAGCATGAACTGAGCCGCTTTGTTCACAAGCTCGTTCGGAATGTTGATGTGTACGCGAGACGGCGCGCCTGGAACGGCTGCAGGCCAATGGCCGGATCGACGACTTCCTTGAAATTTCTCGGGGTGTGGGCGGCTACTTCTTCAATCTCCGTACCGCCTTCTTCGGAACCCATCATGACGACGCGGCCGGTCGCCCGGTCGACGACGACGCCGACATAGTACTCTTTCTTGATGTCGCAGCCTTGCTCGATCAAAAGGCGCTTCACTTCTTTGCCTTCCGGACCGGTCTGGTGCGTAACAAGTACTTTGCCGAGAATTTGCTCGGCGTATGTACGAACTTCATCGAGGTTCTTGGCAACTTTCACGCCGCCGGCCTTGCCGCGGCCGCCTGCATGAATTTGCGCTTTAACGACGACAACCGAAGTGCCAAGATCTTTGGCCGCTTGTACGGCTTCGTCGACAGTGAAGGCCACTTTACCTTGCGGGACTTTGACCCCGTACTGTCTCAGCACTTCTTTGCCTTGGTACTCGTGGATATTCATTTGCCAATTTCCTCCTATCGGTATGGTCGTGCATAGTATCGCTCTCTTGGGCAAGCCTTAACCATTGTACCACTTTTTTGATTGGGCTGCTCGGTAGCTAATTATAAAATTATTTTTTCGACGTGATAAAAACAGCGCGTGCGTCGAATTTTAGGGAACGGCGTCAACGAAACAGCCCCGGCGGCAAGCCGGGGTGCGTGAGCGTTATGTGTAGCTGGGATTGATCGGCGCCCCAGGGCGCGGCTCGCGTTCGGCCTGCTTGATGAAGCGGAGCTCGTTGCCCATAAACCCGCACACTTGGCACTGGATATTCGGCTCTCCCTGCTCGATCGGCGCAGGCTCGCCCAGTTCGTTGACAGCGCCGGTTACGGCGTCTTTCAAAAACTTCTGCGAATACGAGCTGATGATGTTAAACTTGACCCGGTTCGAACGGCAATTGGGGCAAAAATACGGTTTTTGCTGCATCTTCGTCACCTCATCGTCCAGTATGCCCCAATGGAGGAAAAATGATGTATGAATGTCAGCACGATCATATGCCCCGCTGAAGATGAGGTCGTGACAGACCAAACGAAAAAGCAACGACCAGATTCTCTAATCAAAGAATCTGAGGACGCTGTTGTGGGGCGTTTTGGAGAAAACAGGCCATTAACGACCACAAAGTCGCTGTCAACGTCATTTGTTCTTTCGGTAGAGCACATTCGTTCGCTACTTTCTATTTAGTCTCTTTTAGGCGCTATTATCGTATTAAGAGGCGCTTTTTAACGAATTTGTTCCCAGCCGGGGAAACGGGTGCAGGGATAGTGGGGTGCATGGACAGTAGGGTACAGGGAAGTTGGTTACGTGACAGTAGCGGGTTTGTACATAGCGAGCGAAACGGCTATAATGTATGTATCATACATTGGACGGATAAGGAAGCACCTTTCCCCGATGATCGGCCGCCTGGCGGCTTATCCTGCGGAGAGAGGTGCTTTTGATTTATGTACGGAGTGATGACAAGCGCTTGCCTGCACGGCATTGAAGGCCGGCTTATTCAAGTGGAAGTCGATATATCGAACGGGCTGCCGCACATCGCCTTGGTCGGTTTGCCGGATTCGGCCATCCGCGAGTCGGCGGAACGGGTGCGGGCCGCGCTGCGCAACAGCGGCTTCGCGTTTCCGATGGAACGCATCACCGTCAATTGGCACCTGCAGATTTGCGCAAGGAAGGTTCCGCCTTCGATCTGGCGATCGCTGCAGCTATACTTGCAACGAGCGGGCAAGTGCGGACGGAGCGGCTCGCTGGCGTGCTGCTGCTCGGCGAGCTTGCTTTGGACGGCTCGGTACGGCCGGTGCCCGGCGTGCTGTCTATGGTGCACGGCGCGCGGGAAGCCGGCATCGGCGGGGTCGTATTGCCTGCGGAAAACGCTCATGAAGCGCTCGTTCTGGACGGAATCGAGGTATACGCCATCAGGCATTTGCGGGAGCTTGGCGACGCCGGCAGCGGGCTGTGGACGCCCGTCAAATCGGGCTTCAGGCTGGGAAGTGCGGGCAAGCGGGCGATGGTCGAAAGCAGTGCGGACGATTACGCCGATGTTGCCGGGCAGCTTACGGCCAAGCGGGCTCTCGTCGTCGCCGCAGCCGGAATGCATAATATCCTGCTTATCGGTCCGCCGGGTACGGGCAAAACGATGCTGGCCCGCCGTCTGCCTTCGATCCTGCCGCCGCTGAGCGAGTCCGAGGCGCTCGAAGTTACAAAGCTGTACAGCATTTCCGGCAAGCTTGGCGGCGGCTCGGGCCTTATGGAGACGAGGCCGTTTCGCGCTCCGCACCATACGGTATCGGCAGCGGGACTGATCGGAGGAGGAGGCGTGCCTAAGCCAGGGGAAGCGTCGCTCGCCCATCGGGGCGTGCTGTTTCTCGACGAGCTCCCGGAGTTTTCCCGGTCCGTGCTGGAGGCGCTGCGGCAGCCGCTGGAGGACCGCCAAGTTACGATCGGGCGAGCCAGGGCCGTATACTCGTACCCGGCGCATTTCTTGCTGGCGGCATCGATGAACCCGTGTCCGTGCGGTTATTACGGGGCGTCCGGGGAGCCGGGCTGCAGCTGCTCCCCGCTCAAAGTTCAGCAATATCGCTCGCGCCTGTCCGGACCGCTGCTCGATCGGATCGATCTGCACGTGGAGGTGCCGAAGCCGGACTACCGGCTTTTCCACGGCGCCGGTCCCCAGCTAGGCTCCGCCGACATGCGCGAGCAAGTGCGCGAAGCCCGGCTGCGGCAGCTGAAACGTTACGCCGGTGCAGGCCTCCATAGCAATTCCGAGCTGAGCGGTTACCGACTGCGGCAACATTGCCGGCTCGATGCGGACAGCGAGGTGCTGTTAAAGCAGTCGTTCGAAGCGTATGGACTCAGCGCACGTGCCCATGACCGCGTGCTCAAAATCGCCAGGACGATCGCCGATTTGGACGGCTGCGAGGCCATTCGGCTTCCTCATTTGGCGGAAGCACTGCAGTACCGCTGCCTGGACAAGCGGGAGAAATGACGGGAGCGGACAACGTCGCATGCCTTCGTGCGCTAGCGTTACGAAAATCCCATCGGAAAGTTCGAAAACGGCACGAACGAAGGATAGCGTGTATGCGCAATGACTAAACAAGCGTTTAAGCAGCGTTCGTGCCGCTAATTGTCGATGCAGCAATTCGTCGCAGCCAGCATGGTATGCGGTAATTAAGCAATCTCAACAACAACCGGATCACCGCGCTGTCTGTAACGGCAAGTTTTGAAGGCCACCCTTGAGGGACGGCCCTCTCTTCGTATAAGACAATCACATCACCGTTTCCGCTTCTTGACCCATCTCATTCGTCTCTTTCCGCAGATATGCGCCATGTTCCTGAGTCCACGTCCACATGGCTTCAAAAATCGGCTGCAGTCCCTTCCCGCACTCGGTAAGATCATATTCGACATGCAGCGGGACGCCTGGGTAAAGAGTACGAGTGACGATTCCCTTCTCCTCTAACAGACGCAACCGATCGGTCAAAGTTTTCGGACTAATAAGATGCAGCTTACGGCGCAGCTCCCCGAAACGGCGGTTTCCGTTAAACAGCTCGAATAAGAGAAGAAGCGTCCATTTGCCATCCAAGATCTCCAGGATAGGTTCTACAGTGCCGGGGCAAGATCGATCCATCATCATGACCACTCCATAGTTCATTTTTTGAAACTATTGCACAAAAATGTAACTACTTTTCAAATGTACCATAGATCAATTAAGATGTGAATCGAGAGGAGGAAGCATCGGTAACGCACGTTGGAAAAGAGCGATCATCTTTGAAAAGACCGTTTGAATTAGAGCATGAGGAGGAGTTTACATATGAAAACTATACTTTGGGCAACCTTAACCGCCAACGGCAACTATGCGCAGTCCGGACCGGAACATCCACCGAAAAAAGAAGCATTGGACGACTTCGCGGCACACGCCAAAGCTGTAGGAAATTTCATTGTCGGGCGTCGGACTTTCGAAGGGATGCGCGGCAATGGCGGCCCAGGTCCCTTTGCCGGTATCGATATCGTCGTCGTTTCGAAGAATGCATCGGAAATCCCGGGCGTAACGGTGGCGAGATCGCCAAAAGAAGCCTTGGACTACTTAAAGCAAAAAGGCCATCAATCCGCTCTCATTAGCGGCGGCGCGGATATCCACAATTCATTTTTAGGCCAAGGACTTGTAGACGAGGTAATTTTCAATGTAGCACCTGTGTTGGAAGGTAAAGGGTTAAATCTTTTAATCGACAAAGATAGCTACCGATATAAGCATGTGCAGCTGCTGGAGTGCAAGCCCCTTGGCGGCGGCGTCGTTCATCTGCGCTATGCGATTGACCGGGCTGATTCCCAAGAAGTTTAGGCCGAAAGTCCTCACCCGACACAAAGACCCCTTACCAAGGGGTCATTATTTTTTCAGGTGACATGCAGTTGACCATCTCTTCCGAAAACGCCACTTAAACCTATGCGGGCAACATTCTTTCGCATGCTTCCTTCGTTCTCCCAAACAAATTGCCGCTGCTTGCGGTCGCATGGGCGCGAGAGCCATTTCAGAAGGCGTTCTCGATATGGTCGATGCGGGGAGCGGCTTTGTCCTGTTCGGACAGCTCGACGGCAATGACGTCGAAGCGAACCTTCACGTCGTACCGTTTCGTGGCGTACAGATAATATTGCGCGGTTTCTTTCACTTGCCGCTGCTTCCAGGCATCTACCGCCTCTTTGGCTGTGCCGTGCGTTCCCGTCGGCCTGCGGGTGCGCACTTCCACAAAAACGAGCGTGCCGGCCAGTTCGGCGATCAGATCGAGCTCGCCCGTGCGGCACCGCCAATTGCGAGCGACGATGCGGTAGCCTTTGCTTGCAAGCAGCTCGGCTGCCGCCGCCTCGCCAAGTTTGCCGGTTTCCCGGCGGCGATCGGGGCGCTGTGAGGAGCGCGGAGCGGGGCGCGGCTGGCGTCCGTAGGTCATACTTGCCCTTTCAGCTCCTTCATTCGCTTGTCGGACCGGTAGACGAAGCTCAAAATTTCGGCAACGAGCTGGTATAGCTCAGTTGGAATTTCCTGGTCGAGATCGAGCTTCGAGAGCACCTCGACAAGAGATGCGTCTTCCTGGACAGGCACGCCGTGCTCGCGAGCTTTTTGCAAAATCGCCTCGGCAATATGTCCCCGCCCTTTGGCGGCGACGACCGGCGCCGCTTGCGCGCCGGGGCTGTATTTGAGGGCGACCGCCTTTTTCAGCGGCGCCTCTTTCCTATCGTTTTCGTCTCGCTCGGTCATACGCGGACGTCTACTCCTTTGTACGGTTTAGTTTGCATCAGCGTTTTCAAGCGCGAGCGCGGCGCATCGGCGGCAAGCGGCGTTTCGGCAGCGCCGGCTGCGTCTTCCTTGAAGTCGGCGGGAGTCGGATACGGTCCGTATTGGAGCGACAGCAGCTGATAGCCGGCGCCGTGCAGCGCCTCGGCCATCTCGTCGCGGTAACTGTCGATGAGCGCCGGTACGGCCGGATGGTCGTTGCGCACTTGCATCGAAACGGCGCGGCCTGCAACCTGCACATCAAGCAGCGTATTGCCCATCTGCTGCATATACAGGTCGAACAGCAGCCGGCAGTTGCTGGCGTCCAGTTGGCCGCGGCTGCCGCGGCGCGACTGGATGTGCACGGATGCCGTCTGCTGGCCGTTCTGGCTTTGGAACGGGACAAACAGCGTCACTTGTGCGAACGGCGCGTTGCGGTCCGCCGACAGCAGCAGCTGCTGGCCGGTAATTTGCTGCAGCGTCTGCTGCAGCGTGTCTTTCAGGCCAGCCGGCACATCGTCCGAGCGGGCGAGCTCGAGCAACAAGCTTTTCAGCGTGTCTGCGCCAGGCAGCGGCGCCGCCGCGGC
Source organism: Gordoniibacillus kamchatkensis (assembly GCF_000829455.1). GTDB lineage: Bacteria > Bacillota > Bacilli > Paenibacillales > NBRC-103111 > Gordoniibacillus > Gordoniibacillus kamchatkensis. Next base: position 69,361 of record NZ_JXAK01000041.1, read on the forward strand.
TTTCGCTTCCGCGGCGGCGTCGGACGCTGCCGGCGTGCCGTCCGGCAGCAGCAGCGGCGGCGGCTCCGGCTTCGCCGCCAGCCGCAGCAGCTCGCGCTCGTGCTCGACGCCGAGCGCCTTGAGCAGGCGCCGATCCAGTGATCGGCCGCCTCCGGCAGCGCCGCGGAATGGCCCGCGGCGCCGGAGCCGGCACCGGCGGCTGCGCCTGCCGCCGGCGCGGCCAC
>NZ_JXAK01000042.1 GCF_000829455.1 Gordoniibacillus kamchatkensis
GTAACTGCGTGAACTAAGGAACCGCCGTATACCGAACGGTACGTACGGTGGTGTGGGAGGTCGGCTACTCAACTAATGGGTAGCCTCCTACCCGATTAGAGATGCGGTCATAGCTTCAGGGCAAGCTGCAGCGTCCAAGTAACAAAATGCCTAAATAACGGACGCATATCGAAAAAAAAAGGCCCCGCCTTCCGGAGCGGATAGCGGAGCACTAGTAACTATTGGAATCAGCGTGTATGTAGAAGGTCTTCCTCTACAACGCCGCATTTTTTAGCCAGTGTAGGCCAGCTGACCAGGAACAGCCGCTCCCATTTCTCTTCGGGCAGACGTCCGAGCCATTCGGCAATCTGGTCGAGCTCCATGGCGCGCAGCTTGCTCATGGCCTCCTGCTTGTCGGCTTTGTGCGTCGTTGCGATCATACGTGAACCACCTCAATCTAAATTTTTCAACGAAACATATATATGCGGCTGCCGTATATTTTGTCACTGTTTTTTTTTTCGCTTTGTCAAGACGGCGCAAGCCGTTTATCGACACGCCGGCTTGGGGAAAATTTGAAAGAAGCGCTTGACGGCGGCGGACGGTATGCGCACAATGACAATATCCGCGGAAGCCAAGCTGGAACCGGGCGAAAATAGCGGCATAGAGAGGAGCTGGCGTATGACGGACGGAGCCGGATTGACGCTGCATATGGATAAATATGAGCTGAACATGGTATATGCGCACTGGGTGAACGGGACGCAGAACGAGCGGACGGCGTTCGAGGTGTCGTTCCGCAAGCTGCCGTTCGGCGGCGGCTACGCCGTTGCGGCGGGGCTCGAGCGCATCGTGCGCTATTTGGAGACGCTGCGCTTCGGCGACGAAGAGATCGCCTTTTTGCGGACGCAGGAGGAGAACTACCCTGAGGCGTTTCTCGAGGAGCTGCGGCGGTTTCGCTTCGAGGGCGACGTTTACGCCGTCCCGGAAGGCACGCTGGTGTTCGCGAACGAGCCGCTGCTGCGGGTGGAAGGCCGAGTGTTCGAAGCTCAGCTTGTGGAGACGGCGGTGCTGAACTTTTTGAACTACCAGACGCTCATCGCCACGAAAGCGTCGCGCGTCAAGCTGGCGGCGGGCGACGACGCCGTGCTCGAATTCGGCTCGCGCCGCGCGCAGGAGGCCGATGCGGCACTCTGGGGAGCCAGGGCGGCTTACATCGCCGGCTTCGCCGCGACGTCGAATTTGCTGGCAGGCATGCGGTTCGGCATCCCGGCAAGCGGCACGCACGCCCATTCGTGGGTACAGGCGCACGAGACGGAGGCGGAAGCGTTCGACCTGTACGCTCGGGCGCTGCCCGATCAGGTGACGCTGCTCGTCGATACGTACGATACGCTGCGCAGCGGCGTGCCGAACGCGATCCGCACGGCAAAACGGCTCGAAGCGATGGGGAAGCGGCTGAACGCGATCCGGCTCGACAGCGGCGATTTGTCGTACTTGTCGCAGCAGGCGCGGCGCATGCTCGACGAGGCGGGACTGCACTACGTCCGCATCGTCGCTTCGAACGACCTTGACGAAAACCTGATCGCCGATTTGAAAGCGCAGGGCGCGCGGATCGACGTATGGGGCGTCGGCACGCAGCTCATTACCGCCTTCGACCAGCCGGCGCTGGGCGGCGTGTACAAGCTGGTCGCTTTGGAGCGGGACGGCGCATGGGAGCCGGTTATCAAAATATCCGGCAATCCGGAGAAAGTAACGAATCCCGGCATCAAAGACGTGTACCGCATCGTCAGCCGCGAGACCTGCAAGGCGGTCGCCGACTACGTCGCCTTGCAGGAAGAGGACGACGTGAAACGCGGGGAGCCGCTCAAGCTGTTCGATCCCGTGCACCCGTATTTGTCGCAGACGATCCGCGACTATGACGCGCTGCCGCTGCTGCAGCCGGTCATCCGCGCGGGCAGACGGTGTACGAGCTGCCGTCGCTCGAAGCGGTGCGGGCTTATCACCAGGAGCAGCTGCAGCTGTTCTGGCCGCAATATTTGCGCCGCTTGAATCCGGAGACGTACCCGGTCGATCTGAGCGAGAGAGCGTGGCAGCTCAAGATGGAGATGATCCGGCGGCATCGGCTATAAAGGCAAATGCCTCTGTCACGGCGGTTGCCGCGGCGACAGAGGCATTTTACCGAACGAATATGAAAACGCAATCGTCATTAACAATTGTACGTATTGACAATTTGTAGTGATCAATAATACAATTCAAGTGTAATGTTACTACATTTCAGGCAAGGCGGAGGGATTGTATGCAAAGGAAATTTGGAAAGCTTTTTGTAACCGCTTTATTGGCGAGTGTGACGCTGGCCGGTTGCAGTCCGGCTCCGCAAAAACCGTCGCAGTCTACGCCTGCCGCCGGCGGCGCGGACGCCAAGAAAAACGATGCCGGGGGCGGCAGCAAGACCGACACGTCGGGAGGCGGCGCGAACGCGCTGGCATGGGACAAAACGGACGATCCTTCGTTAAAGTCGCAAACGCTTACAGCTCTCGTCGTCGACAATGACGGCACCATCACCAAAATGATGAAAAGGTTCACCGAAGATACCGGCATCCCCCTCAACGTAGTCGCCGTCGACTACAACTCCCTTTATACGAAAATTACGACGGCTGCTCTTTCGAATTCCTCCGACATCGACCTTGTCGAGATGGACACGATTTGGGCCGGACAATTCCTCAGCGGCAACATCGTCGAAGATTTGACGAACGTCGTGCCGCAAGATTACCAGAAGCAGTTTACGCAATCGTCTCTCAGCTCGGTCATGTACGGCGGCAAGCTGGCGGCAATGCCTTACTTCTCGAGCACGAAGCACTTCTATTGGAACAAAGACCTGCTCAAGAAGGCCGGCTACGACGCCCCTCCCAAGACGTGGACCGAATTCCGCGAAGTGTCCAAGAAGCTTACGCATGACGGCGTGTACGCGTCCGGCTGGTCGTGGAAGCAGGCGGAAGGCCTTAACTGCGACTTCGTCGGCATGGTGTACTCGTTCGGCGGCCAATTTTTCGACCAGAACAAAAACTTCAACGCCAATTCTCCGGGCGCGGTGAAAGCGCTTCAGTACATGTCCGATCTGATCAACGTCGACAAGACGGTCGATCCCGCCAGCCTGCAATGGACCGAAGACGACGTGAAGAACGCCTTCGAGGCCGGGAAAATCGCCATGATGTCCAACTGGGAAGGGATGTACCCGGAGCTGAACGATCCGTCCAAGTCCAAAGTCGTCGGCAAGACCGACGTAGGCCTCTTGCCGGGCGAAGGCAACGTCGTTTCCGCTTCGGTTACGGGCTCGGAAGGCATCTCGATCATGAAAACGAGCAAGCACAAACAGGCGGCGCTCGCTTTCCTGAAATGGATGAGCTCGGCCAAATTCCAGAAGCCGAACTTCACGGAAAGAGGCACGTACCCGGTTCTCCAGTCGCTATACAACGACGCGGACGTGAAGAAAGCCGACGAAACGAACACGATCGACAAAATTTTGGCGCAGTTCCAGTACGGCCAAAACCGCCCGAACGGACCCGGCTACGTCGAGTGGGCCGATATTTTGTCAGCCAAAGTGTTTGAGGCGATCGCCGGCCACCAGGCGCCGCAAGCCGCTCTTGACGAGGCGCAGAAAAAGATCGAGGAAGCGATCAAGAAGGCGAAATAAAACGAGTCGAGCGGTTAGCTGGCCCTAACCGCTCTTTCTTTCACACGCGTACAAGGAGGAGGCTTATGGGTAAACCGAGCAAAGCCGGGATCGTATCCTCCCTGCGGCTGAACCCAAGAGGCAGAAAAGATTTGCTGCTTGCCGTCATTTTGCTGCTGCCGACGGTCTATATATTGGCGAAGACGTTCATTTATCCGATCGTCCAGTCGCTAATCTGGAGCTTCTATAAATACAACCTGATGGACGGCTCGGATATCGAGTTCGTCGGCCTGCGCAATTACACGCAAATGTTCGGGCTGCACGAATTTTGGATTTCGATGCGGAATACGGCCTTCTTCACCGTATTCACCGTCGGCTTCGAGCTGCTGCTCGGCTTTTTCAGCGCGCTCCTGCTGAACCAGATGTTTCGCGGCAGACTGTTTTTCCGGGCGATCATTATCGTGCCGTGGGCGATGCTGACGCTCGTCAACGGCCTGATGTGGAATTGGATCTACCAGCCAGGCTACGGAGCGATGACGGTTGTGCTCCACAAGCTGCACTTGCTGCCGGCCGGCAGCAATCCGGTATGGCTGTCGAGCTCGCAAGGCATTATGTTTTTCGCCTCGATCGCCGACATTTGGAAAATGACGCCGTACATGACGCTGCTCTTGCTCGCCGGCCTGCAATCGCTTCCGGCATCGCTGTACGAGGCGGCGGTCATCGACGGTGCGGGCTTCTGGAAAAAAATATGGCATATCACCGTGCCACAGCTGATGCCGGCGATCATCGTAGCGATCGTGCTGCGCATCCTCGGCGCGTTCCGGGTATATGACATTTTGACCGTGTTTACGGGCGATCCGACGACATCGGTGTCCTATTTGACTTACAACTACGCGTTCCGTTATTTCTATTTGGGACGCGCGTCGGCCATGGCCTGGATCTCAACGATTTTCATCCTGATCCTGATCGTCATTTACATTCGCATGCTGAAGAAAAATTCGGAGCTCGAATAAAAAGGGGGCGGCAACAACGATGGCTAATCTGCTCCAGACGAATGCGCCTGCATCTTCCGCGGGGCGCAAAGCGCGCATGACCTCGAAATGGTTCAAGGCGGCGAGCCATGAGCTCATTCCTCCTTTTTATTTGTGGCTCGGGCTCATTCTATTGACCTTGTTTACGCTCGCTCCCGTCACGTATTTGCTGCTCTCCTCGCTCAGTCCGGCGAGCGAGCTGCTGAGCGGGCGCTTGATCCCGGCGACGCTCACCTTGATGAATTACGTCAGGCTGTTCCAAGGGCCGTCTGGTGCCGAATATGTGCATGCGCTGCGCAACAGCGTGGCCGTATCGGTATGGACGACGGTGTTTACGATCGGGATCGGGATATTTGCCGCCTACGCGCTGGCCAAAATCAAGTTTCCGCTGCGGACCACGTCGCTGTTCGCGATACTGGCGATGCAGCTGCTTCCATCGATCAGCATTATCGTGCCGATGTATATCATGATGCGGGAAGGCATTTCGATTTCGATTCCGTTCACCGGCATCGTCCTGTATCAATCGCCGCCGCTGCTCGATACGATCGCTGGTCTCGTTGTCGCTTACACGACATTTTCGCTGCCGTTTGCGGTGTGGCTCATGGCCGGCTATTTCCAGACGATTTCCAGGGAGCTGGAGGAAGCGGCTTATGTGGACGGCTGCGGGCGGATCGGCACGATGTTCCGCATCATTATTCCGCTTTCGCTGCCCGGCATCGCCGCTACCGCCATCTTCACCTTGCTGTCGGCCTGGGACGAATTTATTTTCGCCAGCGCGTTCACGCAGACGTTTGCCGCGAAGACGCTGCCGGTCGCGATCCGGGAGTTTATCGGACGGCACAGCATCGATTGGGGGCTCATGAATGCGGGCGGCTTCGTCGCTTCGCTGCCGCCGGTCATTTTGTCGCTGTTGTTATACCGTTATATCGTAGGCGGATTGTCAGCAGGAGGAGTAAAGGAGTAAAACGGGATGGCGTACATCATGGGGATGGATGGCGGCGGAAGCAAGACGTTCGCCGTCATAACGGATGAGGAAGGCCGCTTGCTGGGGCGCGGCGTTGCGGGGCCGGGCAACTATCAAGTATCCGGCCTTGTCGCCGTCGTAGCCAATTACCGCGCGGCCGCCGCCATGGCGCTGCAGCAAGCGGGGCTTCGGGCGGACGACATCGACTTTGTCCAATACGGTCTGGCAGGGGCCGACCGGCAGAAGGACTTCGGCATTTTGCTGCCGGCGCTCGCGCAGTTGCCGTTCCGGCATTGGGACTTGGTGTGCGATACGATGGAGGGCCTTCGCGCGGGCAGTCCGGATAACGTCGGCGTCGTCCTCGTTTGCGGATCCGGGACGAACGCGGCCGGCCGCAACCGCCAAGGGAAAGCGGTGCAAACGGGCGGCTTCGGCGAATTGTTCGGCGACCGCACCGGCGGCGGACATTTGGCCAAAGAAGCGTTCAGCTGCGCCGTGCGCTCGTGGGAGCTGCGCGAGATGCCTACGGCGCTTACGGATAAAATTCCGCAATATTTAGGGTACGCCAGCATGGAGGAGACGGTGAACCGCTTCCTCGACAACGATATTTACGAAGTCCCGCGGGATTTGGCCATTGTGCTTCACGAAGCGGCGGCGGAAGGCGACGAACTGTCCATCCGCCTGCTGCGGGAAGCGGGTAGAGAGCTGGGGCTGGCTGCCGTCTCCGTCATTCGCCGTCTCGGCGGCACAGGAACCATCGACGGCTTCGGGGACGAAACGATTCCGGTCGTGCTGATCGGGAGCGTCGTCCAGGAAGGGCGCAGCCCGCACCTGCTCGGCGCTTTGAGCGATACGATCGCAGCGGCATGCGACCGCTTCGAGCTCGTCATTCCGCGGGTCGCCCCGGTATACGGCGCGGTCATGCTGGCTATGGATCGCCTGAAGCTGCCCGTTACCGAGCAAATGATGGGCCGGTTCATCGAATATGGAGGTTATCGCTGATGAGAAAAAACAGCTTGAAAGTAGCCGTAATCGGCGGGGGATCGTCCTATACGCCCGAGCTGATCGAAGGGTTTATTCGCCATCACGGGACTTTCCCGGTGCAGGACTTGTATCTTGCCGATATCGAAGGGGGGCGGCACAAGCTCGACATCGTCGGGGCGCTTGCCCGGCGGATGATCGAAAAGGCTGGTGTGCCGATCCGCCTGCATACGACGCTCGACCGGCGCGAAGCGATCGGCGGGGCGGATTTCGTTCTGACGCAAATGCGGGTCGGCTTCCTGGAGGCGCGCAGCCGCGACGAGAAAATTCCGCTGAAGTACGGCTTGATCGGACAGGAGACGACCGGTGCCGGCGGCTTCGCCAAAGCGCTGCGCACGATCCCGGTCATTTTGGACATATGCCGGGACATCGAGGAGCTTGCGCCGGAAGCGTTCCTGATCAACTTTACGAACCCGGCCGGCCTCGTGACCGAAGCGGTGCTGAAGCATTCCCGCGTCAAAACGATGGGGCTGTGCAATTTGCCGATCGGCACGCGGATGCAAATCGCCGGGCTGTGCGGCGTCGACGTGTCCGAGATCGATATCGAAATGGCGGGCATCAACCATTTGACCTGGACGACCCGCATCGCCGTGGGCGGCACGGACATTACGGCGGAAGTGCTGAACAAGGCGGCCGGAGCCAAAGGGCTGACGATGAAAAATATTCCCGATTTCGGCTGGGACCCGGAATTTTTGCAATCCGTCGGGGCGCTCCCGTGCTCGTATCACAAATATTATTACATGAAGGAAAAAATGCTGGAGGACATGCTCGGTATGTTTCGCGACAAAGGCACGACCCGCGCCGACGACGTCAAGCAGGTCGAGGCCGAGCTGTTCGAGCTGTACAAAGACCCCGATCTGGCGATCAAGCCGCCGCAGCTGGAAAAACGGGGAGGCGCTTATTACTCCGAAGCGGCGGTGAACCTGATCAAATCGATCTACACCAATACGAGGGACATTCAAACCGTGAACGTGCGGAACAACGGGATCCTTCCGTTTCTGCCGGACGATGCGTCGGTCGAGGTCAATTGCGTCATCGATGCCGCAGGCGCGCATCCGCTGCAAATCATGGCGCCGATTCCGGCGCAAATCCGCGGCCTGCTGCAAATCGTCAAAGCGTATGAGGAGCTGACGGTGAAAGCCGCAGTCGCAGGGGATTATTCGGCCGGCCTGCAGGCGCTCACCTTGCACCCGCTAGTCGGCAGCTCGCAAGTGGCGAAACAATTGCTGGACGACATATTGGCCTCCAACCGGGACTATTTGCCGCAGTTTCAATGACGGTTTCAGCGGACGATTAACGGCAGGGCGGGAGGCGAGCGAATGGGCAAGCGTGCGGGAAGCGTAGCGGCCGGCATCGATATCGGCGGAACGAAGACGATGCTGATGCTCGCGGATGAAGACGGAATCATTCTCGATAAGCAAAAAGTTCCGACGCCGCAAGCGCCGGCGCCGGAACTTTTTTTCGCCGGTCTGATGGCCCGCCTCGACGAACGTTTGGCTGCGGTCGGCACGGACCGGACGGCGCTGGCCGCCGTCGGCATCGGGCTGCCGGGAGTGATCGACGTTCGCGCCGGCATCGCCGACAATTGCACGGCGCTCGGCTGGGGCCGGGTCGACGTGCAAGCGGAGATGCGCAAGCATGCCGCTTGTCCGGTCGTTGTCGAGAACGACGTGAACTTGGCAGCCCTCGGCGAAGGATGGCTGGGGGCGGCGAAGCAGGCCAGCGACTATTATTTGCTGTGCATCGGCACGGGGATCGGCAGCGCCATCGTCGCCGGCGGCGTTCTGCTGCGCGGCAGCCGGTTCGCCGCCGGCGAAGTCGGCTACTGGGTGCTGGACGATACGTATCCCGACGAATTCAGCCAAGACTACTCTTCTTTCGGCCGGCTGGAAAGCATTGCATCGGGACCGGGCATTGCCGCCAGAGCCCGGCAGGCGTTGGCTTCGTTTGCCGGGAGGACGGTGCTGCGGGAACGGTGCGGGGGCGCGGCGGAACGGCTGACCGCCGGCGACGTGCTCCAGGCTGCGGCGGAAGGAGACGCTTTGGCTGCGGACATCGTCCGGCAGCCGCTGCGGCAGCTCGCGATGGCTGCGGCTAACGCCGCTTCTTTGCTCAATCCGGAATTGATTGTGATCGGGGGAGGGGTTGCGGATTCCTCCCCTCATCTGTGCAGCGAGCTGCAGCGCCTGGCGGAGCCGCTTTCGCCCAATCCGGTGCGGATCGTTCCGGCCGAGATGGGGAACGAAGCCGGCGCGGCCGGGGCCCTGTATGCGGCGCTGCGTTACAGAAAGGAGCGATAGCATGGAAACGATCGACATTCGGCCCGCCGCGACGCTGGGCGAATTGGAGCAAGCGTACGACCTTTGGGCTTCCGTATTTCCGGAAAACCGTTCATTTTTCCAGCTGCGGCTGGATCACGATTCCGCCTATCGTCTGGAGACGACCTGGATCGCTATGGTGGACGGCACGATTGCCAGCAGCGTGCAAATTTTTCCGTATGAGATGCGTTGGGGGACGGTAGCGCTCAAGGTGGGCGGCATCGGCAACGTGGCCACTTTGCCGGAGTATCGGAGCCGCGGACTGGCGCAGCGGCTGCTGCGCCGGCAGAGCGAGTATATGGCTTCGCAAGGGTACGATTTGTCGCTTTTGTTTACCGATAAGTATTCGTTCTACGAGCAGATTGGCTGGCGTTCGATCGCTGACTCGCTTTTGGCAACGGACGCCTCGTCCCTGAAGGGGGATGGGGTCGCAGCGCAGCAGGAAACATACCGGATTCGCCGCTACGAGGAAACGTCGGATTTGGCGCAGGTGAGCCGGATGTACGAGCAATTTGCCGACGGCATGACGGGGCCGATGCTGCGCACGTTGGATTATTGGCGGGGGCAGTCGGCGTGGCGGGCCGTTCCTCCGGAAAAGTTTCTGGTCGCGGAAAGCGGGGGCGAACTCGCCGCCTATTTGCGCTATAAGCTTACGAAAACAGGCGATTTGCACATCGCGGATTGCTGCTATTTGCCGGGCCGCGGAGAGGCGGCCGGCTTGCTCCTGCAGGCTGCGCTTCAGGCGGAGAGCGAAGCGGCGAAAGTCACGGCGCACTTGCCTGAAGGCCACTTCCTGCATGACGGCTTGCTGCGCAGGGGAGCGAGCGTCGAAACGGACATGAGTAAAATGTGGAAGCCGTTTCGTCTGGCGGATACGCTCGGCAAAATGGCGCCGGAGCTGGCGCGCCGCATCCGGAGCGCCGGTGCGGCGGGCGGCAGCCCGCAGCTGCCGGTGCAGCTGCTGCTTACCGTCGGGAATGAGGAGGCGGTCGTCTGCATCCGCGAAGACGGAGCCGAGGTGCTGCCTGCGGCGCAATCGGTCCGTTACAACGTCGCCATAACGTTAAGCGACAGCGAATGGGTGACGCTGCTGCTCAAAGGCTGCGATGCACTCAAGCGGCAGCTCCCCGCCGGCAGCGAATACGTTCGGGCGCTTTTTCCCCGCCAGACTTACGTGTTTTGGCCAGTCGACCATTTTTAAGCGGAGGGATACCAGGTGAAACCTGTAAAAATTGTCATTATCGGCGCAGGCAGCGTCAGCTTCGGCACAGGCGCGCTGCGCGATGCGGTCCAATGCCGGGACCTTAGAGGCTCCAAGCTCGTGCTGGTCGACATTCACCCCGGCAACCTGGAGCTGATTACGAAGCTGGCGAAGCGTATGAATGAGGAAGCGGGAGCGGGGCTCGTCATCGAGAGCACGACCGACCGGCTCGAGGCGCTGCCGGAAGCGGATTTCGTCATCACTTCGATAGCCGTAAGGCGCGATGAACTGTGGCAGAAAGATTGGCAAATTCCGCGCTCGTACGGCATCAAGCAAGTGCTCGGCGAGAACGGCGGCCCCGGCGGCTTGTCGCATGCACTGCGCAACATCCCGATCATTTTGGACGTATGCCGCGACATGGAGAAGCTGTGCCCGAATGCGTGGCTTATCAATTTCAGCAATCCGGAAAGCCGGATCATTATGGCCGTCAGCAAGTACACGAGCGTCAAAGCGGTCGGCTTGTGCCACGGCGTGCCGATGGGGCGCAACCGGGTCGCGCAAATGATCGGGCGAAAAGGGGCGGAGCTCGACGTCAAGGCGGCGGGGGTCAATCATCTCGTTTGGCTCATGGATGTGCGCGATGCGGCGACGGGGGAAGATTTGTATCCGCTCATCAGGCAGAAGGAGGCCGAGCTGCCTGCGGACGACGTCGGCTTGTACGGCCACGATCCGCTGTCGCGGGCGATGTTCCGGCACTTCGGCTATTGGCCGTGCCCGACCGACGACCATATCGGCGAATATTTGCCGTATGCCGGCGAAGTTGTCGGTTATGAGGGGTATGACTTCGAGGCCGCCGACCGGCACCGCGAAAAGACGTGGGTGCGCATCCGGCAGCTCGCCGCCGGGGAAGGGGAGCTCGGCGATTTACTGACGGAGCCTTCCGGCGAATGCGCTTTTCAGATTATCGCAGCCATTGCCGGCAATAAAAACGAATACGTCCTCGCCGTCAATATCCCGAACCGGGGATGCATTACCAACCTGGCAGCGGATGCGATCGTGGAAGTGCCTGCGCTCGTGAGCGGCTACGGCATTCAAGGGCTGACGATGGGCGAGCTGCCTGACGGAATTGCCGCGCTATGCTCGATGCAGGTCAACATCCAGCGTTTGTGCGTAGAGGCCGCCGTCCGCGGCGACCGAAACAGTGCGCTGCAAGCGCTGCTCGTCGATCCTGTCGTCGACAGCCTGGACGGGGCCGTTCGTATGCTGGATGAATTGCTAACTGTCCACAAACCGGTGCTGCCGCTGTTTCATAAATAACGATGTGACGTTTAGTAGGTGCGTTCGATCGTGAAATTTTGCAAATCGCCGCGGAATACCGCATAGTTGTATTCGACAAGAGTATTGTCCTGCAAATAGGTGAAGGTGCGCATTTGCATGCAAGGCGCACCTTCCTTGATGTTTAACAACCGGCTGGCGGTTTTGTCGGCAAGGATTGGCTTGAGCTGTTCTACCGTGCGGTGCACCTTCATGTTATATTTGAGCTCCAGCAGCTTGAACAAGGAGCCTTCGTTGTCGTTATATTCGTTGGCAAGCCCCGGAGCGAGGCTCCAGGGAATAAAGGACCGCTCGTACAGCAGCGGCTCGTTGTCGGCATAGCGGACCCGCAGCAAATGGGTGACGGGCGATTTCAACGGAATTTGCAAAATCTCGTCGAGCGGCGATTCGATCGGGATGACGCTCGATTCGATCAGCTTCGTCTTCGGCTCCTGTCCGGCATGCAGCACGACGTCGGCATAGCTGTGCGGCTGCGTGACCCAGTGCTGGACTTCCTTTCTTTTGACGAACGTGCCCCGGCCCTGGATTCTTTCCAGCATTCCCTCGAGCTCAAGCTCGTGCAGGGCGAGCCGAATCGTCGTCCGGCTTACTTTATATTGCGCGCACAGCTCGTTTTCGGTCGGGATTTTTTCGCCGATCGGATACGTTCCCGCTTGAATTTGCTTCAGCAAATTTTCTTTGATGATAAAATACATGGAGTTCTGCGATCTTTTTGTCACTACAAAGTTCCTCCTGTACAGGCTCCTCTGCAAACATTATATCATCGAATTTACATAGATAGAATAATAAATATTGAACTGATGCCGCGATAAATGTTACGTTAGTAATCGATCCGTGATGGCGGAATTTGTAATAACAAATGCAGGAGCGCGTCCTAGCCGCGGATGGGGAGGGCTTCTACAGTGAAAAGTATGAGTGCCTTTTATTTTTTGTACTACCTTGCTCTTTCTTCTTTTTTTCCCTACTTCAGCATGTATTTGAGCGACAAAGGCATGAGCCCGACGGCGCTTGGCTCATTTTATCGCTGTTCTCGTTCGTAGGCGTCGTCGCCCAGCCGGTGATGGGCATGCTGAACGACCGGCAGCGCGATCGGCGGAGCATGCTGCTCGTATGCGCCGTCGTGGCGCCGATCGTTGCGCTTGGGTATAACTTCGGCAGCGGCTATGCTGTTATCATCGTTTTGACCGTGCTGCTGTCGTGGTTCCAATCGTCGTCGGGGTCGCTGGCCGATGCTTTTGCGATCGAGATTGCGAATAAGGAAGGGTTTTCGTTCGGCAGCGTCCGGCTGTGGGGGGCGTTAAGCTTTTCGCTGGGGACGTTCGTTACCGGATTCGCGTACGAAAAGTTCGGTTACGACAAAAGCATGTACGCGTATTTCGCACTAAGCGTGTTCGTTGTCGTGACGATGCTGTTGTTCCCAAAGATGAAGCCCGGCGGCCACAAGTTTTCCCTGTTCCATCAGACGAAGCGGGTGCTGCTGCACCGGCGGTTTATGCTGTTCGTGGGCATCAGCTTCCTGCTCACGTTCGCTTCGGCCGTCAATTTTTATTTCCTTCCGATTTATTTCAAGGAAATGGCCTTCGACAAAAGCTGGATCGGCACCGCGTATACGATCGCCGCACTCATCGAGGTTCCGATGTTTTGGCTCTCGGCGCGGCTGAACCGGCGGATCGGCAGAACGTACATGCTGGCAGTCTCCGCGCTTGCCTTCGCGCTCAAATGCCTGGTGCTGGCCTTCAGCCATCACGTGTACATCGTACTGGCCGTACAGCTGCTCGACGGCATTTCGTACGCTTTCTTCGCCGGAGCGGCGGTGGAAACGGTCGATGCGCTTTCCGACGAAGCGGCGAAAGCGACGTTCCAGACCGTGTACGCTGCCGTTACATCCGGGCTCGGCGGCATTATCGGCACGGCTGCGGGGGGAGTGATCGTCGATCTGTTGGGAGCGGCTACGCTTTACTTATTCCTGTTCGTGCTGTGCCTGCTATCGGCGGTCGGGTTCGTTGCCGCAAGAGGAGAGTTCCGCAGTCCGGGCTCGCCGCATAGCGGCGTACCGTTATGACAGCCGGACACGTGCAAGTTCTATCGCTGTACTGCCGTGCAGTGAGGCTAAGGTATCGTCCTCTGGCCTGGGAGTGCGAAACTTTTTTTCGTATGGCGGGTATAATTGTATGAACGTTCACAAAATTTGCTAATAGAACCATGCTGCAATGCCGATATCATATATGTAACCGCTGCATTATTCGGACATTAGGGGATGAGGTACTTATGCTAAAGAGAATATGGAGAGCTTTGACCGATAAAGAGCAGCCTCATAAAGAGAAGGAACCGAAAGAATACCGCAAGCTCGAAATCGAAGCGACGATCAAGTGCTACGTATCCGACATCGACCGTCCGTTTCGCCTGCATATGAAAGTGCTGGACAAAGGGTCGTTTTTCACCAAAGATATTTTCATCAAGAACGCCGACGAGCGGGCCCGCTACGAGCTGTTCTACAACTATTCGACGCTTGGCATGGGCATGGAGGAGCTGGAGCGGTACGGCGCGACCGACGACGCCGAATACTGCTTCGCTACGCTGGAAGAGGCGAAGAAGGTGAAGGAAGCGACGGCGCAGTACATCCGCTTCCTCTCTCGCGAGCACCAGGAGTCGGTGAAGAGCAAGCAAAAAATATCGTAATCCGCGCGAATGAAGACGCCGCCCCGAGTGCCGGGGACGGCGTTTTTTTGTATGCGTCAGAGCCTGTATGAAATAATGATAAATTGCAGCCAACGAAAGCGAAACGAAGAGGTGAACAGCCGTCTGATCAAATAAAGGCCAAAAAGTATGCTGGCTATAAGGATGGCGGTCAGCATAGGTATGTGTTTACAGTTAATCTGAGCATCGTTTGGATGATCTGGTCGCCTCGGAACTTGTCTTTATAATCAAACTTTCTTTTGCTGTAAGCGGAACCAGCATGGTAAGATGTTGGCCGATAGAGAAAAAAAAGGAAGCCCTGTTAGGGGCTGAAGGAGGGAGAAAGCCGAATGCAATCCAATTCCGCATCCGCTGCACCGCTGGAGGGCGCCTTTAGCGAAACGCAGACCGTGTCGTTCGACTTGAAAAAAACGGTGCCCTGGATTTTGTTCGTTATTTTTTTCGGAGTGCTGAACGAGACGGTGTTCAACGTCTCTACGCCCAAAATTGCCGAACAATACGCGCTGCAGCCGTCGGGAGTGAGCTGGGTTGTGACCAGCTTCATCCTTACTTTCGGCATCGGCTCTGTCATTTACGGCAAGCTGTCCGACATGATCAGCTTGAAGAAGCTGATCACGATCGGAATGCTCATCTATAATGTCGCTTCGCTGCTCGGGTTCGCGCTGCAAGCGTCGTACCCGCTCGTCATTGCCGCCCGAGCGCTGCAAGGCGCCGGAGCAGCCGCCATTCCGGCGCTGATTATGGTCATCATCGTCCGCTATTTCCGCGTGGAGGACCGCGGCAAAGTGTTCGGCATGCTGAATTCGACCGCCGCCTTCAGCGTCGGCGTCGGGCCGGTCATCGGCGGCTTCATCTCGAGCCGGCTGCACTGGTCGCTCTTGTTCCTGCTGCCGCTGTTCACCCTCATCGCCATCGCCTTTTTCCGCCGGGTGCTGCCGGACGAAGCGCCGAAGCCGGGCAAAGTCGACATTCCCGGAGCGGTGCTGCTGGCGCTCGGGCTCGGCCTCCTCATTTTGTATTTGACCGATACCCGCCCGTATTATCTTATCGTCAGCCTGGCGCTGCTGCTCTGGTTCGGGCTGCACATCCGCCGCGCCGAAGAGCCTTTCATCGACCCTTCGCTGTTCGCCAAGCGCAAATTCATCCGCGGCGTTCTGGCCGGCTTTATTTTGTTCTGCACCGTGATGGGCATCATGTTCGTCATTCCGCTCATGCTGAACGGCGTGCACGGCCTGTCGACCGGAGCGATCGGCTGGATCTTGTTCCCGGGCGCCATCAGCGCCGTCGTCTTCGGCACAGTGGGAGGCACTCTCGCCGACCGCCGCGGCAACCCGTTCGTCGTCTATGTCGGGCTCGGCCTCCTGACCGCCAGCCTTGTGCTGATGTCGGCACTCGCGGGACAGACGCCTTGGCTCACGTCGGGAGCGCTGCTTCTTACGTACGTCGGCTTCTCGTTCATTCAGACCGCACTCGCCAACAGCGTATCGCAGACGCTCGCGCCGGAGGAAACCGGCGTCGGCATGGGCCTGTTCAATCTCGTCGGCTTTCTATCCGGCGCAGTCGGCACGGCGCTAGTCGGCAAAGTGCTTGACAAGAGGCTGCTCGACTTCTCGCTGCTGCCGACCGTGACGCTGCCGTCGGCGTTTCTGTACAGCAATTTGCCGCTTGTGTTCGCCGTCGTCATTTTGCTGGGCGGAGCGGTCTACACATCGGCGTATCGGCGCGGTTAAGTTCCTGCGGCCGCTTATCCCGGCGGGTCTCGTGCTTGTATTCACCTATATGCTGACGAACGACAAGCTCGGGATTGAAGCAAGAAGAGGCATAACGGCCGCCAAGCCAAAAATGGAGCCAAGGACACGCTAGGTCCTTGGCTCCATTTTATATGAGCGAATTGCCTGCGTTCGGCGCGTACTGTTATAATCGAACTATTCTCGACTAGATTCGGGCTGGGAGGAGCTGAAATCGATGCGCCAGTATTTGGAGTTGCTGCAGGACATTTTGGATAACGGCGTGCGCAAGGAAGACCGGACCGGGACGGGGACGCTGTCGGTGTTCGGGCGGCAGATGCGGTTTGATCTGAGCGCCGGGTTCCCGCTCGTGACGACGAAGAAGCTGCACCTTCGCTCGATTATTCACGAGCTGCTCTGGTTTTTGAGCGGGGACACGAACATTCGCTATTTGAAGGAAAACAAAGTGTCGATTTGGGACGAGTGGGCTGACGAGAACGGCGATCTGGGGCCCGTGTACGGCTCGCAGTGGCGCTCGTGGCCGGCCCCGGACGGCAGGAAGATCGACCAGATTGCCGGCGTTATCGACCAGATCAAGCGCAATCCCGATTCGCGCCGGCTGCTTGTGACCGCTTGGAATCCCGCCGAAGTGGACAAAATGGCGCTGCCGCCGTGCCACTTCGCGTTTCAGTTTTACGTCGCGGGCGGCAAGCTCTCTTGCATGCTGACGATGCGATCGGTAGACACGTTCCTCGGGCTGCCGTTCAACATCGCCAGCTACGCGCTGCTCACGCATATGGTGGCGCAGCAGTGCGATCTTGGCGTCGGCGACTTCATCTGGTCCGGCGGCGACACGCACATTTACTCCAACCATCTGGAGCAGGTGAAGCTGCAGCTTACGCGCGAGCCGCATCCGCTGCCGCAGCTGGTTATCAAGCGCAAGCCGGGGACGATTTTTGACTATAAGTACGAAGATTCGAGATCGTCGGCTACGAGCATCATCCGGCGATCAAGGGCGAGGTGGCCGTATGACGATTTCGTTGCTGCTGGCGATGGATCGCAATCGCGGCATCGGCGTTGACAACAAGCTGCCTTGGCGGCTGCCGGCCGACCTCGCCTACTTCAAGCGACTGACCACGGGGCATACGGTGCTCATGGGCAGGCGTACCTACGAGTCGATCGGCAAGCCGCTGCCGAACCGCCACAACGTTGTCGTGACGCGCGACCGCAGCTACCGTGCGGAAGGATGCGAAATCGTTCACGATCTGGAGGAAGCGTTGCGGCGGTACGAGGGCAAGGGCGGGGACGAGCTGTTCGTCATCGGCGGCGGGGAAATTTTTAACGCGGCGCTGCCGGTCGCGGATAAGCTGTACATTACGTACATCGATCACGAGTTTGCCGCCGACACGTTTTTTCCGGCCGTGGACGAGAACGCGTGGCAGCTTGTGTCGCGGGAGCCGGGCGTGAAGGACGAGCGCAATCCTTACGACTACGAGTTCCGGGTATACGAGCGCAGGATCGACTGACTTGATTTCGGCGTCGGGGCGGGCGCATAATGGACAGGTCGATGATGAATGGGAGGGAATGGAATGAAATATTTTGCAGTGTTTTTGCCGATGCTGGACGTAGAGAAGAGCCAGACGTATCGTCCGGAGCATTTGGAGTATTTGGAGGCCAGAGCCAAGGAGGGCAAAATTTTTGCCCGCGGCAAGTTCGCCGACGGCTGGGGCGGGATGGTCATTTATCGGGCGAACTCGCTGGCGGAAGTGCAGGAGATGGTCGACGAGGACCCCTACATCGTGCAAAAGGCGAGAACGTACGAAATCCACGAGTGGGACATGCTGCTCAGCGAATAAACGGAATGGAAAGGGCCGCTTCGGCGTTTGTCGAGGGGGTTCTTTTTTTGTTGCGGAAAGTTGACAAAAGAAACATAAGTTAATATACTTTTGTTAGCTAGTTCGATTGCGAGTTCCATGAGTGAAGGATGGGGCTCCGTCAGCGAAGCACAAGCTTCGGCAATTGCATAAGTCGCGCCTTTATTTCCATGGAACGCGCAATTCGATTCAGACACTCATTTTATTCCATTGGAGGGCATCATCAAGATGAAAATCGTTGCAATCGTAGGAAGCATCCGCAAAGATTCGCTTAACCGCAAACTCGCGGAACATGTGAAAAATCGTTATCAAGACAAGTTCGAAATGGAAATTTTGACGCTGAACGAGCTTCCGATGTACAACCAGGACATTGAGAACGATCCGCCGGAAGCGGTCAGAACGTTTAAAAACAAAGTAAAAGAAGCGGACGCGGTGCTCTGGGTAACGCCCGAATACAATGCGACGATTCCGGGCGTATTGGCAAATGCGATCGACTGGCTGTCTCGCGTGGACAAAGTCATGATCGGAAAGCCGTCGTGGATTATGGGCGCTTCGATGGGGCAGCTCGGCACGGTGAAGGCTCAGGCTGTTTTGCGCACGGTCCTGTTCGCGATGGGACTATCCTCTCCGCTTCTGCCGGGCAATGAAGTGTATGTCGGTGCCGCGCATGAAAAATTCGACGCTTCGGGCCGCCTGATCCACGAACCGACGATTACATTTTTGGACGGAGTCGTGGACAACTTTATCGCATGGTATCGCAAGTACCACGGCTAAGCCGCGGCAAGCGGTGAAATCAAATAAACGCAAAAAAGCCGTACTTTCCGCATAGCGCGGAAAAGTACGGCTTTTTTTGCTGTTGCCGAAGGGAAGGAAGCGGCTACGGTGCTGGTGCGGACCTTTGGCAAGCTGACTCGGCGTCAGCCGCAATCCGGAGGCGTTCCGAGCCGGTCCCCCACGTTACGCCCGCCGCCGGCGCAGCAGCGCCACGATAAGCGCCAGCGCGCCAAGAATGACGCCGACGATCGATAGCGCCAGCGGCAGCGTGGAGCCGGCCGTTCCGGCCGCGGCTGCAGCGGCGTTTTGCCCGGTGTCGTGACCGCCGTGCGCGTCGGCACCGGCCGGCTTGGCGGCTACTTTAGTGACGGACGCCGGTTTGTCCGAGCCTGCTGCGCCGACCCATTCTGCGACAGAGCCGTCCTTGTACGTCTGGTAAGCTTTCCATGTAATCGCGGTCGCCTTGTCGCTTACTTTCCCCTGCATGTTGAATTCGGCGAACTCCGTCGGCGAAAGCCCATCGCCCTGCGCCGTCCAGACGACGCTCGTAATGGCGCCCGTCGCGTCCTTGGTCGTCTGATACGTCCAGCCGGGCTTAGGCTCGAAGCGGCTGATCGTCACTTCGGCAGGGTTGAATCGAACCTCCACCTTGACGGTGCTGGAGTTTTGGCTTTCCGACGGCACCCGCACGGTAAATTTTTCGTACGAGCCCTGCGTCGTTTGCTGCGGATATACGACGACGTGGGCGCTGGCCACCCCGGCCCACAGCAGCAAGCCGCACAAACATAGCGCGGTTAACCATCCTGTTTTTCTCATCGACTTCAAGCTCCTTTTCCTGCAGGCGAAGCCGCACCGCAGGCGCGATGCTCCGCTCGATAGTTCCGTTACTCATCCTACCCGAAAATAGGTGCCGGCAACATGGCTCGGCCGGGCTATTTTGTCCCGGAATGTTGTCCGAACTGTGTCCAGCCTTGGCGGATGGCGTAAGCGGTCAGCTGCACGCGGTTGTGCAGCCCGAGCTTGTCGAGAATGTTCTTCATATGATTTTTGACCGTGTTCTCGGAAATAAAGAGGCGCTCGGCGATTTCGCGGTTGCCGAGCCCGGCGGCGACAAGCGCGGCGAGCTCCTGCTCGCGGGGAGTGAGCGGCGCCCGCGGGCTGTCCGTCTCCGCCGCCTCGCCGGTTGTTTTGAACCGCTGGAACAGCTTGTCCGCCAGCTGCCTCGGCACTTCGGCGTTGTCGTCGAGAAGGGCGAGCAAGTAGGCCGACCATTCGTCCGGGTTCATATTTTTCAGCAAGTAGCCTTGGGCCCCGTATTGGATCGCAGTGAACAGATCGGCTACGGCGTCGGATACCGTCAGCATCACGACCCGGACGTGCGGGTAGCGCTGTTTCACCAGACGGGTCGCCTCCAAGCCGTTCAGCTCCGGCATGTTCAGGTCCATCAGCACGACGTCGGGCTGCAGCTCGCCGCACAGGCGCACCGCTTCCGCACCGCCCTCCGCTTCGCCGACGACGGAGAAGGCCGGTTCGGCGTCCAGCACGGTGCGTACCGCGCGCCGCGCGAGCGGGTGGTCGTCGGCGATGAGAATGCGATACCTGTTCATCTGCGTTCCCCCTTCCGGCTTTTGCGCAGCGTCAGCTTCGTGCCCGCGCCGTCCGCTTGCAGCGGCGCCAGCTCGAACGAGGCGCCGAGCTCCTGCGCGCGCTTGCGCATGAGCTCCAGCCCATAGCGATCCTTTGCCGCCGCAACGGGTGCTGGGTTGCCGCCGGCACCGTCATCCGCTCCGGCCCCTTCGCCGTCTGCTCTGGCTTCGCTGCCCGCCCTGACACTTCCGTCCGTTCCGGCCTCTCCAACTTTCCCGGCGCCGCTGACGCCGGCGAGCCCGATCCCGTCGTCCGCAATTTCCAGCTGCCACGCCGCCGGCGCCGCGCGGCGTGCAGCGAGAGCCGGGCCGCCGACGCATGCGAATGCTTGCGAATGTTCGTGAACGCCTCTTGCACGACGGCGAACAGCTGCAGCTCTTCATCGCGCCGCAACGCTCCGTCCGCCACCGCGATGTCTGTCTTCGCTTCAATGCCGCTGAGCGCGCTCCAGTCGCGCACCCAGGCGGCAAGACGAGCTGCGAAGCCGATCGGCTCGTCAGGCGGCGTGCGCAAGTTAAAGATCGCCTGCCTGACGTGCTGATCGGCGTCGGCCACGGCGGCGCGGGCATCCTCCAGCTTGCCTTGCTTCAGCATCACTTGGGCGAAAAACAGCGTCTGCGCGATCGTATCGTGAAGCTCGCGGGCAAGCCGCTCCCGGTCTTCGTACACGGCGCGCTTCGCTTCTTCCTCGGCGAGCAGGCGGTTAATATACTCGATGCGGCGGAACACCCAAGCGGCGAACATATATGCCAGCAGCAAAGTGAGCAGCGTCATGTACAAGTTGCCGGTTTCCATGGACAAGTAATGCTCGAACCAATCGTGGCGGGCGTATTCGAAGCCGCCGATCAGCAGCGTCGGCAAGGCGACGGTAAGCAGCTTCAGCTGGCGCAAAGACATGGCGGTCACGCACCTCGGTCGTTTTTTTTCTGCGTCGGAAGCGGCGGCCGGGCCTATACCCGGCCGGCTCCGCTGCGGCAAGCGCGCTTGTCCGCAAGGACGGCGCAAGCCGCTTCCTCTCGGCCATTGTAGCATAAAACGCGGGTTCCGGTCTTCTCCCGAACCCCGCAAGTATGGTAAAGTAAAATAGTTGATTTTCCAGACATAACCGGACCGACCGGAACGGATCGGGGAGGGAGGAACCATTTTGTTCAAACAGCTGCTCGCTCGCCAAAAGCACTGGGCGGGCTATGCCGCCGTCGTGCTGCTTCTTCACATAGTCGGCCTCGGGCTTCTCATCCAGGTCGCCCGAACGCACCCAAGCTTGTGGGGGATCGGCGTTCTGGCCTATACGCTGGGGTTGCGGCACGCGTTCGACGTCGACCATATCGCCGCCATCGACAATACGGTACGAAAGCTCGTGCAGCAAGGAAAAAGCGGTCACGGCATCGGCTTCTATTTCTCGCTCGGACATTCGACTGTCGTGTTTTTGCTCGCCGTCGCCATGGCGCTGTCCGTCAAATGGGTGGAAAAGGAGCTGCCGCAATTCCAAAGCATCGGCGGCATCGTCGGCGCTTCGGTGTCGGGAACGTTCCTGCTCGTGATCGGCGTGCTCAATTTGCTCATCCTGTTCAATCTGATCAAGCTGTTTCTCGAATACCGCCGCGGCCGCCATCCGGCTGACGAGTTCGAGAAGCTGCTCGACTCGCGCGGCTTTTTCGCCCGTCTGATCAAGCCGCTGTACCGGTTCATCCAGCGCAGCTGGCACGTGTACCCGCTCGGCTTTTTGTTCGGGCTCGGCTTCGATACTGCCAGCGAGATCGCTGTGCTCGCCATCTCGGCCGGCGCGGCTAAAGATGCGATCCCGTTTGCCGGCATCGTTTCGTTTCCGATATTGTTCGCCGCCGGGATGAGCCTCATGGATACGGCCGACGGCATATTTATGACGACCGCGTACCGCTGGGCGTTCGCCACGCCGCTGCGCAAGCTTTACTACAACTTGACCGTAACTGCGCTTGCCGTCGTGGCCGCGCTGCTCATCGGACTGACCGAGCTGGCGCAAGTCGTTTCCGAGCAGTTCGGCATGGAAGGCCGCTTCTGGAGCTGGCTGCAAGACATCAGCTTCGATCTGCTCGGCTACATGCTGGTAGCCGCCTTTGTCCTGGCGTGGGCGATTTCCTACGGCGTATGGAAGTGGCTCCGCATCGAGGAGCGCAGCCATTCGCCGAAACCGAACGTGGAAGCTTGATAGAACTGCCGCAACGTGAAAAACGGGTCCGCTGCCGTGGCTGGCAGCGGACCCGTTTTTGCCCTCGCATCGTGCGTCTGCGCTACACACGAAACGACTGAACGACTTTATGCAGCTCGTCCGCCAGTCCGTTCAGCGCAGCGGAGGAGGCGCCGATCTGATCGAGCGCCGCGAGCGAATGTTGCGTGGCGGCGAATACTTGCTCCGCATGCTCCGAGCTGAGCTGCGCGATATGCAGCAGCTCCTGCGACGATGCCAGCACCTGCTGCGAGCCGGCCGACATTTGCTGGACGGTGGCGGACACCGACTCGATCTGGCCCATGACGGCCTCGATCTGTTCGCGGATGCCGGCGAATGCGGCCCCGGCTTCGTGCGCTGCCCGCGCGCCTTCGCTCGCCTTGCCGGCGTTGCTTGTCATATCCCGAACAAGACGCTGCGTGTCGTCCCGGATTTCGACGATGAGATCGGATACTTTCACGGCTGCGGCCGACGTTTGTTCGGCCAGCTTCTTCACTTCCGCCGCGACGACGCCGAATCCTTTGCCGTGCTCGCCGGCCCGCGCCGCCTCGATGGAAGCGTTCAAGGCGAGCAAATTGGTTTGCTGAGCGATAGTCGTAATGAGCTCGATGACGGAGTCGATCTCTTGCATTTTGTTTCCGAGCCGGGCGATGCCGGCAGCCGTCTCCTGCACGCCGGCCGACAGCCCTTCGATCGTTCCCACCGTGCGCGTAACGACAGCGACGCCGCTTTCCGCTTTGACCGCCGCTTCCGTCGATGCCGAGGACACCGCTTCGCTGCCGGAAGCGATTTGCTGAATGCCGGCCGTCATCTCTTCCATCGAACGCGTCGTCTCGTGAATGCTGCGCAGCTGTGTCCGGAATCCTTCCTGAATGCCTTGCATCGCTGCCGCCGTCGCCGATCCGGCGGTGCGGGCGTGCTCGGCTCCGCGGTTCATCGCCGAGGCGGAACCGGCCACGTGCTCGGACGACTGGCGAATTTCCCCGATCAGCCGCCGCAGGCGGCGACCATGTCGTTGACGGCGGCCCCCAGCTGGGATGCTTCGCCGCGCCCTTTGGCGGCAAGCGGTTCGACGAGCAAATCGCCTTCCGCCACGCGCCGCGCCGCATCGACCGCCTTGCGGATCGGGCCAACGATAAGCCGGGCCACGATGTAGCCGAGCGACAACGAGAGCAGCACGGCGGCGGCCGCGATCGCGATCAGGAACGAGACGGCCTGCTTCGCCGCCGCGCTGTTGTCGGCTTTCGTCTTCGCCGCCAGCGTGGTGTTCTGATCGGCCATGGCGCTCAAATCGTCGTTCAGCTGATTCAGAAACTTGCTGAACGTCCCGTACAGCGCAATGCCGTCCTGCTTGCGGCCATTCGTCAGCAAAAAGATGATTTTGGCCCGCTGTTCGTTGAATTTGTCCTTCTCCTCGCTCAGCTTCGTGAAGGCGCTTTCGGGGAGGAACGATTTCGCGTTCTCGAACAGCTGCTTGATCTGGACGTCGCGCTGCTCGATATCCCGCATCGTCGCTTCGTTCTGCGCCTTATCGTCCTGCACCATCAGCAGGGCGATGTCGGCCTCGATCGCGATGTTGTGCACGCGCAGCGCGTTCAGGTCGCGAATCGGCACGAGCCGCCCGTCGTACAAGCCGTCGACACGCTCGTTCGCAGCCGTTAAATACCGGTAGCCGGTGAAACCGACGGCTCCGATGCAAAGCGACATGAAGGCGACGAGAATGAGCAGCTTTTGTTTGATCGTAGCATGGTGCAAAATGGCCATAACGGAAATCCCCTTTACGATTGGAATATTTGACCAGCGATCAATAAATGCGTGCAAAACGGGCGGGAACAGGCTGTCTCCTTGCATGGGTCGTCCGATATAAGTAAAATGTGAAAAGCGCGCGCCATTGCCGGTTTTCCGGCAACTGCGGATGGGACCCGCCCGCCGGGGTGCGGGCGAACTGAACGGGATGCGGCGTGGTGCCAGCTTATGTATCGCGCGGCGCACTTCCTGTGAGCGGCCCGTTTGGTAGGGCCTGAGTATGTGCATCGAAAGTTGCATCTATGAAATGACCCTATTATACAGCATGGCGGTGCGGGGGCGGAAGAGGTTTCTCTGCATAATTTGCGTTGCGCGTGGGAGCCGAAGTAAGCGGTTTCAGGAAACGAAGTAAACAGGGCAATGTTAAATTTCGATGAACGGTTTTTCGTAAAGGATTATTGCCGATGCTTGTCGAATAGTTGTAAGGCGCTACCGCAAATTAATCTAAAGGGTGGAAAGTTGGTCCAGCATGATCCAGTTTCAGAACGTTTCCAAAGTGTATCCGAACGGTACGATCGGATTGAAAAACATCAATTTGACGATTAAGCCGGGCGAGTTCGTCGTCATCGTCGGCCTGTCGGGTGCGGGCAAATCGACGCTGCTCCGCTCCATCAACCGGCTGCACGAAATTACCGACGGCCACATCCTTATCGACGGCAAGTCGATTACTGCCGCGAAGGGCAAAGAGCTGCTGCGGATGCGTCGCGACATAGGCATGATTTTCCAAAGCTTCAATCTGGTCAAGCGCTCTTCCGTGCTCCGCAACGTATTGTCCGGCCGCGTCGGGTATCATTCCACTTTGCGCATGCTGCTCGGCATGTTTCCGCAGCACGACGTCGATCTCGCCCTTAAGGCGCTGGAACGGGTCAATATCCGGGAGAAAGCGTTCTCGCGCGCCGACGAATTGTCCGGCGGTCAGCAGCAGCGCGTATCGATTGCCCGGGCGCTTGCGCAAGAGGCGAAAATCATTCTCGCCGACGAGCCGGTCGCCTCGCTCGATCCGCTCACGACCCGCCAGGTCATGGACGACCTGAAGCGCATCAACCAGGAGCTAGGCATCACGACGATCGTGAACTTGCACTTTATCGACCTGGCCCGCGAATACGCCACCCGCATCATCGGCCTGCGCGCCGGCGAGCTCGTATATGACGGCCCTGTCGCCGAAGCGACGGACGAAGTGTTCGGCCAAATTTACGGCCGCGCGATCAAGCAGGACGAGCTGTTAGGAGGGGCAGGGCATTGAAATCGGCCACTGCGGCCGTACGGCCGCCCCGCACGAAGCTGTATGTCACCGTTCTGATCTTGCTCGCGTTCTTGATCGGAAGCGCCGTGCAGACGGATGCGACCGTTCCCGAGCTTATCCGGGGCATTCCGGAGATCGCCCGGTTTATCGCCGAGATGTTTCCGCCGGACTGGGCGTTTTTTCAAAAAATTTGGAAGCCGATGGCCGAGACGCTGCAAATGTCGATTCTCGGCACGCTTATCGGCGCGCTGTTTGCGTATCCGCTCGCGCTGCTTGCGGCCCGCAACGTAACGAAGACGCCGTGGCTGTCCGTACCGGCGCGGCTTATCATGAATTTGTGCCGCACGATTCCGGATTTGCTGTATGCGGCTCTGTTCGCCATCATCGTCGGCTTCGGGCCGACGGCCGGTACGCTGGCGCTCGTCTTTTTCACGTTCGGCATTTTGTCGAAGCTCGCTTACGAGTCGACGGAAGCGATCGACCCGGGTCCGCTCGAAGCGATGACGGCAGTCGGCGCGAACAAGCTGAAATGGATCCGCTTCGGCGTGCTGCCGCAAGTGGCGCCGACCTACTTGGCGCACCTGCTGTACACGTTCGAGATCAGCATCCGCGCTTCGTCGATACTCGGTCTCGTCGGCGCCGGCGGCATCGGCTTGCTGCTGAAAAACACGCTTGACCTGTTCCGCTACGATCAGGCGTGCAGCATCGTCATTTACACGCTCATCGTCGTCATTATCATCGAAACGGTCAGCACCCGTTTCCGTACTTATCTGCTAAAAGGCGGAAAAGGCCCGGCGTCGCCGGCGCGGAGCCGCATGTTTACTATTCTCGGCATTGCCGTAACGCTGGCGCTGCTCGTATGGTCGCTGCTCGGCCTCAAGCTGACCGGCTTTCAACCGACGTGGTGGCAGTTTACGAAAGCGATGTTCAAAGGTCTTTTCCATCCGGACTGGGGCTACGTCTACTTGCCGGAAGGAGAAGATTTGCTGCGCAACTTGCTGCTGACGCTGTCCATCTCGTATTTGGGCAATATCGTTTCGGCTATTGTATGTTTGCCGTTCGCCTTCTGGGCAGCGGCGAACATGAGCCGTTCGCGCCTCGTATCCGGGAGCGGAAAGCTGGCTTTGAGCCTGGTTCGCACGATCCCCGAGGTCATTATGGCGATCATCTTCATCAAAGCGGTCGGTCCCGGCCCGTACGCCGGGGTACTTGCGCTCGGCCTGCATTCGGTCGGGATGCTCGGCAAGCTGTATGCCGAGGCGATCGAGAACATGGACATGGGGCCGGTGGAGGCGATGACCGCCGTCGGCGCGAACCGCTGGAAAATACTCGCCTTCGCCGTCGTGCCGCAAGTCATTCCGGAGTTTCTCTCGTACGCGCTGTACCGCTTTGAGATCAACCTGCGTTCCGCCACGCTGCTCGGCATGATCGGTGCCGGCGGCATCGGCACGCCGCTTATTTTCGCCATCAACGGGCGTTCGTGGCCGCGCGTCGGCATCATACTGATCGGCATCGTCGTCACCGTCTCGCTGATCGACTACATCTCCGGCACTCTGCGCAAGAAGATCGTATAAGCGCAGCCGGTAAAAGGGCCTTCCCGCCAGCAACACCGTTGGCAGGGGGGCCTTGTTTGTACGTCTTGCGGGAATCCGCGACATTTCGCCAGGGGAGAAGGCATTCGTATGCTGGGGGATTTTGTTCGGAAATTCGGGATTTTGGCCGGGCTTATGCTGGCCGTAGGGGCGGTGTTCGTTTTATTCGGCTTCTCATTCGCGAACGCGGGTCCGAACCTTGATCTCAAATGGGACGCTTACAGCTGGGGGCAGTCGCAGCCTGACGAGTGGAAGCCTTTTGACAGCATTCATCTTGACAGGGCTGCGAACAAAACGGAGGAACAGGACCGGCACGACTTATGGCTGAAAGCGGAACTGCCGAAGGATGGCTTAGGCGATAGAACATATCTGTTCATTTACTGGTATTCGTTTGTCGACAAATTTCATGTGGACGTTTACGACGCCGAAAACAAGCTGATTTATGCTTCCGGCGACAGACGTATGCCCGTCGGCCTGAATGAATGGCACATGCTGCCGATCGGAACGGATTCCGCCGGGAAAACGTTATATTTTCACATGTCCGCAGCAAAACCGCTTACGCAACCGATCGAAGCGTTCGCCGGGCCGCCGCAGGATTTGATTGCGAACATGCTTCGGAAAGATTCGGTCCAAATCGTCTTCGGGATTCTCCACATTTTTTTAAGTGCGGCCGCCATTATGTTCTATTGGAAGCAACCGAACGAAAAGCTGTATTTGTATTTTTTCCTGTTTTCCAACAGCATGGCGGTTGATTTGCTCGTGTTCGGGGGAAGCTGGCAGCTGCTTGTGCCGCCTGGCCTTTTCCGCCTCGCCGGACTCATCGTTCATTTGATTTGGTATATGGGTTATGCGGGTTTTTTGTTATGCTTCGATGCCATATTCGGCTCCGGAAAGATCAAAGCCGTCCGGAGTATCGCGTATGCTTCGTTACTGTATGGAATCGCTGCCACCGTAGCGGGTCTGATCGCCGGCGATATGTGGCACGACCGGCTTTATTTGTTCTTTCACCGCTATCTTGTGTTTTTCATCATTGCCTCGATAACCTTGGCGCTGATCGTTGCGCTAAGAAAACGGCGGGATAAAGAAGCGAAGCTGTTTGTCTTCGGTTTCGCCGCCATTTTGACAACACAGGCTTACCATGAAATCTACCGGCAGTTGGCCCCTATGAACTTGCCGCAAACATCGCCCAAGCTGTACGGTGTTCTGAACATAGCCTGGGTCAACTTGGGGGCGATTTTGTTCGTGCTTTGCCTTGGCGCTATTTTGTCGGGACGATTTATGGAGGTTCACCGCAGATTAAAGCTTTACTCGGCGGAATTGGAAGAGAAAAATATGAAGCTGCAGCAAATGGACAAATTGAAGGACGAATTTCTCGCCAATACGTCGCATGAGCTGCGTACGCCGCTCAACGGCATTATTGGACTGACGGAATCGCTTATCGACGGAGCGGCCGGCGACATCGCGGCGCCGGTTGTTGCCAATTTGCGCATGGTGCTCGTCAGCGCCAAACGGCTGGCGAGCCTGCTCGGCGACATTCTTGATTTTTCCAGATTGAAGCATCGCGACATTCAAATACGCAAAGCGTCGGTGGACATTCACGTTTTGGCCGAAATGATCGTGACGTTATCCAGAGCGTTCGTTCGCGGCAAAAACATCGTGCTTGTAAACGCGATTGCGCCGCATACGTATGTAGAAGGAGACTCTGACCGAATCCAGCAAATTTTGCAAAACTTGATCGGGAACGCGGCGAAATTTACCCACAGCGGCTCCGTCGAAGTGTCGGCAAGCCGCTCCGAACGGTTCACGGGCATGCTTGAAATCAGCGTCGCCGATACCGGGATCGGCATTCCGGCGCATAAGCTGGAGAGCATCTTTGAACCGTTCGAGCAGGCGGACGGGGGGGTGGCGCGCGAATACGGCGGCACCGGACTCGGCCTGACGATTACGAGGCAGCTCGTCGAGCTGCACGGCGGGACGATTCGGGCCGAATCCGAGGCCGGCCATGGTTCGCGGTTTATATTCACGCTGCCGCTCGCTGCCGGGCAGCCGGCGGACAAGACGGAGGAGAAAAGACTGGCAAGAGTGAGCGTGCCGGAAGACGCGGCAGTCGAAGCCTCTGCAGCGAACGTTTTGCCCGCTGCGGCCGGAGTGGAGGATGACGGACTGGCGCCCGTCATTCTGATCGTCGACGACGATCCGATCAATTTGCAGGTGCTTGGCAATCATCTCAGGCTGCACAAGTATGCCGTAAAACAGGCGGAAAGCGGCAGCGAAGCGCTTGCCCTGATCGAGGCGGGGTTTAAGCCGGACATGATGGTGCTCGATGTGATGATGCCGAGGATGTCCGGCTACGAACTGTGCATGCGGCTGCGGGAATCGTATACGGCCGTCGAACTTCCGATCGTGCTGCTGACGGGGAAAAACCAGGTGAACGATCTGGTGGAAGGATTTAATGCCGGCGCTAACGACTATATCCTCAAGCCCGTGATCAAAGAGGAACTGTTGTCCCGTATCGGCCTGCATCTGAAGGTGGCCGAATGGCACGCGGTGCTGGAGCGAACGGTGCGGGAGCGTACGCTGGAACTGGCCGAAGCGAACGGCAGGCTGGAACGCGTGAATCTTGAACTGGAGCATGCTTACCGCGAATTGTCGGAAATGGAGCAGTCCCGCCGCATGCTGTTCACCAATATATCCCATGAGCTCGGCACTCCGTTAACGTCGATTCAAGGGTATATCAAAGGCATGCTGGACGGAATCGAGACGTTCCGGGATCGCAAATATATTCAGCGCATTTACGATAAAACGGTCTATTTGCACCGGATTATCAAAGACCTGTTCGAGCTTTCGAAGCTGGAGTCGAAGCAAATTCGCTTCGATTTTGGCTGGGAGGAGCTGCTGCCGTTCGTAAGGGCGCTTTACACTCGATACGCCTACGATGTGAAGGCCAAGGGACTCCGGTTCGTGTTTGTCGAGTCGGCTTCGGCATCCGGCGGTGCGGCAATGGTACGGATCGATCCGGTTCGAATCGAGCAGGTGGCCGCCAATTTCATTGTGAATGCGCTCAAATTCACGCCCGAAGGGGGAACGGTCCGGCTGGAAGTGAAGGTGGAACGGCGGTCCATGACGGAAGGACGGGCGACCGTCAGCGTCCGGGATACGGGGGTAGGTATGGACGAAGCAGATGCGCGTCACGTTTTCGATCGTTTTTACAGAGGAAAGGGAGCGTATCGGAGCAAGTCCGAAGGGGCCGGCTTAGGGCTTGCGATCAGCAAGGAAATTATCCGTCAGCATGACGGGGAGATTGGCGTGAGCAGCAAGCCGGGCGAGGGGAGCGAATTCTTCTTCACTTTGCCCGTTCAATTTATCGGCGATTCGCAATCGGGGGAGGATAGACATGAATGAGGCTGTAATTTTGCTCGTGGAAGATGAGGAAGATATCCGCGAAATGGTCGCTGTCTATTTGCAAAACGAAGGATATCGCGTTGCCGAAGCGGAATGCGGTCTGGCGGCGCTTGAGCTCGTGGAACGGGAGCAGCCCGACTTGATCGTGCTGGACGTGCTGCTTCCGGATATGAGCGGAATCGAAGTGTGCGAGGAAATTCGGAAACGGTTCGACATGCCGATTGTTTTTATGAGCTGCAAAGACGAATCGGGGGGACATTATTTCGGGGGCTCGAGGTGGGGAGGCGACGATTACGTTACGAAGCCGTTTTGATCCGCAGGTGCTGATGATGAGGGTGAAAGCGAGCTTGCGCCGGTCGCGGCGAATGGGCGGCCGTGCCGACAAGGGGAACACATGGAGCGTGCAATCCGAACTCGAACTCGGAACGCTAACGAGACGGGAAAAGGACATATTGGAAATGGTGGCGCGCGGCTCCTCGAACGAGGATATCGCACGGCAATTATCGCTGTCGGTAGGAACGGTCAAATGGTTCAACTCGCAAATTTTCGGCAAGCTGAACGTGAAAAACCGGGCGCAGGCGATCGCCAAACTGCATGAAATGCGGTTGTTTCAAAACAAGCTGTGAAGGCTTCGTTTGCAAAAACAGGGAGCAAACCTGATTTCGGTCAGGCAAGCTCCCTGTTTTTGTTGCGTCAGGCAACGTTTTTTTGGCGTTCCCCTAACTTTGGTCAGGTGTCCGCAGTCCTGCCATGGATTAAAATGAAATCGGGATTCGACAATAACAGATCATTAGGGCTACTCCAATTGATTTGAAGGAAGGGACGCAGATTGATCGATAACCATCTGCTGGAAGTTCAAGCGGCGCTTCGAAACAACGGCATTCTGATTAGCTTCTCCGGATGGCTCTCCCAGCAATTGATCGAGGAATACGGCCAAGCCATCAAAATGTATCTGGAGGCGGAAAACAGGCCGAAAAACGAAATTTATCATATTTTCTCGATTTTTATCGAACAGACGCAAAACATAAAAAATTACTGTTTGAGAAAGAGCGGTTCCCCCGCTTGCGACCGGATTGCCCAGTCCAGCATCGTGACGATTGGAAAAAACGCGAGTGGAAGCTATATTTGTTCCGGCAATTTGATCGAAAACGAAGATGCCGCCGGATTGATCGCCCGCATCGAATCCATCGTGAAGCTGGATAAAGACGAGCTGAGGCGGCTGTATAAAGAAAAGCTGAAGCTGGAGCTCCCGGATCATGCCGGCGGCGCCGGCCTCGGCTTCATCGATATGGCGCGGAAGGCGACGCAGCCGCTTGAATTTTCCGCCACGAAAGTCGACGAGCATCTTTCATTTTTTGCCTTAAAGGCGGTGGTCTAGCTATGAGGCGGATAGAGCCCATAAGCTTACAGAGTTCGCGCACGACGCCGGAGGTCCGGTTCGACCCGGAACGCGCCACGCTGAAGATTCGCGGCGAGTCCTATCCGGAGAACGCGTTCGAATTCTACGAACCGTTATTGCGATGGGCAGACGAATACTTGGCGCAGCTTTCCGCCGATTCGTTCGTCCGAACCGAGCTCGAGCTCCCTTATATCAACACGTCCAGCACGAAATGCTTCATGCTGCTGCTGGAGAAGTTGGAAGCGGCATATCAGAACGGCAAAACCATTGAGGTCTATTGGTACTATGACGAAGACAACGAAAGCGAGCTGGAATGCGCCGAAGAGTTGAAAGAAGACCTCACCCTTCCGTTTCACATCATTCCCAAGAGCGAGGGCTGAACGTTCGCCGGATCGTTGCCAGAAAGGTTTTATTGTCATGAAGTTTATCCTTCGTACGTTCAAATGGAATATTCGATCGGTAAAAAGCAGATTGATCTTATCCTATTCCATCATTTTGCTCATTCCGAGTTTGGCGATCGGCTGGAATTCCTACACGACGGCCAAAAACAAAGTGGACGACCAAATGAAGCAGGCCGCAGCTGCGGAGGTTGCGCTGCTCAATCAAACGATCGCGCAAATGATCGACGGAAAAATGAAGGATGTCGATTTGCTGTCGCAACAAGTATCGCTCGGCTCGATCGGTTCCATTCAGGGCGACGAAGATCCTAAAGTCAATGAAGCGATGGATACATTTAAACGGCTGCACCCGGAGCTGGAAAGCGTCATTGCCGGAACGGACCAGGGGGTGACCGTGCAATCGCCGAGAAGCTTGACGATCCCTGCCGATTACGATCCGAGGAATAAGCCTTGGTATACGCAAGCGATGGCGCATAAAGACAAGGTTATCGTAACGAATACGTACATATCGAACTTTTCCAATATGGCCATAGTGTCCATTGCCAAGGCGGTGAACGATGGACATGGCGTCATAGCGGCCAATCTCAACCTGAAAACGCTGGACGACATGGTTAAAGGAGTGAAAATCGGGGAGCGAGGGTACATTTATCTGCTTGACGCCAACCGCAAATATTTGATCCATCCGATAGCGAAAATAGGCGATACTTCGACGGCGCCGACGACGGATACGATGTTCAAATCCGAATCCGGCGAAATCGAATACGTCAATACGCTGGACGGAAAGCCGAAGAAAATGGTTTATGAAACGAATCCGTTAACAGGCTGGAAAATAGCGGGCACCTGGTATTCCGACGAAGTGAGGCAAGCCGCCGCTCCTATTTTCAGAAGAACGACGATGGTTATGGCGTTAGCCTTATTCGCCGGGGCCATTATCGTATTCGTCATCATCCGCTCCATTGCAATCCCGCTGCGCTCATTGACCGATACGTCGCGGGAAATCAGCGAAGGCGATTTGGAGCGGCGAGTGGAGGTCAAGGCGGGAGACGAATTGGGCCAGCTCGGACGATCCTTTAACGCGATGGTGGATTCGCTTCGTTCCGTTATGCTGGAGCTGGCGCGCCGCAACCGCGAGATGACGGACAGCATCGCCTATGCGAACCGTATCCAGCAATCGGTGCTTCCGTCCCCCGCCAGCCTGGAACAGGTGTTTGCCGAGCATTGGGTCGTGTGGAAGCCAAGGGATGTCGTCGGCGGGGACTTTTACTGGACGAGGCAGGTTGGCGAAGTCCGCTGGGTCGCCGTGGGCGATTGCACCGGACACGGCGTGCCGGGAGCGCTGATGACAATGCTTACGGTCGCGCTGCTTAACCGAATCGCCGATCAAGGGGGGAACGACGTTCCTTCGCAAGTTCTGCAAAAATTGAACGGTCTGCTCAAGCACATGCTTCGTCAAGAGCAACCGGAAGGTTTGTCCGACGACGGGCTCGATCTGGGACTTTGTTTCGCCCATGGAGCGGAAGTGACCTTCGCCGGAGCGGGCATGACGATCTACGTCGCGGATGCGGCCGGCGTGCGCATGGTGAAGGGAGACAAACACAAGATCGGCTACCG
Organism: Gordoniibacillus kamchatkensis; assembly: GCF_000829455.1. GTDB lineage: Bacteria > Bacillota > Bacilli > Paenibacillales > NBRC-103111 > Gordoniibacillus > Gordoniibacillus kamchatkensis. The sequence continues at coordinate 33,907 of NZ_JXAK01000042.1, forward strand.
CAGCACGCCGCCGGATTGCGAATATACGAACCGTCTGCTGCGAGCGGATCCCGATGCTGCTTATTACATGGCTTCCGACGGAGTCACGGATCAGAACGGCGGGGACAAGAACGTTTCGTTGGGCAGAACGCGGCTCATGGCGTGGATCGATTCGTTCCGCATCTTATCTATGCCGGAGCAGAGAGGGGAGTTCGAACGGAAGCTTGCGGACTATATGGGCTCCGAGCCGCAACGCGACGATATCGCTATGCTTGCGTTCCGGGCGGCGCCAAAAAGGGCAAGTTAGGGGGGACTGACGGTGGATGGAATCGAACAAAATCAGGCGTCCGAGCTTCTCCTCAAGTACAAGGAGCTGTCCGCCCGGCACGAGAAGCTGATGCGGGAAATGACCAAGATCATGCGCATCAGCGACGCCCAAAGCCGGTCTCTGATCCGGGTCAAGACAGAGCTTAAAGCTCTGCTTGACAATGCCAGACAAGGGTTTCTGACGTTCGACAGCAGCTTGACGGTTCAGAAACAATACAGCGAGGAATGCAGAAGGTTATTCGGGCGCAAAATCGGCGGACTGCCGTTTATCGAGCTGATTTATCCCTTTGACATCGAACAGCAGGAATTGGCGGCGACGTTCCTGCGGCAAATTTTCGGGGAAGAGGACGAGTTTGTACGGGATAGTTGGATGGATTTGCTGCCTAACGAAATTTCGCTTCACGGCAAAATCGTGCAGTTGGAGTATAAGATGATCAGCCATCCGGGAGGAGATCCGTTCTGCATGGTGATCATGACCGACGTTACGCACGAGAAGGATCTCGAGACCGAGGTGGAGCGGGAGAGGCGCATACTCCGCATGGTGGTTAAAGCAGTGGCGTTCGGCAGCGATGTTGCCGAGGCCGTATCCGCCTACCGCAGCTTTGCGGCGTCGCCGATCGCCCGGGCGCCGGAGGGAGAAGGAAGGCAGCGAACCATTATTCGCGGAATTGTATCGCACCGTCCATACGCTGAAAGGAAACTTCGGGCAGCTTGACTTTGTCCATATCGTACCGCGGCTTCATGAGTTCGAAACGAAGCTGTCCGCTTGCAAGCGGGAGCTGCTGGAAGCGCCGCCGGAATCGCTTGCCGAGTTCGTCGCTTCGCACCGGTTGTCCGACTGGCTGGAGGAGGATTTGACGCTTCTGGAGCAAACATTGGGCGATGCGTTCCTTCGGACTTCCAACGTCTTGACGATCGAGGAGGAGAAGATAACCGGATTGGAACGCAAGATCGGCGAGCTGCTTCCTCCGCCGGCGGCCGACGAGCTTCTGGCCGAACTTCGGAAGCTCCGGTACCGCCCGTTCTCCGAGCTGCTCGCCAAATATTCCGATTGGGTGCGCAAAGCGGCTGCGAACCTCGGCAAGCCGATTTATCCGCTCGTCGTCGAACAAACCGAACCGATTCTCGTCGATCCCGAACGTTACCGGCCGTTTGTTCGTTCACTCGTTCACGTGTTCAACAATATGTTGGACCACGGTATTGAAGAAGCGGAAGAGCGGGCGCTGTCGGGCAAAGATCCGATCGGCCTCATCATCTGCGCGGTTTCGAGCGAACGGGATACCATCCGCTTGATCATAGCCAATGACGGAAAGGACATCGATGCCGGTCAAATCCGCGCCAGAGCCGTCGCCAAAGGCATTTACAGCGCGGAGACGGCGGCTAGGCTAACGGATGAAGAGCTGATGTCATGCATTTTTCTGGACGGGTTTTCGACCAAGGACGGGGAGACGGCATTGTCCGGCCGCGGCGTCGGGCTTGCCGCCGTGAAGCGGGAGACGGAACGGATCGGCGGCTCGGTCCGGGTCGAATCCGTCCGGGGAGCGGGAACGACGTTCGTCTTCCGGTTGCCTTTTCACGGAATGAAAGGGGGAGTCTGAATATGGGGCGGATCGTCATTGCCGACGATGCGGCGATCATGCGCAGCCAATTGAGCGCTATTTTTGAACGAAGAGGGGATACGGTGGTGGCGGAAGCGGAGAATGGCCAAGATGCTGTCGCCGCCTTCGAACGATATAAGCCGGATTTAATGACGATGGACATTAATATGCCCGTGTTAACGGGAATCGAGGCTGTCAGGAACATTAGAGAAAAGTTCCCGGTCGACAACATCGTTATGATCAGTACGGAGAACGAACGCAGCATGCTTATGCAGGCTTTCCGGAGCGGAGTCAAGTACTATATCCTGAAGCCGTTTGCAGAAGAAAAGGTGCTGAGCGTAGCCGAACAAATTTTGGGCAGCAATCCTGCCGCTGAACAAACAGGCGCAAGTCCGATGCCGCGCCCGGGGAGCAAAGCGAAACCTGTCCGGCAGCCCGTATGGGCACCAAAGGAAATGCCGAGCGAGCATACAACGTTCGTCAACGAATATTTGGTCGGGAAAACCGTAGGTGAAAATATATTCAATTCCGGAGGCAAGTTGTTGCTGAGAGAAGGCTATATAGTTACAGACGCCGTGGTCGATCTGCTGAAGAAGAACAACGTGCGTTATATCAAAATAAAGTGAACCTAGGCTAGGAGTGGAATCCCTTGAACTTGTTCAAACAACTCGGTATGCTGCTATGCCTTGCCGTGGCTTTATCCGCTTGCAGCCTGAACGCGGCAAGCCGGAGCAATATGCAAGGAGGCAGTCTCACTGCGGACAATCGGGTTAATCCCGGGTTCAAACCCCATTCCAACTCCGAAATCGGCAAACGCGTATTGAGCGATGCCGATTACAATTTGCTGCCGCAGGAGTTCAAACGCATTTACAAACGGGGAAAACTCGTTATCGCCATGTATAAAGGCGACCGGTATCCGTATTTTTTCCAGGACCCTCGGGAAATCCGGTTGGGAGCGACGTCGATTTGGCGTACGATATCGCCTCCAAGCTGGGCGTCGATGCAGAGTTTCTCCGCAGCGCGAACACGTTCGACGATGTGGCCGACCAGGTGGCCGCAGGACAGGCGGATTTGGCCGTTTCCAAGCTGAGCATCACGTTGCCCCGCGCGCAAAAAGTGCTGTTCTCGGATCCGTACCTTCTGCTGCATCAATCGCTGCTGGTCAATCGGCTGCAGTTTGCCGCGCTCAGTAAAAATCAAACCGACCCGCTGGACGTGATCAAACAGAAAAGCGTCAAAATCGGCGTCGTCAAAGGCACATCGTATGTAGGCTACGCGCATGAACTATCGGATAAGGCGGAGATCGTGGAGTATGACAATTTGTCCAAAATGATGGAAGGCGCCTATCGGGGCGAAGTTTTCGCGGCATTTTACGATGATGTGGAAATCAAATCCTATATCGACAACAATCCGGACAGAGCGATACGCCTGCAGGCGTTCGTGTTGAAAGACAGGGTGGATCCGATCGCCATTGCCGTCGCTCCGGACGATTCCCGCCTCCTGGCCTGGTTAAACCAGTTATTATTTATTAACAAAGCCAAATTAACGAACCAGTAAGGAGTCTGTCCATGAATAAACTGCTTTTCCTGAAAAACCCGTGGGTTGTGCTGCTCAGCATTGCACTCGGGGCGGCGATAGGTTTGTTCAACAAAGATCTGGCTCTTTTCATTGCTCCATTCAGCGATATTTACTTGTCCTTTCTCAAAATGTGCGTGCTGCCGATTATGGTCACGGCGGTTGTCTCCAGCATAGGAAAACTTTTGCTCGCGAAGGAATCGGGCATTTTTTTGAAGCGGATGGTCGTCGTTTTTTGCATCGGACTACTCGTCTCGTCGGCTTGATTGTCGGTCTGGCCGGCAGGCCGGGGGACGGGCTCGGCAAGGAAAAACAGAGCACGCTCGGCAAACTTCTCGTGGAAACCGAGAAACGATCCGACAGAACGGCAGAAGCCGACGGCTTCAATATGAAATCGTTTGTTTCCATGCTGATCCCGACCAACATTTTCGACGCTTTATATCATGAGAAAAACTTGCAGGTATTGTTTTTCTCGGTCGTATTCGGCATTGGCGTCGGCTTAATCCGATCGCCCGCCAGCGGTCACATTTTGGCGGCGGGGGAAACGATATTCAAAGCGTTCGAAAAAGCCATTTCCTGGTCCCTTTACGCTTTGCCGTTCGGTTTGATGAGCATCATGGCCGTCCAAATCGCTCAAACGGGCGTTACCGTCATGATCGCCATGGCCAAATTTATTATGCTTACTTACGCCGCCGCGATCATCCTGATTGCGATCAGTTCAGCGGCCATCTGGTATGCGACAGGGAAATCCGTCGTCAAGTCGTTTGCCGATCTTAAAGAACCGCTGCTTATCGCTTTCGGCACCCGCAGCAGCTACGCCGCAATGCCGTCCTTATTCCAGTCGCTGCGCGATGAATTTTCGCTTGAGCCGCAAGCGATTCACTTGATTGTGCCGCTGAATATCGTCATATGCCGATACAGCATGGTGCTCGTTTATACGCTGGGAACCGTGTTCGCAGCGCAATTGTACGGCGTTCCGTTCGGCATTTTCTCCTTCGTCCTGGCCTTGTTCGGGGCCGTCATCGCAGCGCTCGCCGGAGCCGGCTCTCCCGCCGTAGCGGCTTTGTCCATGATTTCGATCGTGCTTGGCATGTTCGGGCTTCCTTCGGGTACGGCCATTATTCTCATTCTGGCGATTATCACCATGATCGATCCGATTCTTACGGTGATCAACGTTCACCTTGCCTGCTCCTCCGCCTTGTTCATTACCAAACCGGCCGGTACGCCCAAAGATTCCGCTGATATGAGCGCTGTCGGCACAACGGTATAAGGTGCGCATCATCCCGATCATACCGATGACGAAAGCTTACGTTATGCATATTCAAGCTCCGCAATGCACCTTGGGCGGTTGAAAGCAACGCATACAAAAATACCGGACCGCCTCGAGCGAGAGCGGTCCGGTATTTTTTGCGACACCGTATGTGCGATTACTTCAAGCCCATCGACTTGTTGACTTCGCGGACGATATCGAATTTCTTGTCGTCGGAAACGACGTAGCCTTTGTGCGTGTATACGTCGGAAATGACCTTCAGGCCTTCCGGATCTTTGCCGATCGCGATGAACGCGTCCTGGATTTTCTTTTTCCAGGTCGGATCCATATCCGGACGGACGGCGATCGTGTCGTTCGGGATTTTGTCCGTGAACGCGAGGACGCGGGTGTCCTTCAGGGCGTTCGGATAATCTTTCAACATTTGCGCGCGGATGTCCTGGAATACGCCGATGGCGTCCACTTGGCCGTTCAGCAGGGCGATGACGGCTTTGTCGTGGCCTTGGAACTGCTGCGGCTGCACGTCCGTTTGCGGATCGATCCCGTTCTTTTTGAGCAGCGCGCCCGGGTAAATGTAACCGGCAGCGGACGTTACGCCTTGCCAGCGACTTTTTTGCCTTTCAGGTCGGCGATGCTCTTGATCGGGGAATCGGCTTTAACAACGATCATTGCTTTGTAGAAATCAACAAGGTCTTGCGTCGGTTGGCCCGTAGCGTCGTCTACACCGTTGCGCAGCGCCTGCAGCAGCAGGTCGGCCGCTTTGCGGCTGTCGTGAGCGACGACGTAGCTGGACGGCGGCAGGAAGCCGATGTCGACTTTCTTGGAAGCCATCGCTTCGATAACCGTGTTGTAATCGGTAGATACGGATACTTTGACCGGAATGCCGATGCGGTCGCCGAGCATTTTCTCGAGCGGCTTCGCTTTTGCTTCCAGCGTTTCGGCGTTTTGCGACGGAACGAACTGGACGGTTAGCGTTGTCGGCACGTATCCGGCGGATGCCGCTTGTTTGTTGTCTTGCGGCGCTGCTGCGTTACCCCCCGCGTTCGCGTCTTTCTTTCCGCAGCCGGCCAGAATGCCTGCAGCCAAAACGACGGAAAGGCTTACGGTTGCTACCTTTTTGAACATGTTTTGACCTCCGTATAATATTTGTTAACATGAAGCCAAGACAACTATATCATACATTGCCCCATATTTCAGTTAAAAAAATGTGAAGCATCCAAAATATTGTAGAGAGATGTAGTATGATAGGACGGGGGAGTGAAAGCGACATGTCGAAAAATCAGGACGAATGCGAAATTGTCATTGTGGAGACGAGCGATTTGCACGGCGCGCTGCTGCCGATCCGGTATGCGGACAACGGGCCGGCGGAGCTGGGACTCGCCAAAATCGCTACGCTCGTACGGGCCGAGCGGGCGCGGGGCGGCAACGTTATTTTCGTAGATAACGGAGATTTGATCCAGGGCACGCCGCTCGCTTATCATCATGCCCGGCTCGATCCGGAGCCGACCGATCCGATGGTGACGGCGCTTGGCGCGCTTGGCTGCGATGCGGCCGTCGTCGGCAACCATGAATTCAACTACGGCATGGGCGTGCTGCGCAAAGCGATGCGCGAGTCGCCGTTCCCGTGGCTGAGCGCCACGGTGGTCGATGCGGCGACGGGAGAGCCGGCGTTCGGCCGGCCGTATATCGTGAAGGAGACGGATGAAGGGGTAAAAGTAGGCATTCTCGGGCTGACGACGCCTTATATTCCGAATTGGGAGCAGCCGGAGCATATCGCGGGCCTTTCGTTCGTCGACGCGGTGGAAGCGGCCCGGCGCTGGGTGCCGGTGCTGCGCGAACGGGAAGGAGCCGATGTAGTCGTCATCTCGTACCACGGCGGCTTTGAACGCGATCTGGAGAGCGGGGAGCCGACCGAGCCGCTGACCGGTGAAAATCAAGGCTACCAGCTGTGCACGGAAGTGCCCGGCATCGATGTGCTGCTGACGGGCCATCAGCACAGGCAGATCGCCGGCGCCAGCGTCGGCGGCGTAACCGTCGTGCAGCCCGGCACCGCCGGCGCAGCGCTCGGCAAGGTGAGCCTGCGGCTCGTGCGCGAAGACGGCAAATGGCACATTGCCGAGAAGTCGTCGCAGCTCGTATCCGTAGAAGGGGCCGAGCCGGATCGCGAGCTGCTCGCTCTGGTCGAGCCTTACGAAGCGAAAACCCAGAAGTGGCTCGATACGCCGATGGGCCGGCTGCAGGGCGATATGCGGGTGACCGACCCGATGAAGGTGCGGCTCCGCGACAACGCCCTGATCGAGTTTATCAATCGCGTGCAAATGGAAGTTTCGGGTGCGGAGATCTCCAACACGGCGCTGTTCGACAACGTTTCGCCGGGATTCCCGCCGGACATTACGATGCGCCATATCGTCGCTAACTACATTTATCCGAACACGCTAAAGGTGATACGCATCACCGGGCAGGACATTCGCGATGCGCTGGAAAAGTCGGCGGAATATTTCGCTTTGGACGCGTCCGGGGAAATCGTCGTCAATCCGAGCTTCCTTGCGCCCAAGCCGCAGCATTATAATTACGATATGTGGGAAGGGATCGAGTACAAGCTTAACGTTTCCAGGCCGGCCGGGCAGCGGGTAGTGCAGCTGACGTTCCGCGGACAGCCGCTCGACCCGGCCGCCGAGTACGACGTAGTCATGAACAACTACCGCGCGGGCGGAGGCGGGAACTATTTTATGTTCCAAGGCAAGCAGGTCGTTCGCGACATTCCGACCGACGTGGCGGAGCTGATCGCCAATTACATTTTGGAAAAAGGTACGATAGAGGCGGCCGTCGACGGGAATTGGGAAGTCGTGACGGATTGAATTTGACGATTGCGGAGAGGCGGGATCGTGATGTGGCATGAGCTTTGGCAGCAAGCGGCGCCGCTTGCGGCGGGAACGACGGAAGAAGACTTGCCGGCGCTGGAGTGGTATCCGGCGGCAGGCGAAGGGCAGAAGGCAGCGGTCATCGTATGCCCTGGCGGCGGATACGGGAGAAGAGCGCCGCATGAAGGGGCTCCTATCGCCGAATGGCTCAATACGCTCGGCATTTCGGCGGCAGTGCTGCGCTACCGGGTCGCTCCCTACCGCCAGCCGGCGCCGCAGCTTGACGCGCTGCGGGCGGTGCGGTACGTGCGCCATCGGGCGGCGGCCTGGGGCGTCGATCCGGAGCGGATCGGCATACTCGGCTTTTCGGCCGGAGGCCACCTGGCGTCCAGCGTCAGCTATTTGGCCGATGACGGCGATCCGGCGGCGGCAGATCCCGTGGAGCGGATGAGCAGCCGCGTGCAGGCTTCGATTTTGTGCTACCCGGTCATTTCCATGAGCAGCGAATTCACTCACACCGGGTCCCGCGACAATTTGCTCGGGGATTCGCCGGAGGCCGGGGTTGGCGAGCGCTATTCGGGCGAAAAAATGGTGCACGAGCGGACGCCGCCGACATTCATGTGGCATACGGCCGACGACGCCGTCGTGCCGGTGGAAAACGTGCTCGAGCTGGCGACGGCGCTGCGCCGCCACGGCATTCCGCACGAGCTGCACGTATTCGAGAGCGGGCGGCACGGGCTTGGGCTGGCTGAGGATCACGAGGAAGCAAGGGCGTGGACCTTGCTGTGCGCGGCATGGCTGCACAAGCGCGGCTTTTGCTGAGCAGGCGGATGCGGCGTGAGGGACTATGCTGAAGGCGCGGTACTGGCATGCGTGGTTTCCGCACCTCGGCCCGGGGGTCGAAAATTGGAGCTGGCAAGCGGGAATGGCGTTTCCCGGCCCCGCTGTGGGCGGAGAAATCCGTTATAACGATTCTCGCCCTTGTTAGCCGTTTCCGGATCGGGCATGATAGTAGTGAGCCGGCTACGCTCTAAGGGAAGGAGAGTGATCGTTTTGATTACTGCACATGAGGTGGTCTTCGCGTAAGCGAGGACTCATGCAGGGAGGGGCCGCCCGGCCCCTTCATAAATTTTTGCCTTCAGGACTAGACAATGTGTTAACCGATGGTTTATAATGTCAATAATTACTCTAACGAAGCCAAGAAAGGAGACGGAGTTCCATGTCCAATGCACTTACGATTGTTGCCGCACATGTACAGATTGCCCAACCGCATAGCATCGCCCATGGAATATCCGCGACCTGATCTTCGTAGAGGTACATAACCGAACGAACAGGCACGATACCGGGTATCGTGTCTTTTTTGCGCTCATTTTCGGGGCTGCCTGATACGAATGAAGCGGATCATACTAAGTCAAAGGAGGGATGGGCGATGCAAATCGTCGTACGTACCGGCGCCGGCCGCAACGCAGCGGAACGCCAAAGCCAAAATCAACAACCAACTACTTTTTCCACCTTCAGGGAGGTTCATTTTGATGAGTTACAAAAACGGAAGGGATATTCTTCCCCCTAGTTTGTTAAAACAATTGCAAGATTACATTCAAGGCGAGATCGTTTATATACCGAAAAAAGAGCAAAAGCGCGCCGGCTGGGGCGAGAACAACGGCACCCGCCTCATCATCGAGCGCCGCAACAGGGAAATATACCGGATGTACACGTCGGGGACGACGATCGTCGAGCTCGTGCAGTCGTTCCATCTGTCGGAAGACAGCATCCGCAAAATCATTACGAAAATGCGGCTCCATATGGCCGCCGAAACGCAGCATGCGTAACGAACCAGGCTATCCCGAAAGTCATCGCCGATGACAACGGGAGAGCCTGTTTTCGTTGCGAACTGGTTAGCTTGTCCGGGGGCATGAGGCAGCGCAGGCTGGCGATGAGCAAATTAAGCCGGCGTGGATCCGGCGGGGAGAGGATTGGTTTGTTTAAAGAACAAATTCGCTATGCAGCGCCGCGCGGGGCGCTGTTAAGCGCCGATTTGACGGAAGGAAGGGGCAGGGACTGACTGTTCTCTACATAGCGACGAAAGTTCGCACGGTGCGACCTTCGAGGCGCTAAGGGTCGAATTTTCCATTTCAGTCCGAAATCAACGTCCATTAAGTCGCTATTCAGCGAACATGGACTTTATTGCACCATTCGGCTGTCTGTTCGGGACCGGGGGCTGGATTCGGGGCGCGTTTTCCGGGCTTCCGCCGATCCTTCCGACAAATCCGCCGCCGTCACGGATGCATCGTCAACAAAACCACTCCGCCAAAAGGAACGCGCAGGAGCCACGGGGCTTCACAGCCTGCAAGGGTCGACGTGGCTGCTGCATCCCGAGGAAGGAGCGCTTCGGACGGCATGGTGAGAGCGGGCTTGCTAATGCAGGTGCTATTTCAGCGTTTACGGCAGACGTGCAGCAGCCGCCAACATGCCGCTGCGGTTGCCTTTGGCGCGCTTATAGCGGCGTTCGCGGCACCAACCGCCGTCCCTGTCCCGCTAATCCGCACCAATATCCGCAAACGAGCCATTCTCGCGCCTTCCCATTGACAACGCGGCTTCGGCTCCGCATCATGGATGACATAACCCGTCTTTGCATCGGAGGTGTGCCGGATGCCCCACATTCCCCGCAAAACGCCGCCGCCCGGCATCCCCGTCTTTGTATACGGCACGCTGCTTCCCGGCGAGTGCAACCATCGTATCGTCGCGCCCCATCTTGCCGCTGCACCCAGTCCCGGCGCCGTGCGCGGGCGGCTGTACGATGCCGGCGAATATCCCGGGCTCGTTCCCGACGACAGCGCTACTCCGGTAGAAGGCGCATGGCTGTACGTCAGACGGGCAGGGCTTGCCGCTATGGACGAGCTGGAGGACTACTACGGCCCCGGCGGCGACAACGACTACGAGCGCATCCGCATCCGCGACGCGGACGGCGCGCGCGAAGGCTGGACGTACGTATGGCTCGACGGCAGAGGATACCCACTTATTGCCGGCGGGAGCTGGAGGAAGCACCGCGCCGGTATTGCCGCCGGGCAGCGTGCGCAGCCAGAGCCATAACGGCAAAATGGAGCGGATTCCCGCGAGGAAATCCGCTCCATTTTCAAACCAATTCGTTATAGCGGCCATTCGCCGTGCGCGACCGAGAACGCTTTGCCTCCGACTTCGACGCGCACGCCTTGCGGCGAGTCTTCCGCCCGCAAGTACAGCAGCGACGGGCGGCCGATGGCGTAGCCTTGCTCCATTTTGACGTCGATGCGGGAGGGGCCGAGGCAGCGGTAGCGGGCGAGGTAGCCGGCCAAATTGCCGGCGGCGCTGCCGGTAGCCGGATCTTCCGGAACGCCCAGCGAGTCGACGAATACCCGGGCGTGCAAATCGTGTCCCGGCTCCAGCGCTTCGGGAGCGAACACAAGCAGCGCGCGCGCCTCGAGCTTGCGTTCGAAAGCGGGCAGCAGCGCCCGGTTCGTGCGGCTGGCTTGCACGGCCGAGAGGGTTTTGAGCGGAACGATCAGCGAAGGCAGCCCGGTCGATACTTCCTGGATCGGGTACCGATCGTCGATGTCGGCCGCATCGAGGCCGAGCAGCTCCGCCACGTCAGCGGGCTCGAACGTCGCGCGGAAAGCGGGCGGCTGCTGCGTCATCCACATGAGCCCGCTGCCGTCCCGTTCCCAGCGCACCGGAATCGGGCCGACGCCCAGGTTGAGCGTCAGCTCCCCGACATCCTGCTGACGGCCGGCGATAATTTCCCGGCGGATGACGTGCGCTGTGCCGAGCGTCGGATGACCGGCGAACGGAATTTCGCTTTCGGGCGTGAAGATGCGCACGTCGTAGCCGCCATCCCGCGGTTCGTCCGCCAAAATAAACGTCGTTTCCGAGAAATTGAGCTCCTTGGCAATGCGCTGCATTTGCTCAGCCGTCAAATGCGCCGCATGGCGAAACACGCCCAGCTGGTTGCCGGCATAGCGGCGTTCGGCGAAAACGTCCACCAGGTAAAAAGGAATCGAAGTCATGATAGCCATCTCCTCTTTTTGCATTGTGCTATCGTGCAGTACGCAATGATGATACGTATTGTAATGCACCCGGGCGGCCGGGTCAAAGCCGGCCCAAAAACGGCATAGAACGAGATCCGGCTTTGGATTGGCCGCGTTTTTATAGTAAACTAACAACGGAATCATGCTTCGAATGCAGCAGCAGCCAGCAGAGGAGGGAGTACGTTGCCGGGTTCTTATTTCACCTTGGCCGAAGCAAGAGCGCTAGTGCCTTATGTGCAGCGGGATTTGGAGAAGCTGCAGGAGACGAAGCGGGAATTTGAGCGGCTGTATCTCGAGCTGCGGATGCGCAAGGAACAGCTTGCGTACGGACAAGCCTCCGGAGCGGAGGAGGGCGGCGATCCGTTTTTCGAGATGGAGTGCCGGCTTGAATTTTTGCAGCTGGAGGCGAAGAGCTCGATCCGGCAGTTTTTCGAGAAAGGGATACAAATTAAAGATATCGACATCGGGCTCGTCGATTTCCCTGCGCTGCTGAACGGCGAAGAAGTGCTGCTGTGCTGGAAAATGGGCGAGCCGACGATCGAATATTACCATAGCGCCGAAGCGGGCTTCGCCGGCCGCCGGAAAATTGAGGGCGAGGGCGAATGAGGACATCGCGCCCGTCCCATTCCCGGCCACCGCTCAGGCCGGAGAGGACCGGAATTATGCCGTTAATCGCTTGGGTGCGGCACTTTCGCGGCGGGTGGCGGCGAACGGCGTCGCTATTGCTATTGCTTGCTCTGCTTGCCGCCTTATCGCCATCCCGCGCGTCGCTCACGCTTCACTGGTGACGGCGGTGCCGGAGCCGAACGCGCGGCTCGCCGAGCCGCCGCCGGCGATCGCGCTCACGTTCAACGAGCGGCTGGACGACGGACTGTACTACATCAAGGTGTACGATTCCGCAGGGGGACAGGTGGCGACGAAGCCGGCCGTCATGTCGGCGGATCATACCGGCATCCGGCTGGAGCTCCCCGGACTGAAGCCCGGCGTTTATTTGATCTCTTATCACGTCATCTCGGCGGACGGCCATCCGGTAGGAGGCAGCTATCCGCTTGCTGTCGGTCCGGCAACCGGCGGAGGGGCTGCGGTGACGGCGCCTCCGGTTAGCGCGGGCGGGCACCAGCACGGACTGACGGGCGGCATCGGAGTCGCCGAAGTCGGGCGTTATTTGGCGCGTGGCATCTATTACATGACGCTGCTTGCCGCCGCCGGGTGGGTGTTATGGCTTGCCGCCGCCCGCCGCAGCGGCGCCGCCGATGACAAGGCTGCTGCCGCATGGCGGAGCTGGACGACGAACACGATACGGGTCTATGTCGTAGCGCTGCTGTTCCTCGTCGCGACGCATGTGCCCGACTATGTCGGAGAAGGCGGCTTTGACGATACGGTGAAGCTGTTTACGTCGACGGGGATCGGGCTGTACTGGATCGTTTCGCTTCTGCTCGCCATCGCCGGGCTGATGCTCGTCGGCCGGCGCAGATGGCTCGATACGGCGTGGGCTTTGCTGCTGCTTTTGGCCAAAGCTTGAGCGGCCACGCTGTGACGGCTTCAGCCCAGCCGCTCCCCGTTGTCGCCGACTTTGCGCACTTGCTGGCCGCCGCCGTCTGGGTCGGCGGCATGTGGGTGCTGCTCGCCAAGCTGCGCATTGACCGGAGCGGCTTCATGCCGCTGCTGCGCCGTTTTTCCGGCGTTGCCCTGCTGGCGGTAGCGGCTCTTGCCGTTACCGGGAGCATAACGGCCGTGCTCTATGTCCGCAACGTGACGTATCTCGTTTATACGGACTGGGGGTACGTGCTTTTTGCCAAAATCGCTCTCGTCCTGGCTGTCGTCATCGTCGCCGCCTTCCTCCGCCGCCGGCTCGGAACGGGCGAGCCGGGCAAGCTGAAGCGGCTGCTCGCACTGGACGTTTCGCTGATGGCGGCCATCTTGCTGGCCGTCGGCGTGCTCACGTATTTGCCGCCGCAGCCGGCCAACGAGCCGCTGTACTGGCACCAGATGGGGGACAAGCTGCACGTGACGGCGACGATTTCTCCCAACGCGCCCGGAGTGGACAATGCGTTCACGGTGTCCGTCTGGCTGCCGAAGGAAGCCGGCGATCCGAAGCAGGTTCGGGTTCAGCTCGTCAGCGCGGACCGTCCGGAGCTGGCGCCGATCGACGTTCCCGTCGTCCAGTTCGAGAAAACCGGCGAAGATCCGACCTACGGCCCGCTGCAAAAATTCAGCTATCGCGGGCAGGGCGCCTATTTGCCTTTCCCGGGCGAGTGGAAGCTGACGGTGACCGTGCGCGACGCGAACGACGACGAAACGCAGGCGGAACGGAAGTTCCGCATATATTAAGCAAAAAAATACCCCTCGCCGGCCAGCAGACGCTGTGCAGCGGGGGTGTTCGTTTTTGCGGTCAATCACGGCTTTTTCAAGTAATTGCGGCTTGCCTTTACCCAATCGTCCACGTATGACTCGGTAGCCCACTGGGCCATAACGAGCTTTTCGTTCTCGTTCAGGTTGATCGTCAGCTGCGGGGTCGCCCCGATTTGGCCGTTTCGCACTTCGTTGAAATAAATGCTGGACGGCGTGACGATCGCCATAAAATCTTTTTTCGGGGAGGAAAGGGCGTCGACGGCGTCCGGCTGAATGCGCTGAATGTCCGCCCACGTGCAGCACAGCTGGTCGTGCGAGATGACGGCGTCCGGCAGCGACAGCGGGATAGAATTCAGTACAAAACTTTCTTGATCGCCGTCAAGCGTAGTCGACGCGACAGCCGGCACCCACGTGCCCGGCTTGCGGACGATCGCCCACTCGTCGGCACGGTTCACGCCCGCGCCGAACAAATCTTGCAGTCCGACGTAACGGCGGGCTGCCGCATCGTCGGCCGGCATCGTCATTTCCCCGTTCACCTGCTGCAGCTCCTTGACCCATACCCGCGAAGTTTGCAGCGTGCGCTTTCCTTTCTGCACCGCTTCGGTCTGCTCCAGCGTCACGTATTTGTTGCCGGCGAACAGCAGCCGCTCCGAGTGGCGCACTTGCACGCTGCTGCGGGGAACGATCGCTTGCGCCGGTATTGGGCGATTCGCCGGGTGCGCGATAAGCGTCCGGTATACGTCGTCTCCCGCCGACTGCGAAACGGCGTCGATTTTCCAGAACGTTTGCCCGTAAGGGAGCAGTATTCCTTTGCCTTCGGCGGCGACGTCGAGCCGGCCGTCGAGAGGCGCGATGAAGAGCGTCCGGTACGAGCTGTCGGCGCTTTCCGGACCGGAGTTGCCGGCCTTGCGCTGGAAGTCGGTGCGGAGGCCGAGCAGCAGGCCGGAATGATAGGATGCCGGGCCTATTGCGATGCGCTCGGCGGGTGCCGTCAGTGCCGCTGCGGGGGCAGCGGCTTGCGCCTGCTTATGTTCCGGCTGCCCCTTAGGCCACTGGGCCAAGGCGGCGACGGCGCAGACGGCGATTGCTGCCGCCGCCGCTGCAAAAGGGAGACGCAGCCTGCGGCTGCGGGCTTTGCGTTCGATTCGTTCTTCGATGCGCTGCTGCAGTTCCGGGGTGAAACCGCGCCGGGGGTAAGGACCGCTTTGGAGGTCGCGCTCCGGATCGAATTCGGGCCGCTCCAAGGCCGTCATCCCCCTTTCGCTTCGATCGCCTTCAATCTCGCTTCGTGCAATCTCGACTTCGCCGCTTCTTCCGGGATGTCAAGCACATAAGCGATATCGGCGATCGAAAGACGGTTATGGGCGGACAAAATGAGCACTTCCCGGTATTTGGCGGGAAGCTCGATCAGTCTTTGCCAGGAGGCGTTCATTTCCGCGGCTTCGGGCGCGGTCTTGCCCGCACTGCCGCCCCGCACCGGCAGCAGCCGCAATAGAGCAGGCTTCTTGCAGGACGCGGCCGCGCTGCGCGCCAGCGAGAGCAGCCACGCTTTGACGGAAGCTTCACCGCGGTACAGCCGCAGCGCGCGGTATGCGCGCACGAACGTCTCCTGCGCGATCGCGTCCGCTTGCTCCGCACTGCGCGACAGCGCGAAAGCGAAATTCCATATATCGTTGCCGTACGCGTTCATCAAATCGCGCAGGACGGCTTTTTGGTCGACGGTACCGGCCACGTATTGCAAATATTCGAAATTGGCGCTCGAATCCACGTTCTTCACCTCTACATGTTAGACGCAGGAAGCGCCGCAAAAGTTTTGTCCGCAGCTATCCAATTGAAAATATTATCGCTTCCCGCGGCGAAGACGCGGGCCTGCCCGTTATGCGGTAAAACGGCGCGTTCGCCGCAAGGGGAATCGCGCCGTTTTACCGCATGGATTACTCGGTCATCGCCCCGATCACCATCGCCGCCGCTCCGGTGACGAGCGCTTCCTCTCCGAGCTCGCCCCGCGAGAACAGCACCTGGTAGCTCGGGTAATAATAGGTGTTCTGGATCGCGATGCGCGTGCACGTCTGGAAAAAGAGCGGGTCCGCCGAGATGAGCGGGCCGCCCAAAATCACTTTCTCCGGATGCAGGATGTTGAGCAAATTCGCCAGACCGATGCCGAAGTAGGTCGCCGCCTGCGTGAACAGCTCCACGGCAAGCGGATCGCGCCGGCCGAGCGCCTGCAGCAAGTGGTGGTACTGCACTTTGTCCGGCTCCGGTAACGTGCGCAGCAAGCTGTCGCGTCCGAGCTTCAGCTGGCTTTGGGCGCGCTGCTCCAGGGCGTGGATCGAGGCGTACGCCTCCAGCGAGCCGTAATTGCCGCCCGGATGGAGCTTGGGCCCGTCCGCCTGGACGATCATTTGCCCGATCGCTCCCTCCATATCGACGGCGCCGTACACGAGCTTGCCGCCGACCATCATCGACGAACGGAGGCCGACGCCGACGTGGATATAAAGCAGGTGCTGGTACTGCTGCCCGCGCGACGCCCAATGCTCGCCGAGCAGCGCAGCGTTCGCGCCGTTATCGAGCAGCACCGGGATGCCGAGCCGCTCCTCCAGCGCCGCGGCGATCGGCACGTTCTGCCAGCCTTGCGCGGGAAAATAGAGCGGTGCGACAATCGTTCCGGCGGAGCGGTCGAGCGGCCCGACAGCGCCGATGCCCATGCCGAGCGCCGCGCCGGGCGGCACGCCGCGCGCGGCGAGCATCGCTTCGGCTTGCGCCGCAACCTCGGCGATGAACACGTCCGGCGTCATCCGCTCGGTCATCGTCCAGCGGTGCGAGTCGAGCTTGTTCAAATGCATGTCGTACAGGACAAGCAGGGAGTACATGCGCGAGATGTCGAGCCCGAACAGCACGCCGTAGGCGGGATTCGTACGGTACAAAATCGGGCGCCGGCCGCCGGTCGATTCGCCGAAGCCGGCTTCCTCGAGCACGCCGAGCGCAGTCAGCTCCTCGAGCGTGCGCGTCAGCGTGCTGCCTGTCCAATCGCCGCTTTCAAGCAGCTCCTGCTTGGAAACGACGCTGCGCTTATGGACGAGCGCAAACACATCTTTTTGCTTGCGCCCGGGAATGCGGTCCTGCAGTCGAGTCATGGCGAAACCGGCCCCCTTTGTTTGAGGATAGCAATTTATATTTCTTATGGACATAACGATTGATCCGATGGGGAACCATTTCTGCCGCAATACATTCTTTCTCCCAAGTAACCCGGGTTTGGGAGGAGGCAGAACCCGCTATCAAAAGCCGGGGTTCGGCTTTATTTAAAATAACATAATTTCATTATACATGAATATCCAAGTTTTTTACTAGGGATTATTTCGGGCAGCATCGCCGCCGCCTTTGCCCGCTTATTTGCTGTCGCGCAAATATTGCCGTATTTGCCGGATTGCGAACACCCTCATGTCTGCGCCGTTCTCATAGGCTTGTACCCAATCGGCGACTTTGTCCAGCGCCGAAGCGACGTCCCAAGTCGGCCGCCAGCCGAGCTCGGTTCTCGCTTTGGCCGGGTCAAGCCGCAGCGAGACGTGTCCGAGCGGCTCTTCCGGGGCGTCCGCCGCGCCCGCGTCCACTATGCCGAAGCGTGCTGCCAGATGGCGGACGACGTCCGCCGCGGACCATATATCGCCGTCGTTCGGACCGAAGTTCCACGCGGAAGCGTAGCGCGGGCCGTGCCGGACCAGCCGCTCGGCCAGCAGCAAGCAGCCGCCGAGCGGCTCAAGCACGTGCTGCAGCGGAAATACCGCGTCCGGCTTGAGCAGCCGTACCTTGCGTCCGTGCCGCAGCGCAGCGATGACGCTCGCGACGAAAGAGCCCCCCGCCGGGTCGCCGCCGACGGCGGTGCCAACCCGCGCCGATGCCACCGCAACGCCGTGCTCCGCATGCCGGTCCGGGTGAAAAAACGAGCTGCGGTAAGCGGCGGCAACCAGCTCGGAGCATGCCATGCTGCTGGATTGCGGGTCGGCGCCGCCGAGAGGCTCCGCCTCGCGGTAAGCCACGGCCATCCTTTGTCGTCGTAGCATTCGCCGTTCGAGACGTGGACGACTGCTTTCACCGGCTGGCCGGCTGCAGCCGCAGCGCGAACCGCCTCGAACAGCCGCACCGTGCCCATCACGTGAACCTCGTACGTTTCCGCTGGAAGCGCTTGCCATTTCCGCGCATGCGGCTGGGCTGCCATATGAAACACGACGTCGGGCCGCGCAGCCAGCATCGCGGCGCTCAGAGCGCGCGCGTCGCGATTGTCGCAGTAATGGTTCGCGACCAGCTTTTCCAAGCCGCATAACGCGAAGAGCGACGGCGTCGTCTGCGGCGGCAGCGCGTATCCGGTCACGCGCGCGCCCATCGCTTCCAGCCAGAGACAAAGCCACGCCCCCTCGAACCCGGTATGTCCGGTGACGAATACGCGCCGCCCTTGCCAAAAAGCCGTATCGATCATGGCCATACGCGCCACGCCTTACGGCTCGGCATCTTCGGCAGCTGTCGCCCGCATCCGGCATCCGTCGATAACGGTGGTTCGCTCGTTGCAGCCATGAGCAAAACCTCCTTCCCCTCGCTCCATCAGAACGTATAAGCTGCGCCTATATTTGGGCCGATTCCGTGCGGGAAACGGGAGGCCGCCCGGAACGGACGGCCTCGGCCGTTTCTTCATGCCGAATCGGAAAAGCATCAACTTCCTCCGGTTGCTCCCTGCTTCAGCCTGCAAAGATGCAGCTTAGGCAAGGCATGCTTCGTGGAAAGGGCTCCGAATAACAGCTTTTCTTACGCGGTTCAAGCCCTAATGGCGCTTGTGACCTGCATTCCATGGACATCTTATGTGGCCTGCCGAATGCCGGAAACCGTATCATCGGTCTATTTTTGGTAAATTAGGCCTCGCATGCGGGAGCTTTGAGAGAGTGCGGCCGCACCGAAAAAGCCCGCGCAGCGCCCGGTCGGGGCGGCAGCGCAGGCTGTTCGGCAATGCTATGAATCTATGGCGTCACTGGTCTTTCCACGCTTGCGGATGGTTGTCGCTCAGCAGCTCGGCTGCGGCGGCGTTGGCCTCGACTTGGGCCGGGTTTTTGCAGCCGGGAATGACGGCGGTGACGGCCGGGTGCTTGAGGCACCATGCCAAGGCCCATTTGGCCATATCCATGCCGGCAGGCACTTCGTTTTCGCGAATGCGCGCCACTTCTTCCAGCTTGAGCCGGGTTTGCTCCTGATCGTGACGGTGCCGCACGTCGTTTTCCCCGAACTGCGCGCCGGGCTTGTACTTGCCGCTCAAATAGCCGCTCGCCAGCGGGACGCGCGCCAGCACGCCGAGATCCTGCTGCTCGCAGGACGGAAACACCCGCTCTTCCGGCTTCCGGTCAAGCCGGTTGTAGACGACTTGAATGACTTTCGCTCCGGCCTTGGTCGCGGCTGCGGTCTGATGCAGGTTGTCGTTACTGCCGATCGAGATGCCGAGGTGGCGGATCGTGCCGGCTTGCACTTCTTTATCGAGCATCGTCCACAGCTCGTCGTTGTCGAACGCTTCGTCTGTGCCGGAATGGAATTGATATACGTCGATGTAGTCGGTGCGCAGTGCGCGCAGCGAACCTTCCAGCTGCTTCTTGACGTCGGCCGCGGACCACAGCTGGTCGCGCTGGAAATTTTGCGTGAAATGGTGCCCGAACTTGGTCGCGACGACCCATTCACCGCGATTGCGGCGGCTTAAATAGTCGCCGATGAACGACTCCGACAAATGGTCGCCGTAGCATTCCGCCGTATCGATCAGATTGATGCCGAGCTCCTGCGCCCGATCGAGAATGGCGTCTGCCTCGGCCTGGGTGTACGTCTGCCCCCATTCGCCGCCGAACTGCCACGTCCCGACGCCGATGACCGACACTTTCAAATCGGTGCTGCCCAATCTCCGGTACTTCATGCGAATCACTCCTTCACCGTTCCCGCTGCGGGATATTTTGGCGATGTCCGTAATCATCGTACTCCTCGCCGGGGCGTGCTGTCAAAAGCTCGGCGCTGCAGGGAGGCCGGCGGCCGCTTAGCCGGAGATCGGGATGCGACCTCGCACAATCGTCCCCAGATGCAGCTTGCTTCGGACGGTGAGCCCATACTCCTCTCCGTAGCTGATGACGAGCCTCTTGTGAGTATTGGTAAGCCCGATATGGGCCGATTGCAGCGCATCCGTATCCTGCATTTGCTGCTTCAGCTGGCGGCGTATCTCGGCCAACCTCTGCCGGTCCATCCCTATTCCGTTGTCGATGACGGTTATGACGAGCTCGCCCCCCGCTTGGCGAATTTTGATTTTGATTTTGCCGGGGCCGTCCTTTTCTTTAATGCCGTGATACAGGCTGTTTTCGATGAGCGGCTGCAGCAGGAGCTTCGGAATGTTGTACTTCAGGACGTGATGGCTGTAGTCCCAGCTCACGTCGAACTTGTCCTTGTACTGCACCTTTTGAATATCGATGTAGCTTTGCGTAAACTTGATTTCTTTTTGTAAAATCGCGTTTTTCTCGTTCTCGTCAAGGGCGTAACGCAAAATTTTGGCCAAATTATCGATCATCTTGTTGGCCTCATTCGGTTTGCCCGTCAGACTGACGACTTTCCAGGACAGCGTCTCCAGTGTGTTGAACAGGAAGTGAGGGTTCAATTGGGCCTGGAGCGCCTGCAGCTCCATGACGCGGGCCCGGTGTTTACGCTCGGAAAGCATGACGCCGAGATAGTGCTGCTCGATGAACTTCGTAATGATGCTGTGCGTAATGTAGCTGTACACGTCCTTGACCTGCTCCGGCGGCGCCGGCAGCGGCTTGCCCTGCTGCGCCAGCTGCAGGATGCTGACGATATTGCGTATATCTCTGCGGCTTTTGCGGTTCAGCATGAACGTAATCGTCGTTCCGATCAGCAGCGATACGACAATAACGGCGAGCGTGATCGCGGTCAGCTTGTTCGGCGCGCTGTAGAGCGTTTGAAACGGGACCGTGGAGAAAAACGTCCAGCCGTACTTGTCGGAAACTTCCTTGAAGATGTATATGTTTTCCTTGCCGGTACGATAGACGGAAGCGTCGGGCAGACGGGCGAGCGAGGCGATATCGGCTTCGCTCACATCGCCTGCTTTGCCGTTTCTCGCCAGTATTTGCCCGTCCTTGTTCGTAATAAACAGCCCTTGATCCTTCAGCGTCGTGAGCGTATCGAACAAATTTCGGATATAGTTCGGATCGATGTTCAGGACGATGACGCCGTCTTCCTGCGGGGACAAGCTCAGCTTCCGGTAAATCGTGATCAGATCGGTGGCGGCGCTCGAAAACTTGCTTTTTTTCACGCTGCGAAATTCCGTCCAAATGAGGTCCCGGGCGTCGTGGGTAACGTAGCTTCGGTACCAGTCGCTGTCGTAATAGGAGCCGATCTTCTCGAAGCCTCCCGACGACGAGGTGATGAACTGCTTCTTGTCGTTGTCCAAATAGATATAGATCGAATCGATAAAAGGCCTTGCGATGGCGGGAGCGTCGATGTAATTTTTGATCGTGGCGAGTGCGGCGTAATCTTCCAGCTCGAACTTCGGCTTTTGCAGCAGCGCCTTCAGGCGGACGAATTCGACGGCGTTGGTCATGAAATATACGTTCAGCGACTCCAGCTCGTTGAGTACAAGCTCGATGTTCGATTTCGTCTGTTTCAGAATGTTCAAGCTCTCGGATTGCACGTTCGACTTCACGTACTGCTGAATGATAACGTTGGATAACGTGCCCAGCAGCACGATCGGGATCAAGGTCGGGAGCAGGAAGGTGAGCAAATTTTTAAGCAGAAAGCGGCGGTTCGTTCGCATCGGCAAGGCGCACCTACTCCGGTCTCGTATAGCGCTTCGGGCTTATGCCGTAAAATTTTTTGAAGCTGCGGGTAAAATTTTTGGCGTTGCTGTAGCCGGTCAGCTCGCTGACTTCGTAAATTTTGTAGCTGAGGCTTTCCAGCATGGAGGCGGCCCGCTGCATTTTGATGCGGTTGACGTAATCGGAGAAGTTCTCCCGGGTTCGCTGCTTGAAATATTTGCTTAAATAAAACGGATTCATATGGACCAGCTTCGCGGCTTCCTCCAACGTCGCTTTGTTGTAATGCTCCTCTACGTACGCCTTGACCCGGGATATGACTTTGTCGTGGTCGTCCGCCGCGGTCTCCTTGCCCGGCACCGAAGCCGTCTGCCCGGAGGCGTGCGGCCGAACGGCGCCCCGCTCCTGATCCAATTCCAATTTGATTTGCTGAAAAACGCTCGACAGCTCGTCGTACTGCGTCGGTTTGACGATATAGTTTTTGACGCCGTATACGATCGCCTGCTTGGCGTATTCGAAATCTTTGAAACCGCTTAAAAAAACGATCTTGACGGGGGAGCTTTGCGCATGCAAATGCTTCGCGACTTCGATGCCCGTCATGACCGGCATCCGGATGTCGCACAGCAGCACATCGACCGGCCCGGCCGCCAGCAGCTGCAAAGCCTGTTTGCCGTTCTCGGCCAGTCCGGCGATTTCAAACCCGATGTCCTTCCAAGGGAAATAGCTGCTGAGCCCGTTGCGAATTTCAAATACGTCGTCCGCGATCAATAGCCGATACATGGCGCCGCACCCCCGAAGCTTCGTCTTTGTACATCTAATCTTATCATCGGCCCAGTTTGCGTACAACGAAGAAATGCCGGGATGCGGCCGCTTTGGCGAAAGCGCTTATATGATGATTCGATTTCGCAAGTAATGATACCTTTTGCCTGAAGCGTCGGCAATTGAACAAGAGAAGATACGTAATGTTAAACCGCATTCCTTTTAACCCCCGCCGGTTTTCATTATAGTTGGTAACGACAGAAGCCTTTTGGGAAAGGATGTGAGGCCGCCAGTGATGCGAATTGCCGTTACGACGATGAGTACCGATATGCCGGAACCGTTTTTGAAGCAGCTTGTGCAGCTCGGTGCCGATTGCCTCGATTATGGCAACGGCGCCTGCTTCGACGGCGTCAGCGAGCAGGGCTATCCGGATTTGGACGAGCTGCTGCGCCATAAGCGCAAAATTCGCTCGTTCGGGCTCGATATCAACCGCGTCACTCTGCCCGATATGACAAGCGCCTTCATGAGCGGAGCGCCCGGCTCGGAGCGTGAGCTGGAAAACGCCGTCAATGCCATGAAGGTGTTCGGGGAGGCCGGAATTCCGATAGTGAGGCAGCGGTTTGCCGGCGACACGTTCGACGGCTTGATGCATTCTTACACGGCGAAGCTGCGGGGCGGGTATACGGTCAGAGGGGAGAGCGCGGCATGGCCGAAGCAGGACCGGCCCGTTCCTGGCTTCGACGAGCTGCAGGCATGGTGGGGGCGGTTTTGCGCCGTCTACGAACGGCTTGTGCCGATCGCCGAGGAGTACGGAACGAAGCTGGCGATGCATCCTTCCGACGTTCCGCTGCCGGAGACGCCGTTCGGAGGCCTCGGCTTTCACCGTGTGATCGACGCCTTCCCGAGCAAGCAGGTCGGCTACGTGTACTGCATCGGGACGCGGGCGGAAGCAGGGGGGACGCCACTCGTCCTGGACGAAATCAACCATTACGGACGAAAGGGCCGCATTCATACGGTCCACATCCGCAACGTCAGAGGCAGCTTGCCGACCGCAGGCGCCTTTGAAGAGGCGCTGCTGGACGACGGGGACATGAATATGTTCCGGATGGTGCTGGAGCTGAAAAAGGTCGGCTTTGACGGCTGCCTCAATCCCGACCATATCCCGGTTCTGATCGGCGACGATCCGGACTGGTACAAAGGCGGCGCCGGGATGCGCTGCGGCATGGGACTCGCTTACTCGGTCGGCTATTTGAAAGCGCTGCTCTGCGCGGCCGTCGAATACGGCTGGTAACCGGCCCATACATCCAATGAAGGGGTGAAAGGTATATGAAACGTATTGGTACTAGCTTAACCGCACTCGCTTTAACAGGCGCTTTACTTGCAGGCTGCTCCAGCTCCGGTTCGGGCCAGGCGCCAAGCGCTCCGGCGCAAAATTCCGACGCCAAGCCGGCGGCGGCGCCGTCCGGACCGAAGGAGAAGTTCGTTTTCTGGGACAAGGGCGAATATGTGGAAGCCTACAACAAGATGATGAAGGAACGGGCCGAGAAGTTCGGCAAAGACAACAACATCGATGTGGAATACGTCGTCGTGTCGCAGAACGATTTGAAATCGAAGCTGCTGGCGGCGATCGAAGCCAAAAATCCGCCCGATCTGATCGTCGCCAACGACCCGGTTGCCAAGCAGTTCGTCGCTTCGGACCAGCTCGTCGACACGTCGGACATTATCAACAAAATCGACTTCTCCGACGGCGCCAAGAACATCGCCGTGACCTCCGACAAATATTTCATGGTTCCCCATTCCTTGCAGCTGAGCGGAGCGTTTCTGCGCAAAGACGTATGGGATAAGCACAATCTTCCGATCCCCAAAACATGGGATGAGCTTTATCAGCAGGCGAAAATCGTCAACGATCCGAAAAACGGATTTTATGCGACCGGATTTCCGCTCGGGGCGTCCGGCGGCAACGATGCCGAAGGGATGGTGCGGACGGTCATTCGCGAGTTTGGCGGCAGCATCGTCGACAAAGACAACAACATTACGGTCAACTCCAAAGAAACGTTAGAGGCGCTGAAATTTATCGCCAAGTTCTGGCAGGAGGGTTTGACGCCCCCCGCATCCGTTACCTGGGATGACAACGGGAACAACAAAGCCTATCTGGCGGGAACGGTCGGATTCGTCATTAATTCGGCCAGCATATACGACTCGCTGCTGAAGGACAACCCCGAGCTCGAGAAGAAGACGGTCATGGTTCCCCTGATCGGCGGGCCTAAAGGCGAAAGCTTCGTCGGCTCCGGCAACGTGTTCGCCATCTTTAAAAACGGCAAAGGCACGAAGTGGGCCAAAAAGTTCGTCACGGAATTTTACGAGAAAGATTTCTACAACAACCTGATCGAGCAAATCGGCGGCAAATACGTTCCGGCCATCAACGGCGTGCTCGACACCCCGTTCTGGAAAAACCCGAACAACAAGTCGGCCGGCTGGCTCAGCATGATCAAATCGATCAAAGGCGCCGGCAATTATCCGGGACCGGAGGACGATCTCGGCTCCAAGGCGCAGACGATGCAGCTGGCGACGAAGGCCGTAGCGCGCATCGTGGTGGAGAAGATGGACCCGCAAAAATCGCTGGACCAGCTCGAGCAGGAGCTGAAGCAGCTGTACGGCAAAAAATAACGGCAAAATGCGGCGCACCGTGCAGGATCGGCGGTGCGCTTCCTTATAACCGCGACACGATCATGCAGATTGAGGCTGGTGATAGATTATGAAAACGGCTGCAGTGAAGCGGCGCGATGACAGGTTGTTGGGTTACGGGCTGCTCGTTCCGGTCGCCGTCATCGTGTTCGTGATCATTGGAATTCCTTTTGTCAACGCCATCTACTTAAGCTTTACGGACAAGGTCGTCGGCGTGACGCCGAAATTTATCGGCCTGGCCAATTACATGGCGATCTTCTCGGACAAAGAGTATTGGAAGGTGCTGAAGAACACGGTCGTGTTCACGGTCGGCAGCGTCGGCGTCAAGCTGGTGCTCGGGCTGCTGCTGGCCGTCGTCGTCAATCAAAACTTTTTCGGACGCGGTCTGCTGCGCGCCGTGCTGCTCGTGCCGTGGGCGCTTTCCGGCATGGTATCCGCCGTCACCTGGCGCTGGATGTACGACGACACGTACGGCATCATCAACGCTTTGCTGCTGAGGTGGAACATCGTCCATTTGCCGGTCGCCTGGACGTCGGACCCGAGCATCGCGCTGCTGTCCGTCATTATCGTCAACATCTGGAAAGGGCTGCCGTTTTTTATTTTCAGCCTGCTCGGCGGGCTGCAGACGATCGACGGGCAAATGTACGAAGCCGCTACGATCGACGGCGCAGGCAAGGTGCGCCAATTTTTCGCCATTACGATTCCGTCCATTTCGCCGGTCATCGCGATCACCGTGCTGCTGTCGACGATTTGGACGTTCAACAGCTTCGAGATCGTGTACCTCATCACCGGCGGCGGTCCGCTCCACGCTTCGGCCGTCATTTCCACGTACACGTACGAGGTCGCCTTCCTGCAAAATAAAATGGGCCAATCGCTTGCGGTAGCCGGTTCGATTATCCCGATTTTGGTGGCGCTCATCATATTTTCGATGCGGAAGCTGAATAAGGATGATTAGAGGGGAGAAGCGCGCATGAGAAGGAGCACCTACGTGAAAATTCGCAAATTGACCGCTCTGTACGTGATCGGCCTGGTCGCTTCGGTCTGGACGCTGTTCCCGATATATTGGCTCGTCAAATCGTCGCTGACGCCCAACAAGCTGATGTACACGCCCCAGCCGAAGCTGATTCCGGCGGAATGGACGTTCAGCCATTACCAGGAGCTGTTCACCAAGTCGCCGTTCCTCGGCTTTGTCAAAAACAGCCTGTACATCGCTCTGCTCGTCACCGTCATTTCCGTCGCAATCAGCGTGCTTGGCTCCTACAGCTTGACGAGGCTGCGCTTTCCGGGCCGCGGCTTCATGCTGAAGAGCATCATCTATACGTACCTGCTGCCGGTGGCCGTGCTGTTTATCCCGATGTACGTGGCCATCAGCCGCTACGGGCTGAACAACAACAAGAACGCGCTGCTCGTCGTTTATCCGACGATCGTGGTGCCGTACTGCTGCTACATGCTGATCAGCTATTTTAAAGCGATTCCGAAGGAGCTGGAGGAGGCGGCGCTCATCGACGGCTGCAACCGGCTGCAGTCTTTGGCCAAAGTGATTTTGCCGATCGCCTCGCCGGGAATCGCCGTCGTCTCGACGTTCGCTTTCACGCTCTCGTGGAACGAATATTTGTACGCGCTCGTGCTGACGACGACCCCGGCGCAGCAAACCGTCACGATCGGCATCGCCAGCTTTAACTTCGGCGACCAGACGATATGGGGGCTGCTGACCAGCTCGTCCGTCATCGCTTCCATTCCGGCCGTGCTGCTGTATTTCCTTGCGCAGCGGTTTTTGAAAACCGGGCTCGCGGCCGGCGGCGTCAAGTAAAGAAGCCTCGTTATCAGCACATGGGAGGGGAACCGGTTGAAAATTTCCATTACGATCAATACTTGCGATTTGACGGATATGGAGCTGACGCAGCTTTGCCAGCTTGGGGTCGACTGCATCGACCTCGGCAAAGGCTCCTCCTTTCCGGGCGTTAAGGAGCAGGGCTACCCCGATCTCGACCGGGTGCTCGCCTTAAGGAAGAGGGTCCGCTCCTTCGGGCTGGACATCAATCGCGTCACCTTGCCGGATTTGACGGAACGCTTCATGAACGATTTGCCGGGCAGCGAGAAGGAGCTGGAGAACGCGGTGCAGGCGGTGCGCGTATTCGGCGAGGCGGGGCTGCCGATCGTGCGGCAGCGCTTTGCCGGAGACACGGTCCCGGTGCTGACGACCGGGTATCGGGCTTACCAGCGGGGCGGGGCTATGGCGCGAGGAGATAGCCTGGCCCTGACGCGGCAGGCGCCGGCTATCCCCGCCACCAGCGAGCGAGAGGCGTGGTGGGGGCGGTTTTACGCCGCCTTCGGCGCCTTGGTACCCGCCGCGGAAGAAGCTGGCGTCAAGCTGACCGTGCATCCGTCCGACACGCCCAACCATCATACGGCGTTCGGCGGTCTCGGCTTGCGCCGCGTCATCGACGCCTTTCCGAGCAAAAAACGTCGGGTACGTGTACTGCGTCGGCACACGCGCGGAGGAAGGCGGCAGCGCCCTCGTTCTGGACGAAATCGAGAGCTACGGCAGAATGGGGCGGATCTTCCTCGTCCACTTCCGCAACGTCAGAGGAAGCTTGCCGACGGCGGGGGCGTTCGAGGAAGCGCTTCTCGACGACGGCGACCTCAATATGTTCAACATTTTGCTGGCGCTGCGCAAAGTTGGCTACACCGGCTGCATCAACCCGGACCACATTCCGCAGCTGGAGGGCGATCAAGTGGATTTGGACCCGAACTGGGCCTATTCCGGCATCGGCTGGAAGCCTTCCGGCATCGGCTGGGCTTATTCGATCGGCTATATCAAAGCGCTGTTCGCCGCACTGGCGCAGTTCGAGGGCAAAAGGAGCGTAAACCTATGAATCAGGAACCGGAACAAACGATCCCCGCATTGCGGCGGTCCGAAACGCCGGCGATCGCCGAGATGTCGGTCATTCCCGTCGCCGGGCACGACAGCATGCTGCTCAATTTGAGCGGCGCTCACGCCCCTTATTTTACGCGCAATGTCGTCATTTTGAAGGACAGCGCGGGCCATACGGGAGTCGGCGAGGTTCCCGGAGGGGAGCGGATACGAGCGACGCTGGAGGACGCCAAGCCGCTTGTCGTCGGCCAGTCCGTCGGAGGCTGCAACGACATTTTGAACGCGGTGCGGCGGACGTTTGCGGACCGCGACGCGGGAGGGCGGGGGCTGCAGACGTTCGATTTGCGCGTTGCGATCCATGCGGTCACCGCTTTGGAGGCGGCGCTGCTCGATCTGCTGGGCCAGTGGCTCGGCGTACCCGTCGCGTCGCTGCTCGGGGAAGGCAAGCAGCGCGACGAGGTCGAGATGCTGGGCTACTTGTTCTATATCGGCGACCGGAGCCGCACCGATCTGCCTTATTTAAGCGCTCCCGACGCCGAGGACGAATGGATGCGGCTGCGCCACGAACAGGCGCTGACCCCGGAAGCGATCGTCAAGCTGGCGGAAGCGGCGTACGAGCGCTACGGCTTTAACGACTTCAAATTAAAGGGCGGCGTGCTGCGCGGCGAAGAGGAGATGGAAGCGGTCACGGCGCTCGCCGAGCGCTTTCCGCAGGCGCGCATTACGCTGGACCCGAACGGCGCTTGGTCGCTGGAGGAGGCGATCCGCCTGTGCCGCGGCCAAGGCCGCGTGCTGGCGTATGCCGAAGACCCGTGCGGCGCCGAGAACGGCTACTCGGGGCGCGAGGTGATGGCCGAATTCCGCCGCGCCACCGGGCTGCCGACGGCCACGAACATGATCGCCACCGACTGGCGCCAGATAGGGCACGCCGTTCAGCTGCAGTCGGTCGACATTCCGCTGGCCGACCCGCATTTTTGGACGATGCAGGGGTCCGTCCGCGTCGCGCAAATGTGCCGCGATTGGGGACTCACATGGGGCTCCCATTCCAACAACCATTTTGACATTTCGCTCGCGATGTTCACACATGTCGCCGCCGCGGCGCCGGGGCGGACGACCGCCATCGATACGCACTGGATATGGCAGGACGGCCAGCGCTTGACCAAGGATCCGTTCCGGATCGTTGGCGGCAAGGTCGCCCTTCCCGATAAGCCGGGGCTGGGCGTGGAAATCGATATGGAGCAAATTCGGAAGGCTCACCGGCTGTACACGGAACAAGCGCTTGGAGCGCGCGACGACGCGGCCGCCATGCAGTATTTGATTCCCGGCTGGAAATTCGACAACAAGCGCCCTTGCCTGGTGCGGTAAATGACGAGCATAGGAGGATGGACCGATATGGATACGAGCTTTATTCGCGGCGTAATTCCGCCGATAGTGACGCCGGTGGACGCGGACGAATGCGTGGATGAGCAGAGGCTGCGCCGGGTCGTGGAGCATGTCATTGACGGCGGCGTGCACGGCATTTTGTCGCTCGGCAGCAACGGCGAATTTTACGGCCTCGACCCGGAGCAGCAGCAAAGAGCGGTTGCCGTTACGATCGATCAGGTGAACGGCCGCGTCCCGGTCTACATGGGGATCGGGGCGATTGCGACCAAGGAGTGCGTGAGGCTGGCCCGCCTGGGCGAATCGTTGAAGGCGCAGGCGCTCACGATTCTTCCGCCGATGTTCGTCTCGCTCACGGAGGAGGAGCTGTACCGGCATTTCCTTAAAGTGGCGGAAGCCGTCTCCCTGCCGATCCTCCTTTACAACAACCCGGACCGTGTCGGAAACAACATCTCCGCGGGCCTGCTCGAACGATTGGCGGACATCCCCAATATCGTCGGGGTCAAGGATAGCAGCGGCGACTTCACCTTGACGGCGGAATATATTCGCCGAACCCGGAATACTGGCTTTAAAGTGATGGCCGGCAGAGACGTCATGATTCTCGCTTCGCTCGTCTACGGAGCGGTCGGCTGCGTAGCTTCCACGGCCAACATCGTTCCCGCGCTCGTCGTGGACATTTACCGCAAATTTATGGCCGGGGATTTGCAGGGGGCGCTGGAAGCCCAGTTGACGCTGGCCCCGCTGCGCATGGCGTTCGGTCTCGGCAGCTTTCCGTCCGTGACCAAGGATGCGATGAATTTGCTCGGGCTCGAGGCCGGGCGGACGATTTTGCCCGTCGGCGGCTGCACCGAGCCGAACTTGAGCAAGCTGAAGGACGTATTGCAAGCGATGGGCGAGCTGTAACCAAGATTATCGGAAACGGGAGGCTGCCGAAGCATGAAAATCGGTTTTATCGGGCTGGGCATTATGGGCAAGCCCATGAGCAAAAATTTGCTCAAGGCGGGCTACGGGCTCGTCGTTCTCGAGACGAGCAGGGGGGCCGCCGAGCTGGCGGCCGCCGGCGCCAAGACGGCGCCGAGCCCGAAAGTGTTGGCGGAGCAATCGGATATCGTCATCACGATGCTGCCGAACTCGCCCGAAGTGAGGGAAGTCGTTTTGGGCGCGGACGGGGTAATCGAGGGCGCGAGGCCGGGAGCCGTCGTCATCGACATGAGCTCGATCGCCCCGCTGGCGTGCCGGGAAATCGCGCAGAAGCTGGCGGACAAAGGCATCGACATGCTGGACGCGCCGGTCAGCGGCGGCGAGCCTAAAGCGATCGAGGGCACCTTGTCGGTGATGGTCGGCGGAAAGCAGGACGTATTCGACAAATGCTACCCGGTCATGAAAGCGATGGCGGCTTCCGTCGTGCGCACCGGCGAGATCGGCGCAGGCAACGCGACGAAGCTGGCCAACCAAATTGTCGTAGCCATCAACATCGCCGCGATGTCGGAAGCGTTTGTGCTGGCCAGCAAGGTCGGAGTCGAGCCGGAGCTCGTGTATCAAGCGATCCGCGGCGGGCTGGCCGGCAGCACGGTGCTGGATGCGAAGGCGCCGCTCGTCATGGACCGCAAATTTGACCCCGGCTTCCGCATCAATCTGCACATCAAAGACTTGAGCAACGTGCTCGCCACGTCCCACGAAGTCGGAGTGCCGCTGCCGCTGACCGCCGCCGTCATGGAAATGATGCAGGCGCTCAAGGTGGACGGGCTGGGGGATTGCGATCACGGCAGCCTGATCCGATATTACGAGAAGATGGCCAAAGTGGAAGTGAAGCGGTGAATGGCGGTACGTACGCCGCCGAATGAAATAAAGCGCTATGAACAAAGCTCAAGCGGAGCGGCCGCTTGAGCTTTTTGCCGCTTTTTATTTCGTTTTAAGGTTCTGGGGCCCGGAATCGGTTATGGTAGAGAGAGGAATGCAGAGGAGAGATGAAAGTATGAAGCTGCTGTGGAAATGGATTCGGGAATGGGTGCCTAGCTTGGCGATAGCGATCGTTGTCGCCCTGCTTGTCAATACGTATGTAGCGCAGGCAGTGAAAGTGCCGACAGGGTCGATGCTGCCGACGATCCAACTGAACGATCGGTTTATCGTCGAGAAAGCCCCGCTCGCCAGCGGGCATTTGTCGTTCGGCGATATCGTCGTGTTTTATCCTCCGCTCGCGAACAACGGCAGTCCCGCCGTCAAAAATTCCGCCCTGCTGACGGGCATTTGCGGCGCGCTGGACATCCTCGACGGCTGTCCGGAGCTATATGTGAAGCGGCTTATAGGCTTGCCCGGCGACACGATCGAGGTGAAAGACGGGGCGCTATACCGAAACGGCGCGAAAGTCGAGGAACCTTATGTGAAGCAAAAGATGACGTACACGTTCGGCCCGGTGAAAGTGCCGGACGATCATTATTTGTTCCTCGGCGACAATCGCAACTCCAGCTACGACTCGCATTTATGGCCGACTACCCCGTTCGTCGACAAAAAAGATATTGTCGGCAAAGTCGTGTTCCGCATGTTCCCGTTCAATCACTTGGGCACGGTCTCCTGAACTGGCAACAACGTTTCCTTGTCCGGGCCGGCGAAGCCGTGATACAGTGAGGGTGCCGTTTCAGACATTTCCTTCATCCCCGTCCGGGGGTGGAGGATTTTTTGTCGCTACCGCGGCCTTGCCGCGAAAATCCAGGTTGCCCAAGAAAGGCGGAGCGGAAGATGGAAATGCGGGCCAATGAGCGGAGCGTGCGCCTTTGAACTCGTGTTCCATCCTTATTTCCCTGTCCATGGGAACGCGAGTGGGCGATGCCGGAGACCCGCATTTCCAATCCGCAGCACAGCCATACTTTCTTGGGCAGCCTGAAAAATCTGCAACCGCCGCATAAGCTTGCATCGATGCGCCGGTTTGCATATAATAGCAACTAACATCATAACGCAAATGCGACGACGGAGAAGAGTAAGCAGAAGCCTCCCGACAGGAGGGCGCGCCACAGATTGAGAGCGGGCCCCGGGAACCAGACTGCCGAAGTTCGCTCCCGAGCAGTTCCTTGAACGGCGGAAGGCGACGAGCCTGCCGGACCAGTAGAGGATACCGGATCTCGCGATCCGTTACGGCAACGAAGACGAACGCATTTCGTCCAAAACGGCGCCAGCCCCGCGATGGGAGGCATGCTGCCGTGCGCAGGCGCAGCTCTTATGCAGCCGGCGACACGGAAGAGCCACTAAGCGGCAGGCAGGCTGAACCGGAAGGGACGGCGTCAATAAGGGTGGTACCGCGGCTCTCTCGCCCCTTTTGGGACGAGAGAGCCTTTTTGCGTTGCGGCAAAGGCTGCGGGGCTAGCTGTGTTGGCGGCCAGGGATGCGGGGCGCGGCTGTGTAGGCGGGCAGGGCTGCAAGCCGGTAGGCTGCGTGG
>NZ_JXAK01000043.1 GCF_000829455.1 Gordoniibacillus kamchatkensis
CCGGAGACCCACATTTCCAATCCGCAGTGCAGCCATACTTTCTTGGGCAACCTGAAAACCTGCTTGAAAAGTGGTCCAATAAAAGTTCATCAATTATTGCCGGAGACCCACATTTCCAATCCGCAGTGCAGCCATACTTTCTTGGGCAACCTGAAAACCTGCTTGAAAAGTGGTCCAATAAAAGTTCATCAATTATTGGCTCTTTCCTATTGCCACCCACCTCTATATCATGGAAAAAAACAAAATAAGGTGGAGTGGACATGAGAAGATCCGAATTTTCAATTGAGGAGCAGCAGGAAATCGATGAATTTTTGCAGGAGATGTCGTTCGGTTATTTGGGGACCTATGGAGAGGACGGATGGCCGCATATTACGCCTTTAAATTACACTTACCAGAACGGATACATTTACTTCCACGGCTCCAAGAAAGGCGCCAAGATGGATGAGATATTGGCCTCGCACAAGGTCAGTTTTGCGGTTGCGAAAGAGTTTGCAATTATTCCTTCCTATTTCAGCGATCCGCGGCAGGCTTGCCCCGCGACAGCCTATTTCAAGTCCGTTCACATCAGGGGATTCGCCGAACGGGTCGAGGACTTGCACGAAAAAGCGCTGGCATTAAGCGGCCTGATGGAAAAGCTTCAGCCGGAAGGAGGCTATGCCCCTATTACTCCGGACGATCCGAAATACGTCGGCGAGCTGAAAGCCGTCTCGGTGGTCAAAATCTCCATCGATAGCCTTACGGCGAAGTTCAAATTCGGACAAAATCTGAAGGGAGGACGCCGCACCAAGGTTATGGAGGGGCTTATGGAGAGAGGCGGAGCCGAAGACGCGGCAATCGTGGAACTGATGAAAAAGTACTGCCCTATGCACCAGGAGTAGAGAACTTCGCGAAAAATGCCTCCAACCCCAGCGAGGGTTGAAGGCATCCAGCTCTCCCTGGGCGGTAACGGAAATTTGTTCCTTTAACGGTCGATTTCCCGAGTATTTCCCAAAAATAACGGAACGGCAGTACGCTATATCGTCGTTCTAAACGAATTTTTCCTTGTTACAAGCCGAATAACGGAACTGCGTTCCGTTAAGCTTTGCCGTCGTCCCTCCGGTTAAGCAATAACGGAACGGAGTTCCGCTATGATCGCCCGTTACTAGAAGCTAACAAAGGAAGGAGGATTATCCGTTGGCAGACTTATCGAATGAGCCAATCGCGCTCGACATAGCGCCGCTGAGAGCGGAGGACCGCGACCGCTGGAACGTCCTGGCCCGCGGCTATAAAACCTTCTATGAGACCGAACTCCCCGATTCCACGTACGATGAGGTTTGGCAGCGCCTGCTGAACGCCGACGGCGTTTACGGCTTCGGCGCGCATCTGCAAGGAAACCTGGTCGGCATTGCCCACTACCTGTTTCATCGTACGGTTTGGATGGAAGACTCCTGCTATTTGCAAGATCTCTTCGTCGACGAAGCCGCCCGCGGGCGCGGCGTCGCTCGCGCGCTTATTGAGCGGGTAGCTCAGGCGGCACGTGAACATAACGCTTCCAGGTTCTACTGGCAGACACGCCAGAACAATGTCACCGCTCGCGCTCTTTATGACAAGATCGCGCAGCACAGAGGATTCATTCGCTACGATTACCCGCTGAAGTAAACCTCAGGAACAAAAAGAAGCTTCGTTCCCGCCAGCATAGCGGGATCGAAGCTTCTTTTCTGTATATTCCGATCAATACATCGGTCCGAATGGCGAGCGGTTCTCCAGATCGGAGCGCGCCTTCAAGTAACGTGCGAACGCTGTGGCGGCCTGCGCCTTCGTGACGTTTTGCGCCGGCATGAAGTTGCCGTCCGTCGCCGACATGATGCCGAGACCGACAACGATCGCGGCGTCGCCCGGATGCTTCAGCTGCGCCTCGTCGGCGAAAGGCTTGGCGAAAATGCCGTCGCGCTCGGCCAGCTTGCCGTACCCGAGAGCCCGGACGATGAGCTGCGCCATCTCTTCGCGCGTAATGGTACCGTTAGGATTCAAGTCGCCGCCCGTGCGGTCCAGGATGCGCATATCGACGGCCCGCTCCACGTACGGGAAATACTGCGAGTCGTTCTTCACGTCCGCGAACGAGTTCGTTTTGCTCGCAGCGTAATAGATGCCGTAGTTGCCGCCATTGATCGAGATGACGAGCATTTTGATCAGCTCGCCCCTGGTGATGGAGCGTCGGGGTTCACCTTGCCGTCCTTCACGTCGAGCGCCTGATAATCGAGCATGAGCTGCAAATCTTGCTGCGCCCAATGGCCTTCGATATCCGTTACCTTCACCTTCTCGAGCGACACCGGATCGCCGCTTTCCGGCGATATCCACCCGCCGGTTTCGGCATTCAGCACGTATTGGGGACCGTTCGCATATTTCGGCACGAGGGCGTAAATGAGATGGGCGGTCGTGTCCGTTTTGTCGTTGTCCACCTCGCCGGACGCTGCCCGCAAGTTCAGCTTTCTGTAATAGTCGTCGCTGAAAGGACCCATCGGCATGAAAGGCGGCATGTATCCCTTGTTGACGTATTGCAGCTGCACATCGTACGTCGAGAAGAGCAAATCCTCGGCCTTGACGGAGTCGATCGCTTGCGGCTTCTGCGCCGGGTAATCCTGCTGCGAGAAATTCGCCGAATAGTTGCGTACGGCGCCCGTCTCCCCGTCGATCGTCACGTTCACGCTGTCATAGCCGGCCCGCACGCCGTCGATGTACCGCGCAAACGTGAAGTTGTAGCCGCGGTCGCGCTTCACGATTTCCAGCGGTATGACGTTGTCCGCAGCGATGGTTTGCAGCACGAGCTGGTTCGTGTAGCCCGGGAGCATTTTTTTCACGAGCTCGATCGCCTTCGTCTTCGCCTCGTCCTGCTTCACTTTCACGTCGTACGAATTGTTCTGAGTGGGCACGTATTGGCTGAAATTGGTGATCTCGCCGGTTTTGGCGTTGACGCCCGCGTAAATTTCCGTCGTCGGCAAGCCCATTTTGGCGTCCATATCGCTCTTCGCCGTCGACCAGCGCAAGTTCCAGGTGGAGAACGTTTTGCCGGTCGCATCGTCGACGTTCTCGTAGAAGCTGGCGTCTTGAAGCTTGGCTCCGTCCGGCAACGGGAACGCTTGCGTTGCCTTGGCGATAGCTTCATCTTTGCTAAGGCTCAGCGTAGCGGACGGAATAGAACCGAGCGGCTTGTCGGTAAGCGGCGTCAAATTCGGCTTGAGGTCAGGCTCGATGCCGCCGCCGGTGTAAACGGCGCCTGTTTTGGCGTCAATCGGGTAGACGCCCATGCCGTAGACGAGGATCGGCTTCTTGTTTTTGCCGGAATACGGCGTAATGTAAGCGAGCGTCGGCTCTGCCTGTTCATGCAGCTTCCCCAGCGCCGCATCCGCGTCCAGTACCCCTTTCGGGTCGTCGAACGTCAGGCCATCGGTCCAGTTGGCGTTATAGCCGACGACTTCGCCGTCGCCGTTCACTACGACGGAAACGAAGTTTTGCGGGAACGGGATACCGTTTACGACCCGGTCGTAGCGGAGCTCATATTGCACCGAGCCGCGCAGCGGCGGCTTCGCCGCACGTTCGCCCGCGTCATTGTACTTCGTCTGCTCCAGCGCTTCGGGGTTCACTTTGGCGAGCCATTTGGCGGCAACGTCCTTCGCCCCCTGGTAATCGACCTTCGGCGGGAAGCTCGGCTTGTAGCTCGGATCGCTGTTGTACGTGCTGTAGCCGACCATTTTGCCGGTGATGCCGTGAATTTGCACCGACAGGTTGCCGAGGTACTGGTCGCCCTGCTTCTTCACATAGTTCAGGTTCC
The DNA here is from genome assembly GCF_000829455.1 of Gordoniibacillus kamchatkensis. Lineage (GTDB taxonomy): Bacteria > Bacillota > Bacilli > Paenibacillales > NBRC-103111 > Gordoniibacillus > Gordoniibacillus kamchatkensis. The sequence goes on from NZ_JXAK01000043.1 coordinate 3,809, forward strand.
AGACCGGCCCCTGCTGCATGTACGACCCGCCGTACAGGTTGACGTTCTGCAGCGTGAAGCCTTCCGGGATCGAGACGGCTTTGCCGGCGAGCTCGATCGCTTGCTCCTTCGTGATTTTCGCTTCGGCGAGCGTCTTCTCGTCGGCGGGTTTGACGGGGACCGCGATTGCGGGGGCGGCTGCCGACGTTGCGGCCGGCATCGCCGGCTCGGGAACGGCTTCGTCCGCCATCGCCAGCGGCGAGCCGAACAAAGCGGTGGCGAGCGTGAAAGTTCCAATCGTTTTGAGCAGTTTCACAGGTTCTTGCCTCCTTGATTTCGAGTTGCTCGGGAGTCCTCAGCCTCGCTTCTGCTGCAGCTCCAAGCTTTCTGCACATCCAGACGCTGCCAACCGGCAAAAGGTTGCTGCTTGACCGCCGCATTTTTTTGCGCGGCTTTTGTACGGTTCCAATCTTTGCAGTAAGGGCAACCTGTGCTAAATTAAGGAAAATGGCGATGCGAAGGTAAACGGCTTGCGCCGTCCTTCGGGCCGTGCGCGTTTGCCGCGCGGAAGCAGCCGAGTAAAGGCGCAGATTATACTTTCTGATGAAGGATCGAAAGGAAGCTTGCCATGACGACAGGTTGGTTCGAGCAGTTCGCCGCCGCCGAAGCGGCAGAGGTGCAAACTCGGGTGAGCGAGGGGGTAAAGGAGAAAGGGTATTCGGCGTTTTATCCGATTGTGGAAGGATTCTGGGCGCTGCTTCGTACGTTCGCAGACGACGAGACGGAGCGCGTGGAAGAGCTGTTGCGGCGGGGACGGCGGATGTTTCCCGAACCGGCTGCATTCAGTCCGTCCTGGGAAAAGCTGTGGGATGAGCTGGAGCAGGTAGCCGCCTACAAAAAGCATGCGCTGTTGTCCGTGCCGTCGCCGGAACGGGAAGGGGAATGGCAAATTGTGATGGACAATCCGTACTCGAATCAGGAAGTGGTGTGCTATCCGGCGCTAACCTTCATGGAAGCCGCTTATTTGTACGGCTACTTCCGCCAGAAGCTGGAGAAGAACGAATACATTCGGCTGCAAAAAATCCAAACGCTGATCATGAACTACGGCGAGTAGCGTGAGCACAAGCGTGCGGGGGCGATGCGGCGGGGCGCAAGCGCTCTGCCGTGGCGGCAGAGGCGATAGGATGCGGGATGCGAGGGCGGATGCAGTGTTGCACGACTGCCGGAACGGCCTCTATTATGCGTCGGTTTGGCGGAAGCGCCGCTCGGGCGGACCGTTTGGCATTAATAGCATCGGTAGGGACAGGATACAGTGTTGCTCGACTGGCGTGAGCGGCCGAAACAGCCTCCACTGCGCGTCAGTTCGGCGGAATCGCCGCTTGCTCTAACTGACTGCACGGCCTTTGCTGCACTGATAGTGGTAGGATGCAGTCTTGAGCGACCGGGAGAGCAGCCGAAACAGCCTCCACTGCGCGTCAGTTCGGCGGAATCGCTCGCTTGCTCTAGCTGACCGCTCTTCCTTTGCTGCGCCGACATGCCGCCCCACACCGCTGTCGCCAAGCCGCCTTACGGCGCGAGCAGTCCGAGCGGCTGCAGCAGCGCCTCCCGTTCCGCTGCGGTAAGCTCGCGCCAAGCGCCGGAAGGCAAGTCGCCGAGCTCCAGCCCGAGAATGCGCACCCGGCGCAAGCGCTCGACGCGATAGCCGAACGCCTTGCACATGCGCCGGATTTGGCGGTTGAGCCCCTGCGTCAAAACGATGCGAAACATGCGCTCGCCCACCGCCCGGGTGCGGCACGGCTTCGTCACGGTCCCGAGCATCGGAACCCCGGCGGCCATACCGGCTAGCAGCTCTGGGGTAACCGGTTTATCGACGGTGACCTCGTATTCCTTCTCATGTTCGCGATCCCCATGCAGCAACCGATGCGATAGCTCGCCGTGATTGGTCAGCAAAATAAGCCCTTCCGACTCCTTGTCCAGGCGGCCGACCGGGGACAGGCGCTCCGGGTGCTTCAAGAAACCGGCAATATTGCCCTCGACGTGAGCAGCTGTTGTGCATACGATGCCGACAGGCTTGTTCAGCATCACGTAAACGTATGGGCGGCGCGGGCCGAGCGGGATGCCGTCGACGCGGATGTCCGACGCTTCCGTAAAGGCCGTGCCGATATCCGCCGTCCGCCCGTCTACCGTCACCCGTCCCGCCTTGATCCAGCGCTGCGCCTCCCGGCGCGAGCATGCGCCCGTATCTCCGATATAGGCGTGGAGCTTCATCGCGGTCCCCCTCCTTTTCCACGAATGAATTGCGACTTCATCCTACCACGACCTCCGTACAGCCGTCATCCGCCTCATCCCTGCCTGGCCGCGCAATGCAGCGCAATCGCCGTTTGACAGGCGACAGTATTTCCGTTTTAATACAAAGAATACCTAGCTACCTTTCCCCGGGAAGGACATCACATTTGATGCAAATGCGCTATAGTTTAAGCATTTCGGGCTTTTACTTTATTTATTTTTTCGGATACGGCGCGCTGTTTCCGTTTCTGGCTCTCGTCCTGCAACAAAACGGGCGCTTCGACGGCGCCGGGATCGGGCTGCTGCTGTCGCTCAATCCGATTTTGTCCATCGCCTTCCAACCGCTGTGGGGGCTCTTGTGCGACGCTACGCAAAAACCGAAGGCCGTACTCGGCGCTACCGTCTGGCTCAGCGTCTTGGCCAGTGCGTCCCTGCTGAGGATAACGGACTTTTCGTTCGCCATGGCCGCCGGCGCCCTCGCCGTGCTGGCCATCGTCCAAAGCGCCGCCATGCCGCTCATTGACAGCCTTACGATGCTTACGCCACGCGCACGGGCAAACATTACGGGTCGTTCGGACTATGGGGGGCAGCCGGCTTCGCTGTCTCGGTGTTCGCCATCGGCAAGCTTTCCGACGCGTACGGCCTGCAGGTTTCCCTCTTCTCCTTCATGACAGCGACGGCTTTGTCCGGCATTCTTGCCTTGCTGTTGCCGAACGAGGCCGCCGGCTTCCGCGTCAGCCTGCGCGCCAACTTGAAGGTATTGCTGCGCCTGCCGCGCTACGGCGTATTCCTGCTGGCCTCGTTCCTTATTTTCGGCCCGATGCTGTCGAACAACTACTATTTCGGCATGCTGATGAAGGACGCCGGCGGCAGCTTGACCGGACTCGGCATTGCCTTCCTGATCGCCGCCGGCAGCGAAATTCCGTTCATGCGCTGGTCGGAGCATTTTGTCGTACGGTGGGGGCTGCTTTCGGTGCTGATCGCCTGCTCGGCGGTAGCCGGCGTGCGCTGGCTGCTGTACGGCTTCGAGGTGCCGCTCGCCGTCATTTATGCGACCTCCCTTTTGCAAGGCTTCGGCATCGGACTGTTCATCCCCGCAGCGCTTCGCTACGTGTATCTGATTTCGCCCGAAGGCGTCCGAGCTACCGCCGTCTCGCTTTACTCGATGGCCGGCAACGGCCTCGGCAACTGGATCTGCACGTTGGTCGGAGGCGCGCTGCTGAACCGTTATACGATTCATGCCGCTTACGTCAGCTTCGCGGTTTCCACCGCGCTCGGGATCGTTTTGCTGCTGCTGCTCGTAAGGATGGAGCGACGATAGACTGCAACTCTTGATCCTTCAGCTCCAATTACTCCCCAAGCAATTACAGCTCTCGTTTCACGAAAAATGCTTCTGCAGTTGCGCCTAGAGCACCTGCAGAGGCATTTTCACAGAATCGCGGCACCGGGTGCTGTTCCAATTGCCCTCCAGGCACTTACAGCACTCATTTTGCGAAAATACTTCTGCAGTTGCTACTGGAGCAATAGCGGAGAGCTTATCCGAGATGTACGCAAAGCGACTCGCCCCGCTGCTCGGTACACTCATTGCTTCTTATCGTCGGTGAGCGCGCCGCTTCCCGCAACCGGAATCGGATCGCCCAGATAGGTCGGCTTCGGGCGCCACACGTTAACCCATAAAAAATCTTTGTTCCGCGCCGCAATTTCGCGCAGCTCGAACCGGCCGGCGCCGGCGTACCGCTGCAAATCCGAGGCGACGCCGTACGCGTCCAAACCGAGCCTTCGCGCTTCGTATACGGCCCGCTGCAGATGGTAACGCTGAGTTACGATAATAACCTTCTTCACCTGAAAAATATCCCGGGCCCGGTCAGGCACCCGCCGGCCCGCAGCAAAAATCCCCCGGTCGCCAGGAGCGGCGTCCGGGGGATTTTGCCGATGACTAACGCCTTACCCGATACGGCGCCGGATCGCATTGATACTGAGCAGCGAGACGAACGCCCCGGCAATGCGCGTAACGAAGCCTAGCACCGGAACGAAGCTGAGCAGCGCCAGTACGACGTTGATGATCGTGTACAGCCCCGTGCCGTTGCCGAGCACGAACGCCAGCACGAGACTAATGACGGTGAGCGGCAGCACGAAGCCGCCGGACCACGCGTAGACGAACGGAATGAGGCCGAGCAGGAAGCCCGCGGCCACCACAACCTCGATAACGAGCTGAATGCGGCTTAGCCATTTCACAGTTTCATTGGTCATAACATGTTATCCTCCTAATTGGTAGTAAGCTCTGGCTTGCACCCTGCAGCCGCACCGTCCTCTAATCAAGACGCCTGACGGCACGCGCCAGGGCCGTGATAACCATCGCGACGGCGGCCCCGTACAAGGCGACTTCCATATCGTGCTGACTGTCCCACACGTCCCCTTGCGTGCCGAGAAACAGAACGCCGATCTCGGGCGCTACGATGTTCGCCACCCACATCTCGATCAGCTCGTAAAACGCCCCCGTCGCCAGAATCGTCGTCACCGTCAGCGCATAGGACCAAAACCCGCGCAGCCCCACGACCCGCCTCATGAACTGGAACAGCGGGTACGCCAGCAAAAGCCCGTACGAGGCGTGCACGACGCGGTCGTACATGTCCCGCTGCAGCTCGAAATAGCGATGCATGAGCATATCGATCGGAGTCGTGTTGTACGAAAAGCTCGCACCGTACGTGTGCAGAGCAAGAAAAACGGCAATGAGCGCATAAGCCAAATTGTTGAACCGGAAAAACGGGTACGTGACCGTCAAAACAGCCACGGCAACAAAGATGAGCAAGTTTTCCAGCAGCCAGTCAAACCGGTTGTAAGGAGCGACGGCCATCCACGCCCAGAAAGCGGCATACCCCAAAATCAGCATATGCAGCAGGCGGTTGCGCCCGAACCGGATGTCCGGACTCAGCCAGACGCTCCGGCTTGCACCGTAATGCGAGATATACATGTTGGCCCCCCTAAGAGTCTATATGGTTATATGTAGTTTACTGATTTTTCCCTCTTAGTGGAATATAACAGGAAAAAAATCCACCTCGCCTCCTGTTGGCGGCAAGGTGGATTTCAATCCGAATATACCTCGTTACGTCATGTTCGCCGCAATCCGGTCTGCACTCGGATCTTCGCCCGACTGCAGCAAATACATCTGATAATAGCGCCCGCGCAGCGCCATCAGCTCGTCGTGGTTGCCGCGTTCGACGATGCGGCCGTGATCGAGGACGAGAATGCGGTCCGCGCTGCGGATCGTCGACAGCCTGTGGGCGATGATGAACGTCGTCCGGCCTTTTTTCAGCACATCGAGCGCCGCCTGGATAATCGCTTCGGTCTCCGTGTCGATGCTGGCCGTCGCCTCGTCGAGAATGAGGATCGCCGGATTGAAGGCGAGCGCCCGCGCGAACGAGACCAGCTGCCGCTGGCCGGCGGACAGCGTCGCGCCCTTCTCGATGACCGGCTCGTCGATGCCTTTCGGCAGCGCCGCGAACATGTCGTACGCGCCGACGTCGCGCAGCGCCTTCTCGACCTGCTCGCGCGTAATGCGCGGATCGTTCAGCGACACGTTCGAGGCAATCGTGCCTGTGAACAGGAACGGGTCCTGCAGCACAATGCCCATATGATGCCGCAAGTGCTGCCTCGGAATTTGCTGCAAATCGCGCCCGTCAATCAGAATGCGTCCGTCGCCGACTTCGTAGAAGCGGAACAGCAAGTTCAGAATCGAGCTTTTGCCCGACCCTGTATGGCCGACGAGCGCCACTGTCTCGCCGTGCTTCGCCTCGAACGAAATGTCGCGCAGCACATACTCCTCGCCCTTGTACGCGAACGTCACGCGCTCGAAGCTGACATTGCCGCGGTAGCGCGGCATCGTCCCGTCGATAACGTCGATGCCCGGCTCGCCCATCAACTCGAACACGCGCTCCGCGGAGACGATGGCCGTCTCCATATTGGACAGCTGGTTGACGATGCCGACGATCGGCTGCATCATCCGGTTCATGTAATCGACGAACGCGTACAGCATGCCCACCGTTATCGCTGCGCCGAGCAGGCCTCCACCGAACATCCAGATCGCCGCGAGGAAAATAACGTTCCGCACGACGTTGACGAGATTGTGCGACGTAATGGAGTTCAGCATGAGCAGCTTGTTCTGGAAACGGAAATGCTGGTCGTTCATTTCGCCGAACTCGCGCAGCGTTTCCTTTTGCCGGCGGAACGCCTGAATGATCGGCATGCCCTGGATCGATTCGGCGATCATGCCGTTAATGTCGCTCAGGCGCGAGCGGATTTGTTGGTTGTAATGGACGGCGAAACGGCGGTAAACGATGATCCATACGTACAGCAGCGGCACGAGCGGAATCGCGAAGAGCGCCAGCCGGTAGTCGAGCAGGAACAGCGCGCCGATAATGGCCACCATATAGATGATCCCGGAGAAAAAGTTCGCCAGCACCGCGACGTAAAGCTCGCGCACCGCTTCCGTATCGTTCGTGATGCGGGAGACGACTTTACCCGCCGGCAAGTTGTCGAAGTACTGGATCGGCAGCTTCTGGATGTGCGCGAACACATCGTTGCGCATGTTCTGGATAATGCGGTTCGCCGTCGTCTGCAGCAAATAGCGCTGTCCGAACGTGAACAGGGCGACGAGCAGCAGCAAGCCGAAATAGGCGCCAGCGAGCGTCATCATCCCGCCGAACTCCGGCCGGTAGAAGGCGAACAGCTCGCCGGCGGAAAGCTGCCGGACCGTATAGCTGGCCTCTCTTCCGTCCTTGGAGTGAACGGTTAAGGTTGAACCGCTTAGCGTCCGCTCGCCGTCGAACGCCAGCTGGCCGCCCAAGAATACGTATTTGCGCCCGATCTGCAGCACCCGGACCTGCTTCCCCTGGCCGCTGTCGGCATAGGAAACGTGATCTTCCCGGATATACTGCTTGCCTTGATAGTTCACGCTGTACTTGCCCGCTCCGGTCGTCTCGTACCACGTTTTCTCGATGCCGAGAATGTTGTTGTCGATCATCCTTTTGGCGATGAGCGGTCCGGCCAGCTCGGCGCAAACCGCCGCCGCCAAAAGCAGCAGCGCGAGGAAAATCGGCTTGCGGAACGTCCATGCATATTGAAATAGCCGCCTGCCCGTCTGTCGGTTGGTTGTCACAGGCTTCACCTACTTTGCTTGAATTTCATGCTTTACGTTTCGATTTGCTGCTCCATTTGCTGGCGGTCGTACTGCTCCTTGTACCAGCCGCCGAGGGCGAGCAGCTCCTCGTGCGTACCTTGTTCCACGACGCGCCCTTCGTCGAGCACGAGAATGTGGTCGGCGTGCTGCACAGCGGAGAGCCGGTGCGTCGTGATGAACGTCGTTTTGCCGGCGCGTTCGCGGCGGATCGCTTCGATGATGTGCGCTTCGGTTTTGGCATCCACAGCGGACAACGCGTCATCGAGCAGCAAAATCTCAGGCTCGACGATGAGCGCCCGGGCGATCGATACGCGCTGCTTCTGGCCGCCGGAGAGGGCGACCCCCTTCTCTCCGACGAGCGTCTCGAGCCCGTCGGGCAAATATTGCACGTCGCTTGCGAACGCCGCCTGGTCCAGCGCCTGCTCGAGCTCGTCGTCGCTGCCGGCCGGGCGGCCGAACCAAACGTTCTCGCGGATCGTCCGCGAGAACAGAATCGGGTTTTGCGGCACGTAGCCCATCCAGCCTTGCACTTGCTCGAGGGCGATCGACTTCAGCGGCACTCCGGAGATGGCGATCGTCCCGCTGCCGAGCGGATATTCGCGCAGCAGCTGGCGCAGCAGTGTCGTTTTGCCGCTGCCCGTTCGGCCGACGATGCCGAGCGTCTGCCCGCGCCGCAGCTTGAACGAGACATCAACGAGATTGTCGATCGGCGACGACGGATAGCGGAACGTCACATGCTCGAACGAGATCGTCTCCGGCACCGCAACCGGCATCGGCTGCGGCGCATCCTGCACATCGGCCGGATAGCCAAGCGTTTCGTTCACCCGGTCGAGAGACGCGTTGCCCCGCTGCATAATGTTGATCAGTTCGCCGATGGCGAACATCGGCCAGATCAGCATGCCGAGGAAAACGTTGAACGAGACGAGCTCGCCGAGCGTAATTTCGCTGCGGAACACGAGGTAGCCGCCGTAGCACAGGCCGATCAAGTAGCTGAGCCCGACCAGAATTTTGATCGTCGGCTCAAACAGCGAGTCGATTGTAGCGACCGCTGCGTTTTTGCGGTAAACGTCGTCGGTCAGCTCGCGGAACTTGGCTTCGGCGGATCGCTCCTGCACGAAGGCTCGGATCACCCGGACGCCGGCGATCGTCTCGAGCACGTCGTCGTTCATTTTGCCGAATGCGTCTTGGGCGGCCATGAACCGCTCGTGAATGCGTCCGCCGTAAATTTTCATCGCCACCGCCATGATCGGCAGCGGCAGCAGTGCTGCCAGCGTAAGCTTCCACGAGATGAGCACGACCATCACGATCAGAATCGTCGCCATGAACAGGCTGGAATCGATCAGCGTGAGGATGCCGAAGCCGGCCGTCGTCGATACGGCGCGCAGGTCGTTCGTCGCTCGCGCCATCAGGTCGCCGGTCCGGTTTTTCTCGTAAAACGTTGGCGTCATCCGCACAAAATGCCGCATGAGCCGGTTGCGCAGCAGCCGCTCAAGCACGAACGCGCCGCCGAACAGCTTGTAGTGCCAGACGATCGTGATGGCGTAGCCGACGACGGTGATCGCGGCCCAGAAGCCGAGGACGGCGTAGAACTTCGCTCCTCCGAGCGTTCCTTGCTGCAAGCCGTCGATCGAGTAGCCGATCAGCTTCGGCGGGATAACGTCGATAACTCCGGCCAGCGCCAGCAGCAGCACCGCGATCGTGTACCTTTTCCACTCCAGGCGGAAGTACCAGGCCAATTTTCTAAGCACGATAAACATATTATGAGTTCTCTCCTTCCTGAACGGGCGGGCTCGGGGGACGCAGCGTGTACATACGGGATAAGAAAAGCTTCTTTCGAAGCCTTTTCGATGATGAGCGACCTACAAGTTTTGCGTAGCAAAACTCGCTTCTTAAGCGGGGAAGCTTTGCATGCCGTAAAGAATGTTCTTTTGTTCGCTTTATCGCTTCACAGAACTTAAACTTTCTTTACCGGTAAGAAGAACCGGCCTAGGCCGTCCGTTCCAGGCGGCTCCCCGATTCTCGCACGGAATCAGCCCAAATATCGGCCAGTTTATACTTTCTGATGGAGCAAAAAAGGCATACCGCATAAGGGTGCGATACGCCTATTAGTCCGATGGCCGGACCAATGCCGGCCTGCAGCCGGGCATAATAAAAGGCGCCTGATTACGAGCATCGTAACCGAGCGCCGGATAAGTCGGGTGTTGTGCCGCTGGGCGGGCGAGATCGTCAGCGAAATAGCGCGGATGGGTTACGAAGCCGTATATGCGGTTGTACAATCGGTACATGGAGCACATTCATTCGCATGACGGTACCATCCTTTCGGTTTGCAGCGATGTTAGGAAATGGAAATGACCTTACATGTGAACTTTACCATTACGCGAAGGAAGCTGTCAACGGAAAAAACAGCTATAATTATGGTACGGCATCGAGCGGAGAGGAGTTATCGGGGAATGCGAAAAAAGGGCGCTTGGGCAACCGTCTTGCTCGCATTGCTGTTGCTTGCGGCGGGCTGTAAATCTGGCCAAGCCGGAACGGATGCGGGATCTGCCGGGGCCGGGGCGGCGGAGGCGGGCTCCGGCTCGGGCGGCATGGCGACGGCAGCGAAGGCCGTATTTGCCGGAGCAGGAACGGCGGGCGGGAGCGGCGGAGCAGGCAATGAGGAATTAAACGGTACATCCGGGGGTTACGCCGCTGGGGACGGTAAAGCCAATGTTGAGGATGGCAGTTCTGCAGTGGGCGACGACGGAAACCCCGGTGCTGGCGCCGGAGGTGCTGCTGTTGGCGTCGGCAAACCTGGTGTTGGCGGTGGCGGTGCTGCCGCAAGCGATACGGCGGAGCCGCCGCCCATCGCCGATTGCGGTGTTCTGACGCTGGGCCGGGGCTCAAGCGCCCATACGTTGCCTTTGCGCTGCGTTCAGCCGAATCGCGGAGTGGACGATCCGGACCATCGCCCGTCTCTTGCGCCGCAAGCGCCCCTCAAGCTCGAGGCGTATACCGTCCCCAAGGAGCTGCGCAGCAAGCTGGAGGCGTACTGGATGAACATATTTGACGACGTGCACGGCGTGCTGCTGCTCGCCCCGAAAGGCTGGATCGTTCGGGCGGGCGGAGCTGTCGTCGGCGCGAACGGCTCGGCCGGCCTGCAGCTGGAACCGCCGCACCCGGACGGCTCGTACGTCCGCTACTTCGATAACGGCGGCTGCCAAGGCTGCGCCGTGCCGTCCATCGGCACGTACTTTCCGGAGCTGGCGAGGTGGGCCGAAGAGCAAGGCTTTACTCCGGACCAGGGGCCCGATTTCGCCAATCGTACGCCTTTGTCGTCGCAGCTGATGGCCTATACGCTCAAGCCTGATAAGGACCGGCAAGAAACGCAGCTGGTTACCGACGGAGTTGCCTATCAGCAGCATGACGGCGGAGCGGTGTTTCAGCTCGCCGAAGTCCGGCTGCCGGCGGCATACAAACCGCTCGCTGCCGCCATTTTGAACGCCTATGCCGCACCGCTGCGAGAATAGCGGACGGCGCCGTGCCCGAGAGCGGGTACGGCGCCGTTTTGCATGGAGGAAGGGTTGGAGCAATCGACGCATAATATTCGCAGGCGAGCAAATACTGGAAAAAACATTAAAGGTGGTGCTCGCCGATGTGCGAACGATTTTCTTTGACCACAGATATGCCCGAGCTGGTGCGGGAATTCCGCATCGACAAAACGCTCGTTTTCTACAAGCCGCGTTACAATGTGTCGCCGACGCAGTCGATCCCGGCGATTGTCGCCAGCGGGAAGGAGCGGTGGCTGGATGAGTTCCGCTGGGGGCTCGTGCCGTTCTGGGGCAAGGACGCGGTCAACTCGGACAGTTTGACGGCCGACGAAAAGCGGGCGCTGAAGCGGATTTACACGAAAAATCGCTGCATCATTCCTTGCGACGGCTTTTACGCATGGCGGACAAGCGAGGACGGCCGGAGGCGGCAGCCGATGCGCGTCGTGACGACGAACCGGCGCGTGTTCGGCATGGCCGGCATTTTCGAGGTGTGGCGGGCGCCGCAGGGCGATTACGAGCTGCGCACATGCACGCTGCTCACGACCGCGCCGAACCGGCTCGTCTCCCCGATGAGCGACCGGATGCCGGTCATTCTCGACCAGGACGGTATCGATCAATGGCTGGATCCGTCGCTTACCGACAAAAACCGGCTGCGTTTCCTGCTCCGCCCCGCCCCGGCCGAGACGATGCGCGCTTACCCGGTCACGCCGCTCGTCAACAGCATCGCGCACGAGGAGCCGGACTGCGTCGAAGAGCTCGACGTCATGCTGCCGCTCGTCAAGGCTTAGCGGAAAGCCACTTCCAAATAGATCAAGATAGCGGACCGTATCGGAAAGGACGATGGCGGTTCGCTATTTTTTATGTCCGTCTTTCCTGCATATATGCTCGTTCCAGCTATACAATTTACTATAGCCAAGGATGGGGGCGGTGCCATGCAAATGTCCAAAGTATGCACCCTGGAATCGTCATACGGGATGACAAGAAAAGTAGCCAGCTTCCTGGAGGATTTCAGCAAGCTGCGCTCGTTAACGCTGCTCGTGCCGGAAAAAGTCGAAGACCACTACATCATGCCCGCCAAAAGTATCACGTTAGACCAGGATGAGATGTTTTCGCTGTTCCTGTTTTTCGAGAGTATCGTTCGGGAAGTTCCGGATATGCAGAAAGATTTTGTCGCGTTTAAAGAGCTGCAGTCGAAGAAAAGATAGGCTGTTTACGGTCACTTTCATGCGGTCCCGGCTGGCGTTTACATCGATGCGTCTGCTCGCCGCCGCCACACTCCCTTACATCGATCGATGTGATGCCGGTGGGCAGCAGTCAGGCGGCAGCCATCCGGAGAGAGGCTTACTGCTTTGCGGCTATATCGTCGGTATGGGCGGCGCTGTAGCCGTTACCGAACAGAACGCTGCCTTGCCCATCCGTGTTCGTATACGTCCAGGTACCTTCCTGAGTGCCCACTACGGAGCCTACGCCAAGAGTTGCCCGCTGCTCCCCGTCCGGGGTCGTAATGACGATGTCCAGCGGACCGCGCACGAAGAAGGATCCGTCGGCAAGCCGGAAGCGGCTCAGCGTCGAGGTGGAATCGACGAGAAACGAGTATTTGACGCCGCGTACCGTAAGAGTACCGCTGCCGCTCGGGTTGACGGACGGGCTGTCGGGCCGGCCGCTCGGCTTTAGGCGGATGCTGACCTGGAGCGAAGCGTCCAGCGAATCCGGCGGGATGAAAAGACGCCGGGCAGCACCTGCGAGTCCTTCGGGCGCGCGCGGGGTTCCCTTCAGCGGCGTATACGCCGTCGCTTTCGCGCTCCATTGCAGCCTGTCGTCCGGCGCCTTCGGCTTCGTCTCGTGCGGCTTGGCCACAAGGTAGGCGGCGATGAGCAGGGACGGTATGAGTACGATAGCAATGTGGCGAATCCAGTTCGCCTTCGTCACCATGGGCTTGCACCTCCTGGCATCATTATAGCCTGTCCGAGCAACGCCGGCCAAAACCGGCGAGCACCGCACCGCAAGGCAACAGGTCAGGCTCCACGCCGATGACGCCTCTCCTCCCCTTTGCTTGGGAATCATTTGCGGAATGTTAGGCTAATAGCGCGACTATCAATAAACCATCGCTCCCGCAACAACGGGAAACAGTATCATTGAATGAGGACGTCCATGTTCGCAGCTGAGCTTTCCTTGGTAGCCTTAAAGGAACACAGTTCCGTTATAGCACGGGCAGAAACGCGCCGTATCAGTCTTAACGGAACGCAGTTCCGTTATCGGCTCAGAACCGGATCTTTTCGCATCTAAAATGTGGGGATAGCGTACTCCCGTTCCGCTAAGTCTGGGAAATATCCGGGAAATGAGCCATTAACGGAACACTTTTCCGCTAACTAACCGAAAGAAAAAGGGGAGCACGCCTTACTGATGAGTTTTCGGCCCATATGGTTAAGCGAAATATGTTCAGAACACTACGTTCGAAAACATAGGCTTTCCGCACAATCGGGCGTTTGCCGCTTAAACCCGGAAAGTGAGTCCCCTTGCGCTCGAAATGTTCTGCCAGAAGCCGTGTTCGTTACGGCTCGCCATACGCTAACGGGATTACTTCGACCAGCTCCCCCTGTGCGGCTCCCCTGCTTCCAGCCGGGATGACCGCGAGCGCATCCGCGTCCTGAATGGATACCATCATGCCGGATTTGGCAAAGCCGAGCGGTCGAACGCGGACGATCCCGTCGTCCAGCTCCAGCTTGGCGCGCAAATACCGGTCGTGCGGACTGCCCTTAACGAAATCGTCGGTTAGCGCGGCCCGGAACGTACGCGGCAGCGGCTCCGCCGCCCCCTGCATACGCAGCAGCAGCGGCCGGACGAGCAGCTCAAATCCGACGAAGCATGCGCCGGGGTTGCCAGACAAGCCGACGATCAGCTTTCTGCCTGCGATAGCGGCGCTCGTCGGCGAGCCCGGCCGCAGGGCCAGCTTGTTGAACAGTGTTGCGCAGAGCGGTTCTGCGTCGGATTTGTCCGCTGGCTCGCTGAGCATGCTGCCCATGCCGATGCCGCTTCCTTCTTGCGGCTGGCCCCCAAGCAAGCCCGCCCCCCGGCCAGCGCGCCCCTGAGCGAGTCCCTGCCTGAACAGCGACGCCATCGCATCGTAATCGCCGACCGAAACGCCGCCCGTCGTAACGACGAGGTCCGTGTGCGCGAGGGCAGCCGCAATGCGCGCCTGCGCTTCGGCGGCATCGTCCGGCAAAATGCCGAGCCACACCGGCACGCCGCCGGCGCGCTCGACCTGAGCGGCCAGCATCGGGCCGTTGCTGTTGCGGATGCGCCCCGGCGCAAGCTCCGCCTCGACGGGCAGCAGCTCGCTGCCCGTCGCGAAAATGCCGACGCGCGGGCGCGAGTAGACGCAGACCGCGGCGCAGCCGAACGTAGCCAGAAGCGCCGCCTGGCCCGGGCCGATGCGCGCGCCGGAGGCGATCAGCCGCTGCCCGGCGGCAATCTCGTCGCCCACCGGGGCGATGTGCTGCCCGGCGGCGGGCGGCTGCTTGATCAGCACGCGCGCGCCCCGCTCGAGCTCCTCCGTCTGCTCGAGCATGACGACGGCGGTCGCGCCCTCCGGCACGGCCGCTCCCGTCATGATCCGCACCGCCGTGCCCGGCGCGAGCGGGTGCGGCCAGACGCGCCCGGCGGGCACGTCGCCGACAACCCGCAGCGCCGCAGGCTGCTGCGGAGAGGCCGCTGCGGCATCCTCATGCCGCACGGCGTAGCCGTCCATGCCCGAGCGCGCAAAATGCGGCACGGGCCGATCGGCGGCGACGTCCGCCGCCAGACGCCGCCCATAGCTGGCCGCAAGCGGCACCGTCTCCGCCGCCAGCGGCCGCACCCGCGCAAGCAGCAGGCGCTGCGCTTCTGCGACGCGAATCGCCTTGCGGGCGAATCTGCTTCGCTCTGTCCCGTCCATTGAACTCATGCTGTCGTGATCCTTTCCCGATGCGTGTACACGTTCATCTGCGCGTCCCTCGCGAAGCCGGCAACCGTGAGGCCTAGCTCCGCGGCCAGCTTCAGCCCGAGATCGGTCGGCGCCGCGTTGGAGAGCAGCACGGCGGCGCCGATTTTGGCCGTTTTCAGCACGACCTCCGAAGACAGCCGGCCGCTGAAAGCGACGATGCCGTCGCGGGTCGGAATGCGATGCAGCAAGCAATAGCCGTATATTTTATCGAGCGCATTATGGCGTCCGATGTCCGAGCGGGTCACGACAATCCCCTCCGGGCTGCACAAAGCGGCGTTATGCACTCCGCCCGTATGGCGATACGCCGCCGATTCCGCCTGCAGCCGCCGCATCAGTTCGAGACAGCGTTCGGCGGAGACGCGCAGCCGGCTCGTCGACGTACGCGCTGTCCGCACGTCGTTCTGCAAGTAGAACTGCCGCCCTTTGCCGCAGCAAGAGCCGATAAACCTTTTGCCGTAAAATTCCGCGCTGGCCGTATGCTTGCGCTTCAGCTCAACGTCGGCCATGCCGCGCTCATCGTCGATGGACAGCCCGGTCACGTCGTCCGCCGTCAAAATGACGCCTTCAGAGGCAAGAAAGCCGATCACCATCTCGTCCAAATCAGCCGGCGTGCACACAATTGTAGCGAACTCCTCGCCATCCAGCCGCACGGTGAGCGGGTATTCGGACGCAACCTCCTCTTCGCGCTCCTTCCAGCCCCCATCCTCATAGCGGACGGCATTCCACGTTGTCGATAGCTTGCGGCCTGCCACCCCGGTCCCTCCTCCCTAACGTCATGACGTCCGCTGCATGCCCTTCGCGGAAACCGCTCGCACCGCAGCCCCCGGGACGCGCCCGTTAGCCTGCTTCCGTCTCGAGCTCTTCGATCCTTTTCTCCACGTAGCGGGTATCCTTGTGCGCGTAAAACGTCTCCGCCTTCTCGACGACAACGGCGGTGTTGTATTCCGGAATGCCGGCATGCGGCTCGTACACGCCTTTCGGCATGAGGCAGTTGCCTTCCGGCCAATATACCTGAATGTTGCCGCGAGCGACTTCGGCATGCCGTACCCGCCCGTGGAACGTACCGTGCCGGTTGTACACGACGACCGCCTCGCCTTCGCTCAGCCCGATACCCTGCGCGTCCGCCCTGTCCATCAGCACATCGTAGCGGTCTGCGGCGTTAAACGGGTCGCGCTCGCCGTAAATCATCGAGTTGAACTGTTTGCCGCGCCGCGTCGTGACGTAAAAATGCCCTTCCGGCTTGCGCAGCTCCGGCAGCTCGATCGGCAGCAGCCGGCCGCGGCCGTCCTCCGTCGGGCATACGCCGCCCTCGCACAGCCAGGCCCCGCCCCATTGGAAAACGTCGCCGCGCGACTTCAGCTTCTCGATTCCGGCATAGTTCGGCGCCGCGCGCGCGATCTCCTCGCGAATCGCCTCCGCGCTGTCGAACCAGACTTTGTGCGCGCTCTCCGGCTTGACGCGGGCCACCAAATCGCAGTAAATTTGCCACTCGGCGCGCGCCTCCCCGATGCGCGGCCCTTCGATTTCCGGCGAGAAATAAACCATCCGCTCCGTCGACGTCGACGTCCCGCCGCCCGGCTGCTCGTAACGCGTCATCGCCGGCAGCACGAGCACGGCCTCCTTGGCGTCGACAAGCGTAGACGTGTTCAAAATAATGTCCTGATGCACCCGCAGCTCCACTTCCTCCAGGCAGCGCCGCACAAACTCCGGCTCAGGCATCGTCTCCAGAAAATTGCCGCCCGACGTATAAAACACTTTGAGCTTGCGCTCGTGATCGTCCGGCAGCAGCGCGTTTTCGAGCGAGACGCCGACGATGTCCCCCTGCCAGCGGGGCAGCTCAAAGCCCCAAACGCGCTCTATGCGGCCGATATCGGCTTCTTTGAAGTCCCCGCCCGGCAGCGAGAACGGGTCCGCCCCCATCTCGCCCGCGCCCTGCACGCCGCTGTGGCCGCGTATCGGCATGAGCCCGCAGTGCTCGCGTCCGAGGAAACCGCGCAGCAGCGCAAGGTTGGCCACCTGCGAAATGTTGTCCGTGCCGAACCGGTGCTGCGTCAAACCCATGCTCCATACAAAAACGCCCGACTTCGCGCCGGCAAGCAGCCGCGCAAATTCAGCCATCCGCTCCCGCGAAAGGCCGCTCGACTTCTCCAGCTGCGCCCAGTCTTGCCGCTCCACGAGCGCCCGCAGTTCCTCGTAGCCGGTCGTATGCTCGCGCACAAAATCGTGATCCACCGCCGTACCCGGCCGCTCCGCCTCCATCTCGAACCATGTCTTCATGACGCCATGCATGAAGGCGATGTCGCCGCCAATATTGACCTGGTAAAAATCGTCCGCCAGCTTCGTACCGAACAGCGCCGATTCCGGTATCGACGGAATCCAGTAGCCGTCCATCGCCGGCTCGCGGTACGGATTGATGCAGATGATTTTCGTCCCGGCCCGCTTCGCCGCGTACATATATTTGGTCGACACGGGCTGGTTGTTCGCCGCCACGCTGCCCCAGAATACGAGCACATCCGTCCCGATCCAATCTTTATAATTGCAGCTCGACGCGCCGATGCCCACCGACCGCTTGAGCGCGGTTTTCGACGGAGAATGGCAAATGCGCGAGGCGTTGTCGATGTTGTTCGTGCCGAGAAAGCGCGCCACTTTTCCCGCCGCGTAGTACGCCTCGTTCGTAATGCCGCGCGCCGTCAAGTAAAAGGCGAGCTGCTTCGGATCGATCTCCCGGATTTTCGCCGCCGCCAAATCCAGCGCCTCTTCCCACGTCACGCGCGAGAACTTCCGCTCCCCGCGCCGGCGCAGCAGCGGATACGGCAGACGCCCGAGCTTGCGCAGCTGCGTGCTATCCAGGTTGCGCAAATCGTCGATGTCCGCGTGCAGCACTTCCGGCTTGATCGCCGGCATCGTGTTCAGGCGAAGCACGTTTAGACGCGTCGTGCACAGGTGCGGTCCTTCCAGCGTCCGGTCGTACAGACCGGATACGCCGAGCGCGCAGCCGTCGCATACGCCCTGCGTCAAAATCCGCGCCGCATACGGCAAGTTGTCGCGGTTGTCCCACATCACCTTGAGCGTATCGCGAATATGGTGCGGCTTCACCCGGCCGAGCCCGAACGGCGCCTTGCTTACCCACAGCGACGGGTCGGGCTTTTTCGGCAGTTTGATCGGTCCCGTATGCTTCGTAGAGCCCATAGCCCTCATCCTTTCTATACGTTATAGCTGCAGTCGCACGTTAAACGAATCTTATCCCGAACTGCGGTTGCTTTCGCCGCCTTGTTTGATTTCTTTCAGCAGCGCTTCGATATTTTGCAGGCTGCGTCGGCTTTTGTAGGCGTTCACGGCGAAGAAAGAGACGGCTGCGATGATAAACAACCAGAACAGCAAAGATAGCACTTGGATGACCAAAGTCCAAATTGAAACGTGCATAGCTTCCACAGCTTCCCTTCACCTTTTTCAGCGTTCTTTTGTTTGATCATAGCACATATGCGCATATTGTTGTTACCCTTATGCGCCACTTGGCATTTTTTGAGACATGCCTGATGCCGGCAGTTATTTTTCCGATGCGGCCGAATATATTGCTAGTAGAAAGATTGATTGGATACTAGTGTGATTTTTGCGATGCCGCCGCTCAGACAAGCCTGAGATTCATATCGCATGTTCGCAGGTGAACTCTCCGCGGTAGCCTTAAAGGAACAGTTCCGTTATGGCTCGGATAGCGGGGCATCGAAATTATGTTAACGGAACATGGTTCCGCTATCGGTTCAGAACAAGAGCGATTCTCGTCAAAAATGGAGATATAACGTACTCCCGTTCCGTTAATTTGGGGAAATATTCGGGAAATGGGCCAATAACGGAACAAATTTCCGCTAAGCGTAAGAAAGCCCGGCCAAGGTTGTAAAGCAAACCATGCTTAGAACGTCCTGTGCAAAGACAAAACAACGCAATCTCAACAATCCTAGGTTTCCTGCAAACTCGGAATGTGACGGAGGGCCGGTATGCGAATCAAACTTTCACCCGCCATAACGTTCTTTGCCGCATGGACACTGTGCCTGCTGCTTATGGCTTGTACGGATAATGAAGGTACGGTGCCGGGAGCTTCCGTCATTTCTCCCGTTTCGCCGCCAAGCGTTGCCGACGCGTCCGCGCCGCAGGCCGGGACAGCGCAGGCGGTGTCGGTGCCGCAGACCGAAACTGCGCAGCCGGCGTCCGTGGCGCCCGGCGGGACGGTACAAGCGGCGTCCGCACCGCTGAACGGTATCGCTCAACCAGGGTCCGTACCGCCTGAAGGGACGGCACAGACGAAGCCCGCCCCCACAGCCGCAGAGGAGCCAAAGCGAGAGAAGCCTGTATCCATCCCTGTGCTCAATTACCATAGCATCGATATCGACCCGGACAGCACGCTCACGCTCGCCCCCGACAAATTGGCCGCGCAAATGGAGCATTTGGCGAAGGAAGGCTACACACCTTTGTCGCTGGGCGATTTTACGGCCATTATCGAGAAGCGCAAGCCCGCGCCGCCGAAGCCGGTGCTGCTGACGTTCGACGACGGCTACGCGGACAACTACGAGCAAGCGATGCCGGTGCTGAAGCGGTACGGTTTTCCGGCTACGGTGTTCATCTCTCCCGGCGTCGTCGGACAAGACGATTACTATCTCAATTGGGAGCAAGTGAAGGAAATGCGCGAAGCCGGCTGGGACATTCAGCCGCACGGCATGACCCATCCTCATCTCCCCGAGCTTTCCAAAGAGCAGCAGAAGAAAGAAATCACTGAGGCGCGCCGCCAAATCGAGGAGCAGCTCGGCACGACGGCCGACATTTTTTGTTACCCGTACGGGGAATTCAACAAACAGACACTCGCGATCCTGAAGGAGGGAGGGTTCCGATACGCCTTTACGATCGAGCAGGGCGTAGCCTCGTCGTCGCAGCCCCCGCTCCAGCTCAAGCGCATCTACGTGAACGGGAAAGAGAGCCTCGCCGCATGGAGCAAAAAGCTGGCAGCGCCGTAATCCGCGCCGAACCGCCGCATCCGGGGGCGGAATTTGCTACAATGGGACTGTGCTTATCGACGAACGTCCCAGGAGGATTGCCCATGCGCCCGAATCATCCGCCCATCATTCAAATCGTCGGCTACAAAAACTCCGGCAAAACGACGCTGCTCGCCGCTCTGATCCGCGAGCTGCGGTCGTTCGGCTACCGGATCGGCACGGCAAAGCACGACGCCCACAGCTTCGAGATCGACTACGAAGGACGCGATACGTGGCAGCACTACGAGGCGGGGGCCGATGCGGTGGCTATTACGTCGGCGGACAAGTCGGCGCTCATTCGCCGCGCTCCCGCCGCCCTCGAAGAGCTCGCCGGGGCGATGCCGGAAGTGGACGTCGTGCTTGCCGAAGGCTTCAAGGACGCGCCGTTTCCGAAAATCGTCCTGCTCCGGGGCGCTCCGGATCTTGAGTTGGCGGACCGCTTGGCTGCCGTCATTGCCGTTGCTGTCCGGTTCCCGTACCGGCATCCGGCAATTCCTACGCATCATGCAGACGACGTCGCCGCGCTGGCCGGGATCGTACGAGCCTATTTGCCGGAGGCGCCGCGCCGATGACATCAGCTCAGTCCCGCATTCACGGCATCGTTCTTGCCGGCGGCCGCAGCTCGCGCATGGGCACCGATAAAGCGCTGCTGCCGGTAAACGGCAAGCCTTTGCTCAGGCACATTATCGATACCATTGCTCCCTACTGCGACGGGGTCACCGTCGTTGTTCCTTACGGCGAGCCGGGTCGCTACCGCGACCTGCTGCCCGACGGAATCGGCGTCACAACTGATCGCACGCCAGGTCAAGGCCCGCTCGCGGGCATTCACACCGGGCTGCTCGCACTGCCACCCGGCTGCGAGTACGGCTTTCTTATGGCGTGCGACATGCCGGCTTTTTCCGCGGAGCTGTTTGGCCGAATGACGCTTGCTCTCGCAAGCGGCGGCAATGTTCCCGGCGCCCCGGAAGCGGTGCTGTGTCCCGGGCAGCCTTTTCACGCGCTGTACCGCCGCAGCGCTGCCGCCGTCGCCGAGCGCCTTCTCGTGGAGCAGCGCCGCAAGCTTTCCGCCTTCACGGACGCGCTGCGCGCCGTCTACGTCGACCCGCCCCGGGACGATTGCTTCCTGAACTTGAACACCCCGGACGACTACGCCGTCTTCATGGTAAAAGCGCCGGGCAACCCAAAAGTCGAATTTTGATTTTTGAAGCCCCGTTCTCACTGATTTTGAAGCTGTATGGGACGCTCATGTCCGTTAAATCTCTAACAGAACCTATGCCAAAAAGAACCTCAACTGCACATTCAGTGCGATGGAGGTTCTTTTTTGACGAAATTCGGGACTGGCTCGTTCATGCGACGATTGAGCTAACAAATCAGTAATTGTATTTTAGAAATGACCTCGGCCAACGTCTCCTCCGGTACTTTGCAGATGAATGCCGCTTGTCGAGATTGCCAGTCGAGACTCTTTACTTGGTCGGAGAGAATAACCCCCTCGATAGGCAAGTCCTGCGGGATCATAACCTCAAACGGGTAGCCCTTGATCCTCGAGGTTACCGGACAAAATAAGGTTAAGCCCACCTTCCCATTGTACGTCACTGGCGATACGACTAAAGCTGGGCGTTTGCCCGCTTGCTCGTACCCCAATTGGGGGTTGAATTGCAACCATACCAGGTCGCCCCGATCCGGAATGTACCGATCTACCATGACTCCCGTCCTCGTGGCACACCGGTTTGAATCTCGGCATGGAGGTTGTCAGGGGTGATCTGCTCTAACAATTCGTCCAATGATTTCGGCTTGGGCTTGATGACCAGATGGCCATCTTCTATGTCGAGATCTACTTCGGAACCTTCTTTCAGACCGACCTTAACGGCTATCGCTTTAGGGATGCGAATGCCTAAGCTATTGCCCCATTTTTGTACCTGTAACATATTCCCGCCCCTCACACAAGTTTATACAAAGTATAAACAATTTGTTGATGGAAGTCAAACCGAACTAACCAATTCGTATCGTGGTTCAATTTCACAGATTCAGCTTAGAAAAATACTACTCCTTATCCGCCTCTAGCTTCGGCAAATGCGAATTCAAATATCGTTGGCAACATCTTCAATAAAAAAAGAGCAGGCGACTGCTCTTTTTACATCCGCTTCGGGGTCGGCAGGCCCAATACTTGAAGGGCGTCGCGCAGCGTCTCCCGGAAACGCTCCGTCAGCCAAACGCGCACATGTTTCTTCCGATTTTCCGCCCTCAGAATGGGGCATGTCGCGTAGAAGTGGTTAAACAGCGTCGCCAGCTCATGCATATAAGCGCATATGTGATTCGGCGCCAGCTCCTGTACGGCTGTATGCAAAATTTCCGGCCAATAGGCAAGCTGCCGCAAAAGGGTATGCTCTTGAAGCTCGAGGTCGTCAAATGCGGCTGGCGGCGCCGTTTGCCCGGATTCGCTTTTGACCTTGTCGAGAATGCTGCAAGCCCGGGCGTAGGAATACAGCAAATACACTCCCGTATTGCCCGATATTTCCGTCGCTTGCTCAAAATCGAACACGATTTCGGTCTGCAAATGGAACTTGAGCAAGTAGTAGCGGATTGCCGCCGCTGCGATGACACGGCTGGAAAGACCCGTCCTGCGGGAACGCTTGGCATCGATGATTTGCTCCATCCGGTCAAGCAAATCCGCTACCTTGATGCCGATGCCTTGTCTCCCCGACATCGGGTAAGAATGCTTCCTCTCTGTAATGTCCACCCCTAAATCCGCTGCCGTATCGGGACTCAGCGAAACAACCCCATAACTGACGTGCTGCAAATGTTGGGCTTGTTGTTCATAGCCAAGGGCCAGGAGGGCCTGTTTGACCATAGCTTGAGGATATTCCTGGCGGCGGTCGATGACGTTGATCACCCGATCCGCATGGCCTATTGTTTTCTTCACGCCGTCCTGTTGGGTCGACCAAACGCGATCCGTAAACTTCGCATAATGGAAATCTTTCCCCAAAAGCCCGAACTTCCACAAATGGTAAGCGATGTCCTTAGCCGTGTAGGTCAAAATTCCGTTCGACCGAACGAGCACTTTGTCTGCGTGAAAATCTTCGTTATCGGCCGAGCTGCCACCATCTTCCGCTTGTTTCAGCACCCAGCAGCCCGCGAGCTTCCCCTCGGTCTCTTGCCGGAAAATCGGCGTCGTGCGCAACAGCTCAAACGCCTGCGACCAAAATCCTTCCCGAACGATGCTGCTTTCCCATACGAGAACGTCATACTCGACGCCGAATTGCTTCAGCTCCTCCAAGTGCTCCCGAACAATCCGTTCCGCCACAAGCAGTCCCAGCCAGGCCACGTTGGAGCTGCCTTGTTCCAATTCATGAAGAACGACGGCGCGCTCTTTTTGCAGGTCCGGATTTGCTTTGTACGCTTTGTTGATTTTGGCGTACGTTTCCCAGCAAAAATCGCCAAACCGCGCAAACGGCTCCTCCGTCTTCGTGTGCATGAACCCCACCACCGTGTCCGCCAGCTGGTTGCCCAAATCGTCGATGTAGTTGTGCACCTCGACTTGCTGCCCTATTCTTTTGAGCATCCTTGCCAACGTATCGCCGATGCACGAATTGCGCAGATGGCCGATATGAGCCGACTTATTCGGATTAATGGACGTGTGCTCGATCAATACTTTGGCGCTTTTCCGATCCGGATCCGGTAAAATCGCCCCGCGCGAAGCCTCCGACGCCCACTTGCCCCAATCCAAATAAAGGTTAATGAAACCGGGAGCGGCGACCTCGATCTTGTAAAACAGCGCGTTGATCTTCACGTGGGCGAGCAATCGTTCCTTGATCTCGCCGGCGATGGACATCGGCGGTTTTTTCAAAGTTTTGGCCAATTGCATGGCGACATTCGTGCTGTAATCCCCGTGGGTTAAATTGGCGGGATGCTCCACGATAATCTTCAGTCTTTCAGGCTTCTGCCCGCCGGCGTTCGCCAGCATTTGCTCTACAACATCATCGACTGCCGAAATGATGGTTTCACTGATCATTGTTACGCCCTCCTCCTTAATATGAAAAAGGCTCCCGTCTCTACAATGTAGAGACGAGAGCCTTACAGGTTCCCCGCGGTACCACTCTAAGTGTCAGACCATAGCCGGTCTGACCTCTTTATTTCGTAACGGCGTTTTGCCGGATCGGCCTACTTCGGTTCGGCAGATCGTTTCCTGGGCCCGATTCATCCGCGGCAACCGTACCGGCTTGCACTAACCCGGCTCGCTGCGACTGTTTGCCATGGACTACTTTTCCATTCATTAACGTTCACCATATGGAGTTGTAAAGATGCTTAGATACATTTATACAGGGAACATATGGCAATGTCAAGATGGATACTCGTCGTGCAGGCGCCACCACGTATATGGCGGAGTTTGCGGCCATCCCTCAGGCGAATCTTCCCACTCTTCCTGGCGGCCGTAAGGGGTCAGGTCGAGGAAATTGAAGTCGGCCCTAATCCTGTCGACGCCGCGTGCAGACGTGTAATAAGTGCGAAACACGGAATCGCCGTCACGCAGGAACACGCTCAGGCCGAATCCCCTGCCTGCACCGCAGTCGTTGTTGAAGTCGTCGCCGTTCGACGAGAACCATGGCACCGTCCATCCCATGCGTTCCTTGTAAGGCTCGATTTGCGAAAGCGGTGCCGGAGAGACGAGAACGAAAGTCGTATCGCGGGCGTTCAGATGGGCAAGGTGACTAATGTTGTCTACAAAAGATGAGCAGCCCCGGCAGGGGGCGGAGCCCGGAGCCATCATGAAGTGGTACACAATGAGCTGGCGGCGCCCGTCGAAAAGGTCCTGCAGGCTCGCATCACCATCCGGGCCCTCAAACGCATACTTGGCCGCATCGATCCGAACCATCGGCAGCCTCCGGCGCTCCGCGGCCAGAGCGTCCAGCGCGCGAGTGAGCTCCTTTTCTTTGACGAGCAGCTTTTCGCGGGCAGTCCGCCACTCGTCTTCCGACACGACTTGGGGAAGTGCTTTCGTGTTAGCTTCCATTTCGCTCCTCCTAATGGGATCGACTTTTTTCAGATGCTCCTACCACTGTAACACACCGTTGTACGGCGCATTTCTCATCGATTGCTAAATCCAACTGAAGGCGGAACGGCTTGCTCTGCCGGAGCCGCTGCGCAGCATCTCCTCGGCAGCCTCGCGGATGAGCCGGATGCCGGTATCGATCTCATTTTCGTTGGTGCGGATAATGCTAAGGCGTACACCGTTTACAGCATCGAAGCCGGGAATGTAGCAGTGCGTCGTCGGCATGACCTCTACATTCCGCAGACGCAGGGCAGCAGCCAGCTCCTCCGCAGGCAGCTGCTCGGGCAGCTCCAGCTGGGCGAAAATCCCGCCCTCGGGCCTGCTCAGACGAAAATCATCGTTTAAATAGCGGTCGCATGCCGCCTGGAGTACCTTCATCCGAACACCGTACCGTTCACGCATCAGGGCGGCATGGCGCTGGAAAAGGCCGCTGCCGAAGTGGAGCTCCAACGCCGCTTGGGAAAGAGCGGCCGTGCTCGAGTCGCTTACTGCCTTATGCATGCGGAACATAGGCATTACGGCGGCGGGAACGACAGCGGCGCCGAGCCGGAGGCCGGGCAGCATGATTTTGGAAAAGCTGCGAATATAGATGACGCGGCCGGAACGGTCGTAGCTGCAAATCGGATCGGCCTTGCTGTCCGTTTCCAAATCCGCTAGATAATCGTCTTCCACGACGTAAACATCGTACTTGGCTGCGAGCTGCGCGATCGTTTCCTTCTGAGAGCGGGAAAGGCTCGTCCCGAGCGGATTGTGGAACCTGGGCACCGTGTAGAAAAATTTGATCGGGTTATTTCGAAAATGCCGTTCGAGCTCATCCAGGTCGATACCGGCCTCTGTGCGGGCAATCCCGATGGCAGTTACCCCCAGCAGCCCGATGGATCGATTCATTCCGGCATAGCCGGGCTGCTCGACCAGAACGGCGGATTTCCCGTTCGGGAACGGCATCAAGGCGAGCAAGTGCAGCGCCTGCAGGGAGCCGGAGACGACGCAAATCCGTTCCGGTCCCGCAAAAACCTGCGACTTAGCCAGGTGACGCGAGATCGCTTCACGGAGCGACAGAAACCCCTGCGGATCGCCGTATGTGAAAAGGTGATCGCCGTACAGCTCCACGGCCCGGCTCAGGCCGTGCTGCAACTCCTCGTAGGGGATGACGCCGGGGTCCGGGGCTGCCGCGGAAAAATCGATCAGCCCCTTCGCCCGATCCTCCGCCTTGGAGGAACGAAGAATCGCGTAGTAGCCGCTCTTGGGAACGCCGTAGATCAGGTGCTCTTTCTCCAAATCGCCGTAGGCGCGAATGATCGTGTTTTTGCTGCTCCCGAGCTGGATGGACAGCTGCCTGATGGACGGCATTTTGGCGCCCGGTTTGATGGCTCCGCTATGGAGCTGCTCGCGGAGAAACGTTTTGACGTATTCGTACTTTGTCATCGTTCCGCCCCTCAATCTGTATGGGTATAGTTCGAGGAAAGAATCATTTTCCAATCGGATTGTCCCCATTATACTAAACTCATTCACAAACGCATAGGATTTGGAGGGGTACAGATGGAATGGATTCATGAGAATTTGCCCTATAGGATCAGCGACAGTACGGAAGAGCTGCAACCCGACGTCATACATGCCTTGCTGCGGTCGAGCTACTGGGCGTCCGAACGGCCGAAAGACGTCATCGTCAGAAGCCTTGAAGGATCGCTCTGTTTCGGACTTTATAACGGAGAGACACAAGTGGGGTTCATGCGGGTAGTGACGGACGGAGCAACTTTTTCATGGCTGTGCGACGTTATCGTTGACCCGGGGCACCGGGGGCGAGGGCTCGGCAAATGGATGATGGAAGTCGTAGTCGGACATCCTCGCATCAGCCATACGAGTATCGCGCTCGGTACGCGCGACGCGCACGGCCTGTACGAGAAGTACGGTTTTGTGCGCCAGGAAATGATGCGCCGCCGGCCGGTTGATCGGCAAAATTAGGGAATCGTCCCGTAATTTTGTTCCGTCTCCTCGCGCCAGTTCGGGAAATAGGAGTACGCCCCCCGCCAAACCTTGGGAGTTGCGGCAACGTTAAGCGCACTTTATAATTGGCTGTAAAAGGGGGGGCGGTACAGATGGCAAATCATTTTGCCGGAAGAAGAAGCGGCTCGTGCAAAGCCTGATATTGGGGCGATACTTTGCATGGGCAGGGCAATTACCGTAAAC
Organism: Gordoniibacillus kamchatkensis; assembly: GCF_000829455.1. Taxonomy (GTDB): domain Bacteria; phylum Bacillota; class Bacilli; order Paenibacillales; family NBRC-103111; genus Gordoniibacillus; species Gordoniibacillus kamchatkensis. Next base: position 31,017 of record NZ_JXAK01000043.1, read on the forward strand.
ATTGTCGCCCGAAAAAGCTTATATCGTTTCTAATAATGGGCTTTGCACCTTATTGGGCTTTCATTCAAAAATAAGGGGCTGACAAGCGATGCAACAACCATTTATTAGAAACCATCAATATAACCTGATTAAATAGCAAGCCGGCCGGCTGCAGCAAGCATACGGAACCGTTTTCGATCCGAAAGTGGTGGAAGCGGTAAAATACAGCACGCAGCTTGCCATTTTTGAAGCGTTCCCTGATGCGACGGAGCAGCAAAAGCTGCTGCTTGGGGCGATTGCGACGGCGGGTACGGCGCAGGAGATCGGCGCCTATTTGCTTTCGCTCGAGCCTTATTTGGCGGAATTTGCGCCGGTGACGGACAATCAGGTCAAGAAACTGTTCCCCAAGGTCAAAAAGCTGAAGGTTCCCGATCTGGCCGCTATCGATTACCGGTACGTCACGTACTTGGGCTGGACCGACATCGCGACGAACAAACTGTTTCTCGTGTACCGTCTGGACGGGCAGCTTGTCGGGATCGAAGGAAATTACAATCTGGTCAACAAGAAGAGCATCTGCTTTTTGTGCAACCGGCATGGAGAAGTTGCGTTATTTTCGGCGATTACGAAATTCAGGCCGGCTAACGCTTCGCCCGATTATTACAAGGCGATAGGCAACTATATGTGCGCGGACAGCGCCGCGTGCAACAAGAACATCACGGATGTCGCCGCGCTGGAAAAGTTTATACATGACGTTGTGGGGCACCGCCATTGAAGCATAACTCGATTCTCGCAGCCGTAACACCGAAGTCCGCCGCTCTAGGCGGGCTTCTTGTATATTCATTCGTCTTCAAGTTGAACCGCGCCAGCCGCACGAATCGCAGGTTCTCCATGCGAATCCCCGCCTTCGTGATACTATAACGGAACGGTGTTCCGCTATTTTGCGAAAATGAGGGGGAGCCGACACAATAACGGAACGCTGTTCCGCTATCGGGCGGCAATTACGGGTTATCTGCGTATTTTACACGTTATACCGGGTAAATAGCGGACTCCTGTTCCGTTAATTTTGGGAAATAAACGGGAAATGCCGTGATAACGGAACAGCGTTCCGCTATCGCTTTACCGGAACGCATGTCCCCAAACTTATCCCCCATTTACCCAACTGAGCAAACAATTTATTCGCGTTTAGAGAAATGCAAGCAGCATGGAGATACTTACCTGTGTATGTATGGAGTCATTTTCATAAATAATCAAGCTAGGATATCCGAGAATGAGGGATTGCTGCGTGCAAAAATTCAGTTTATCGATACTTTCCATGCTTTTTGTTACTCTTACATACGCGAACCGGTCTTTGGCCTGCGGCGGTTGTCCGGGCGAAAATCCACAGCCTACTTTGGCCGATTGGTCGTTTGTAATAAGTATGGCACTAACCTTACTCTTTCTGGTCGTTTTATCCATTGCAGTACCCATTGTCTTACTTGCGAAGATGTGGAAAACGTTACAGCTTCGCAAAAACACCAAAAAATCCGGACTCCACCGGTATGAATAACCTGTCCGTTGAATAAAAAAGTGGGCAGCTGCCGAGGCTTGCTGCTCCACCGATTGATATAAGCCCGAGGGATGATTGCGCGAACTATTACAAGTTTTCGGTACAGGATACGCTCACCAAAATTTCCACCAAGGGGGGTTTAATTTCTTGACTTCATGCATATCTAATTCAAGCCCGTCAAACTTTGAATTTGTTTCAGCTGCCGATACCATCAATATATCCGTTAGATCTAATAAAGCCTCAACACTCAATCTGCTTATTGGGGTTGTAATTTCAACGATATGCGTCGAGTTATCATATTGTTTGCAAATGCTCGCGTCAAAATCATCTTGGTATAATGCCCTTACCTCCTCAGCTTGCTCATACGAGTTTGCAATCATAATTCCTTTAATTCGGCCTTTATTCCCTGTTTTTACGCCCATTTCGCGCAGCTTCTGCCAAAGGGATTTCGTGAGTTCATGTTGCTTCGCTCTTTCGATCGGGTCTATGAAGTCAATTCCTTTATAGCCACTCAATGAAATCCCCCTTTTCATCTTCTCCATCCTCGAGTAACAAGATCAAGTGACGGTGAAATTGACTCCATAAAAGAGCAAACCTAACTTCCGCGCCACACTTTGGGATGCCAGATTGTCCCACGAAGTGCTGTACAGAGGCAACCTTCCCGCCTCCCGCACTGACGCTGCCCACCCGGCGACAACTGCGGCGGCATATCCTTTTCCGCGAAACCCGTCCAACGTCTCAAGCCCTGCTTCGTGCGCCCTGGATGTGATGCGCACGCTTCGGCAGACCGAGACGGCCCTGTTATCGCGCACCAGCGCTATACAGGGCTGCGTGTAGTCGATTTCTGAAGCGAGCCATTCGAAACCGCCGCGCAAATATTCCGTCATATTTTCCCGGGTGATGCCGACCACTTGCAGGGACGGCGCCACATCGCCAGGAACAAGATAACAAGGTCCCATCGTGAACCGTTCCCCTTGGAGGAGATTCATATAGGCCTCGAAATGTTTCGGTTTCGTCCGGAAATCCGTAACGGCCGGCTCGTCAGCACACAATTCCTTCAATTGCTCGATAAGCTTCTCCGGGACATCATGCCGAAACCGGCAGATGGCCGTCCCCTCTACCGTCCGTCCCAGGAAAAATCGAGGGGCAGGGGCCTCACCGGGCCAAGGTTCGTTTATCGTATGAAGCCTCATATTCCTGTCGTGCGTAAATAGTGCCTCAACATGGAACTCCATCAGATCATAGGCGGTTGGTTTGATTTCATCCATCTCCTTCACTTCCATCCCTCCGGAACAAAACGGTCTAGGAGTATTATATCTCGAAATGGGCGTGAGCGGGCCCGAAATAAACTCTCTCTCCAAAACAAAAAGAGAAGCGCAGCCTGCGCTTCTCATGCTCCTTGCAGCTCTTATCCCGTTGCTTCCTGCTGCTCATATTCCCATACTTGAAGTCCCGCTCCGATCATGCCGCTCAGATTTCCACGGTACGCGAGCTCCAACCGAACGCCTTCGCGCAGCGAGGGCATCGCTCTTTTCTCAACTTCCTGCTTCAGACGGAGCATCAGCGGCTCTCCCGCCTCCGCCACTCCGCCGCCCAGAACGATCATTTCTGGATTGAACATATGGATCAGGCTCGCGATCGCCGCTCCAAGCGCTCCGACCGTCTCGTCGATCACTTCCGAAGCCAGCGGATCGCCCGAAAGCCAACGGGCAATGACTTCTTTTGCATCTATGGATTGATGAACGGACCCAGGCTCTGCGGCCAAGCGGGCGTTCATCTGTTTGGCGATGCCGGTCCCGGAAGCATATTGTTCCAAACAGCCGATGTTCCCGCATATGCAAGGAAGCCCTTTGTAGTTCACGGACATGTGGCCGATTTCACCGGCACCGCCCCAAGCGCCGTGCACGATTTTGCCGTCCGCGACGATCACGCCGCCGACACCGGTTCCAAGCGCGAGGCAAATAAAATGTTTCGCTTCCCGCCCTGCCCCCAGTACCTTCTCGGTTAGCGCCAGCGCGTTCACATCGTTGTCCACGTAAGCAGGAAGCCGAAACCGGTTCTGCAAAATCGCCCGAAGCGGAGTTCCTGTATAGCCCGGCAGCAGATCGGAAGCGAAGCGGATCGTTCCCGTCTGCCAATCCACCTGTCCCGCTGTTCCTACGCCGATGCCTTTCAAAGTCTCTAGCGACGTCACCACTTTCAGCTTAGCCAAAAGCTCCTCTATCGCCTCCGTCACCCTGTCGATGACGTTCGCTTGTCCGGCCAACGTAGGCAGACTGAAGGAACACAGCACTTCCCCCTGCCGGTTGATGACCCCCGTATTGATTTTCGTACCTCCGATATCCACTCCGATGGCATAAGAAGATTGCGGATCGTACAAATCCCTCTTCATACCGATCGCCCCTCCTTACGGAATCAGCTTCCGCAGCGCTTCCACATAACGCCTCGTGATCAGCTGCGGACGGGTGATCGCGCTTCCTACGACGACGTAGGTCGCTCCCGCTTCAAGCGCCTTTACGGCCTCCTCGGGAGTCCAGATCCGCCCCTCAGCTACTACAGGAACGCTCACCGTTTCGCTGAGTCGCCGCACCAGCTCGAAGTCCGGCCCCTCCAGCTGCGGGCTGTACGGCGTATAGCCCGACAGCGTCGTTCCGATATAGTCGGCATCGAGACGTTCAGCGGCTGCCCCTTCCTCGAAGGTCGACACGTCCGCCATCACGGCGGCACCGGCTTGGTGCGCATAAGCGATCAGCTCGCGAACCTGATCCAGTCTCCCTTCCCTGTCCGTTACATCCAGGGCAACGATGTCGGCCCCCGCTTCCACGATGGCTTTCACTTCGTCCAGCGTCGGCGTAATGAATATGTCCGATCCCGGAATATCCCTCTTGATTAAGCCGATAACCGGCACATCGACGGCTTCCTTGATGCTTCGAATATCATGCGCGCCGTTGGTCCGAATGCCTATCGCACCGGACATTTGCGCCGCAACGGCCATTTTCCGTATCGTATCTCCGCCATGCAGCGGTTCATCCTCCAGCGCTTGGCAGGACACGATCAATCCTCTTTGCGAGAACAATGTTTTGTTTAATGTCACCGAACCCATATCCTTTCTGACGGTTGTCATTTTACAGCGCCCATAGTCATCCCTTTGACCAAATGCTTCTGGACGGAAAGCCCGAAGATCAGCATCGGCAGCATAATGAACGTCCCCGTAGCCGTAAGCGGTCCCCATTCCGTTCCTTGAAACGTCATAAACGAGGTAATCAAGACCGGCAGCGTCTGGGTCGTTTTCCCGGCCAGCACGAGCGAGATGAGAAACTCGTTCCAAACGAACACCATCGACAAAATAAAGGTCGCGGCGATTCCGCCCCTGGCGATCGGAAGGATGACGCTAAGGAACGTTTTGAACTCCGAGCAGCCGTCCACAAAAGCCGCTTCCCGAATTTCCCCGGGGATGTCTTCAAAAAAGGTGAGCAGCATCAAAATGGCAAAAGGCAAATTCATTAACATATATACAATGATCAATAAAAGATAAGAGTCCGTCAATCCGACTTTGACCGCGATAAAATAGACGGGCAGCAGCATGAGGATCGGCGGCGCCACTCTCGAGCTGAGAATGAACGTGATCATGTTCATTTTTTTGCGTATAGGAAAATTTGCGAGCGCATAAGCCGTAATCGACGCCAGACATAAACAAAGCAGCGTGGAGACGACGGAAATCATCAAGCTGTTCGCGAAAGCGGCGAAAAAGTCCGACCTTGCAAACACATTTTGATAGTTTTCAAAAGTTGGCGTAAAAATAAGCACAGGAGGCACGGCAAAGGCATCCTTGTAGTTTTTGAAAGAAGTCGAAACGAGCCAGAACAGGGGGCTTAAGAAGAACAACAATATGATCACGGCACCGGCATAAAAAAAGGTTGTTTTTGTTCGCACCATAGTCCCCCTCCTATCCGTTCGCTCTGGTGCTTGTCATTTTTTTATAGATGAATGTAAATATAAACGTAATCGCAATGGTAATCGAAATATTAATTACCGTTGCATAGCTAATGTTAAAGTTGTTGAAACCTTGAATATACGCGTACATATTCGTCGTTTCCGTGGAGAGCGACGGCCCGCCTCGCGTCATGACATAGATGATATCGAACGTTTTGATGCTATCCATCATCCGCAGCAGGAAAGCGATCAATAAGGAGGGCTTCATGAGCGGCAAAACGACATGCCAGAACGTCTGCAACCGGGTAGCTCCGTCCACTTTCGCCGCCTCTAGCGGCTCGCCGGGCAAAGCATCCAAGCTGGAGGCCAGAATCAGAAACACGAACGGAGTCCATTGCCAGACGTCCGACAAGATGACGGCAAACATGGCGAGATCCACGTTGCCAAGCCAATCGTATTTATTTCCTAGTCCGATGACGCTCAGGAAGTAGTTGATGATTCCGGCATTCGGGTCGTAGAAAATGCGCCAGATCAAGCCGGATACGACCGGTGTCATAATCATAGGAATCAGCATTAACGTTCTTACGATCCGCCTGCCGCGGAACTCGCGGTTGAAATAGAGCGCAATCGCAAGCCCAAGAATGAGCTCGACGAAAGTTGCAATGACGGAAAATTTCAGCGTTTTCCCAACGGAGGACCAGGCGCGCCCATCGTGCAGCAAATCGGCGAAATTGGACAATCCGACAAAAGCGTGCGCCTGCTTGACCAAATTGATGTTTTGCAAACTCAAATAGATCGAATAGCCCAGTACTATGACGGAAAATGCACTAAGTATGACGATGGCGGGCGAAAGCCACAATTTTACTCGATTCTGTTGAAGCAACGGTCTCACATCCTTGAAAGGGGCCAAGAATCGCCTACGTGCAGCTTTGCTTGACCCCTTGTATTGATTATCTTTTTACTTCGCTTCCAACACTTTATTGTTCAGATCGTTGGCTTCCTTCAGCGCTTGCTCGGCAGAGGTATGGCCCGTCAATGCTTTTGAAATGGCTACCCCGGTATTGTTGATGATCTCATTCGCTTGCGGAATTTGCGGCAAGTAATTCGGATTTCCTTTTTCAATCGCCGCCAGCATCGTGTCTTTGAACGCCCCGAACTTGGACAAGAACACTTCGTTCTTCATGGCGCTGAGAGACGAAACGCCGGAGTTCGGATCGATCGACATCGATTTGATTTGCTGGTCCTTTGACGTCGCCCAGCTCATAAACAGCCATGCCGCCTCTTTGTTTTTGCTGTCTTTGGCCAAGTACATGCCGTGTACCGCCAGTGAGGAAGCTCCTCCCTTTGGATTGCCGGTTTGCGTTGGCACCGGAGCATATCCGACTTTACCGACAACGGACGATTCTTTCGGATCTTCGTTAAAGGCTCCGTTGACCGTGGCATCGATCGTCATGGCGGCTTTTCCTTGCTGGAACAGCAGGCGGTTTTCCTGCCATCCGAAGTTGGCTACGCCGGTCGGGCCGTATTTCGTGAGAATGTCTTTGTAGAAATTGAGCGCCTTCGCCGCTTCCGGCGTGGCAAGGTCGGACTTCCCGTTGGCGTTGATCCACTGCCCGCCGAAGCCCCACAGGAACGTAGCCCATACGTAAACGTTCTGGATGCCCTGTTCGCCCCTAAGCGTAATGCCGGCAATCTCGCCTTTCGTTTCGTCGTGAATCACTTTCGCGTCATTCATCATTTCATCGAACGTCGTCGGCACTTTCAAATTGTATTTTTCAAACAAATCTTTGCGGTACATGAGGAACGTGCTTTCACCGTAAACCGGCAAGCCGTAAAGCTTGTCCCCAACCTTCATCGCCTTCAAATATTGCGGAACGAAGTCCGCGCCGTCGTAGTTTTTGTTGAGCGAGCTATTCCCCGCATAAGAATCGAGCGGGTCCACATAGCCGGCATTAACATAGCTGATGCCGTGAACCATGTCGTCCATCACGATATCGTAACGGCCGGAGCGGCTGGAGAAATTCATCAGCGCTTTGGACGTCAAATCGCTGTAAGGCACAATTTCCAGATTGACTTTGATGCCCGTGCTTTTCTCGAAATCCGGCAGCATTTTTTGGATCGAATTGCTTGTCGAATGTCCTTCGAGCAGTACGCTGATTTGTTGTCCTTTATACGGCTGGTCCGAACCCGTTTGCGCGCCGGCTTGGCTGGCATTGCCCGATGGCTTGGAGCCGCAGCCCGTTGCCGCCATGGCCATGGACAGCAAGAGTGCGGCGGAAATCGTATACGTTTTTTTCATGACTGACCCTCCCGATTCTATTATCGTTATTCCGCTTTTACGGCTACCGGACGTCCGGAACGAAGCGATTCTTCCATGCAGCTTGCGATATAGACCGACCGGTAGGCGTCTTCCACGGAGATCGGCAGCGGCTCGCCATTCAGAACAGACAAGACGAACGAAGTAATCTCTTCCTTCATAATGCCCGTTAACCGGCCGTACATTTCAACGCCATACATCGTATCCGGATACGTAAAGCGCGAGCCCGTATGCACGGAAATGTTCTGGTTGACGATATTAATGTTGATCGCGCCTTCCGTGCCGATGATATCCAGCTTCGCATCCAGCTCCAAGTGATTGTCCGGCATAACCCAGCTTGTCTCATAGCTGCCAACCGCACCCGAAGCAAAACGGATCGTGGAAACGGCGGCATCCCCGACGCCCAAAGAACTTAAGCGGTTCCGGACTTCAACCGTGTACACTTCGGTAATTTTGTCACCGGTGATCCACTCGATCGCGTCGATGTCATGAACCCCAAGGAACATTAACACCGACGTTCTTCCCTTCAAGCGCATACCGTTTTGGAACGAGTTGTTCCGTCTGGCGTACAGGTGAAGCGGCTGGCCGACTTTCCCTTGCCGGACGGCTTCGCGTGCATGATAATACCGCGGGTCCCAGCGCAGCGTATGGCCGACCATCATTTTAATTCCCGATGCATTCACTTTGTCTACAAGTTCTTTGGCCTCGGCCAAATCCGTTGCAAGCGGTTTCTCAATCAACACATGTTTGCCATGTTTGCAGGCGAGGCAAGCCAGCTCATAATGCTGGTCGTCGGAAGTGCATATACTGACCGCGTCCAGGCCAGGCATCGAGAAGAGCGCATCGAGCTCTCCGCCGCTACAACGCCATATTGGTTCGCAATGTTCCTCGCATGCTCCTGGTAAATATCATATACTGCCACTAACTCTACATTGGGCATTTCGGCATAGATCCTCGTATGGGTTTGCCCCATAACCCCCAAGCCGATGACCGCCACTTTCATTGATTTCAACTCCGTCATCCCTTTCTGTCGACTTGTGAAACGCTTACAACCCGATTATAGCTTTGCCGCCCTTGGCGCAGAATGAACGGAGATGATGAAATCGTTCACAATAAAAAAGGAGACGTTATCGATATTCACTTTTTTCAGAACGTTGTTCATTTTTTTCAACTGATCTGCCCAAAAAAAAATTCTTCCTATTCCAAAGGAACGGAAGAATCGGATGCTTTCGGAAATTGCGCACGATATTGTTTCGGGCTCATGCCCTTTAGTTTTTTGAACACTCTCCCAAAATAGTTGATGTTCTCGTAGCCAACTTGCTCCGCAATCTTATAATGAGGCCAATTTGTTTCATGCAGCAGTTCTGCTGCCTTATCCACCCGAATTTGATTCACGTACTCCGTAAAGCTCTTGTGCAGCTCCTTTTTGAACAAGTGGCTTAAATACCCTTCGCTGACGTTCACCATCTCGGCCGCTTGCTTTAAAGACAAGTCGATCGCATAGTTCGATTTGATATAGAGAATGAGCTTCTGGATCTCTTCCCGATGCGTCTTGCCCCAAATATCCCTGGCCCGGCTGCTGTAAGCGGCAATAAATTGTTCAAACCAAAGCCTCGCTTCCGCCAGCTCCTCGAAGCGGATGACCCGCTTGTACATGGGCATTTCCTTCTCCAATTGCTGAAAAGCGTCTTCGCCAAACATTTTAAATCCCGCCTGGAAACAGTGAAGGAGTTCCAGACAGACCCGAATGTTGGTTTCAATGGGCTGCCTGGCCTCTTCCATCCGGTCCAAAACCCGGCTGACGATGTGCCGCATGCCATCCTCGTCCATGCGTTCGATTTCAAACTTTAACCGGCGCTCGTCCTCTTTGGGAAACAGGATCGCGGCATAGTCCGCCCTTTCTGGCTCCGCAAACGCAAATATACGTTCTTTGCCGGCGAAAAAATATTGCTCCACAGCTGCTTTAGCCTGTTCATAAGCGGTCTTGATTCCATTCAGACCGGCAAACTCAGGACTGATGCCGATGCTGACCGATGCTTCCAAAAACGCTTTGCCGCACTGATTAAATCCCGGCCAAGCGCTTGCAAAGCATCCGGCGCGGTTGTAAGTTCGCCGTCAGAAGGAATTAAAAGAACGATGTCTTGATCTTTGTAATGGAGAGCATGCCCTTCCGTCCACTTTTTCAGCTGTAATTCGATCAAGTTTAACAAGGTTGGCATGGCGGAAGGATCGTCCGCGTGAAAATGCGGGCCGCCATGCACCCGTACGAGCAGCAACCGTTGAGCGGCCGTCAACCCTCCCTTCGGCACGCCCCCTTGCTCAAGCTCAAGCGGCGGACCGCCTTCAAGGCGATTCCGAACGATTTGCGCCAGCGAATGGCCTTGGGTTTTAACCGGTTCCGCTGCCGGGCGGTCCGAAACGATTTTATTCGACGTTTCCTGCAGCAGGTCGAGAAGCTGCTCCGGTTCGATCGACGCTTTCAAAATGTAATCGTCTACTCCCATTTTCATCGCTTTGCGAACATAATCGTATTGATCATGGCTGCTGAGCACGATGATCCGGATCCAAGGATATTTGTTTTTCACGATTTGGATCAGCTCGAGGCCGTCCATGTTGGGCATAATAATATCGGTGAGCAAAATATCGGGCGGCGACTGTTCAATTAATTCCAAGGCTTGTTTCCCGTCAGCCGCATCTCCCGCATAATGGAACCCGTGCGCTTCCCAATCGATTACGGATTTAATCCCCAAACGAACAATGATTTCGTCATCCACGAGCAATATTTTTAATGCCGTAGCCCTCTCCTCCTTCCAGCTGTTTGATGGGCAAGCTGATCTCGACTGTCGTTCCCCGGTTCGGCCCGCTGCGAAGGGTTAATCCGTAATAATCGCCGTACTGCAATCGGATCCGGTCATGGACATTTTTAATGCCTATTCGTTGCGATTGTCCGCTCCCCGAATCGTCGGCGAGCCATGCTTCGACTTCCTGCAGCCTTTCTTTCTCCATCCCGACCCCGTTATCCCGAACAGCGATTTTCAGCACTTCCATGCTCTCCTCTCGGCCCGAACGAAAATTTCGCCCTGGCCCTTTAACGGCTCGATGCCGTGGTAAATGCAGTTCTCAATGACCGGCTGCAGCATGAATTTGATGACTTCCGCATTCAACAGCTGCTCGGGAATATCGTAATGAATCGATAATTTTTCATTATACTTGATCTTCATGAGCGTAATATAGTCCTCGATATACGCTATTTCCTCCTGCAGCGTGACCAAGCTGCCTCCCCTGCCGATACTCGCTTCCATCAGATTGGACATCCGCGACAGCATCTGGCCGACCGACCGGTCGTTCCGAATATAAGCCATCCATTTGATATTGTTAAGCGTATTCAAAATAAAGTGAGGGTTAATGACTGCCTGCATCGCCTTGAATCTCATTTCTTCCTTCAATCGGTACTGTTCTTTCAGCCTCTGCAGCAAGTCCTTGATTTGTCCGAGCATGTTATTATACTTGACCATCAAAACGGAAATTTCTTTCGGGCCGGTCACCGACAACACGCTGTTGAAATGGTTGTTTTCGGCTTCCTGCATTTTTTTGCCGAGCAGTTTAAGCGGCCTTGAAATGCTGTACGAGATCGGAAAGGTGATGATTATGAACAAGATGAAAATAAGGCCGGCAATCACAATATTCGTTCGGCGGATATCGAAAATCTCTTTAAAGACCGTGTCATAGGGAGTTACCTGAATGAGCCTCCAGCCCGTTTGATTGATGGTGTAGTGATTTACGATCCATTTGCCCTTGCCCTTATTAACGATAAAATCCCCGCTTAGGGCGGCATCGGCTTTAGGGATGAACGATTCCTTGGATAAATCGGTGCCTAATTTCGTCTTGTCCGGACTGGAAATAACGGTGCCCTGCTGATCGATCAAATAGACGTCCCCGCCCATTCCGGATAAATATTTGCTGAAATCTTCTTCGGCCGCGCTAAACAGAAGCACGCCGATTTTTTGATGAGTTTGCGGATCGAACACATTTTTTGCGAGCGATATGACGGGACGCTGATCGGCAAACGTATAGTTGCTGCTGTTAAACAACCAGATCGACTTGTTCGGATCTTCCATCAGCTCTTTGTACCAGGCCGTGCGCGTCAATTCCCCGTATTTCTCCTGCTCCGTATAACGCGTGCTGAACAAATGATGATTTAAATCCATCACCGTTACAAGAGCCGTATAATTGGAACTGGACAGTCTGGTGACGATACTCTGTTTTAATTGCAGCTGATCGTACTCGCTGAATTGCTCCGGGTTTTTCAACATTTGCAATAGCGCAGGATCGACCGAAATTTGCGCCGCGGATTTATACATATCCTCCACGATATTTTCAATGTTCATGTTTTCCAAATATAACGCCTGTTGCGCCGATTTCGCTATTTTCGCTTCAATCGCTTTCTCCAGCGGCTTGTCGATATAATAAAACATGAGAATAAAAGGCACGATCAAAAAGATAAGAATGGAACAAATGATCTGATTCCGGATCGACATGTTGTGCAGAAATTTATCCGAGAGGCTGTACATCGAATTCCCCCTTGCCGGTAAAGCGTTTTCTTTTTTCCAATGCCGCTGGCGCTTTGTTGCATAACTTTATTATAGCTGAAAGAAGTGCATGTAACAGCACTGCCGGATTGGGGGTTGGTGGAAGAGGGGGTTGCAATGAAAAAGGCCGCCGACCACATCGTGGCGGCAGCCTTCCATTAACCGTTCATTACCCTTGCAATGCTTGGCGAATCGTCTCGACTTCTTCAGCATTTAGCGGTTTGCCTGCGGCTTGGGCATTGGATTCCACCTGCCGGGCATTTTTAAACCCGGGAATCACGCAAGCATTCGCCGATTGCGCCAACGCATATTGAATGGCGACGCGAACCAAATCTTGTACATCGCTGCCGAAACGTTCTTTGATCGGCTGCAGCTTGCGCCGGATATCCAGCAAACGCTCTCTCGTATAAGCTTGATTGGACGACCGTATATCTCCTTCGCCGAACTGGGGAGGATGATCCGGATCAAACTTATCCAGCAATAACCCTTGCGCCAGCGGGCCGAAAAGTACCATGCCCACATTTTGCTCTTCCGCCCACCGGAACAGGTTCGTTGCCGGCCGATCGAACTCATTGCCGAACGCGTTATAGTGGAACTGCAGCACATCCGGACGAGTGACCGGGCATACCCGCATGAAATCCGCATAGCTGTATGCCGATTGGCCGATGACGCGAACTTTGCCTTCTTTTTGCAGCTCGCGCATCGTTTCGGCCGCACCCTTCAGATACTGGTCGTTCGGGCCGAAATTCGCATTATGAAAATAATAAATGTCCACGTAGTCCGTGCCCAAATTCGTCAGCGTCTGCTCGAGCTGGTGGCGAATATGGACAGGCTGCATCGCATTGGGAGCGGTACCTCTGAACCAGCCCACTTTGGAAGCGATAATGACGGAGTCGCGGGGAATTTCCCGCAAAAATGTCCCGATCACCCGTTCCGAGTGCCCGTCGCCATAAACATCGGCCGTATCCAAATGGTTGATGCCAAGCTCATGCGCTTTGCGTAAGCCGGCAAGAGATTCGTTATCGTCATTGCCCGACCATCCGACGGGATTCCCGTCCCGCCACGACGGCCCGCCGATCGCCCAGCAGCCCAGGCTGACCTCGCTTACCTTGAGTCCCGAACGTCCCAGTACGCGATATTCCACACAATCACCTTTTCCGGAATAGTATTTTCACGGTTATCAATTCGGGCCTTCTCCTGCTTCTTGCAGGCGCCGCTTCGCCTCTTCATAAACTTCTTGGGGGAGTTTTCCTTTTTGCGCGACCCGCAAATTTTCCTCCAGGTGTTCGGGGTTCTTCGTTCCTACGATCGTCGTCGTCATGCCGGGATGGGACAGTGTGAAACGAAGCAGGAAAGCGGTGCGGCTCTCGCCTTCCTCCAGCAGCTCATCGAGATTGGCTTTCGTCCAGGCTGCCCACCGATCGGCGTTTCCGAGGCCTACGCCCGGCTCTCCGCGCCCTACTCCGCCTCGAATGATCGTTCCAGCACCCGCTTCGGCGGCCTTCGTGATGATGTTTTCATGAGCCCGTTCCAAGGCGGAATAAGGAATCTGGAAGGAGTCGAATACTCCGCTATCGATATAAGCGGCGATATGAGGAAGCGTAGAGGAAATGCCGATCCAGCGCACTTTGCCCGATGCTTGAATTTCCTTCAGCACGTCGACCAGATGGCCTTCCTCCGTTTGTTCGACCGTCGGATTATGAAGCTGCAACAAATCAATATAGTCCGTCTTCATTCTCCGCAAGCTCGTTTCAATATTGTGAAGCAGATTGTCTCTCGTCCATACGTGAGGCGTTTCGTCATGGTCCCCTGCGTTCACAACCGTACATCCGCATTTGGTGGCCAGGATGTACTCGCTGCGGCGGTGGCTGATGAATTTGCCGATATACTCCTCGCTTAAACCGTAATCATAGGCGGTATCGATAAAGTTGATGCCCGCATCCAGAACGGCGTTCAAAATTCGTTCGGCCTCTCCATCGGTGACTGGCCGTCCGTTCCAAATCCGGGGACCTCTGATTTCCATTGCGCCGAAGCCCAGTCGTGTCACTTCCAGTCCGGTTCTGCCCAAAACAGCTTTTTGCATAGATATCGCCTCTTTTCGTTGATTAGTTTGGTGATGCCGGTTCGCCGCTCTTTCGATAAATCCGTTACGCGGATCTGTGACGGCAAATGGAACTTGCAGGTTTCAATGTTCTCCATGGCGCCCGGGCAGGATCCTCCCTATGCGGCAACAGACTTTGCGAATGCGCTTCCAAATCCGCTTCCGACAAAGGACCCCGGCAACCATAATCTTCCTCATTTCCCTCCCTCGACCGTATTCCCTTCAGATCAATATTATAACTAGGCCGCAGTATCTTTGTAAGAACTGAAAAAATGTATAGTCAGTTACCTTCGTGTAACTGGGGCGTACCGGATCAGGTGACAGCGATTATCGAACCCCCGTGCAACCTTCAGCCGCGGCAAGCCGTCAGGTAGGGCATACAAAGCCGAAGGGGGCAGCGAAATGAAGAAAGGGATAAAGGCGAAGGCGCTACTCTCCGCCATGCTTGGCGCATGCGGGATGCTGGCAGCCTGCTCGCAGGCGCAGCCGCCGGCGCCGGAGCTGACGACGCGGGACCGGGCAGCGCTCGCGCAGCAAGTCGACGCGCGGGTCGCGCAGGCCACGAATGCGTTCGGACTGGAGCTGGCGCGCCGGCTTACAGAGGAGCGTCCCGGCGCTAACGTCATCGTGTCCCCGACAAGCCTTATGCAGGCTCTGGCTATGACATGGAACGGAGCCGCCGGGGAGACGCGCGCTGCGATGAGCAAAACGCTGCGGCTGGAAGGCGGGCTGACCGCGGATGACGTCAACCGGTCCGAACGGGCGCTGACGGAGCTGCTGCAAAAATCGAGCCCCGGCGTGCAGCTGATGACGGCGAACTCGCTCTGGCTGCAGAAAGGCTGGCCGTTCCGCAAAGACTATTTGGACACGATGCAGCAGTCGTACGGGGCGATGCTGAAGGAAGCCGATTTGACGGCACCAAGCACAAGGAAAGAGTTGAACGGATGGGTGAGCAAAAAGACAAACGGCCGCATCCCGACGATCCTCGACGAGCCGGTTCCTTCATTAACGAAGCTAATGCTGCTGAACGCGCTTTATATGAATGCCGCATGGCAAACGCCGTTCAACACGAATGCGACGAGCGACGCGGATTTCACGCTTGGCGACGGAAAAGTGAAGCGCGTGCCGATGATGCACCAGACAGGGCGGTTCGCTTACGACGAGGAAGACGAGTATCAGGCGGTGCGCTTGCCATACGGAGAGTTTCAGCTGTCGATGCTCATCGTGCTGCCTAAGCCGGACGCCGACAGAAAGAAGCTGGCGGAGCGGCTGTTCGCCGACCCTTCCTTTTGGACGAAACCGTTCCAGAGCTTCTCCGGCGAGCTGGCGCTGCCCCGCTTCCGCGCGGATACGGCGCTGACGCTCGGCGATACGCTCGCAGCGATGGGCATGGGGATCGCCTTCGATCCGAAAAAGGCCGACTTCAGCGCGATGGCGGACACGAGCCGGGACCCGCTCCACATCAGCAAGGTGCTGCACAAAACGTACCTGGACGTGACGGAGAAGGGAACGGAAGCGGCAGCCGCGACGCTGGTCATGGGCGCGGCCGGCTCGGCGCCGCCTAGCGGCAAATTCCGGATGACGGTGGACCGCCCGTTCTGGGTGGCGATAACGGACGACCAAGTCCATTCGCTGCTGTTTGTCGGGGCGGTGGAACGGCCTTAGCTCTACAACTTATTTCCGATTGACGATCGACGTCGCCTTCGCTTGCGTGAAGAGAAGCAAATAGTCGCGGCCGCTCGGAATAAACAATCGCTCGATCCGTTGCAGGGACTTTCTTCCACATGGTGAAGCAGCGGACGGCCGCCTGCATCGCCTCTTCCGCATGCGCTTGTGTCGCTTTGCTGACGAGGCCGATCACATGCCGGTGTCCGTTTCGGCAGAATATATCTATGAATTTGTTATACTCAGTATTATATGTTATTGACAACTTATAGGACAAGCATTAAAATGCAGACATAATAAATTGCTGCAAGCGGTTACTTCGTTTTGGGAGGGGACGTACGTGCAGGCAGCTGCGCAACCATTTATCGAGATGCGGAGACGACTCCATCGGATTCCCGAGGCTGGATTTAAGGAATTCAAAACGCAGCGGTTGCTGCTCGATTATTTGGCGATGCTCCCGCAGACCGGCATGCAAATCAGAACGTGGCACACCGGAATTCTGGTACACATCGACGGTACCAATCCCAAGAAGCGCATCGGTTACCGGGCCGACATGGACGGCCTGCCGATCGAGGAAGAAACGTCCTTGCCCTTTCGCTCGCTGCACCCCGGCTACATGCACGCCTGCGGCCACGATATGCATATGGCGATCGCCCTCGGCGTATTGGCCCGCCTTCTGGAATGGCCGGTGGACGACGACGTCGTCTTCTTGTTCCAGCCGTCGGAAGAAGGGCCGAGCGGGGCCAGGCTGATGGCGAAAAGCAGCGAGTTCGCCGAGTGGAAACCAGATTTGCTCGTTGCGCTTCATATTGCGCCGGAGCATCCTGTCGGCACGATTGCGGTCAAGCCCGGCGCGCTGTTTGCCGGCGTAGCCGAGCTGGCCATTCAATTGGCCGGCACGGGAGGGCACGCCGCTTTCCCGCATGCGGCCAACGACATGGTGATTGCCGCCTCGCACCTTGCGGCCCAATTGCATACGATCGTGTCCCGCAATGTCGATCCGCTTGACGCTGCCGTGCTGACGATCGGCCGAATCGAGAGCGGAACCCGGCAGAACATCATCGCCGATCAAGCCCGGCTGGAGGGCACTATTCGCGCGTTCGACAGCGAGACGATGAGATGCGTGCAGGAGCGTGTGAATACCCTCGTCCGCGGCATCGAAACCGGCTTCGCGTGCAAAGCCGAGGTCGATTATGTCGGTGCGGTCTGTCCAGCCCTGATCAACGACGAGGTGCTGACGCGCCAGTTCATGGACTGGGCGCGGCACGTAGACGGCGTGCGGCTGGCCGAATGCCGGCCTGCGATGACCGGGGAAGATTACGCCTATTTCCTGCAGGAGGTGCCGGGCTTTATGTTCTGGCTTGGTGTCGATTCCCCGCACGGCTTGCATCATGCCCGGCTCGATCCGCAGGAAGAAGCGATCGGCGTCGCGATCCGCCTGGTATCGGAGTATATCGCTTGGCAATCGGCTAACGCTGCACACCATGAATGAGGAGACGATCACCCTATGGAACATTTAATCAATAAGCAAGTCTTGGATATCCAGGTTTCCAACATCCGCAAATTTTCCGAAATGGCCGCCAAGTACGATGACGTCATTACGTTTGCGATCGGCCAGCCGGACTTTGCGACGCCGGAGCACGTGAAAGCAAGCGGCAAGCTGGCAATCGACCGGAACCGCACCGAATACACGACGAACGCCGGCCTGCCTGAGCTTCGGCAGGCAGCCGCCCGATTCGTTTCCCACAAATACGGGTTGAACTATATCCCCGACCATGAGATCATCGTCACGACCGGCGCCAGTCAAGGCATCGACATCGCCTTTCGAACGATCTTGTCGGAAGGCGACGAGGTCATCCTGCCCTCGCCGGTGTATCCTGGCTACGAGCCCCTCATCAAGCTGTGCGGCGCAATCCCCGTCTACTTCGATACTACGGAGGATCAGTTTCGGATCAACCCCGACCGGCTGAAAAACGCCATCACCACCAAGACCCGGTGCATTGTCATCCCGTCGCCGAACCCAACTGGGATTACGTTCGATGCGGAGAGCTTGGAGAGATTAGCCGAGTCGCTGCAGGACAAAGAGATCTTCCTCTTGTCCGACGAAATTTACAGCGAGCTGACGTACGAAGGCCGGCACCACTCCATCGCGGCCGTTCCCTCCATGCGGGAGAAGACGATCGTGATCAACGGGCTTTCCAAATCCCACTCGATGACAGGCTGGCGAATCGGGTTGACGTTCGCGCCGGCTTACCTCACGAAACAAATGATTAAGGTACACCAGTACAGCGCCACCTGCGCCTCGTCGATCTCGCAACACGCAGCGATCGAAGCGCTGACGACCGGCATGGACGACGCGCTCTCCATGAAGGATGTTTACAGAAAAAAACGGGACTACGCCTACGGCAGACTTACGGCTATGGGTTTCGATGCACACATGCCGAACGGTGCTTTCTACATCTTCCCGTCCGTGAAGAAATTCAACGCCAGCTCGTTCGATTTCTCCGTAGATCTGCTTCAGCAGGAACATGTCGCGGTCGTGCCGGGTGTCGCTTTTTCTCCTTACGGAGAAGGGTTCGTCCGAATCTCCTATGCCTGCTCCATGGACGACTTGAAGACTGGCCTCGACCGGATCGAACGCTACGTCCGCTCCTTGGACTGACTTTAAATTCAAACAAGACTACGAAAAAGTTGCGGCGCAAAGGATCCTTTGCGCCGCAACTTTTTGCACGACTTCGGCTGAAAAAAAAGATTGAGCGGCTGCTTTCAACTGCTCAATCTTTTATCGCTTCCTCGCCGTTCTGGCACCCTAGCGCACGCTGAGCGCCGCCATTGCGGCGTCCAGCTCTGCGATCGTAGCGGCCGATGGATCGACGAGCGGTGTCGACACCGAGCCCGTTGCCAAGCCGATCCGGTTCATCGCCGCCTTCAACGGCCCGGGGTTGCCTTCCTTGAAGATCGCTTTAAATAGCGGGTAGTAGGCGATGCTCATATCGACCGCCTGCCGGTACTGGCCCTGCTGCGTCAGCTCCCACATGCGCACCCATACGTCAGGCACGAGGTTGGCGCTTGCCATGACGGCGCCCTGCGCGCCCAATATAAATTCCGATACCGCAAGGAACTCCTCGCCGCTCAGCACGGCGATCTTATCGCCCACGCGCCGCAGAAGATCGATAAACTGCCCGAGATCCGGCGAGCATTCCTTAATGCCGATGATGTTCGGAATTGCCGCCAAAAGTGCCTCGACCGTCTCCGGCTTCATGTTCACGCCGGTTTTATACGGAATGTTGTACAGGAAGATCGGCATGTCGACCGCCTCGTCCAATCGGCGGAAGTAATCCAGAAACCCTTGTTGCGTCGGATTTACGTAATAAGGCGCTACCGGCATGATCGACGCGACGCCAGCTTCTTTGGCGAACAGCGCCATCTCGATCGTGTCGCCGATGCCCGGCGCAATGATGCCTGCCACGATCGGCACGCGCCCGCCTGCTTCACTGACCGCGATCGTTATCGCCTGCTTGCGCGCCTCCGGCGTCAGGGCCGGGTACTCGCCGGTGCCGCCGAGCATCAGAATGCTGCTTACGGCGTTGTCAATCTGAAACCGGATCAAGCGGCGCAACTGCTCTTCGTTCACCGAACCGTCTTCGCGAATCGGCGTCACCAGCGCCGTCATAATGCCTCTATATGCTTTCGCTTTCATTGTACACTCTCCCCATCGGCAATACTGACGACCGGGAGCGCGAATTGGAATGCGTCCCTACGTCTGGGATACCGCGTTTTTGTAGTTGACGAAATACTTGGTCGTCTCCGTCTTTACATAGTAAACGTTCACATGAATCGGCTCCATGCCTTCCGCATACGACATCCGCGTAATTTTCAGCAGCGGCGCGCCGATCGGAATGTGAAGCACGCCCGCGATATACGGCTCCGCCGCGACCGCTTCAATCTCTTCTTCTACGTCCGTAAACGTCGTGCCGTTCACTTCGTTGAGCAGTTGCTCGATCGAGAGAAACGTCGTGTTTTCCTCGAATACTTCAAACGGCACGATCGGGCGCACGTAATATTCCAAATAAACGACGGGCTCGCCGTCCATATAGCGAATCCGCGTCAGACAAATGAGCTCCGTGTCCTGCTCTTCTTTGAGCAAGGCGGCATAATGCGGCTCCGCCCGCTTTTGCTTGGAGATCGTCTTGGACCAAATTTTTTGCCAATCCTTGGAGTAGTGGTTCCGAAAGCCGGTCATCAGCGTCCATAGCCGCTTCTCTTCCGGCTGACGGTTAGCCACGAATGAGCCTTTTCCTTGAACGCGATAAATATAGCCGTCGCTCTCCAACTGCTTGAGCGCTTCGCGTACAGGCGTGCGGCTGACCTGGAACATTTTTTCCATTTCCGCTTCGGAAGGAAGCATGTCGCCTGCCTTGTAGGCGTCGTTTACAATCTTATCCCGAATCGAATCGTAAATATTTTTATATGCAGGCTGTCTCTTCGTCATGACGGTGCCTCGCTCGCTTTCGTACGATCAATGTTCATTCACTTCTGAATGTTCAATCACTTCGATTTTGAAGGACGGAACTCCTGCTCGCCCTCCAAAAATATCCAATCGCACGAAGAAAGCCGGGGCCGTCCGAGCGTCAGTGTTCCTTACGCCGGGAACCCTATGGCGCAGACAACCGCGGACGGGAACAAAAGCATGAGATGGAGACGAGCTACAGCACTTTGGATAAAAAGAGCTTCGTTCTCTCGTTCTGCGGGCTGACGAACATCTCGCCCGGTTTCCCTTCTTCGACGACCATTCCATTATCCATGAAAATAACCCGGTCCGCCACCTCTCTCGCGAACCCCATTTCATGGGTAACGATGATCATCGTCATGCCTTCCTTCGCCAGCTGCCGCATGACCTGCAGCACTTCTCCGACCATCTCCGGATCGAGTGCGGAGGTCGGCTCGTCGAACAGCATGACGTGCGGCTCCATCGCCAGCGCGCGGGCGATGGCTACCCGCTGCTGCTGACCTCCTGACAAGCTGCGCGGATACGCATCGGCTTTGTCAGTCAGCCCGACCTTCTTCAGCAATTCGCGAGCCAGAATCCCCGACTCCGTCTTCGATTTGCGGTTCAGCTTCGTCGGCGCGAGCGTGATGTTCTCCAGTGCCGTCATATGCGGGAACAAGTTGAACTGCTGGAACACCATGCCCATTTTGCGACGGAACTTATTGATGTCCGTTCGGGGATCGAGCAGGTTCTCGCCTTCGACCCAAACGTCCCCCGAGGTAGGTGTCTCCATAAGATTAAGACAACGGAGCAGCGTGCTTTTTCCCGAACCGGACGGCCCGATGATGCAGACGACCTCCTGCCGTTCGACCTGAATAGAAATGTTCTTCAGCACTTCATGATCGCCGAATGATTTGCTTAGCCTTTTGACCGTAATCATGAAACCGCCACCTTCTTCTCCACCCAGCGGGACGCAACAGTCAAGGCGTAATTGATGATGAAATACATCAGGCCTACCAAGGTCAGGATTTCAAATGACTTAAAATTCATCGCATAGATGGACTGCCCCTCCATCGTCAGTTCCGCGACCCCAATGACCGACAGCATCGAAGTATCCTTGATGCCGATAATGAACTGGTTAATGAAGGCCGGAGTCATGCGTCGTACGGCCTGCGGCAGTATGATGAGCCGCATGGCGACGGCGTACGAAAAACCGAGCGAACGGCCCGCCTCCATCTGGCCGCGGTCGATCGACTCGATCCCCGCCCGGAACACTTCGGCCAGATAGGCGCCGATATTGATGCTTACCGCAAAAATACCCGCCGCAAGTGGGGAGAAGTTAACATGGAACACGGTCGGCAATCCGAAGTAAATAAACAGAATCTGGATCAGCAGCGGCGTTCCACGAATCAGGTTGATATAGGCGGCGGCAACGCTGCGCAGGATGACATTGCCCGAGATCCGCATCAAACCCGCGAACAAGCCGATAATCGTAGCCAACACGAGTGACGCGAGCGCAATTAGCACTGTGTAAGACAAGCCTTTCAGGAGCGTCGGCAACGCATCCGACATTACTCCCCAAAACTCCATACCGATGTCTCCCCTTTGCTGGAAAGAAAAACTAGCCAATTGTGCCCGTTTTTTAAGCCTGTTTATTTTGTGCCGAAATAGCTGTCATATAATTTTTGATAGGCGCCGTTCTCCCGAACTTTTTTCAAGCCGTCGTTAAGTTTGTTCAGCAGGTCTGTCTTCCCTTTCACGACTGCGATCGCGGCATCTTCATTCGTCAGTTTGTCACCAACGATGCGGAGCTTCGCTTTGTCGCCCTCCTGCTTCAGCTTGTACGCCACAGCCGGGAAGTCGATGACGAGCGCGTCGGCGTTGCCGCTTTCGACGTCCAGGTACAACGTATCGCTCGACTGCAGCAGGCGCTGTTTGGCGCCGTATTGCTGAGCCAGCTTCTCCGTCACGCCGACTCCTTCCGTTCCTTGCGTGGCGCTGACCGTCTTGCCCTTAAGGTCCTCCATCTTCTGAATGGGACCGTCCTTCTTCACGACAAGGGCATAGCCTGCAGAAAAATACGTTTCCGTGAAATCGACGACTTTCTTGCGGTCCTCACGGGCGCCGATGAACGAGATGGCGGCATCGACCTGCTTGGCCTGCAGTGCCGGGATGATGCCGTCAAACTTCATTTCTTTCCATTCCACTTTCAGGTTCTCTTCCTTCGCGATCAGTTCCATGAGCTCGATGTCGAAGCCGGTTAACTTACCATCCTTT
This sequence comes from Gordoniibacillus kamchatkensis, assembly GCF_000829455.1. Classification (GTDB taxonomy): domain Bacteria; phylum Bacillota; class Bacilli; order Paenibacillales; family NBRC-103111; genus Gordoniibacillus; species Gordoniibacillus kamchatkensis. The sequence goes on from NZ_JXAK01000043.1 coordinate 53,913, forward strand.
TTAAAGTCGAACGGGGGGAAGTTGTTGATCGCGGCGACGCTAATAGTCGTAGATGCCGATTGCGCCGATTGCCCCGCTTGGCTCGGAGCCGCAGTTCCTGCCGGTGTGGCGTCTTTGCCGCTGCAAGCTCCCAGTGCGAGAACGATCAAACCCGAAATCAACGTCATTGCGGTAAAGCGTTTGGCCTTTCCATGCTTTGTCATCATCAGGCACACCTCTGCAATTGGAATTTGGGATAACGTTTGATAGCGGTTTCGTATACGATTAAGACAATAGTACAGTCTGAATGAGAGCGTTGTCAATAACATATGATACTAAGTATTAATAATTTGTATTCAATTGTTACTACCTGTCGATAATGATGCCGAGCCCACTTAAAAAATGGGCGGCCTGACTATGGAGGTCAGGTCGCCCAACAGACTCATGCTACTATAATTCTTATGGTTGTTCCGTCGCGGAAAACTCATCACCCCGCCGGCGGCAGTTGTCGCTCGCGCCGCAGTCGGGGTGTCGTCTTATACACGCTATAGCTGCATTCGTCGCCTTCCTGCGTTTTTCCAGACGCTTAGTCCGAGCTCGGCATCTTTATGCCGTTGTTCAGCGTCAGGCCGACTTTAAGCGGTTGATGTGTCATCTTCGCTTCATCCATAGCCAGCATTATGCGGATACCATTTTATCATAAGCGCCCGCCAATCCAAAAATGCAAAACCCGCCTCCGGGCGTTCGCGCGCGCCCTTGGTGCGGGTTTTCGATTGCGATTGCTGCGTGCTTTGCGTGCTTATTGCAAGCTTTGCAAATCTTCCTTCTCCTCCGCCAGCGTTTGCTGCGCCAGCTCCAGACCGTTGTTGTGCGTATGCCCTTTTGCTTGCTCCACGGATCGCTCCGCTTTCCCCAGAGCGTTCTCGGCCTGCTCGATCATCTGCTCCGTAGGATGCGTCTGCGCCTGATTGACGGCGTGGCGCAGCTTCTCCACGGACTGCTGCGCCTGCGACACCGGATTTTGCGACTGCAGGCTGGACTCCTTCAATTCGGCCATAGGCTTCGTTCCTCCTCCCGGTATGCGGTTCGGGTTTCCGTTACATTGTGAGGAATAATCGGCCGTTTTATGCACAGCGGGCCATATATGCCAGGGCAGGTGCATTCCCGAACTGAAACGCTTTAAATGCGAACCGTCAGGGCAGCATTCAAAAAATGCGCATATCCTGCGTCCATACCCGCTCGTCGTCGTTCGCGTCGCGAACCGTAAGCTCCACCCGCCATTTGCCGGGGAACGGCAAGTACGGCCCTTCCGTCAGGAAAGCGGTCAGGCTCGCCCCGGGCCGCACTTTCCGCGCATCGGTCTCCACCCGCTCCAGCGGCACTTCGATCGGCGCGACTTCGGGGTGGCTGAGCGGCTTCAGCTTCATCTGCACGAGCTTCACAGCCGGCTTCGCGTTATCTTGCGTAATATAGACGGCGAACTGATTCGGCGCGGCGCCCGGTACGTTCGGCGTTATCGATACGGTGCGCGCCACCCCGGGCTCCTGCGTCTTCCAGTTCAGCGGCGCATTTTGCGGTGTCGGCGACAAATAGGTGAAGATGCCGACAACGCCGACGATAGCGAGCATGAGCGCAATATCCGCTTGCAGCCAAGCGTGCAGGCGCCGGTCGTCTTCACGGCGCCGCATCATTCGCCGCAGCTTCGCTCCTGTAGCGACGACGAGCGCCACGAGTCCCAGCTTCGCAAGCAGCCAGAGGCCCCAACCCGTAAACACGAGGTCTGTCAGCTTCGGAACGTAACGGAACACAAGCAGCGAACCGGTGACCGCCAACACGGCGACGCTGTAGAGCGCCGCCCGCGAGAAGCGCGGGAGGAACGCCCGCACTGCTTCCGGGTGGCGCCGGTACAGCACGGCCACGATGCCGAGGCCTCCAGCCCAAAGCGTGCCTGCGGCCAGATGCAGCACATCCGGCACAACCGCGCTCCATACCGGCGATGCGGCGAGCGGGTGGCCGGCCAGCGCCTTGGCGACCAGCGCGGCCGCAATCCAGGCCGCCTCCATTGCCCTGTTGCGGCCGGTGATGATGTAAGCGGCCAACGACACCGCCGCGAGAGCAAGCCACGACCAGCCGGCGGAAGTGCGGAACCAAAGGTCGCTAATATTGCTCCACGTTATGTCCCCGACGGCATCAATCGTCTGCAGCGCGATCGTCTCCAGCACAAACAGCGCGTTCAGGTGGCGCCAGTAACGGAGCCATCTGCCATAGCGCATCGCGGCGTCCTCGTCGCTTTGCAGCGGCACGTACGGCTTCCACCACAGCCATCCGAGCAGCATGAGGAAGAAGAAATAGTGCAGCATTCTGAAGCTGTAGACGGTTTCGAGGTGTTTATGGCCGAGCTCTACGGCTTCCGTCGTTCCGGTTGGCTTGCCGATCGTCAGCACATACGATTCGGCAACGGGATGTCCATCGGCGGAAATGATATGGTAGCTGACCGTGTACAAGCCGTCCGCCAGCTTCGGCAGCTCGACGCTGATCTGCCGCTGGTCCTGGCTCATGACGGCGGGTGGTGTGATCACCTTGGCCCCTTTTTCATCAATGACCGTAATCGAATACAGCTCTTTCTCGAGCCGCTCGTTGAACGTGAGCCGAATGCGTTCCGGGGCGGCGGCTACCGTGCTGTTCGGGGCCGGCACTGCCTCGGTCAGCACCGAGTGGGCCGCCGCCTCGCGGCCTGGCCAGCACAACAGAGCCGCCGCCAGCACGACAGTCAGCAGCAAAACCGTTAATGCGCGCACGCGTATGCCGCGGCCCGGCAGCGCATACGCAGCTTTCCTTTCTCGCCCGCTTGTCCGCATAACCGATCACCTCCTGTCTAGCCTAACCTAAACCGCGTCGCTTCAGAGGCGGAACTGGTCTCGCTCCCGGCCGCCGGCTACAGCTCGAACAGTTCAAGCTGTCCCGGCGCCTCGCCCGCATAAGAGAGGCCGAGCAGCGCCATCATCTGTCTGGCGTTCGGCACCGCGTCGCCGCCGGAATTGTTGTTGAACAGCAAGCAGACGTGCCGCGACTGCCGCTGCAGCTCTGCGAGCCGCTCCGCCCATTCGCTCAGCTCGGCCTCCGAATAGCGGTACAGACAGCGCACCTGGCGCCGGTTCGGACCTTTGTCGACCCAGCCTGCCGCGTTGCGGCCGTGGAAGCGAACGATCGTCAGCTCCGGATGCGTCGCCTGCGGCACGATCGGGATCGAGCCTTCCCCGGCCTGCGGCTCGTCGCATACGGCGTGAATCCAGCCTTCGCGTTCCATAAAAGCCAGCGTCTTGTCCGCCATGTCCGGCGTAAACCAGCTGCGGTGGCGGAACTCCAGCGCCGCGGGCATATCGCCGAGCAGCTCCTTGGTCGCCCGCAGCACGTTTACGTTCTCGCGCGTGCAATCGAACCAAGGCGGATATTGGAACAGCAGCGCCACCAGCTTGCCAGCCCGGCGCAGAGGCTCAACCGAAGCCAGGTACGACCGAAACAGCTCTGCCCGCTCGGCGACCGTTTCGCTGCTCCGGTCGTGGCCCGTCAGCCGCGAGTACGCCTTCACAATAAAGCCGAAATCGGCCGGCACCTCAGCCGCCCACCGGGCATACGTCTCCGGACGCAAGATGGCGTAATACGCGCTGTCGACTTCGACAATCGGAAAATGGCGCCCATAGACGCGCAATCTGTCCTTCTGCGCCACTCCGCCCGCATAGAGCGCTTCATGCTCGGCCCAGCCCGTCACTCCGACGCGGATCACGACTCCCAGCCCCTTCCTGCCTTTAATCTCCCTTCTTCATCGCCAGCAGCCGCTCCGAGGCCGCCGTCATCGCCTTACCCCCCCGCAGCCGGCCTGCGCCCAAAAAGAGCATCGGCTCCAGGCGGCCAAAAAGGCAGGGATCGCTCCCTGCCTCTCACCCCGACTTAAAACTGCAGCTTGCTCTCGATGAACGACCGCAGCTCGGCGATCGGCATTCGCGTCTGCTCCATCGTATCGCGGTCGCGCACCGTCACTTGCCCGTCCTGCTCGGACTCGAAGTCGTACGTGATACAGAACGGCGTACCGATTTCGTCGTGGCGGCGGTACCTCTTGCCGATTGAACCGGCATCGTCGTAATCGACCATGAAATGCTTCGCCAGATCGCTGAAAATCGCCTGCGCGCCATCCGCCAGCTTCTTCGACAGAGGGAACACAGCTGCCTTGATCGGCGCCAGCGCCGGGTGCAGGTGCAGCACCGTGCGGCTGTCGTCGCCCTCCAGCTGCTGCTCCTCGTAAGCGTCGACGAGGAACGCCAGCGTCACGCGGTCGGCGCCGAGCGACGGCTCGATGCAGTACGGGATATATTTTTCGTTGCCGTTCTCCTGATCGACATAGTTGAAATCTTCGCCGGAATGCTCCATATGCTGCTTCAGGTCGTAGTCCGTCCGGTCGGCGATGCCCCATAGCTCGCCCCAGCCGAACGGGAACCGGTACTCGATGTCCGTCGTCGCGTTGGAGTAATGCGACAGCTCATCCTCGGAATGGTCGCGCAAGCGGATCGACTGTTCCTTGATGCCGAGCGCTAGCAGCCACTCCTTGCAGAAGCCGCGCCAGTACTCGAACCATTTCAGATCCTCGCCCGGCTTGCAGAAAAACTCCAGCTCCATCTGCTCGAACTCGCGCGTCCGGAACGTAAAGTTGCCCGGGGTAATTTCGTTGCGGAAGCTTTTGCCGATTTGGCCGATGCCGAACGGCAGCTTTTTGCGCATCGTGCGCTGCACGTTTTTGAAGTTGACGAAGATGCCCTGCGCCGTCTCCGGCCGGAGGTATACGGTGTTGGCGCTCGACTCCGTCACGCCCTGGAACGTTTTGAACATGAGGTTGAACTGGCGGATATCGGTCCAGTCGAACGCGCCGCAGTCCGGGCACACGATGTGATGCTCGCGGATGAGATCCATCATCTGGTCGAACGACAAGCCGTCGACGACCATCTCGATGCCTTTGGCATCGAGGGCGTTTTCGATGATTTTGTCGGCGCGGTGGCGCGCCTTGCACTGCTTGCAGTCGATCATCGGGTCGTTGAAGTTGCCGACGTGGCCGGACGCGACCCATGCCTGCGGGTTCATCAAAATCGCAGCGTCGAGGCCGACGTTGTAAGGCGACTCCTGGATGAATTTGCGCCACCAGGCGCGTTTGACGTTGTTTTTCAGCTCGACGCCGAGCGGGCCGTAGTCCCACGTGTTGGCCAAGCCTCCGTAAATTTCCGAGCCCGGGAAAATGAACCCGCGATGCTTCGCCAGCGCTACCACTTGCTCCATTGTGACACTCATGATTTGAACTCTCCTTCATCTGATATTCGTTCTGTAAAATACAAAAGCCCCCGCCCCCAGACAGGACGGTCCTGTCTAGGGACGAGAGCTGTGCGCTCCCGCGGTTCCACCCTAGTTGATGCAAAACGCCGCCGTACGGGCGTGTTTTGCACTCCCTTTGCATGCTCGTTTTGCCGCTCGGGACTGCCGTTTCCTCGGTTCCGCCGCCCGGGCTTCCACCGTCCCCGGGTCGCTGATCGGCAAGCTTGCAAGTACTATTGATCCTTCATCGCCGCTATCCGATTCGATTGGCAACAGTGTACCGAAATTTTCGGCAAAATGCAACGTCCCGCGGCAAAACCGGGCTGGGGCGTCCGCCCCGGCCGGTCTGATCCCGTGTTCCCGTCTGCGGCTGGCCCAGTTTGGCGAACAGACGATTGAAGCGGCCGCTGATGCAGCACGACAAGTTAGCATGCAGCGTGCGCCGCGTCGGGCTGCTCCAACTACCGGGGAAGCCGGGTCATGCCGAACTGCTCGGACAATCCTTCCCATCCGGTGTCGGTTACGCGCACTGCCCTGTTACCCGGCAATTTTTCGATCCATCCCAGTTCAAACAGCCGTCTCGTCAGCGCGGCCCCCAAGCTTCCCGCCAAATGGTGCCGGCGTTCGCTCCAATCCAAACATGGCCGGGCAAAATGACGGCGGCTCTTGGCGTTCTCTTCGACGCCCACCCCGATCGCCTGCAGTTTCATTTTTCCCGATGCGTTCAAAACAAACTCCTCCCCGGATTTCTCCAGCAGCTTCAATTCGAGAAGTTTGTCTGTCAGCGCGACCCCGACTTGGCCTGCCAAATGGTCGTAACAAGTACGCGCATATTGCAAAGCTTTGAGCCGATCCGATTCCCGCAGCGACCGAACGGGCTTCGCGGGAGCAATTGCTTGCAGCGCCTCCAAGGCGTGTGCGACCTCGCTGCCGGCCAATCGGAAATATTTGTGCCGGCCGTAAGACTCCTGGATAATGAGGCCGCCTTCCACCAGCTTCGCAAGGTGCGAGCTGGCCGTCTGCGGCGAAATCCTGGCTGCGCCGGCCAATTCGCCGGCGGGCAATGCTTTTCCCCCAAGCAGACTAACAAGCATTGCGATGCGGGAAGGTTCGCCGATGAGCGAGGCGATCTCCGCAATGTTCGGGCTTGAATTCATCTCGTCCAGCCTCCCGGAAAATATGCCGAGCACACTTGTTAAACATTCACACTTCGATCATAACCGAAATGTCTCTGCGATACAATTGTATAAAAGAGAGCCGGACTTCCATTCCGCACGGCTCCTTGTTATGATGTTGGAACAAGGTTTTTCGGAATGGGCGTCCCGGAGTTCGGGATCGGTATGATGGGAGGAAGGGATTGCTGTGCCTCGTTCGCTATATGTCGTGTTAGTTTTGCTCAGCCTCATCTGGGGCGGATCGTTCCTCTTTATCAAAATTTTGCTTCCCGACTTCGGTCCTTGGATGATCGCTTTTTTGCGGTCCTTTTTCGGACTCGCCGCTATCACCGTCATTATGCTGGTGCTCAGGAAGCCTTTTGAGCTCCGAAAAATGCCTTGGCTGCCCGTAGCCGTAATGGCCTTGTTCAACACAGCCATTCCGTGGGCCTTCATCGGTTTTAGCGAGACGAGAGTAACAAGCAGCGTGGCATCCGTCCTCAACGCTACAACACCGCTGTGGACAACGGTTGTGGGAGTGGCGTTCTTTAAGGCGGCAACGAACCGGCTGCAATGGCTGGGGATGGCGGTTGCCTTCATCGGCATTATTGTACTGCTCGGTGTAAATCCGGTTTCCATCATATCGGTCGATCCGATAGGCTTTGCCGGCATGATGGCGGCGACGCTCTGTTATGCGGTCGGCTCTCAGTTGTCCAAACGGCTAAAAGGGCTCTCGATGTATCAATTCACGTTCGTCACCTTGCTCTGCTCCGCGATCGGGAGCGGTATAGTCGCATTGTCGGCGGAACCGTCCTCGCTCGCGCGCCTTGCTTCGCCTACGAACATCGCCGCGCTGACCGGGCTTGGCATATTCGGCTCCGGCATCGCTACATTCTTTTTTATTATATGATTCAAAAAGGAAGTCCCGAATTCGCGACTATGGTTACTTATCTTGTGCCGGTAAGCGCCATGATATGGGGATATACGTTGTTGAACGAACAAATCCATTGGAGCTTGCTTACGGGGCTGGCTTTCATACTTGGCGGGGTGTTTATAGCGAGCAAAACCCGCCCAGGGAAGATGGAAGAGCGGCAAGCGAAAGACGTCGCATTGAAAAGCCGAAGCTGACGGGTGGCAGGCGGGTCGGCGGAAAAGGCTTTAGCCTTGTGGCCGATTAAGCGATATTGTGGTGACTTTGTCGGGGATAGGGCGGTTATGCATCTCTTCATTGCAGGCTGACGTTTGAGGCAGTTTCGCAGTATGTTTATCGATGGCGGTTTTGTGTCGGGCTGGGTCCGCACATTCGCTAATTAAAGAAACTGGGCGCTATCACCTCCCTTCGAAGCAACCGAGGCCAATCTAACAAAAAACCGAAACCGAGAAAGCCCGGAACAAGCCAGGGCCGTTGCCTAAAACAAACTATTAATTGCAAATAGCGAGCTTGCACCGTTCCCGCAGGAAGGCAAGCTCGCTTTTTACGTTGCCGAGGGTCCACGGGCAAATTGCGCGGCTCCTGACGGGCCTCTTAAGTCATGCAGTTACCGGCTAGCATCATCCCGGCCCACATTAACCCCGGCAGAACGCCGCCTTCCCCCGCCTGCCGCAACACCCGCGTGCCCGCAAAATAAAAATCTCCGCAGCGGCCGAAGGCCACTCTGCGGAGATAAAAGTCAGCTTGCTAATATAGCGGACCCGAACCGTTTAGGCGTGGTTGAGTTCCAGCGCATCCTCTTCGTCGCGATCGAACGCGGCGCGGTCGAATTCGCCTTCCGAGTTAGCCACGAGCAGCGAGCATACTGTCGTACCCGTCGCGTTGACCGCCGTGCGGCCCATATCCACGATAGCGTCGATGGCAAGCACGAGGCCGAGGCCTTCGATCGGCAGTCCGAGCGCGGTCAGCACGACCGTCGTGGAGATGGACGCGGGACCGGGAACGCCGGCGACGCCGATCGAAGCGATCATGCTCACGAGCACGATAAGGATGTATTCCGAAATGCCGAGCGGAATGTTATACACGCGCGCTACGAAAATCGCCACCACAGCCGGCCATACGCCGCCGCAGCCGTTCATGTTCATCGTCGCACCGAGCGGCGCTACGAACGAAGCGATTTTCGGCGACACGCGCAGACGCTTCGTAATCACCTCAAGGTTGATCGGCAGCGTAGCGTAGCTGCTGCGAGTCGTGAAAGCGACGGCAATCGTCGGGTATGCCTTGCGGAAAAACTTGATCGGATTCACCTTCGCGCCGAAGCCGACAAAGCTGCTGAACGTAATGATGAAGTGAAGCAGAAGCGCAACGTAGGTTGCGGCGACGATTTTGATCAGCGGAAGCAGCGTATCGGCGCCGTATTTAGAAGCCATCGCTCCTACGAGCCCATATACGCCGTACGGTGTGAGGCGGATCACGTATTTCGTTACCTGGAACATCACTTGCACGAACGAATCGATGAACGTTTTGAACGGCTGTACTGTTTCCGGCTTCTTGGCGCTAATGTGCACGATCGCAACGGCCAGGAAAATAGCGAAAATAATGACGGGAAGCACTTTGCCTTGCGCCATTTCATTGATCGTGTTGGACGGCAGCAGGTCGAGAATGACTTGCGAGAACGTCGGAACGGCCCGCGCTTTGAAATCTTTCGGCACCGCTTGCTGGATGCCGGAGCCCGGGTCGAACGCCAGCGCTACAATAAGGCCGATCAGCGCGGCGATCCCGGTCGTGATCAGGAACAGCGCGATCGTTTTGACGCCGATTTTGCGCAGTTGGCCAAGGCTCGAGATCGAGGTGATGCTCTGGATCACGACGGCGAAGACGAGCGGGATTACGAGCATTTTGACCAGGTTGACGTAGATGGTGCCGATCGTGCTCACGCTGGTCGCGTCGAATTTAAAGCTGTTGAAAAATACGCCGGCGATCAAACCGAACGCCAGGGCAATCAGAACGCGAAGGCCGAAATTCACTTTCCGCTTCGCGAGAACGAACAAAATACCGATCAGAACGATGGAGACAAGCAAGCTGAACCAGTTCGTCTGAATGGCATGAATCAAGTTGTTGTTCATGTATTCTCCCCTTCTCCTTATTCCTACCTGACTGGTAGGATTAATCGGCTTCGCACCTATCCTACAGCCGCAGCATAAATCTGTCAAGAGGCTAACAAGCACATGTCAACTTTTTTTTGTAGATGATATTCACGCGAGGTTCGACGTAGGTATATGCGGCGCACGATTTGTATATTCGTCATGGCGAAAAAAATCGCAGCCGCACCTGTCACGGTGGGCTGCGATTGGCTTCAAGGGATCGTCGTCACGGGCGCCGGCGGCGCGGACAGCCGCTGAAACGGCATGTCGCCCAGCCACAGCACCCGGCCGTCGTTCGTCACGGCGGCGTGCCATAAGCTGCCTGGCCCTTCGATGCCGAAATTGTAAGAGGATAGCATGTAGCGAATTTGCCGCACGTCGGCGGACGTATCGTCGAATCTGTCGCGGTAGCGCTCTTCGTGCAGCCGCCCGCTGCCGCTGATCGTGAGCCCGCCGTAAAGCGCCGCGATGCCGGTCTGCACCTGCTTCGTCTGAAAGCTCAGCGGCGCAGCCATATCGTACTGCGTGCCTTCCGGCAGTTTTGCGGTCACTTCGTACACGGCCCCGTCTTCCCCAAGTGCGTAGCCGATAGCGCTGTTCAAGTCGAAGTAGGCCGGTGCTTGCGCGCCCCATGACTTTAATTTCGGCAAGCCAGGGACGCGCTTCAGCTCCGTTTCTGTGTCGGACATAGAAACCGCGGCATACAGCGCCCCGTCCTCCGTCAACGCAACCGGTATCGGGTAGCTGTAAAGGCGTGCCGGCTTCGATTGGGAGGGGAGCCGCAACTCCAGCGGTTTTAGCTCAAATCCGTTCAGTGTAACTCTGATCATTCGGCCGTTGTCCAACCGCGCGAGCAACGTCCGATAGCCATCTTCATTAATGTCGCGAATCGGCGACTGCGCCGTAAAAATTTGGCAGTCGGTTCCCTGATATTGCGTCACAATCAGCTGTCCCGCTTTCGTCAGGAAAAGTCCTTCGGGACGTAGGGGCGCTTTGATCACCTGCTGGCCTATCACCCAAGGCATCAGGCGTCCGTCGCCGTCCATCCGGTATACGTCGCCGTCCTTCAGGAACGTCAATCCTTCGAAGCCGAGCTTGATCAAGGTGGCGCCGTCTTCCAGCGTACCGACCTCCGTCAGCTTCCCGGCCCAATGCTTGCTGCGTCCGAGCTGGCCGTAGCTGTTGCTGCCCCAGCTCAGCACGGTGCCGTCGCGGCGAAGCGCCAGCGCATGGTCGCTGCCGGCCTGAATGTCGACGATATCGGTCAGGCCGCCGATGGGCACGCTACGCTCCGATGAGCGGATATCGCTAGTCAGCGAAGGGAAATCTTCTTGGTCCATTCTGCCCGGGGCGAGCATATCCCGGTTGCTGCCCCAGCCTCGCACCGTACCGTCCCGCAGCAAAGCCAAATTGTAATCGGAACCGCCGGTCACCTTCATCGCCCCCTGTAACCCGGCTAGCCGCTGCAGCTCTTTTGTGTATTCGTTGTAGTGAAACCAGTCGCCGCTGTCCGCAAGCAAGAACAGTGAAGAGAAGTCGGTCGCACCTTCGGCGCGGACGATTTTCGCTCCTTCCGGCAATTCGATAACGGCGCTCTCGGCCGGTTCGGCCGCGTTGCCGTCGACAGACGCCGCTGCCAGCGTGCCGTCTGACTTTAAGAAGTAAGGCGCCCGCATACCGGCGAAAATATCGGCAACGTTCGTAACGTCGGCCTGCGTCAGCACCTCCTCCCATCGATCGCCTTTTCCTATCTCATATTTGTACACGAGCTCCCACGTCCACGCCGTACCGTCTTCCTTCAAAACGGCGAGCCTGTTGTCGTTACTTTGCCGTATACGTTTGACCCGGTCGAGGCCGCTCAGCTTGCGGGGTGTTTTATCGCCTGCTACCAACCACACTTGCCCGGTAGCGTCGAGAGCGAATCTGCCGTCCGTAGCCGTTATAGCCGGCATGCCTTCCACTCGCGCGGGAAAATCCATTGTCTCGGTTATAGAGGCAAAGTCCTGCAGCCCCCACGTAAACAGCGTACCGTCTGACGCAAGGGCATACGATGTGCCGAACCGGTACCCGTAGCCCGCCTCATCGACAAGACGCCTGACCGAGATGGCCTTAATGCCGGTTAGCGGCTCTCCCTGCGGCTGGACGGTCCGCTTGAACACGGAGACAGCATCGGCAGTGGCGCTGCCGGACGGCTTCACCTCCAGCTTGCAGGGCTCGACAGCAAAGCTGTTCGCCGCGGCGAGGCCGCCCGCGTTCGAGCCGTTTGCGTTTGTGGGCCGTATCGGCTCGCTGCCGGCCTCAACCTTCGTGCTAGCCGACTGTGACGTACCATCGCCTTGTATTAGGTCGTTATGGCTCGCCTCAGAATCTTTGCCGGGCAGCGCCATGTCATTTTCAGCTGCCCCCGGGCCACCGTTGCCCTGCGCCGTGCCGCTGTTGCTCTGCGTTTTACCGCTGTTGCTAAGCGTCATGCCGTCGCCGTTCTGCAACATACCACTATTAGCCGGCGTCGTACCACCGCTT
>NZ_JXAK01000044.1 GCF_000829455.1 Gordoniibacillus kamchatkensis
GCCCTGATTTTGCGGAATAATGATTTGCGCAGTCAATTGAATTTGGTTGTTCTCCGCCTTGTCGAATACAAGCGCCGTAACGAGAGCGAGATCGTTCAGCTCCGTACGGTCCCAGCAGCCGGGCAGCAGCGACAACAACGCGCTGAAGATCGCGAGCCTGATCAACGATTTCATGGGGCTTGCTCCCCCTTACCGGTTCTTTGGGGTTTGCGCAGAACGGCCGCAATAAGGAGAACGAGCGGAATGACGACCAAAAACGCCGGCAGGTAGAAAGGGATTGCGTATCTGATAACGGATGCCATGACCGGGAAGCTCGGCAAATCGAACAGGCTGAACGCAACGATCAGAATGCCGATCGGTAAAACCGTGGGACGGTAATCCGATAAAGTAAAGCATTGTGCGAAAGAAAGGACGGTCGCATAAAAAAACATGCTGATTTTCACAAAATTGCCGACGACCCACATGGCTAACAGTACTGCCTCCAGATTTTCGAAGAAATCGCCAAGCCGGATATAGCGGAAAGCGATCAGCATGGGGGAAGTTTTATTGCCTGTATCGATACCAAACACAGAATAAGTCATCAAATTCACATACGTCATACTTAACACAATGACGATGAGCGAAATAAGGCCCCATTTTTTTCCTTGATCCGGACAAGTCAGGGTAGGGAGCAAAAAGGTCATTAAAAAGAACTCCGAAAGCCAAGCCTGCGGTGTGGCCGTCCCCTTCAGCACAGGAACGAATCCGCGATGAAGAACGGGAAGCAGGTTTCCTGTGTCGAGGTCGGGGATGAGAAGCAAAAGAAAAAATAGAGGCAAAATAAAGATTGGCGTGAAGATCACCGCGCTTCTGGCCAACATTTCCACTCCGCCTCGCACGGCTAATGCGGCGAGCAGGACGATCGAGGCAATGATGAGTATAATCGGGGTTTTGAACAGAAAATTTCCTTTCACGAATTCGGCATACTCCCGGGAAATGAAGCCGGTGACATGCATAAAAAACAGAAAGTATGCGATGCCGAGCATTTTTCCGGGTATTTTCCCGACGATATGCTCGCTGGACTCGATTATCGTTTGTTTCGGGTAAAGCTCGTGGAGCCGGGTCGTCACAAAAATGGCGAGAAAACCCGATAACGAGGCGACAATACCCGTCAGCCAAAGATCGTTGTTGGCATATTGGGCCGTGATGGTCGGAAGTGCAAGGAATCCCGTTGCCAAGACAGTCGGATACATCATAATCGCCATTTGGAAGGCCGAAATTCGCCCTTTCTCCAACATCGCCTTTCACCACTTTTCGGATTATGAGTCATCTCCCCGCGCTGGTCCAGGCTTTTGCCCGGTTGGCTGCCGGTATTTGTTATACTTCCCCGTCAAACGGGGACGCGTATCCAGTTTCCACCAAGGAGCCCGGACCAAAACATCCTTCAATTCGGACATATGGGGAGTGGCTATGGTCGACAAGTAAGGAACGCCGAACGAACGCAAGCTGCACAGATGGAGCACGAGGATGATAATGCCCATCATGACGCCGAGCAAACCGAGCGACCCCCCCAATAGGATGAGCGGAAAACGAAGTAGCCGTACGGCGATCCCGGCGATATAACGCGGAATCATGAAGGAAGCGATGCCGGTGATGGCAACCACGATCACCATCGGCGCCGACACAAGGCCGGCTTGAACCGCCGCTTGGCCGATGACGAGCGCACCGACGATGCTGACTGCGGCACCTACCTGCTTGGGCAAGCGCACGCCCGCTTCCCGCAGCGCCTCGAAGGCGATCTCCATAATGAGCGCTTCGATCAGCGCCGGAAACGGCACCGCTTCCCGCGAGCTCGCCATGCTGATCAGCAGGGAGCCCGGGACCATTTCCTGATGATACGTAAGTATCGCCACATACAGCGAAGGCAGCAGCAGGGAAATCAAAATAAAGCTGTAACGGAGCCACCGAAGAACGGTGGAAACGAGAAACCGTTGATAATAATCTTCATGCGACTGAAATAAAGTGAAAAGCGTGATGGGAGCGATTAAGGCAAACGGCGACCCCTCCGTCAAAATGGCAATCCGCCCCTCAAGCAAACAGCTGCAAACGACGTCGGGCCGTTCGGTGTTCAGCAGCTGCGGAAACGGCGAGTACCCCTGGTCCTCGATCAGCTCCTCGATATACCCGCTTTCCATGATGCCGTCGATCCGTATGCGGCTCAGCCGGGTTCTGGCTTCCTCCACCAGCGTTTTGTCCGTGAGTCCTTCAATGTACACGAGAACGACATTGGTGCGCGTGTATTCGCCGAGTTTTACCGCTTCCATTCTCAGCAGGTGGCTTTTGATGATACGGCGGATTTGCGACGTATTGACGCGCAGCGTTTCGGTAAAGCCTTCGCGCGGTCCCCTGATTCCCGTCTCCGCCACAGGCTCTTCAATCGACCGTTTTTCCCATTTCGTGAGGCCCAAAGCGGCGCCGCATGCTTCGTTATCCCACAGCAGAACCGGGTACCCGTTCGAAAGATGCTCAAGGCATTCCGCAAACGTGGTGAATTCCTTCGTTTGGGAGACGAAAATGCACGCGGCGGCAAGTTGCCCGATGCCGTCGACTACGCCGAGGTCTTCCCGCATGAGCGGAGCGATGACATACTCTTCAATTCCGGACGTATCGGACAAGCCTTCGATATAGACGAGCAGGGCGTTCACGGTGCCGCCGACGAGAAAAGAGCGGTAGACGACATCCGAACAATTGGGATATAGCGAGCGGAGCATTTGCTCATTTTGCTGCAAATCCGGGAAAAGGTTTTGCTGTAGGTCAATCATTGGGATAAGTTCCCTTCGACAAGTTCGATACTTTGTAGAGTAAACGTTCCTTTCCTTTTTATGCATGGAGCCGGCCGAAATTTAGGATCGAGGAGGGAGGCGCTTGTATGACATACTGGATTGACAACTCAACTCGCTGCGCATATTATTGAAACTATGTTTCGTATATAAAACAACCTAAAAGCGGAGGAATACAAGATGCCTTACGCACAAGCGGGAGACCTGTCGATCTATTACGAAATTAGCGGGAACGGATTTCCTCTGCTGCTGCTTCATGGCATGAGCAACAATTCCCAGTCCTGGGTGCAGCAGCTTGCCGAATTGCAGCATCATTTTACCGTCATAGCCTGGGACGCTCCCGGTTACGGCCGGAGCTCGGACCCGAAGGAACAATTCCGCAGCTTTGAGCAGTTCGCTGACGTCTTGAAAGCGTTTATCGACAAACTTGGATACAAAGCTATCTACCTGCTTGGCCATTCGATGGGCGCCGCCATTGCCATTGAGTTAAGCAGCCGGTACCCGGAGCTGGTGAAAGCGCTTATTCTGGCCGATGCCACGCGAGGGGCTTCCGCTTTAAGCGCAGAAGAGAACGAGCGAAGGCTGCAAAACAGGCTGAAGAACATCGGTACGCTGACTCCGGCGGAAATCGCCGACAGACGGATCGGCGACATGCTGGCACCGCAAGCAGCGGAGGAGGTTCGGGAACGGGCGAAGTCCATCATGGCCCAAATTCGGCCCGCCGGGTATAAATCGGTTGCCTATTCGCTGTCGAACGCCTATCAGACCGAGCTTTTGCCGCGCATCTCCATGCCTGCGTTGCTCATCTACGGGGAACTGGACAAAGTAACTCCGGTTAGCGACGGGCTCATTTTCCATCGCCAAATAGCCCATTCCCTGTTTCGCATCGTTCCTAACGCCGGCCATTTGTGCTATCAGGAAGATCCGAAAACGTTCAACGGGTTCGTTATCGAATTTCTGACGGGAAAGCAATCGTGACGGGTTGCGGCAGCCGCTTCCTCTTGGTTAGCGTTTAAAATATTGGTATGATAAAGGTGCTTTTGCGGTTTTATTCATGTTCATTCATTTCCGAAATAAGGACGTGACGGTCGTTGTGACAACGGAAAAAGACCGGTATTCCTCCAACGCTTTAATACGGGGGCTGGAAATACTGAAAATGTTCAGTGCCGAGGAGCCGACGCTCTCGCTGAACGAAATCGCCAGCAAGCTTGGCGTGAACCGGACGGTGCCTTTCCGTTTGCTGAGCACGCTGCAAAGCTTCGGGTACGTGCATAAGGACGAGCAAACGAAACGGTATCAGCTCGCTCCCAAAGTGCTGGAGCTCGGCTTTTCGTACTTGCACTCGCTTCAGCTGCCGGAAATCGCCCAGCCGTATTTGGAGCAGCTGCGCGACGATACGGGGGCATCGGTATATTTGTCCATTCTCGACGGGGCGGAGGTCGTTTATGTCGGCCATGCCCGGATTGTCGGGTTTAAGGGGATATTCGTGAATACCGGAATGCGTTTTCCGGCCCATGCGACCGCAAACGGCAAGCTGCTGCTGGCGTTTCAGCCGCCAGACAAGCTGAGGAGCATATTACGCGGCGCGGAATTGAAGCCTTATACGCAGCAAACGAAGACGCTGATCGCCGATTTGGAAGCCGAGCTGCGTCTCATCAGGGAGCGCGGCTACGCGATGACGAACAGCGAATTCCAGCAAGGCATCAGCTCGATTGCGGCCCCGATCTTTAACCAAAGCGGAGCGGTGATGGCAGCGGTCAACGTCGTTGCCGCGGAAACATTTTTCGATGACGCGTTTATTCGCGAAAAGGCTTTGCCCAGGCTGCTGGACACGACCGGCAAGCTGTCGGGATTTATGGGCTTCGGCCATCAATAAAACGATATGAGGACCAGGATAAGCGGCTGCTTATATCCTGGTTTTTCTTTTTGCTATAAATTTGTTATCGCTTACATATTGACACGTTCGTTGCAGTGGATTTACAATTGATACATATACGAAACATTGTTTTGTATATAAAACATAATACTGATGCTGAAAGGTGGACACTTCGATGTCTGTACAGAAAATGACGGCTGAAGAATTCGAAAAAACATATGTGGCACGACTGAGCAACCGCAAGCTGGACTGGAACGTTCTGAAATTCCAGGAGGAGATCGACCCGCGCTACAAGCGCGCGCAAATGCGTTACATCGGCCGCGGTGCAACCGCTAACAACGATGCGAACGTCATCCAGGCGGACCATTTTACGCTCAGCACGATGGTGCTGCCGCAAGGCTGCATTGGGCCGCTTCATCTGCATGACGACGTCGAGGAAGTGTTCTTCGTTATCAAAGGAAAAATTAACGCTATGGTGGAGCTGAACGGCGAGACGGTCGAAATCCCGCTCGGCGAAAGAGACTGCATCAGCTGTCCGCCGGGCGTGCAGCGCGGCGTCAAAAACGTAGGCGACGAAGAAGCGCTCATGCTCGTTATGCTGGGAGCAAGCAAGCCGAACCTTCCGACTTACCCGCCGGGAAGCGCGCTGGAAGAGCTGCGAATCAAGCGGGCGAAAGAGCGCGAAGCGATTATCAAAAATTCATAACCTCGAACTATTCCCTATATGGAGGTCCGCAAGACCTCCATCTTTCACAAAGAGCCGCGGCGTTCCGCCGCTTGGCCCGAGATTTCGCAAAAAGAAGGCGGTGTTGCACGTGATTGGCATCACTCATTTGAGACATATAGCATTACGCACCCCCGTGCTGAAGGAGCAGGCCGATTTCTACGAGCAAGTATGGGGGCTTGACAAAGTGGACGAAACGGAAGACGCCGTCTGCTTTCGCGGAGCGGGCCCGGAGCATCACATTTTGAGCCTGCACCGCGACGATTCGGTAGGCCTGCACCATCTATCGTTCGGCATGGTGGATAAGCAAGCGGTCGACCGGGCCGCGGAGCTTCTTGCCGCGAAGGGCGTGCGCATCGTAACGCCTCCGCAATATTTGGACGAAGCGGGCAAAGGCTACGGGCTTCGCTTCGCCGATCCGGAGAACCGGGTCATCGAACTGTCGTGCTGGGTCGAGATTCATACTTCCGAATGGAAGCGCAAAAACATGAATCCGGTCTATTTGAACCATGTCGTCCTCAATACCGTCGATATCGACCGGGCGGTTGAATTTTATACCGGCGTGCTCGGCTTCAAGGTGTCGGACTGGAGCGAGCATCAGATGGTGTTTATCCGCTGCAACAAGCGCCACCACTCGATTTCCTTTAACCAGGCGGCGCATACGTCCGTCAACCATATCGCTTATGAAGTGGGTACTGTCGACGAATTGATGCGCGGGATCAGCAACGTCAGAAAAGCCGGGCTGAAAGAAATTTGGGGTCCGGGCAGACACGGTCCCGGCAACAACGTGTTCTGCTATTTTCAAGATCCTGCGGGCTATGTGATGGAGTACACGTGTTATTTGGACACGATCGAGGACGAATCGAAATGGGAAGCGAAAGTGTGGAAGCGCGTTCCCCATCTGATGGACCGCTGGATGGTCGCAGGTCCTCCGTCGCCGGAAACCCGCGCTGCGATGGCGGGAAAACCGGACCCGGGCTGGGCGTAAAAACGGCTCCGGCATACAAGCAATCGGCCGGAGCGAGAAAAGGAGTCGTTTTGCGATGGATTTGGGATTGCAAAATAAAACGGCCGTCATTATGGGCGGAACTTCGGGCGTCGGCCTCAAGGCGGCGGAAATGTTTTTGCAGGAAGGAGCCAAGGTCGCGGTATGCGGACGGAGTCCGGAACGGATGGAGAACGCCCGCCGCCATTTGCTCGCTTTCGGCCCGGAAGAGCGCATTTTCGCCCAAACGTGCGACGTTACGAAAAAAGCCCGATGTAAACGCATTCGTCGAAGCGGCGGCCGGTGCCCTGGGCGGCATCGATATTTTGATCAACGCGGCGGGACAAAGCGTGATGGGTTACTTTTTCGACATTACCGACGAGCAGTGGCAGGAGCAAATCGATCTGAAATATTTTTCCGTGATTCACGCGGTTCGCGCCGCCTATCCTTATTTGAAGCAAGCGGGCGGCGGCCGAATTGTCAACATTAACGCTACTCTCGCGAAAGAGCCGGAGCGCCACATGGTGGCAACCGCCGCGACAAGAGCGGGGTTGCTGAACTTGAGCAAGACGCTGGCCCACGAGCTGGCGCCCGACAACATTTTGGTCAATTCGGTCAGCCTGGGGCTGATTCGGACGGATCAATGGGAACGCAGACGGAAGAAGAACGCTCCCGATATGGCCCCCGCCGAGTATTACGCCGATCTGGCGCAGAAGCGGAATATTCCGCTCGGCCGAGTCGGGGAGGCGGAGGAAGTGGCTTCGGTTATTTTGTTCCTGTCCTCGGCGCGGGCCAGTTATGTGTCGGGCAGTACGGTCGAAGTAGCCGGAGGCATCGGCAAAGCGTTGTAAAGCTATGGAGAAGGAAGGAACCATAATGACCACGCAACAAGAGCAGGCAGTGTTTACTACAGCGGATGCGGTCGTAAGGGAGCTGGTGCGCGCCGGAGTCGGCATCGCTTTCGGCATCGTCAGCATTCACAATATGCCGATTTACGATGCGATTCTCCGCGAAGGCAGCATCCATCTCGTTTGCGCCAGAGGGGAAAGCGGCGCGGTAAATATGGCCGACGGCTATGCCAGAGCGACGGGGAAGCTCGGCGTCGTCATTACGAGCACGGGAACCGGAGCGGGCAATGCGGCAGGTTCGCTTGTCGAAGCTTGGGCCGCGGGAGTTCCGCTCCTGCATGTGACGGGGGAAGTGGCGTCTCCGTACCTGGGAACGGGAAGAGGCTACATTCATGAAATGAAGGATCAGCTTGCGATGATGGAAGGCTGCTGCAAACGGGCTTATCGTTTGACGAGGCCGGATCAGGCCGCCGCCGTCACGCGCAAAGCGATCGGCGAAGCGCTGAGCGCGCCGTCCGGACCGGTGACGCTGGAAATTCCGATCGATTACCAGTCGGCGATCATTCCGGACAGCCGGGTGGAACAGATGAGCGTTCCCGTTTCCGTACAGGATAAAGCGCTTCCGAAGCTGCCTGCCGGACTTTTGGACCGAATCGCCGCCGCGAAACGGCCGGTTATTTGGGCCGGCGGCGGGGTCATTTCGGCCGGGGCGTCCGCCGAAATCAAGCAGCTTGCCGAAACGCTCGGCGCTGCCGTCATCACGAGCCAATCGGGCAAAGGCTCGATCCCGGAAGATCATCCGCAATGCATCGGCCATTTTGCCGCGATGGAACTCACGAAGCAGCTGCTGCAAAAGTCCGATTTGCTGATCAGCGTCGGCGTCCGGTTCAGGGGAAACGAAACGTCCAACTGGAAAGTGACGGTGCCGGAGATGCACGTTTCCATCGATGCCGACTGGCATGCGGTCAACCGGAACTACGGCGCGGCGTACGGGCTTGTCGGAGATGCCAAGGAGATTTTGCAAGCTGTGCTGCAGTCGCTTGAAGCATACAGCTTGAAGCCGGACGCCGCTTACTTGGCCGAAGTGAAAGCTGTGCGTGACGAGCTGCGCGCCCATTTGCGGGCAACGCTCGGCCCTTACGAGCAAATGCTTGACGGCATGCGAAGCGTCCTCCCCCGCAATGCGATTCTCGTGCGCGACGTAACGGTGCAAGCCAACGTGTGGGGAAGCCGGCTGTTCGACATTTACGAGCCGCGCACGTCCATTCATGCTTCCGGCGGCGGCATCGGGCAAGGCTTGCCGACAGCGATCGGAGCGCAAGCGGGCGACAGGGACAGGGTAGTTGTGCTGATGGCCGGCGACGGCGGATTTATGGTCAACGTCGGCGAAATGGCGGCTGCCGTCCAGGAAAATTTGCCGATTATCGTCGTTCTGTTTGACGATGCCGGCTACGGCGTGCTGCGCAACATTCAGGAAGCGGCTTACGGCCGGCAAGTCGCCGTCGATTTGCTCAGCCCGGATTTCGTGAAGCTGAGCGAGGCGATGGGGTTTGACGCGGTCCGAATCGGATCGCCCGAAGCTTTCGTCGCCGAGCTGAAGAAAGCTGTCGCGGCAAGAAGGCCTTCGATGATCGTCGTCGATATGAATGCGGTCGGACCGATGGCGAAGCCGTTCGGCGGCCCTCCGGGAGCTGCCGAGTCGTTCAAACCGAAAAAATTGTCATAAAAAGGAGGGCGCGCCATGACTACAGGATGGCCGGACGTTTCCGCGCGTTACTTGATCGGCGGACAATGGCGCAAAGCGTCCGATGCGGCAACAGTCCATAACCCGGCTAGCACGCGCGAGATTGTCGGCGAAGTTGCGCTATGCACGAAGCAGGACGTAGCGGAGGCGATCGACAGCGCGGCCGATGCGTTCGCATCGTGGTCCCGCTCGGAGCTTGCCGACCGGGCGAACCGGATGAGCGCCGCAGCCCGCGAGCTGCAGGCGGTTGTCGAGCAAAACGTGCCGCTCTTTGTCCGCGAGAACGGCAAAGTGCTGGTGGAAGCGAAAAAAGACTTGCTCCGCTGCGTGCAAATTATGGCGGGGGGAGCCGAAGAGCTGCTGGAGTGGTGGCATCCGGAGAAGCTGGAGAGCGGAGCGCAAAAAGTACAAATCCGCAAACGGCCGCGCGGCGTTACGGCGGTCATCACCCCTTGGAATTCGCCGCTCATTTTGACCTTCAAGCGGGTCGTACCGGCAGTGCTTGCCGGCAATACGGTTATCGTCAAGCCGGCGACGAACTGCCCGCTTACCGTCATGACGTTTCTGCAAATTGTCGCGGCGCATTTTCCGCCCGGCGTCATCAATATCGTGACCGGCTCCGGCAGCATGATCGGCGGCATGCTGTGCACCGATCCGCGAGTGCGGACGATTGCGTTCGTCGGCGGCACGGAAACCGGCAAAGAAATTATGCGACTGTCGGCCGGAACGGTGAAAAAGCTGTACATGGAGCTTGGCGGCAACGATCCCGCGCTTGTGCTGGATGACGCCGTCCTCGATGCGGACACCGTGCAGCGCCTGCGCTTCGGCATACTGCGAGCGGCCGGACAAGTATGCTCCGCGGTAAAACGCGTCTACGTTCACGAATCGCGATACGAAGAGCTCGTAGACAAGCTGGCCAAGGAATTTGGCCGGGTTGTCGTCGGCAACGGAATACAGCCCGACGCGACGATGGGGCCGCTCAACAACAAATCGCAATTCGACTTCGTCCGGTCTTTGGTGGAGCGTGCGCAGCAAAGCGGCGCCCAAGTGATCCGAGCAGGACGGAAGCTGAATCCGGAGACGTGGGAAGACGGCTACTTCATGGAGCCGGCCATCGTTACCGGCGCGGACCAGGGCAGCGAAATCGTGAAGGAGGAGCAGTTCGGCCCCGTCATTCCGGTCATCCCGTTCTCCGATGCGGACGAAGCGGTTGCCCTTGCCAACGATACCGAATTCGGGCTGCGCGCCTCCGTCTGGACGGCGGACGAGGCCCGCGCTGCGGAGCTTGCGGACCGGCTCGAGGCAGGCGCGGTGTTCCACAATAACCATACGATTTTTCAGGATCTCCATCTCGATTTCCCGGGCCTGAAGGAGAGCGGGCTCAGCAGAGAAACGCGCCACTGTGCGCTGGAGCTGTTTACGGATACGTACGGTTTTGCGAATTAAGACCGCGAAGCAACGAAGGGAGGGAATTCGGATGAATATCGGGTTAATCGGGTGCGGGAATATCGGCAAATTTTTGCTGGAAAGCCTCAATGCAAGCGCCGTCATTCCGGGAAGCCGAATAGCGGCTGTGTACGACCCGAGAAGCGATTTGTCCGCAGACAGCGTGCAGCGCTTCGGCGTCCGCCAGTACCGCGAGTTTGACGACTTTATTCGCCACGACATGGACCTGGTCGTCGAAGCGGCCAACATTCAGGCTGTGCGGCAATATGCGGCGGCGATTTTGAAGCATGGCAAAAATCTGGTGCTCATCAGCGTCGGGGCGTTGGCGGACCGCCATTTCTACGACAGCCTGAACGAAGTTTGCCGCAGCACCGGAAAGCAAATCTATTTGCCGTCCGGCGCTATCGGCGGCTTGGACGTGCTGAAGGCGGCTGCTTCGATGGGGCAGCTCGATTCCGTTACCATTACGACCCGCAAGCCTCCGAAAGCGCTAACCGAAGAGACGATCGACAGCGAAACCGTGCTGTTCGACGGCTCGGCCGGCGAGGCGATCGCGCTATTTCCGAAAAACATCAACGTCTCGATTATTTTGGCGCTCGCGGGCCTCGGTCCCGACAAAACGAATGTGAAAATTATCGCCGATCCGAATGTGGAGAAAAACAACCACTCGATCGAAGCGACAGGTTCATTCGGCAAGCTGCATCTGCACGTGGAGAACGACCCGATGCCGAGCAATCCGAAAACGAGCTATTTGGCGGCGCTAAGCATTTTGTCCACGTTAAAAAACCAAAGCCAAGCGATTCATATCGGCTGACTGAGAGAAGAGACAAGACTCGATCGGATAAGATTGGTGATACCTACTCATAACTAATGTGAAGGGATGTTCCTATGGTGAACGTACAAAAGCGGTGGGTATATATTGCATTGCCGATCTTTACTTTCTGGTTTTTTGGACAAATCGACAAATTGGGACTTTCCGTTATCCAGACCGATCCGGGCTTTTTGAAAGATTTGGGGCTGACGGGCGCCAACAAGAATGCGCTGCTAGGATTGCTAACGCTTATATTTACGATAGCCTATTCGATTTCCAACCTGTTTTGGGGCTTTGTCATCGACAAGCTGGGCGCGAGGAAAACCGCCATTCTCGGCTTGATCGTCTGGTCGCTGACGATGATCATGGGCGCCTTGCCACCTCGTATCACCTCTTTTTAACCAGCCGCATTATTCTCGGCTTGGGCGAAGGCATGATGATTCCGATCTCCAGCAAGTTTATTTCCAACTGGTTTAACAGCCGCGAGTTCGGCCGCGCTCAGGCGGCATGGGTTTCCGGCAACTACCTCGGCCCGGCTGTAGGCGCGATCATATTGACCTATGTCACCGCTGCGTTCAGCTGGCACGTATCGTTCTATATGCTCGCAGCGTTCAACCTGCTGATTACGATTCCGATGTTCATCTTCCTTGCGCGCAACAAGCCGGAGGACCATCCGAACCTGAGCCGGGAAGAACTCGCTTACATCCGCAGCAGCGAACCGAAGTCAGACAAGGAAGGCGCGGTTTCCTTCGTGCAGGACTTCCGCTATTGGATCGTATTTGTCGGCATGCTCGCCGCTTCCTTCCTGTTTTTCGGGATCAGCATTTGGCTGCCGACTTACCTGGTGCAGGCGAAACATTTTACGCGCGACGCGATGGCCGGCATTACTTCGCTTTCGTGGGTATTTGCTCTCTGCTTCGTCCTCGTTTGCGGCTTTTTGTCAGATAAGACGAGAAGGCCGGGGCTGCTCGCAGCCATTTTGTTCGGTCTGTGCGTTCTGTTTTTGTCGGCCGCTTATGTTGCGGCCAATCCGGTTATCGCCGGTTTCGCCCTCGGTCTCGCGATGGGGACGCAGGGCGGCGTATTCCATCTGAGCAACTTGTTTGTCGTCAAATTTTCGACGAAGGAAACGGCGGGGCGCGCGGCTGGACTTATGGGCTTCACCAATCTGCTCGGCGGCTTTTCGAGCTATATTATGGGCTGGATGAGAGATATCGCGGGAGGCGATTTTACTCCGTCGATTATTATGCTCATTGCTGTATCGGCGGTCGGATTGGTTGCTTACTTGACCACGCTGAAAAAAGAAGCCGCAGAAGCCCGTCAGGCATAATGCGGTAAAGTGCAAGGAGGGAATTGGGATGAGAAACAAGGAGCTGTCGCTCGGGGAAATGACCCGTGAAGAGGCGGTTGCTTATTTGAACGAAACGATGCGCCCGGAGGAAGGCGTCGTTCCGGCCTATATTTTGGGGGATCCGGCCATTTATAAGCTGGAGCACGAAAAAAGTGTTCATGACAACGTGGCTGCTCCTCGGGCACGAATCGGAAATTCCGAATGCAGGCGACTATATGACGCGGGACTTGGCGGGGTATTCCGTTATTGTGTCGCGGGATGACAGCGGAAACATGAACGCTTTCTATAATATGTGCACTCATCGCGGCATGAAGCTATGCCGTGCGGATAAAGGGAACAAGGGCAGATTCACCTGCCCTTATCACGGATTTACGTTCAAAAACACCGGCGAACTGATCGGGGTGCCGATGCAGAAAGAGATTTATGGCGGCCAGCTGGACACGGCCCGCTTGTCGCTGCATAAGGTCACGATCGGCACGTACAAAGGGCTCATATTCGGCACGTGGAACGAAACGCCGGAGCCGCTCGAACAGTTCCTCGGCGATTTCAAATGGTACCTCGATCTGGCGGTCGGGAGAGCCGAAATGGAAGTGATGGGCCCTCCTCAACGGTTTGTCGTCCATTCCCATTGGAAAATAGGCTCCGACAATTTCGTCGGCGACTCCTATCATACGATGGTGACTCACGGCTCGATCGCCGAGCTTGGCATGGTGCCGAACGCGACGTATTCGAAAAAAGGCTACCAGGTTTACACGTCTCACGGGCACGGCTGCAATATCGGCTATCCGAATCCCGACTTCGCCTTTCCCGAGGAGCTGAGGGACGAGTACAAGGCGAATTTGTCCCCGGAGCAATACGAGCTTCTCGGCAGCCTGAAAAACCTGATCGGCACCGTTTTCCCGAACTTATCGTTCCTGGTCTCGCATACGAAGGTGAAAGGGCAGCTCATCTCCAACACATCCATCCGTCTGTGGCGGCCGATTTCCCACGACAAGATGGAAGTCATCACCTGGCTCCTCGTAGAGAAGCGGGCGAGCGAAGATTGGAAGCGCCGTTCGCGGGAAGCGTTCGTGTTTACGTTCAGCCCGTCCGGCATTTTCGAGCAAGACGACACCGAAGTGTTTACCGACATTACGGCGGCGGCTGCAGGATCGCTTCCTTTCAAGAAAAACTTCACCTACAACTATACGATGGGCCTGCACCGGGAACCGGAAACGGATTTTCCGGGGCCGGGAACCGTCTATGCGGATAAATTCAGCGAAGCGAGCCAGCGCAATTTTTACCGCTACTGGCTCGATTTAATGAGCGAGCCGGAAGGAGGCGCCGGCAAATGAACGAAGAACGGATGATCGCGACGTTCATGTTCGAGCAGTGGCTGTACAAAGAAGCGGAGCTGCTCGACGCCATCGACTTTGACGGCTGGTTCGCGCTGCTGCACCCCGACATTCAATACAGGATGCCGGTTCGCGTCAATAAAGAAGGGATCGAGCGCCCCGACTATTCGACCGACATGTATGCGTTTCAGGACGATACGCATACGCTGAAATGCGCGTCGAGCGTCTGAAGTCGGACTATGCGTGGGCGGAAATTCCGCGTCCCGCACCCGCCGGTTTGTCAGCAATGTGCGGGTCGAAGAATATGTTCCGGGCGAAAAAGCGCAAGTCAAAAGCTACCTGATGATTTACCGCAACCGGACAAACGACATTCACCACGATATCATCTCCGGGGAAAGAAGAGACGAGTTCGCCTGCGTGAACGGCGAGTGGAAGCTGCTGAAGCGGTTTTTTATTATCGATCAAACGACGATCAATACGAGAAACTTGGCGATTTTCGTCTAGGAAGCGGGGGCTGGAATATGGGACAGCTGCTGGGAAAGTCCGTCTATTTGACCGGCGGAGCGACCGGAATAGGCCGGGCCGTGGCCGATGCTTTTGTCGCCGAAGGGGCCCGGCTGACCGTGCTTGACCGTTCCGTCGAACAGCTTCGCGAATTGGCGGATCGTTACGGAGACTCGGTGCAATGCATCGAAGGGGACGTTACTTGGTATGAAAATCACGTTCGTGCGGTCCGTACAGCGGTAGATGCGTACGGAAAGCTGGACGTTTTGGTAGCCAACGCGGGCGTGTTCGACGGATTCGCCAAATTTGCCGACGTTACGCCGGAGGCGTTGACGGACGCGTTCGACATCCTTATGAACGTTAACGTAAAAGGCTACTTTTATGCGGCGAAAGCTTCCGTCGAGGAGCTGCGGAAAACCGGGGGCAACATGATATTTACCGTCTCCGGAGCCGGGTTTTATCCCGATGGCGGGGGAGTCTGGTATACGGCCAGCAAGCATGCGCAAATCGGTTTGCTGCGACAGCTCGCCTTCGAACTCGCTCCCGACGTGCGGGTCAACGCCGTTTCGCCAGGCGGCACGCTAACGGCGCTGAAGGTTATTCCGCCGCTTCAGCCGTTCGTGAAGACGGTCGACAACGAAACGAAAGCGCAAAATGTGAAGCGCCGCAATCCGATGCGCATGGTCATGGAGCCGGAAGATCATGTCGCGGCTTACGTGCTGCTCGCTTCGGACAAGTCGAAAGCAATTACCGGCGAAGTGATTTCCAGCGACGGCGGTCTATCCGTCAGGGGGCTCGGTTAGGCGGAGCGGGCCGGATCCGATTGAACCGGACCGGGCAAAAGGAGGGAGCCATGAAAGCTCTATACGGTACGAACGAAATTAACCAAATCGCTTTTGTCGTACGCGATATCGAGCAAGCGGCGGAAAGCTTCGCCAAGCTGCTCGGCATCCCGAAGCCGGACTGCTTTTTAACCGGAGCGAGCGATATTTCCCGGGTAATCTATAACGGCAAGCGTTCCGAGGCGCGGAACAAGCTCATATTCATCCATACGCCCGGCGTACAGATCGAGCTGATCGAGCCGGACGAAGCGCCAAGCACGATGCGCGATTTTTTGGACGAACGGGGCGAAGGCATCCATCATATCGCATTGGAGGTCGACCGGATCAAGCGGCAAGTCGAGCTGTCTGGAGATCGTGGCTACCCGGTCGTTCAGACCGGCGAATTTACGTCCAGCAAAGGCCGCTACGCCTATGTCGATACGTTTGGCCGCTGCA
Organism: Gordoniibacillus kamchatkensis; assembly: GCF_000829455.1. GTDB lineage: Bacteria > Bacillota > Bacilli > Paenibacillales > NBRC-103111 > Gordoniibacillus > Gordoniibacillus kamchatkensis. Next base: position 15,720 of record NZ_JXAK01000044.1, read on the forward strand.
AAACGATGCTGGAGCTGCTGGAGAGGGAAGAACCGCAAGCGGTGACAGCTGCGGCGGAAGGAGAGCGCGAAGGGCGGGAGCCGCTGCTCGGCACCGGCGTTGTCAAGCAAATCGCCTTCGTTGTGCGCGATCTGGAAGCGACGATCGATGCTTACTGCGAGCTGCTCGGCGCAGAAAAGCCGCGAATTATAGAAGCCGGAGCGCCCGAGGTCACGCAGGTCGTATTCCGCGGCGAGCCGACCGACGGCAAATCGCGCTATGCGTTTATCGATACGCCGCTCGTCCAAATCGAGCTGATCGAGCCGGACCCTGCTTCGCCGAGCACGTGGCTCGAGCATTTGGAACGGCACGGGGAGGGCGTGCATCATATTTCGTTTGTCGTGCACAACCTGGACGAAAAAGCGGCCATGCTGGAGAACATGGGCTTTCCCGTCATTCAGAAGGGAAACTTTTGGAACGGGAGAGGAAAATACGCATACATGGATACGGTCTCGGAATGGAAAGTCATCATCGAGCTGTTGGAGAAATATGACGGCTAGCGGAAGGGGAATATCATGAAAGGCCAAACAAGCGGCAGCTACACGATTATTTTAAGGTTGGAGATTGAACCGGCCGTTCCTTTCATTCGCATCGCCAACGCCGTTCACGAAACGGGCGGCGAAATAGCGGCTGTAGATATTGTCAGCAAAAGCAAAAATATGACGGTCCGCGATATTACGGTTTCCGTATCGAATGCAGAGAACGAAGCGGAATTGATCGAAAGCGTTAGCAAAATACCGGGAATCGGCGTTGTCAACGTATCCGATCGCACCTTTCTCATGCATTTGGGAGGCAAGCTGGAAGTCCATTCGAAAGTGCCGATCAAAAACAGGGACGATCTTTCCCATGTGTATACGCCCGGCGTAGCCCGCGTCTGCATGGCGCTGCACGAAGACCCCGCCAAAGCGTATTCGCTGACGATCAAGCGGAATACGGTGGCAGTCGTGACCGACGGCACGGCCGTGCTCGGCCTGGGGGATATCGGGCCGATTGCGGCGATGCCTGTCATGGAAGGGAAGGCGATGCTTTTTAAAGAAATGGCGGGCATCGATTCTTTTCCGATTTGTTTAAATACGAAAAATACGGAAGAAATCATCGCGATCGTCAAATCGATCGCTCCGGTATTCGGAGGAATTAACCTGGAGGATATTTCCTCGCCCCGCTGCTTCGAAATTGAAGAGCGGTTGAAGCGGGAGCTGTATATCCCGGTTTTTCATGACGACCAGCACGGAACGGCTGTGGTGATGCTGGCTGGACTCATCAATGCGTTAAAAATCGTCGGCAAAAACATGTCGGACATTAAAGTCGTCTTCAGCGGCATCGGCGCGGCAGGCGTAGCTTGCACGAAAATGCTGCTGGCTGCGGGCGTCAAGCATATCGTCGGGGCAACGAGGTCCGTAGGCATCGTGCACCGGGGCGCAGCTTACGACAATCCGATGTTTCAATGGTATGCGCAGCATTCCAATCCGGACAATGTGACGGGCAGCCTGTCCGATGCTATCGATGGCGCGGACGTGTTTATCGGCTTGTCCGGCCCGAACGTCATTACGGTAGAAGATTTGAAGAAAATGGCGCGCGATCCTATCGTGTTCGCCATGGCCAATCCGACCCCCGAAATTTTGCCGGAAGTAGCTGAACCGTACGTGCGCGTAATGGCGACGGGAAGATCCGATTATCCGAATCAGCTCAATAACGTGCTGTGCTTCCCGGGGATTTTCAGAGGCGCATTGGATTGCCAAGCGACGGCAATTAACGAGGAGATGAAGCTTGCTGCCGCTTATGCGATCGCGTCGATCGTCGGGGAAGACGAACTGAACGAGCAGTATATTATCCCGAGCGTTTTCAATAACCGGGTTGTCGAGACCGTCAGGAAAAAAGTCATTGAGGCCGCGATGAAATCGGGTGTCGCGCGCAAAATTCCGCACGGTTTCGCTTGAACGAATCATGGCGGTGCCTGCAGGCACCGCCATTTTTTGCCGTTCTGACTCATCTTGAGCTCGGAAGCTTTCTGGCGAGCGAATCGTCTTCTGCGAGAAAAGGCCAAGCCGGATATGCGATGGGGGGCCGGCTCACTTCATCTGGCCACGCCAATTTGCCGTCGCTCAAGACGATGCCTCTCGCTTCGAGATTGTCCTGCGGCTCGACAGAACGGAGCCATTGTGCGGACCGTTGTTCCGTTATTTCTCCAGAGAGAGTCTAGACGCGTGTTGCGCGGACATTGGTTCCGTTATTTACACTTGAATCTATCGTCTTGTTCCGTTTTTTCGGCAGTTCTGCTTTATTTCTTTCTACGATTCTTTCGTTTCGAAGATGCACACGTTCTTAAAGTCGGCAAGCCGAGAGAGAATATCGAGAAGCTGGCTGCGCATTTCCGGCGGCAACGGCTCGAGCAGCTTCTCTTTCACGCGTTTTGCGGCTGCGCGCGCTTGTTCGACGAGGGGCGGAGCGGCGTCGGTCAGCTTCACGAGCGTGGCGCGGCGATCTTTCGGATCGGGCATTCGTACGAGCAAATGTTCTTTTTCTAGCGCGTCCACGAACTGGGTCACCGTAATCGCCTTGATGCCCATAATTGCGGCCAAATCGCTCATTCTGATTTGGCCCGCTTCGGAAACGGCGAGCAGCAGCCGCAGCCGCGGACCGGTTAAATAGGCAGGGATGTCCATGGATGAGAGGCGCGTCTCGAACTCGCGTTTTACATAATGGGCGGTGCGAATGAGCGCATCCAGCACATCGACGTCCGAGGATCCGGAATCGTTATGGGAAAGCGGCGGATTAGACATAATATTTCCTCCTTGACGTCCAGGTATTTAGTAAGTATACTTACTATCAGTAACAATTTATTAAGTATACGTATAATAATTTTGCTTCGTAATTTTATTGTACAACACGGTCCGCTCGAAGTGAAGCAATGACGGACCAACCGCCAAATCCAATACGTGGGGAGGATTGTCCATGCCTGCGCAAGCAAACAAAATCAACTTTGTTGTTGCAGGATTGATGCTCGGAATACTCATGTCGTCGATGGACAATACGATCGTCGCTACATCGATGGGGACGATCGTATCGGACCTCGGAGGTTTGGGGCAATTCGTTTGGGTGACTTCGGCTTACATGGTGACGACGATGGCGGGCACGCCGGTATTCGGCAAGCTGTCCGACATGTACGGCCGCAAACGTTTTTTCGTGTTCGGCCTCCTCTTATTTTTGATAGGGTCCATCTTGTGCGGGCTCTCGTCAAGCATAGCTCAGCTCAGCATGTTTCGGGCGATTCAGGGCATCGGCGGCGGAGCCATTATGCCCATCGCGCTCACGATATTGTTCGATCTGTTTCCTCAGGAACAACGCGGGAAAATATCGGGAATAACCGGGGCCGTATTCGGCGCTTCCAGCATTTTCGGTCCGCTCTTGGGCGCCGTCATTTCGGACCATCTCGGATGGCACTGGATTTTTTACGTCAATGTGCCGATCGGCGCGGTCTCGTGTTTGCTTATCGTTTTGTTCTATCGAGAGTCGGTCGCGCATTCCAGGCAAAAGATCGATTGGTGGGGGGCGGCTACGCTGATCGGGTCGATCGTCTGCCTCATGTTCGCACTGGAGCTTGGCGGCGGCGAGTACGCCTGGAATTCCGGCGCGATGATCGGCCTGTTCCTGTTATTCGCGATTTTGTTCGCCGGCTTTGTGTTCGCGGAAACGAAAGCGGAAGCGCCGATCGTTTCGTTCCGCATGTTCGGCAACCGCCTGTACGCGGCCAGCAACGCAGCGGCATTTTTTTACGGGTCCGGCTTTGTGATTGCTACCGTGTATATTCCCATTTTTATACAGGGGGTATTCGGGGGATCGGCGACCAATTCGGGCATGATTTTGATGCCGATGCTCATAGCCGGCGTCGTGTTCAGCCAAATCGGAGGAAGGCTGACGGCGAAAACAAGCTACCGAAACATTATGATCGGCTCCGCGGTGTTGTTCAGTGCCGGAATGTTCTCGTTCAGCACGTTATCGCCCGCTTCGTCGCGTTTCCTGACAACGATGTTCATGATTGTCACCGGGATGGGAGTCGGTATGTCCATGTCCGTGCTGACTCAATCGGCCATTCACCACTTCGAAATGCGGCAGCGCGGCGCCGCGACTTCGTCTGTCGTATTCCTGCGCTCGCTGGGCATGACGATAGGAATTACCGTTTTTGGCATTGTACAGCGGAACAGCTTTGCGGGCAAGCTGGCAGAGGCGTTCGGGACCGCCGCGGGTATCCCGGATGGCGCCGCTCTCGACCCCCGCTCGGCATTGACGCCGGAGAAGCGCGTGCAAATACCGCCGCAAGCGTTGGACAAAATCGTCGACGCCCTCGCTTCCTCGATTGCCCACACGTTCCTGTGGGCGCTTGTTCCGGCGGCGCTTGCAACCGTCTCCGTCCTCCTCATGTCCGGGGACCGGGCGTCAGCGGCAACAAGGAAGGCAAGCAAAATGGAGATTACATCTGCAGAGAATCAGTCTTCGTAAGCTGTCGGTAAATCAATTTGCTGCGAGTCCCTGTACCCCTTTCGAAGCAAAAAGCCCTCGTTCCGGCACCGGCCGGAAGCGAGGGCTTCGTATTATTTTATGGACGCTAACGCTTCCCTCAGAAAACGCCCGGTATGGGACGATGCTCTATCGGGCGATCGTCGGCCGAAGCGCATAGCGTTACTGTGGCGAACCGAGCGCATGGCGAAAACCGTCCCGCCACGAACGATATCGCGGCTTCCAGCCGTGCTGCAGCGCTTTGCCGTTCAGAGCGCCTCGTTCCCACCTGTCGAATTGTTGTTTGACTGCCGGTGCAGGAGCGCCTAAGGCATCTGCATAGACCGGAAGCCACTCGGTTCCGGCAGCCGGTTCGTCATCGACGATGTTGAAGCAGCCGGACGGCCAATGCAGTGCAAGCAATGCAGCGTGAGCGGCGTCATCGATATGCACGAAGGAACTGACCCCTGGTGTCGCAGCCAGCTGCTGCTGACGCACTTGCTCCGCCATAAAGCCGTCTGGAGCGTACCAGGTGCCGGCTCCGTAAAATAGGCCATAACGAAGAATCACATACTCCGGCATTTCGGCAACAGCGCTTTCCAAAGCATGCACGCCTTCAATCGTCGATTTCCTCGGCAGAGGAGCTTCCAGATCAAGCGGACAGTCTTCAGCTGCCGGTCCTTCGCCCGGCGCATAGGCGAACGATATACTTTGCGCAATCATTTTGCTCACGCCGGCTGCCCGTGAAGCGTCGACGAGATTGCGCGTGCCTTCCTGGCGGATTCTCGTATTGTCAGCGAAGTTTCTTGTGCCCAGCGAGGTGAGCTGATGAATCACGGCGTCCGGCCTGGCTTCGCGGATAGCCGTGAATACGGCCTCGCGATCAAAAACATCCAGAATTACGGGCTGCGCTCCGCTGTTTTTCAGCTCGGCCGCATACTCGGGGTTTCGGGTGAATCCGACTACTTCATGTCCAGCCTGGACCAATAATGGGATAAGAGCTCGGCCGATCGCTCCGCTCGCTCCGGCTACTGCAAGTTTCATTTCGCTTCAACCTCCGGCGGATGACTATTTGCGTTACAGGTATGCTTATCAGGTCATTATAAGACACCGATGGATATACTGTAAACACTTGCCAAAGAGCGCTGAGGAGGCTGCCGGCGTCGGCCAACATATATGCGTGACGGTCGTGGGCTGCGAGCGGATTCCGGCGGGATATTTCAAAGTGATGAGCGGATCGGGAGAAAGTGGTTAGGTGGAGGACATTTTTACGGGATGGCACATAGCCGAATGAATTGCGAAAAGTTAATAGTTTTTAATAGTCAGACTTTCCAAGCTTTTGAATTCGTAGCCTTGTTGCCGGGCATCGTCAATAATTTTGCCTAGAGCTTCCGCATTATCTTTGGAGACGGTATGGAGCATGATAACGGCACCTGGGTGAAGCTGTCCAATCACACTTTTGTAAGCATAATTCCATCCTTTTTGATCATTAAGATCCCAATCTTTATAAGCAACAGACCATAATACACATGTATATCCTTCTTCCTTGCTTACCTCCAACAATCGATCGCTGAATATCCCTGCAGGCGGGCGCATAAAACGCATTTCCTTTTGGTTAGTCAAGCTTGCAACTTCTTCCTTTAACCTGTTCAGCTCCAATTTTATTTTTTCGTTTGAAATTCGGGTCATATTCGGATGGCTCCACGAGTGGTTCCCGATTAAATGCCCTTCGTTAACCATTCGCCGGGCTAATTCCGGTTGGCTCCTTACATAATGTCCGGTAACAAAAAAAGCAGCTTTAACCTGCTTTTCCTTTAATACATCCAATACTTCGTCCGTATATCCGTTTTCATAACCGTTGTCGAAGGTGAGGTAGAGCTCCTTTTTACTGATATCTCCCAAAAAAATGGCCCCATGTTTCTGTACAATGTCTTTAAACCCTTCTTGGTCAATAGAAGGAAACGATCCGTTTTTACTTAGTTTGAAGCCAAAATGATACGGTCTCTCCTGGTCTTTCGCTTTGGCAATGGCGGGGAACAACGCGATCGTAAGAATAAGCAATGCAATTAACATATCGAACCGTTTCATGGATGAATCCCTCCACAATAAGAATCCCCTAGAGACTGTAGGTAATTTACCCTTGAGAAAATTCATATATGCAGCGAGTCATGTGGAGTAGCTTTCCAAATCGTAAATGGATCCTTGTTCCATTTATTGGAATATATTTTACTTTTAACAATTGCCCAAATTCCAAGCTCCTTAATAAATGGCCTTACATCCGTTCTGAATTGCACGGCGTATCTTTTCGGCCAGTTTACATCAAACAATAGCAATATAGGTGCGTGGTTATCCCCTAAATAAAGGTATACATCTTGAATAACCACATTCATCATATCGTTTTCGACCCTAATGGGGTAAGTTGGAATCCTTAAACAATATTCGCCCTCTTTAAAATTCAATTCCGAAAGGTCCCCTCTATAAAAGCAACTGATGGAAGAAATCCATTGGAGTGTTTCTTTTTGTATCGCCTGTGAATTATTTATGGACCATATGGGCTTTCCGCGCTCCATATCGAATAAATCAACGTCACCGAATTCCGGTGCAGCCCATGCGTAATGGTATACGAAAGTAAAAAACGCGAACGTCAATGCGATTACTGTTTTTTCCAATGATCGAACAGCCCCCAATAATAGATATCACCTCTCTCGACCCATAAAAGAGAATCATTCACGAAGTCGGTTTTGCCGGTATGACATCGCCGTTCGCATCCAAATCCGCATTGATTTCCTCAGGCAATACCTTGGAAGCGCTTGGCACGTTGCGCTGTTTGTATACAATATGGTCCGAGGACGATATCGTAACCGTCAACTTCCCTCTGGAAACAAAAGTACGGATCACAATCGGCTGATTGTACTTATTCGTAAAACTGAAATCAGGCCCACCCCAACTAACCGTTGCATCCCGTCCCGGAGGGACATACGGCACCCTCCGGCTGTGGGAATAGCGCGCTCCTATCTGTAAGCCAGCGTGATCCACAGCATTGAATAACGTCGAAGATACTTGGCAAATTCCCCCGCCGATACCTTCTGAAAATTCCCCCTTCACGATGACGGGAGCACGTCTGTAACCTTTGTCGACCGTGCGCATCCCGACCACACGGTTAAAGGAAAATGTTTCACCCGGGAATAAGACGTAAGAGTTAATCGCATCGGCGGCAAGCTTAATGTTATGATACCGGCTCTCGTTTCCTCCGTTAAAATAAGTTACATAGTACCCGATGGTGCGCTCGCAAATTTGGACCAACAGCTCGCTGTCTACCTTCGAATAAATCGGTGATACAGGTACTTCCAGCCGGGATGTAGTGCTGCCGTAAAAAAAGCCGTAAAACTTTTCTGTAAAGGCTTTGCGATTCAATTGCGCTCCTGCGCGTTCCGGCAAAATGTTTCCCCCGCTTTCAACCCGCGCATTAAACGGCTTCCTATACACTTTTTTGGCCAAGCCGTCCATAAGCTGATTCAATTTTACAGTGTCGACAATAGGGGGACTAATGAGAGGGATCGCATAATCAGCCCGGTTAACCTCGATCATATTTGCTCCTTGCTGCTCCTGCCGTATCGGTTCGGATTGCCCGGCTAGTCCCAGCAATAGCCATAACCCCGCGAATTTCCATAAGCTGCTCATATTCTGGCGTCCCCCCCAAAAATATTGTGAACACTGCCTGCATGGTTTATCCAGATAAAACAAAGCAATCACGATGCGATTCCGTGATAGATTCGGATATATGGAAATCCGTCGAAATATAGCAATCGAAAAGAAATCGCGGCTCATTTGTTAAGCTAATATGGGCTTACCGGAAATTAAGAATGAAGGAGCTCGATAGCGATGACGAACAACATTTCCAAAAGCCGGCTATGGACGGCCCGAATCATGAGAGGACTTGTCATTTTGTTTATGCTGTTTGACAGCATATCCAAATTTTTAAAGCCCGCTGCTGTTGTGGAGGGGACCGTAGGTCTCGGTTATGCCGAGCATCATATTAGCTGGATTGGGGCACTCGGTCTGCTTGCCACCATTCTTTACGCCATCCCTCGCACATCTGTGTTAGGTGCCGTATTGCTGACCGGATTTTTCGGCGGGGCGATCGCTGCGAATTTACGTTTGGACCTCCCGCTTTTTTCCCATATCCTGTTTCCGGTCTATATGGCTGTTTTAGCTTGGGGAGGCATTTGGCTGAGGGACGAAAACGTGCGCAAGTACATTCCGTTAAAGCGAGGATAGAACATGGCAAGAACCGGTGTCCGGGGTTCTTACCATGTTCGCAGCTCTTTCAAGCATTCTGCGGCGGCGGCCAGGTCCTGTTTCAGAAGCTCTCTTTTGTTTTCGTCGCGGAAGACGGCGGACGGATGGTAAGTCGGCATGATGCGGATCCCGTCCTTTTCCAGCCACGCGCCGCGGATTTCCGTAATTTTCGCTTTTCTGTCCACAATGGCCTGCACCGCTATGCTCCCGAGACATACGATGACCGCCGGGCGGACCAGCTCGATTTGCCGGAGCAAAACCGGCAGCGCATCCTGGACCTCGGATGCCCGCGGCGTCCGGTTGCCGGGGGGCCTCACTTTCATGACGTTCGTGACATACGCCTCTTCCCGGCGGATGTCCGCCCGTTCCAAATATTTATCGAGCAGCCTTCCCGCATTGCCGACAAAGGGACGGCCCGACTTGGCTTCCTGCTCCCCGGGAGCTTCCCCGAGCAATAGCAGGCGAGCTTGTGCCGGTCCTTCTCCGAACACAAGCCGCTCTCCCGGTTCCGGCAAAAATACGCGCAAACAGAAAGATTTCAATGTCTCCAAATCGCCGATCGCTTGCAATTCGGGAGGGGCGGTTGTGGCGGCGGTCATGTCGGAACAGCCTCCATCTCCAGCAATTCCCGCAGCATCCGGCCGTTGATGACGGCTTGCGCCCGGTAATGATTGTTCATGCTGACGAACGTCTTTTCCGTCTTCGCGGCGAGTTTGCGGATGTTCGGCACCCAGTTCTGCAGCTCGTTTTCGCTGTACAAATAGTCATACCGTTCGTGCGGCTCTTTATGGTGCCACCATTTCTTATAGTTCCTGCCGTGAAACCGGACATAGCCGATCGGGCCGGTCGCTCTGACGATCGGCGGAACGAGCGTTTTGAACTGCGGCTCGTCCACGCACACATAACCCAGCTGCTCTTCTTCGAGCAAGTCGAAAATGCGTTCGTCGATCCATTCCTCGTGGCGAAATTCGACGACGACCGGTATGTCGCCCATCATCTCTTTGAACTCCTTCAAATAATCCCGGTTTTCGTCCCGGTTCCGGAAGCTGGTCGGAAACTGCGCCAGCACGCACCCCAGCTTGTCTGCCTCGATTAGCGGCTTCAGCGCTTCCTTGAAATCCTCGAAGTGTTGCTCGTTATTTTCCCGTTTGTGGGTCATCCCCCGGTATGCTTTCATGACGAATTGGAAATGTTCTGGCGTTTTTTCCCTCATATGATACAGCATGAACCGGTTGGGCATCGCGTAAAACGACGAGTTCACCTCGGTAAACGCAAATTCCCGGGCGTAAAAGGACAGCATCTCTTTCTTGTCCAAATCTTCCGGATAAAAAGTCCCGCGCCAATCGTCATAGCTGTAACCGGCCGTTCCGATCAGAAGCATAGTCATCCTCCAAGCGCCTTGATTTTGTGTGCAACGACGCGTACTTGCCCGTTCTGCATCCGGACGATGCCTTCCAGTAATATGCCCTGCGGGTGCAATTCGTATAAAAACGCCTTGTAAGTAGTGGGATACAATACGGCTTCGATCATATCGGTATCGTCCTGCAAGACGAGCGTAAGCATGTAATCCCCATCACCCGCCGGGTACCGCCGGCTGTGTATAATGGTTCCGCATATCCGGATACGGGCATTGTCGCTGCAAGCGGACAGCGCTTCGATCGGAACGATGTTGAAGCGCCGCAAAAACTGCCGCCATTTCCCGGTTGGAGTTCGCTGCAACGGGAAGCCGAGCAGCGCCTTTTCCATCTTTCGTTTTTCCGGCTCGGCAAAATCCGGAATCGCCGCGGGCACCGCGTTACCGGCCATCTTCTCCGGCGCTTCGTTCAAAGCCGCGATCATCCCGCGCCGATGGCCGCCAAATCGGTCGCAGGCGCCCGCAGCGATCCACGCTTCGAGCACCGGCCGTTTGATCCGGTTCGCCTTCATCCGTTTCAGCCAATCGGGAAAAGCGCGAAACTCGCCGTCGCGGCGGCGGGAGCGCAGCAATGAAATGACCGATTCCGGCCCCGAGCCCTGAACCGCTTCGAGACCTGCGCGGATTCCTTCATCTTCCGCTTGAAACCCGAACCCGCTTCGGTTGACGTCGGGACCAAGCAGGGGGATGCCCATTCTGGCGATCTCCCTGACGTATACTTTTTTATCGTAATATCCGCCTTCCCCGCTCAGCACAGAAGCCATGTATTCTTTCGGGAAATGGGTTTTCAAATAAACGGTCCAATAGGCCACGTACGCGTAGGAGACGCTATGGGCTTTGTTGAAGCTGTACCCGGCAAACCGGGCCAAAAAGTCGAATACGGCCAGAGCGTCCCCGTTCGCCACGCCTCGCTCCGCCGCCCCGCGGGCAAAACGCTGCCGGTAGTACGCCAGCGCATCGGCCGATTTGGCGGCGAGCGCGCGCCGCAGCAAGTCGGCTTCGCCCATGGAGCATCCCGAGACGGCTTGAGCAACAGCCATCACCTGCTCCTGGTACAAAATCAAGCCGTACGTCGGCGAAAGGATGGGCTCCATCTCAGGCAGCGGAACTTCGAAGCTTTCTTCGCCACGGCGCCGGCGCAAATACGTTTCCACGATGCCTTCGTTCCACGCGCCGGGCCGGTACAAAGCGAGCAGATCGGCTACATCGCCGATGCTGCACGGCTGCATAGTGCGCATTAAGCGGCGGATTCCCATGCTTTCCAGCTGAAAGCACCCGAGCGTATGCCCGCTCCCGATGGTCCGGAACGTTTCCGCATCGCCCAGAGGAATATCGTTCACCTCGAGACGGCCGCCTGCTCGTTCGCGGATCGATGCCAACGTATCGTGAATGACCGTCAAGTTGCGCAAACCGAGCAGGTCGATTTTCAACAAGCCCAGCGCTTTTACATCGTCCTTGGTCAACGGAGTCATCGGCTCCCCGTTCGGCCTGAGCTGCAAAGGAATCGTCCGGGCCAAACGGTCATCTCCTAGCAACATGCCCGACGGGTGGGCGGAGTGCTGGTGCGGCATGCCTTCAAGCCGTTCGGCCAGCTGAAACAGCGACTTAAACGGCTCTTTGCCGAGCGGCAGCTTTTGCAATTCCGGCAACGTCTGCAGGCAGTGGCGAATTCCGCCTTTGCCTGAAAAAGAGGGAAGAAGCTTGGCCAATACGTCGACCTGTTGTTTCGGCATGCCCAGGCACGTCCCGGCCGCCCGTACCGCACCCCGCGTCCCGAACGTGCTCAGCACGCCGATATGCGCAATCCGCTCCGCTCCATACTTATCTCTGACATACTGCAGCAGCTCGCCCCGCCTTCGTTGGCAAACGTCCACATCGATATCCGGCAAATCGGCGCGGTCCGGACTCAGAAATCGTTCAAAGGACAAGCCGTACAGGAGCGGATTTACCTCTGTTATGCCGAGTAAGTACGCTACGAGCTGCCGGCGGCGGAACCTCTGCCGGGTCCGACGGGAATGCCCTGGCTGCGCGCATATCTTACAACGTCCCACACAATCAGGAAGTAGTCGGAGAGCCCTCGCGCCGTAATGACTTCAAGCTCCCGGTTCATTCGTTCCGCGGCTTTCTGCCGCTGCGAATCGCCCGGAGCGGATATGGCCGAATCAAAACGGCGCCGCATCCCTTCCAGGCACAGACGGCGCAATGCCTCGTCCGGATGGCGACAGGCGTCCCACTCTTGCGGGACGGGGAAGCTCGGCAGCCTCAGCTCTCCCGATACGAGCTCAAACCGGCATCTCCGGGCGATGCGGACCGTATTGGCCAAAGCATCCGGAAGATGGCGGAATTTTGCTTTCATTTCGCGGGGCGAGGGAAGATAGAACGGCCCTGCCGATGCTTCGGATAGGGGCCGCTGCTTATTTTTGCCGGACTGGATCATATGCAGCAAAACGGCGTCTTCGGGAGTCACGTAATGCACATCGTGGGTCGCCACAACTGGAATATCCAGCTCGCGGGCAAGCTGAACAACGCGTTCAATCCGGACATCGTCGCCCTCTAATCCGTGGTGTTGGAGCTCCAGAAAGAAATTGTCCTTTCCGAACCACTGAACGTACAGAAGCGCTTGCTTGGCGGCCAAATCCTTCTGGCCGTTCGCGATGAGACGATGGATCGCTCCGGTCGTTCCTCCGCTAAGCGCGATGATATCCCCGCAGAAGGACGGCGGATGGAACGTGCCGCGGTTCAACTGCTCGACAATGTGCTCGTATCCCCGCTTGGAAGCGGCCAATAAAATGAGAGATTCCCCAGCATCGCCGACTTGCATTTCACAGCCGACAATCGGGCGGATGCCGTGTTCTGCGGCAAGCTTGCAAAACGGAATCGCCCCGCTCACTGCGCCTTTATCCGTTATCGCCAGCGCCTCCATATCCCACGACTTGGCAGTTTGCGTCAGCTCATCCAAGCGGCATGCCGCTTCCTGCAAACTATATTCGGTATGCACGTGCAAGTGTACGAAGCCTGCTCCCAGCTTTTCCATGGCAGATCTCCTCTGAATGAACGAGAACATTTGTTTCTATCATATCGGAAGGAAGCGTCCGTTGTCATTGGAGGTTGTTTCCTTCCATATGCCGCAACCGGTTTTTATACTTTTTTTAGAATTGGTTTAGAGGCGTTTTAGACATGGCGGTTATGATGGATACAGAAAGCTCAAATAAAGTATCTAGGAGGATTACGATGAGAAAAAAATGGTTGACGGTAGGAGCCGGTTTCGGAATCGGCGCGGTGATGCTTGTTGCAAGCGGGATGTCTGCGATGGCGAGCACATCCGGATACGACGCCTACAAAACGGCACTGAACAATACGAAAGCGGAAAAGAGCTTGACGGCTATTGCGGAAGTGACAATTACCGATAACGGGGCGAAGGTGCTTGCCGGCACGGCGAACATCAAGCTGAACCATGATCTCGATGCCGGGAGTGTAGCCGCAACGATCGAGGGCGGCACTCAGACGCATTCCGCGAATGTGTATCGGCAAGACGGGAAAGTCGTGTTCAAAAGCGGCGACGATGACGTTTATCGGGTGATGGAACACAATGCTCCGAAATGGCAGCATGAAGGTGTTGCCCCGAATCCCCCAAAAGCAGTTGAGCAAGTATTCGACGCGCTCATGGGCAATGTCCGGGAGCTGGCGACGGTGGAAAGCGAAGCGGACGGAAGCAAACTGGCTGCACTGCATCTTTCCGGCAGCCAAATTCCTGCAGTAGTGAATGCGCTTGGCTCGATGGTCGTTTCCAAGGCTGCCGACGGCAAAGAATGGGACCACGGCAAATGGAATCACGGCAAAAACGATGCCAATCCGCCGTCGGCAATGAAAGTGGACCTACCGAAGCTGACGGACAACGTTCAAGTGCAGACGATCAATCTGGACGCCAAGATTAGTCCGGACAACGTGCTGGAGCAGCAGCAGGCCGAAATCAAAGTGACCGGCACGGATGAAGCCGGCAAACAACATGTTCTCGTTATCCAGCTGCATGTCGATTTAAGCGGCTTTAATCAAACGACGCCCGAACGGATCGACTTGACCGGAAAGCAGACCGAGGAAATTCGGCACGATGGCGCGGGACGGGGATGGCATCATTAACAACGTGCTGGAGAGTGAGTCCAATTGAGCGTAGTGGAAGTGAAGCAAGTTGCCAAGCTGTATAACAACGGCCGCGGAGTCCGGAATGTCAGTTTTGATGTAGCGCAAGGCGACATTTTCGGGCTCATCGGCCCGAACGGCGCAGGCAAAACGACCCTGCTCAAAATGTTGACGGGATTGATGCGGCCGGACCGGGGAACGATCCATATTTTCGGACATAGCGTAACGGAACGTTTCGAACAAGCGATGGAGCGCGTCGGTTGTATCGTTGAAACGGCGGATGCCTACGACTATATGAGCGCGTACGACAACCTGAAGCTGTCCGCCCGTTTTTATCCCGATTTGCCGCGGTCCAGAATCGGCCAGGCGCTCGAACAGGTCGGTCTTGCCCAATACGCGAACGAACGGGTGGGCGGCTATTCGCTCGGCATGAAGCAGCGGCTGGCGCTGGCTTCCGCCTTGCTGTCGAACCCGCGGATGGTCGTCTTGGATGAACCGACAAATGGCCTCGACATCGAGGGAATGGTCGATATCCGCAATACGATCCGCCGGTTGGCGCAGGAACATGAAATCACGTTCCTCATTTCCAGCCATATGATCCACGACTTGAGCCTGATCGCGAACCGCGTCGGGATAATGAACAAAGGCAGTTTGATCCGTCTTGGCGAAGCGAATGAATGGTTGCGGGACGGGATGACGCTGGAGCAGTACGTAGTCACACACCTTCAAGCTTCAAAGGAAGCGGATGATGATGATGAATAGTTTATATGCAAATACGCTCAATGAAATGGAAAAACTTTGGAAACGCCGCAGGACGAAAGGAAGCTTGCTGCTTACGCTCCTCGTACCGGCCGCGGCCGCCATGCTGCTGTCCGCGCTGCAAACGAACGCTGGCGTCCTGGGCAGTCTCGGAAGCAGCCTGCCGCTCATGATGCTCAGCCTGTTCACGTTCGCTCCGCTGCCGGTAGTTCTGTTTATGGCTGCGGCGGATTCGTTTTCCGGCGAGGCGGCGGCCCGCACGATCAAACTCGTACTCGTCCGCCCCATTGCGCGTACCAAAGTGTTCGCCTCGAAAGTGCTGGCGATCGCCGTCTACGTTGCCGTTCTTCTCGCGGCGCTTTGGATCGCTTCCGTCATCTCGGGCTTGTTTGTGCCGAAGGCGAATGTGGCCGGCAGTTTGCTGGAAAGCGCGATAGCTTATACAGCCGCTTTTGTGCCGATGATGGCGGTCGGCTTGATGGCGGTATTCGTGGCCCAGTGCTTCAGCAATACGACCGGCGCCATGACGCTGAGCCTGCTCATCTATGCCGCGGCTAAACTTTTGCCGTTCGTTTTGCCGCAAGTTTCCGTATGGTCCGTCTTCTCCTATACGGACTGGCATGTGCTGTGGATCGGAAACGCGGTATCGGCGGTGAAACTGCTTTCTTCATTCTTTCTGCTGCTCGCATATTGTATAATGGCTTATACGGCAGGATGGATCGTATTCGATAGAAAACAATGGTAATGAGCCGCCATACGAGGAGATTTGCCCATGTCCATCAAGACGAGACTGCTGCTTTCCTATATCGCCATGACCTTCATTCCCGTTGTGTTATTCGCATTGGTGTTCTCTGTGCTGAGCACCGTACTTTTCCAAAATGCAGCGGGAACCGGGGACAGGAAAGGACCTCCGGCAGTGTGGCAAATGGCGAACGCGCGCGACGAGCTGATCGCCGGCGTCAAGTTTATGGCCAGAACCGATCCCGACCGGTTCGCCGACAGCGCGTTTGTGCAAAACACGGACAAACAACTGAATGAGGTGCAGGCAGGACTCGTTGTCGTGAAAAATGGCCAGGCGGCGTTCGTTTCTCCTTTTGTCGCGATTCCCGACCTGCTCAACGAGCTGCAAGGAGTGCAGGCGGAGCAGAATCACCGTCCATGGGGCAATAAAGTAGGCGGCCGCTTCACGGCGGTAAAGTACGATGTCGCATTCGGCGATCATAGCGCCGGCACGGTGTATGTGCTGTCCGATTTGAGACCGTTGTTCGATAGCGCACGGAAATTTTTCCCGCTTCTCGTCTTGTCCCTGCTTGTGGTGATCGGGTTAACGAACGGCGTGCTCACGTTTCTTGTCTCCCGCAGCCTCATCAAGCCTTTATTTGCTCTGAAGCATGCAGCGGAACAATTCAAAGAGGGAAATTTGGACCATCAGGTGAGGCTGAACCGCAAAGACGAAATCGGCGAGCTGGGCGCGGCGTTCGAGGAGATGCGCAGCCGGCTGAACGACTCGATCCGTCTCCAATTGCAATACGAAGAAAACCGCAAACAGCTCATCTCCAACATTTCCCACGATCTCAAAACGCCGATTACCGGCATTAAGGCATGCGTCGAAGGGATACAGGACGGCATAGCGGACACCGGCCCGATGCGGGACAAATATGTGAGCATGATCGCCAAAAAAACGGATGAGATGGACCGGCTCATCGACGAATTGATGCTGTATTCCAAGCTTGATTTGAACAGGCTGCCGTTTCATTTGGAACCGGTCGATTTTGCGGCATATTTGCACGACTGCGTCGAAGAGCTTCGCCTCGACCCGCGTCTGGCCGGAGTGCGCATTTCGTTCACCCGTTCCGGCAACGGGCCGGTTTCGGTTATGGCCGACCGCGAGAAGCTGCGCCGGGTCGTCGTGAATATTATAGACAACAGCTTGAAGTATATGGATAAGGAACATAAAGAGATTGCCGTGGAATTGATCGAAGGCGAGACAGAAGCGACGGTGCGCATTCGGGATAACGGGCCGGGGATCGACAGCGCTGCGCTGCCGCACATTTTCGACCGCTTTTACCGGGCGGAGCCGTCGCGCAACACGGCAACGGGCGGCAGCGGCCTGGGCCTTGCGATTGTGAAACAAATCGTCGAAGGGCAAGGCGGCAGCGTTGGGGCGGAAAGCCGCAGCGGGGAAGGAACGACCGTGTATTTTTCGTTGCCAATAAAACATGGCGGTGAGCAGTCATGAAGCGAATATTGCTGATCGAGGACGAGCAGGTCATTGCGGAAGTGCAGAAAGACTACCTGGAAGCGGGCGGCTTCCGGGTAGACGTCGCGGCAAGCGGGGATATCGGCCTGAACAAAGCGCTGGCGGAGCATTACGACCTGATCATTCTTGATCTGATGCTGCCGAAGACGGACGGGTTCGAAATATGCCGGCAAGTCCGCAAGGCGAAAAATATTCCGATTTTGATCGTCTCCGCAAAAAAAGAAGACATCGATAAAATTCACGGGCTCGGACTCGGCGCGGACGATTACATGACCAAGCCGTTCAGCGTGGGCGAGCTGGTGGCCAGAGTAAAGGCGCATCTTGCCCGTTACGACCGGCTAACGGCGGATTATCGGCCTGCGCAGCAAGACGTGCTCCGCGTGCGCGGCGTCCGCATTGACAAAATGTCGCGGAAAGTGTTTGTGAACGAAGCGGAAGTTCCGTTAACGTCCAAGGAATACGACCTGCTGCTGTTTTTGGCGACGCACCCGAACCGGGTGTTCAGCAAAGACGAGCTGTTCGAGAGAATTTGGGGATTGGACGCTTTGGGGGACAATGCCACGGTGACGGTCTATATCAGCAAGCTGAGGGAAAAAATCGAAGCTGACCCGTCCAAGCCGCAGTATATCGAGACGATATGGGGCGTCGGGTACCGGTTCAATTTATAGATGCGTCTAACTTCAAATGCTGCAGTCTCTGAAGCGATCCCTTTTTACTTTCCGGTAGAGAGGATCGCTTTTTTCTATATCTTTCAAATTTTATACTTTTTTTAGATTTCGGTTAGATTCCATTTAGAATCGGATATTAACATGAGAGAAGGAAACGGTTTGGAAGGCGGGAGGTGAATGGTTTGGGGAAACTCGGCGCAACCGGGAAAAAGTGGCTGCTGACGCTCCATCTGTTGTTTTCCGGGCTCATGCTCGGCGAAGCGTTTGTCTTTCTGATTTTAAGCATTACAGCGGCAAATACGAGCGATGCAGGCGTGCTTCTGGGGTGTTACACCAGTATGCATGTTTTATCCAAAACGGCTGTTCGGTATTCTGTTATTTTCGTTATGATTACCGGGATTCTACTCTCTGTCCGCACCCACTGGGGTCTCTTCAAATTTAACTGGCTTATCGCCAAGGAAATCTTGACCCTTCTTTCCGTCGCATTGGGACCGATCGGTATGTATGTCTGGACGCTCAAAGCGGTTAAGTTGACTTCGGCAGAAGGGACAGGCGTTTTTCAGGATCCGTCGTTTATCGTGAACAGAGGCGAGCTGTGGACCGGCATTATTCTCCAGATCCTTTCTCTTTCCGCGATATTGGTGCTGTCCGTCTTCAAGCCGTGGGGACCGCGAAAAAAACGCCACAATCCTGAATGAACGAAAGGAGCAATGAAGCATGGATAACGAAAAGGGAAAAAGAACGGAAGACGACAGAAAGGCGAGCTCTGTAATGAAGGAAGGGGAAGAGGCAAGCCTATCCGCACGAATTCGATCGGTACGGTTCGTTTACGGGCTGCTGGCGGCGGGTTACTTTGCGTGCGTCATTCTTCAAGTCTTTTTTGCCGGATTGGCGGTTTTTGTGAAAAGCGATTATTTGCAGCTGCATCGCACATTCGCGAACGATTTCGAATTCGGATCGATCATCATGTTCCTGCTATCGTTTTTCGGCCGAATCCGCGGGGGGCTTCGTTGGTGGACATTGGCATTGTTTGCGCTCACTTCCTTGCAGCATATGACGGTCCGAACTTTCTCCGGATTTCTCCCGGCGTTCCACACCGTTGATGCCCTGCTTTTGTTTTGGATTTCGCTGCATGTTAGCAAGCGGTCATTGCCGTGGCTCATGCTGCGGAATGGACCGGGCAGGCTCCAAAAAGAAGCGGGCGCAATTAAGGGGTAAAACCGGGAGGGGTCACGTTCGATTCCTTGCGTACGAATTCGCCCTCCGCCATGGCTGAAATATCGCAATCGATAAGAAATGATCGTGTGCGGTTTATGCTAAAGTGAAGGAGGAAAGTCCATTAATTTGCGAGGCGAGGGGAGTTTTTAACGTGGCTGTCAAACTGGGAAATATTTTTGTGAACTTGCCGGTCAAGGACGTGAAGAAATCGATCGACTTTTTTACAGCGGCAGGTTTTGAATTTAATGCCCAATTTACCGATAACAACGCTGCGTGTTTGGTGATCGGCGATAACATTTTTGCTATGCTGGTGAGCGAGCATTTTTTTAAAACGTTCACCAAGAAGAACATTTCCGATGCGGCCAACAGTACGGAAGTCATCGTCGCCTTATCCGCCGACAGCAGAGCGCAGGTCGACGAGATTGCGGATAAGCGCTCGCAGCCGGAGGGAAGCTTTCCAACGAACCGACGGATCATGGCTTTATGTATGTAAGGAGCTTTCAGGATTTGGACGATCACCTTTGGGAGATTCTCTACATGGATCCGGCCGCAATTAACCAAGACTAGTATTCAAAATTATGGAAAATCATATATAATAGTCTCATCCTTAGGAGGAAGGTGGGACTTATATGCGCAAATATCCGTTGAAAAAAGAGCCTCGCGATTTGCGGGACTACCATTTCATGAGCGCCACGTATGTCAGGCCCGCGGATCTGCCCGAACAGATCGACTTGCGGCCGCATCTGTCTCCCGTCGTTGATCAAGGCCCGCTCGGCAGCTGCACGGCCAACGCGATCGTAAGCGGGCTTCGCGAATATTTGTTGCTGCAAAGCCGAGACAGCTTCACGCCGCTGTCCCGGCTGTTTCTGTATTGGCATGAGCGGGAGCTGGAAGGGCATATCGGGGAAGACTCGGGCGCATACATTCGCGACGGCATGAAAGTGCTGCAGCAGCTCGGCGTATGTCCGGAACGGGATTACCCGTACCGTGTCGACCACTTCGCCGACCGGCCGACGGTGCAGGCGGAAACCGATGCCAGAGCGTACCGCATCGCCGAATATCATCGCGTGCTCGATCTCGATGCGCTGAAGGCGGCGCTGGCGGAGCAGCAGCCGGTCGTTATCGGGCTCCTGCTGTACGAGAGCTTCGAATCGCCGGAAGTAGCCAGCACGGGCAAAGTGCCGCTGCCGCGCAAAACGCGGGAACGGGTGCTCGGCGGGCATGCGATGCTGGCTGTCGGCTACAAAAACCAGGCGCGGGGCCAAGGGTATGTGATCGTGCGCAACTCGTGGGGCGAAGGCTGGGGCGATCATGGTTATTGCTACATTCCGTACCGGATGTTTCGCGATCCCAGCCTGATGCTCGATATGTGGACCGGGAAGTAAGGGGCCGAGGAGGGCGAACGCGTATGAATACAGTTATCGGACAATGGCAAGACGCCGAGCCCGGGGTAAGGAGAAAAATTACGGCGGTCGGGCAGGCGATCATGAGCATGGTCGTCGAGTTCGAGGCGGGGGCGGAAGGCTACATGCATTCGCATCCGCATGAGCAGCTCACATACGTCGTGCGCGGGGAGTTCGATTTTACGATCGGCGGGGAAGTCCGCCGCGTGCGCGAAGGAGACAGCGTGTATATTCCTGGCGGCGCGAAGCACGGGGTAAAAGCGCTCGCCGCGGGGGCGCTGTTCGACACGTTTACGCCGTTGCGCGACGATTTGCTGCAGCGCATATAACGTTCCGCTTGCGGAACGCTTGCATAGAAGATTAGGCCCGGCGCGGGAAAACTTGCGGCGGGTTCTTTTTTATGCCTATATAGTCTAATTATGTCGATTCATGTTATAATAAGTAACACGCAATAAGAAGGGCAGGGGGAAGCGATGCTGTTCAAAGAGCAATACGCCGAAATAGCAACGATTGCGCGGACGATTTTTGACAATCCGGAACTCGGCTACAAAGAAGTCAAGACGCGGCAAACCGTCATCGATTTTCTCCAGAAGGTGAACCCCGCCATCGAGCTGGATTCGTTCAGCACCACGGGGCTGAAAACTTCTTTGGGGAGCGGGAAGGAGCTGAATATCGCCTTCATCGCCGAACTGGACGCCGTGTATGCGCCTTCGCACTGGCGCGCCGACAAGTCGACGGGTGCGGCCCACAACTGCGGCCACTATACCCAGGTTGCGATCGCCCTGGCGCTGTATCGCTATTTTTTCGTCTCTGGCGTTTACCGGTCGCTGGACTACAAGCTGACGTTCATTTTCGTGCCGGCTGAAGAGTATTTGGACTTGGCGTATCGGGACGAGCTGTTGAAAAGCAAACAGATCTCCTATTACGGCGGCAAACCGGAAGCGATGAAGCTGGGAGTGTTCGACGACATCGATATCGGCATTTGCGTGCACGCCATGGGCGGGGAATTCTCGGAGCGGACGATCGAGACGAATTGCGATTTGGCGGGATTTTTGTACAAGCGGTATACGTTCGGGTCGGAAAAGCGACGCATGCGGGCTTTGACCCGTTTTCCGCGAAAACGCTTACAGCATGTCCACGCTGTTCAACGTCGCTCTGGGCCTGAGCCGCCAGCAGCTGAAAGACTCGGAGAAGGTCAGAATGAATCCGATCGTGATGGAATCCGACATGTCCACGAACGTAATTCCGAACCGCATTACTGTCGGGTCTGATTTACGGACGCTAACGGTCGAGTACATGAAAGAAGCCGCCGCCAAAATGGACGATGCCGCCAAAGGCAGCGCCCTTGCCTTGCAAGGTGAAGTGTCGATCGAAACGCAAATGGGCTATTTGCCTTTCGTCCAGAACCGCTACTTGTCCGAGTTCGTGATAGAGGCGTTCCGCGAGAACGGGGAAATCGCCCAAATCCGCAATGAATCGGCGATAAGCGCGGCGGGGGACATCGGGGATTTGTCGTTCATGATCCCTTGCATCCAGATCGGTTACAGCGGCTTTACGGGCACGATCCACGGGGACGACTTCAAAGATATCGATCCCGAATTCATTTATGAAGTGTTCCCGCGCTTTCTGTCCCAAGTATTCGAACGCTTGAGCGGCAGGATCGACAAAACCAAGCTGTACAAAAGAACTTACGAGCAGTATGAAAAGCTGATCGCGTCCATCAGCGGATGACAGATTAACAGAAAAGAGGAGCTGCCCATGCAATCTGAAACTGCCAAGTCACCAAAGTCGTATTTTATTCTTTTGCTTGTATTCGCGCTTTTGGTCATTACAGCGTCAGAGTATATCGGTATCCAGTCGATCAAGTTCGGAACGGTCAAAATCAGCTTTCTGCCTCTCGTGTACGCCATTTTGATTACGATGGTGCTGGGCATCACCGTTTTCCGCAAAGGCATATTGAAGAAAGTGTACAGCGCGGAGAACGTGAACTTCTCCGGCAAATATTTGATCTTCATCATGCTTCCGCTGATGGCGCGGTACGGCGCGGACGTAGCGCCGAAAATTCATGAGATTTTGCGCGTAGGCTGGATTTTCTTCATTCAGGAATTCGGGCATTTGTGCACCGTGCTGATCGGGCTGCCGATCGCGATCCTGATCGGATTAAGGCGGGAGGCGATCGGTTCTACGCTCGGCATCGGCCGGGAAGGGGAGCTTGCGTACATCTCCGAGAAATATACGCTGGATTCGGACGAAGGCCGGGGCGTGCTGTCTTTGTACATTATCGGCACTTTGTTCGGGACTTTGTTTTTCAGCATTCTCACCCCGGTTCTCATTTCGCTCGGCTTTTCGGTCGAAGCGCTGGCGATGTCGGCCGGCGTAGGCTCCGCCAGCATGATGACAGCCGCTTCGTCCTCGCTGGTGGCCAGCATTCCGGCCAAAGGAAGCACGATAACGGCGTACGCTTCGGCCAGCCAGCTGCTGACGAGCTTCATGGGAACTTACACGATGGTGTTTTTGGCTGTGCCGCTGCAGCGCTTCATGTACAAATTACTCGTTAGGGGTGGCAAGTAATGGCTGTCGGCTTGAACAAATACGCGAAATATGCGCTCGTTTTGCTGCTTAGCATTTGCCTCATCTTATTTACGCAGGAAATCAAGCTGCTGAAAAATCCGCACGGCACGCCGATTTCCATGACGACCGTTTACGGTCTTTGCGTGCTGTGGCTGTTCTCTTTCATTGGCATTCTCATTTCCGGCCTCATGAAAAAAGTGCCTCTCAAAATCGTTCAGGATTTTCCCGTTCTGGGCTGGGTATCGATCACTTCGCTTGTGTTTTGCCTCATTTCCGACTCGTTCATCAAAATGATCCAGGCCGTCGACTTCTTGTCGATCACGACGCCGATCCTTACGTTTGCCGGGATTTCGGTGGCGAACCGCCTCATCGACCTTAGAAAAACGTCGTGGAAAGTCGCGATCGTAGCAGTGTTCGTGTTCAGCGGTATGTACATCGGAAGCGCCCTTCTGGCGCAGTTCGGCCTGCACGTTTCCGCAAAATAACAATAACGTGAAAATGAAACAGCCTCCGCCCATCATTCGGGCGGAGGCTGTTTCATTTTATCCGCCGGTTCCATTTCTTTACAAAACCTTCATGTTCAATTGACGTAACGTTGCCTTCGCGTTTACCGTGCGATGACATAAAGGGGCTATTCTTATGTACAGAACTTCAGGCTGCCCGGTCCCGGGCAACCCGAGAACTTCATTTTACATAAGAAAGGTAGAGAGAATCGATGCTCAATAAAAAGCTGCTCGCCCCAGTTATCGGACTTGCCCTGCTCGCTCCGGCCGCACTTCCGGCTGTAGCCGCCGCGGACGGCGTGAAAGTGCAATCGGTCGAATTCGTCGGCATGCCTGCTCCGTCCACGCCGGACGAAATGGCCAAGCTGTACACGACCGCCTCCCTGCAAGTGACGTACACGGACGGCTCCGTCCGCTCGTTCCCGCTCACGTACAAGACGCTGTTCAAGTCTACCGACAAAGTAGGCGGCACGATCGCCGGCGTCGCCGTCGACGCCAAAGGAAACCCGATCATGGACACGAGCGTGCCGAACAACCCGGTTCCGTTCGTATCCGACGACCCGGATTCCAACAGCCTGATGAAAATCGACGGCCAGAAGCCAACTGCCAAAGGCGGCAACCCGCTGACGCTGATTACGCACTATGAATACATAACTAACAACAATGCGGGCAAATCCGCTTACGGCGTCGTCCCCGCTTCGATGAGCCGGACCACGATCGACCAGAACAAAAAGACCGGCGAGCTCGTCGCTACCGATCTGCACAAAATCGACTTCTCCGGCGTAGACGGGCTGTGGATTCCTTGCAACGGCTCCTTGACGCCTTGGAACACGCATCTGGGCTCCGAGGAATACGAGGCGGATGCGCGCGCGTTCGAGGCCGATCCGACGCAAACTTACGTCGGGCCGTTCGCCAAAGCGTACTACCAGGACGACAAAAAGACCGGCAATCCTTACGCTTACGGCTATTTGCCTGAAGTTACGGTGAAAGCGGACGGAACGAACTCTGTCGTCAAGCACTACTCCATGGGCCGTTTCTCGCACGAGCTTGGCCGCGTGGCTCCGGATCAGAAGACCGTCTTCTTCGGCGACGACGGCGGCAATACGATGCTGTTCATGTACGTAGCCGACAAGGCGCAAGATTTGTCCGCGGGCACGCTGTACGCGGCGAAATTCACGCAGACGGCCGACGATGCGAACGGCGGCGCGGGTACTTTGTCCTGGATCAATCTCGGGCATGCGACCGACGCCGAGATTAAAGCCTATATCGATAAAGGCGTCAAATTCAGCGACATTTTCGATACGGCCGACAAAGACACGGACGGCTTCTCGAAAATCAAAACGTATCCGAGCGGCAAAACCGAGTGGCTGAAAGTGAAGCCGGGGATGGAGAAGGCAGCCGCATTTCTGGAATCCCGCCGCTACGGCGCGATGCTGGGCGCTACGGCGGAGTGGAACAAAATGGAAGGCGTTGCCGCCAACGCGAAAGACAAGAAGATGTACGTCGTCATCTCCTATATGGAGAAAGGGATGGAAGCCGACACGAAAAAAGCCGATCCGGTCGACGATATCCATATGAAGAAAATCAAGGCCGGCGTCGTGTACCAGCTCGATCTTAAGGGCGGTGTAAAGGATTCCGCAGGCAACGCCATCCACAGCGAGTATGCGGCGGCAACGATAAGCGGGCTCGTAGCCGGCAAAGACCTCGCCAAAGCGGACGAAAGAGGCAACACGGCTGACGACAACCTCATCGCCAACCCGGACAACATCGCCTATTCCGAAGGGCTGCGCACGCTGTTTATCGGCGAGGACAGCGGCATGCATGCGAACAATTATTTGTGGGCTTACAACATCGACACGAAGAAGCTTTCCCGCATATTGACGACCCCGGCGGGTGCGGAAGTGACGGGCCTCCAGAGCATCGACAACCTGAACGGCTTCAGCTACATCATGAGCAACATCCAGCATCCCGGCGACGAAATGATATTGCCGGACGCCTGAAAGCGCAAGTGTCGCCGCTCATCGACAAGTATTGGGACGGCAAACGCTCCGGCGCGGTAGGCTACATCAGCGGCTTGCCATCGATGGAGCAGATGATCGAGTGGAAAGATACGGACAATACGCTGTCGATGCTGCGCGACATGGCGGAAGCGAAGGGCGCGAAAGTGACCTGGAACGACAACGACCGCAGCGTAACGGTGACCAAAGGCAGCAACACGCTGACCGCTAAGCTCGGTTCCGTAACGGCGACGGTGAACGGCAAAGAAGTGAATTTGCCGACGGCCGTGAAGCTCGAGAACGAGAAAACCGTATTCCCGACGGCAACGCTCATGAACTTCCTGAGCAAGTAATCCGCAGCAAAAATATGGTATGCGGCAAAAGACCGTCGAGAGCCGTTAGCGGCTCTCATGGTCTTTTGCGCTTCCAATCCGACGATGAAAGGGATAACCGGATGATGCGCAAAAAATATTGGGTCGTTGCAGGGGTACTGCTGGCGTTATTAGCTTCAGGCGGGGCCGCCTTCGCGCACGGCGGCGGGCATGACGGCGCCGCCGCCTCGGCGGAAGCGGAGGAGGGCGCAATGGCGGTTACCGTAGACGGACATCTTGTCCCTGGACAAGCATCGCTCAGCAAAGATTTATCCGAGCTTTACTTGCCTGCTCGCAGCGTCGCAGAAGCGCTCGGGGCGACGGTGAAATGGGATGCCGAGCATGGGGCGCTGCTGATCGATACACCGGATTTGCCGGATATGTCGGGACACGGACATACGCCTAATCATGGACCGGTCGTCGTGTACAAAGGCCAAATGCTGGCGCCGAGCCTGGAACCGAAAATGATGAACGGAACGTTGATGGTATCGGCCGATACGATAGCAGAAGCTTTCGGCGTGCAAGTCAAGTTCGATGCGAATTCGAACCGCGTGCTGGTGACGACGCCCGAAGCGGCGGCCCAGTTCGCCGGCGAAGAGCAGCAGGTGAAAGACGCGCTTGGCGGAGTCGGCATGAAACCGGTTATAGCTGCGGACGGAGCAAGGAGTTCACCCTGACCGCCGAACTGCATGCATGGTCGCCGCTCAAAGGGGTGCTGACAACTGCATGGACCTATAACGGGCAAGTGCCTGGGCCGGTTATTCGCGTCACCGAAGGCGATCGCGTGCGCATCACGCTCGTGAACAAGCTGCCGGAGCCGACGACGATTCACTGGCATGGCTTGCACGTGCCGAACGCTATGGACGGCGTGCCGGGATTGACGCAGGATGCGGTGCAGCCGGGCGAATCGTATACGTACGAGTTTGTCGCCGGCCATCCGGGCACCTACATGTATCACTCCCATTACGACGACATGAAGCAAATCGGAAGCGGCATGTACGGCGCTTTTATTATCGATCCGAAGGATCCGATGTCGGAGCCGCATTACGATCACGACTACACGATGATGATCGGCGGCTTTCAAGTGAACGCGGCAGACGAGGAGAAGGACTATTGGACGCTGAACGGACGCAGTTATCCGGACACGCCGCCGATCGAGGCGAAGAAGGGCGAGACGGTCCGCATCCGGCTCCTGAACATCGACACGACGGACGTTCATACGATGCATTTGCACGGAATGGATTTCCGGGTCGTGGCCAAGGACGGCCATCCCGTGCCGCAGCCGCAGACGATGAACACGGTGCTGATCGGTCCCGGAGAGACGTACGATATCGCCTTTACGGCCGAAAGCGCCGGCACATGGATGTTTCACTGCCACATTCTCGACCATACGATGAACGGCGGAGATCTGGCCCGCATGGCCCACGGCGAAATGGGGGGCCTTATAACGCTGATCAAAATAACCGAGTAAACGGCTGCATTGCACCGCTAGCAAGCCCCGCGCCCGCGGGGCTTTTTTCGTTGAACGAGCTTGCAGCCGAGCGAATTCACGGCCTGCACCATTGCTGCCTTTGACGGCATAAAATACTTCGTGCCCCTGCGGATCCATAAGTTTCCTTATCGCCGAAGTCAACAAAAAAAAGGTTGCCAGCCATCATTTCCCTGTTAAAATGAGAATAGAACCAATTTTCTTGCACTTCTACTAACATACAATTTGGAGAGGAGTCTTGGGAGTGGTCAGTTTGCCTAAAATGAACGAACTCGGCTTTTTCGAGATTCGTTTGGAATCGATCGGCGGCCTGGGGGCCAACCTTGCCGGCAAAATGCTGGCGGAGGCGGGCGTCATGGGCGTCGGGCTTAACGGCGTCAGCTTTTCGTCGTACGGTTCCGAGAAGAAAGGGTCAGCCGTAAAGGCGCACATCCGCTTTTGCGACATCGACACGAACATTCGCGATACGTCTCCCATCGAGCGCCCGCACGTGGTAGGCGTTTTTCACGAGCAGCTGGCGAAGACGATCAACGTCATCAGCGGCATTTACGAGGACAGCACCGTGCTGGTGAACTCGACCAAGTCGCCGGATGAGCTGAAGGACAAGCTGAAAATGATCGGCGGTACGCTTGCCGTCGTTGACGCTACGGGCATTGCGCTCGAAGAGAAAAACCGCGTCAACATGGCGATGCTCGGCGGTCTTTTTCGGCTGTGCGAATTCCTCGATCCCGAGTTTATGAAGGGCGTCATCCGCAAATCGCTGGAGAAGAAGTACCCGCAGGCGGTAGCACCGGCGATCCGCACGTTTGAAAGGGGTTACAACGAAGTTCAATTCAAGACGTTCGCGCTCCCGGAAGGGCAGTCGATGCCGGCTTTCACCCGTCACGATACGCCGGTGCTCGGCTACGAGACGCAGCCGATCGGCGGCACGATCACGAATCCGGGCAACTCGATTCTCAAAGACCTCAGCATCTCCCGCGCCGGCATGATGCCGCATTTTGCCGACGACAAATGCATTCACTGCGCTGCCTGCGACAACGTTTGCCCTGACTTCTGCTTCGTATGGGAAGAGCTGCCGGACAAGAAGGGGCGGTCGCAAATGTTTTTGCAGGGCATCGATTACCAATATTGCAAAGGCTGCCTGAAATGCGTGCAGGCGTGTCCGACCGAAGCGCTCAGCTCCGCCCGCGAGGAAGACGGCTATGCCGAGCAGCACCGCGTGCCGCACCGTTTCGCGCTCGCTCAGTAAGGACGGATATTCTTTAACGAAAGGTGGTTACCCTCATGGCGATAGACGTCAAAAAAGAGCTCGGCCAAGCGAAAGTCGAGCAGCGCATGGTGTACGAGTCGGGCAATGAGATGGCCGCGTACGCCGCGCATCAAATCAACTACCATATTATGGGCTACTTCCCGATTTCCCCGTCGACGGAAGTGGCGCAGTTCCTCGATCTGATGAAAACGAACGGCCAGCACGACATCGTGCTCATCCCGGCGGACGGCGAGCACGGCTCGGCCGGCGTATGCTACGGCGCTTCCACCGCCGGCGGCCGCGTGTTCAACGCGACGAGCGCGAACGGCTACCTGTACATGCTGGAGCAGATGCCGGTGCAGTCCGGCACGCGCTTCCCGATGGTCATGAACCTCGTATGCCGGTCCGTATCCGGTCCGCTCGATATTCACGGCGACCATTCCGACTTGTACTACGCGCTGAACACCGGCTGGCCGATTTTGATGTGCCGCGACCCGCAGGCCGTGTACGACATGAACATCATGGCGCTCAAGCTGGCCGAAGACCCGGAAGTGCGTTTGCCGGTCATCGTCGCTTCGGACGGCTACTTTACGTCGCACCAGAAGCGCCGCGTGCAGACGTTCGCGCACCGCGAAGACGTGCACAAGTTCGTCGGCGAGAAGCCGCCGGCCGGCTTCCCGATGACGCTGGACCGCAACAATCCGATTACGGTCGGCCCGTACATGAACGAGCCGGACTACATTAACAACTGCTACCAGCAGTCGATGGCGATGTACCGCGCCGGGGACGTGTTCGACCGCATCCGCAAAGAATACGCCGATTTGACGGGCCGCGACTACCCGATTCTGGACCTGTACCGGATGGAAGACGCGGAGGTGGCCGTATTCCTGATGAACTCCGCCTCGGAAATCATCAAGGACGTCGTCGACCAGCTTCGCGAGAAGGGGATCAAGGCCGGCTCCATCGCGCCGAACATGATCCGCCCGTTCCCGGCGAAGCAAATCGCCGAAGCGCTGAAGAACGTCAAAGCGATCACCGTCGGAGACCGCGCCGATTCGTACGGCGGCCACGGCGGCAACATGGTCAACGAGATCAAGGCCGCGCTGTTCACGCACGGCAACAAAGATACGCTTGTGATCAGCCGCATTTACGGCCTCGGCGGGAAAGATTTTTACGCCGAAGACGGCCACAACCTGTTCCAGTTTGCGATCGACGCCGCAGCCAAGGGTTACGTCGAGAAGCCGTTCGACTACTACGGCCATACGCCCGGCGACCCGGCGAAGGCGCCGAAGCGCGTGCTCGAGCCGATGCCGTACGAATCGCTCAAGACCGGGCTCATTACGGTGACGCCGGACGAAGAGACGGGCAAGCTGAACGTAAGAATCCCGCCGCTTCGTTCGCTGACGAAGAAGCCGAAGCGTCTTGCTCCGGGGCACGGGGCTTGCCCGGGCTGCGGCATTTTCTCCGGCCTCGAGCTGTTCTTCAAAGGCATCGAAGGCGATATCGTGGCTCTGTACCACACCGGCTGCGCGATGGTCGTCACGACGGGTTATCCGTATTCCGCCCACAAGGCGACGTACATCCACAACTTGTTCCAGAACGGTGCGGCTACGCTGTCCGGCGTCGTGGAGATGTTCTGGGAGCGCAAGCGCCGCGGCGAGCTGGATGAGTTCGGCCTGAAGGACGACTTCACGTTCGTCATGATTACCGGCGACGGCGGCATGGACATCGGCATGGGGCCGGCCATCGGTGCCGCGCTGCGGAACCACAAAATGATCATTCTCGAGTACGATAACGAAGGTTATATGAACACGGGTGCGCAGCTGAGCTACTCGACGCCGATGGGACACCGCACGTCGACGTCCAACGTCGGCAAGCATCAGGGCGGCAAGACGTTTCATCATAAGGATACGGCGCAAATTATGGCCGCAACGCACATTCCGTACGTGTTCACCGGCTCCGAGGCGTTCCCGCAAGATTTGCTGAAGAAAGCCGCGAAGGCGCAATGGTATGCTCAGAACGAAGGCATGGTATACGGCAAAATCCTGATTACGTGCCCGCTCAACTGGCTGTCCGAGGACCAGGACGGCTCCAATATCGTCGAGGCGGCCGTAAACTCCTGCTTCTTCCCGCTGTACGAGGTTGAGCACGGCGTGACGACGCTCACGTACAACCCGGAGGAGAAGAACAAAAAAATCCCGCTCGGCGACTGGCTCAAGATGATGGGCAAGACGAAGCATATGGGCAAGCCGGAATACGAAGCGGCATTGAAGTCGTTCGAGGGCGAAGTGGAGCGCCGCTGGAACATCCTGAAGGCGAAGCACGAGAACCCGTACTTGTAAGTAACGAAATGAGACGAGCTGCAGAAGCCGGCGGCGCCTTCGGGGCGCGGCCGGCTTTTTGCCGGCGCGAGGCAGGAAGGAGCCGCGAAAATATGCCTTATGTTTTAAAACAGCGCGAAACTGCGCAAATTTATACGTGCATGCTGGTCAACCATTATCAATTGGAATATTACGGCGTGAAGTTTTGGCAGGACGAGGCGGCGGCGCGCGGGGAAGCGGCGGCGTTTTTGACCGCTCAAGGCGTAGCGATCCGGCTCTGTGGGACATCGCCTTTCTCGACGAATCGGCGATGAAGCTCGGCAACGTGAAGCTGAAGAACAACCCGTCCTACGTTCTTTATTTGGACGAAGCGTCCCGCCCTGTGGCCAAGAAGATAGGCGGTTAGCGCGAAAAATAGACGCTAATCCCTCGAACCGGCTGGATGCATTTGTCATTGGGGATGCTTATACTGTTGGTAATAAAGCGAGATAGGAGCTGAAGCATGAGATGGATGCGATAGAGGCGATCCGCACGAGGCGCAGTGTCGGGAAGGTGAAGCCGGATCCGGTCGAGCGGGAGCTGATCGAGCAGATGCTGGAGTCGGCGATATGGGCGCCCAATCATTATCATACGGAGCCGTGGCGGTTTTTCGTGATGACGGGCGAGGGAAGGCGCGTGTTGGCACGCATTTATGCGGATATTGCGGCTGAACGCGCAGAAGGGCTGGATGCGGAGCAACTGGCACAATTGCGAAGCAAGGAGGAGCAAAAAGCTTTCCGCGCCCCGGTTATTATCGCCGTGGCTGTAAGTCCTGCACCGGATAAGCCGGAGGTTGAGGAAGCGGCGGCGGTAAACGCCGCTATCCAGAACATGCTGCTCACGGCGCACGCGCTCGGCTTAGGGGCGATTTGGCGAACGGGCGAAGCGGCGTACCGCGAGCTGGCGAAGCAAGCGTTCGGACTCCGTCCGGAAGATCGCATTGCCGGGTTTGTTTTCGCCGGTTACCCTGATATGGCGATCAAACCGGGCAAACGAACGCCCTTTGAACAGAAGACGCAATGGATAACCGAGGCTTAGCGATTTCGATTACGCTTACCTCAGGGGGCATGGACTGGAATTCCCCGCCAATTCCACCGAAAGACGTATGGCTAAAGAAAAAGCAGGACGGGGCTTCAGTCGAGGCCTCATTCCTGCTGCCTTAACGGAACGCAGTTCCGTTGTTGTACCGATAGAGAGGTACCGGATCAATGTTAACGGAACGGAGTTCCGTTATCGGGCCGAGGCAAGAGTGATTCTCCCGCAAATTGCGGAAATAACGAACCCCCATTCCGCTATTTTGGGGAAATGTCCGGGAAATAAGCCAATAACGGAACAAATTTCCGCTAACCGGGGCAAAGAGAACGATCTGCTTCCCGCCCTCCCATTTTGTGTCAGCCTGCAACAATCATTCATGTAAGCCCTTACGGAGGCATATACTCGCAGTATCAACACCGCCAACTAGCCTAAGGAGGACGAGCCGATGTTTGTGTTCGTGCTGCTGGCCATCGCATTCTTGCTCATGATGGCGCTGTTTTGCTTACTGCTATATGCCGGCTTGCAGAAAGATACGCTGAACTACGATCTCAATCATTTGTGGGAAAGCCGCCCCGACGACGTGCGCCTGAAAATTCGAAAAACGTTCGAATAGCCCCCAACGGTGCAGTTGTGCCGCATCTTCGATCGTGCTAACCTAGAGAGCGAACAGGTTCAGCAGATCGGAGTGACGGGAAGCATGTCGGGCAGCATTATGTATTGGAGCTTTGTCGGCATTGGGTTTATTTTGACGATAGGAGCCGGCATTACGCTCATGCGGAGCACGAATCGTTTAGCGCGTTCGTTCCTCCTCTCCAGCATTATCAACGTGCTTACTTTCGCCCTGGCTTCGCTGTGGTGGTTCGGCCAAACGTCCGAAAGCTTGCAGCGCAGCCTTGGCATTGCTTTTTACGGCATTGCGTTCGTGAACGTGGCGGCGTTCGATTTTTTTGCTTTGGCGAGCATGCGGAAGCAGCCGCCCGATTCAGGCGAGAACGGTAAGCCAGGGCAGGCGCAATGACGGGCGGGCGCAACAGCTTTCCAACGGACGCGCCTCCGGCGGCAAAACGGCGCCGCAATGCCGTATGGCTCGCACTGACGCTGCTATGGATGGCGCTTATTTTCAGCAAATCGTCCGAGCCGTACGCGCAGCAGGATATGCGGCCGTGGCTTGCCAATGTCATTAGCGAGGCAAAGCTGAAGGCGCTGCTGCCAAACTGGTCGTTCACGTACGACGGGCAAAGCGTAGCGCACGGACATCCTTACGAGATGGCGGAGTTTTTCATCCGCAAGGCGGGGCATGTGGCCGAATACGCGCTGCTTGCCTGGCTGTGGATGCGGACGATGCGCACCTGGCCGGCGGGACGCAGCCGGCTGCAAGCCGCCGCCATAGCCGCAGCGATCTCGATCGTTTATGCAGCCAGCGACGAGTGGCACCAGACGTTCGTGCCCGGTCGCACGGGACACGCCGTCGATGTGGCCGTCGACGCCGCCGGAGTGGCGGCAGCTATGTTGGCGGAGGCGGCCGCTAGCATCGTCTTGAAGCAAAAAAAGAAGTGAACGGCAAGGGTTACTTGTCGTTCACTTCTTTTTTGACGGGCGTCCGTTCCAGCCTGCGTCGGGGCGACCATTTCCACAATTCCCGCGCCGTCCGTTCCATCTCCTTGCGCTCAAGTTCGTACATTTTCTCTGCCGTGTATGGGTTGAGCATCATTCGTTCTCCCTCCTGAAAATCGCTTTGTGTTACATTTCCAATTATATCTGGTTTAAGGGGAACAAAAAGAGTATAATTGCTTATAATCATTTCCTCTTTTATGTGAGCTGAAGAGAGCGAGGGGCTGCCCATGCAATTGACAAATTACTATTTACAGCTTCGCACGTCTTTCGGACGCGATGTCGAAGGCGAGCCGCAGCGGGTGACGCTGGAGGAGCTGGCGGCGCTGCTCTTCTGCACGACCCGCAACGTGAAGCTGCTGCTCAAAAAAATGAGCGATCTTGGCTGGATCGTATGGGAACCGGGCCGGGGCCGTGGCAACGCCTCGCTGCTCACGTTCCTCGTTCCGGCCGGAGAGATCATCTCCAAAGAAGCGGTCGAGCTCGCGCAGAAAGGCGACTTCAAAAGCGCGATGGAGCTCATCAACCGGTATGGCGACCGTTATCCGCTCAAAGAGTCGTTCGTCGAGTGGCTGTTCAGCTACTTCGGCTACAAGGCGGAAGAGAAAGAGGAACGGCGCCTCGACTCGCTGCGTTTCCCTTTGTTTCACCCGATCCAAACGCTCGATCCGATCCATCTGCACTTTGCTTCCGACGCGCATGTGATGGATCATGTGTTCGATACGCTGGTGAAGCTCAACACGGTAACCAAACAGATCGAGCCTCGCCTCGCGCATTTTTGGGAAGCGAATGCGGAGCACACGGCGTGGACGTTCTATTTGCGCAAGGGCGTCATGTTTCATCACGGCCGCGAGCTGACGGCGTACGATGTCAAATATTCGCTGCAGCGGCTGCTCGACCCGGCGAACGGCTCCAGCCATCGCTGGCTGCTCGATGGCATCCGCGATATCGTCGTGCTCAACCGGTCGACGCTGCGCATCGAATTGAAGCGCCCGAACTATATGTTTCTGCAGCATCTTAGCGATGGCTGCACGTCGATCGTGCCGGAGGAAATATGCCGCGAGCAAGGCGGGCTGTTCGCCCGGATGCCGATCGGCACCGGGGCGTTCCGCGTCGAATGCCACGACGATTACATTTGCCGGCTGCGCGCCTATGACGGGTATTTCGGAGGAAGGCCGCATCTCGACCAGGTGGAGCTGTGGGTGCTGCCGGAACAAATGCCGGCCTGGCGCAAAGAGCCGCAAATCGTTCAAACCATGTGCGATTTCAAAGGCTTAACGAAGCCGCTCGGCATTTTGCCGGATGGGCCGGGCTGGAAGCGGTACAAGGAAATCGTGCCGGGCTGCTCGCTGCTTACGTTCAATTTGCAGGCGCCCGGGCCGCAGCGTCACGCCAAATTCCGGACGGCTGTCGATCTGCTCATCCATCGCGAGCAGATGGTGCGCGATCTTGGCGGGAACCAGTTCAGTCCGGCGTGGAGCTTTTTCGCTCATAGCAGCATAGAGTCAGCGTCGAGCAGACAAAGCGATTATGCGGCCGATGTGGAACGGGCGCGCCGGCTGCTGGACGAAATCGGCTACGACGGCGAGCCGCTGCGCGCCTATACGTATAAAAGCAAAGGTGAAACGTTGGAATGGATTCAGGGCCGCTGCGCCCTTGCCGGCATCAAGGTCGAGATCGGGTTGCTGTCGCGGGAAGAAATGATGAAGCCGCAGCGCATAGCCGAAGCCAATATGATCCATTGCTCTTACGTGCTTGAGGAGCTCGAGTTCACCATGCTCGGCATTTTGCTGCAGACGAACAGCGTTGTCGGCGCACATCTGAGCTCCGAATTGAAGGAGGCCGTAAGGCGGGAAGTGGAAGGGATCCAGCAGCTGCCTGCGCCGGCTGACCGGCTGCGCAAGCTGCAAGAGCTTGAGCATTTGCTGAAGGAACAGCGGGCGTTCCTGTTCTTGTTCCAGTCTTATCATGAAGTCGCCCATCACGAATCGCTGAAAGGCGTTGCCGTTAACTCGCTCGGCTGGGTCGATTTCCGCAAGTTGTTTTTCACGCAGGCCATTGCGGAGTCCGAAATGGAGAAGTCCCGGTTCGCAGTTTCATAATCGAACCGCTTTGCGGAAATGCTAACCATCAGTCCATGATGGGAGGAATCGCCGGTGGGAGCGATACAAGACGCGAAGTTTGTGCAGCTGGCGGAGCGGGGCGACGTGAAATACGCCGATATCGAAGTGCGGCTGAGCGGGCACGAGACGCCGCTGCTGGCCTCGTTCGCCTGGAACGGCGGCGATCCGCAGCTCGCCAGTGTGTACAGGAAGGAAGCGAGCCGGGAGCTCGATTGGTACGACAACAGCCTGCACAGCGCTTACGTCGATTTGACGGCGGAGCTGTTCGACAACGGCCGCGGCGAGCTTGGCATCGGGTCGCGGGATGATTTTGCCGCAGAGGTGTTGTCCCATCCGAACGTGAGGCGCGAGCTGGGCGAATTAGGCCGGTCATAATGTAAAAAGCGATCGTCCCGGATCTGGGAAACGATCGCTTTTTGCTGTGCGCGGCGGCTACCGGCGGGACGGCTTCGGCTGCTGCCCGGCGTTGTCGCCATACTTGCGCTGCAGCTTCAGCCAGCGCGCGTTGGCGATGAAGAAGCCGATTACGCCGAAGACGATAAAACGGGCGATCAGGTAACGCAAGGACAGAGCATCGGCGTCCGAAGCGTTTTGCGTCAGCACGAATTGGATGGCGCTGGTAACGGCGGTGAGAAGGATGCCCCACAGCAGGACGCCGTAGATGAGGACGTATTTGTCGCGTCCGAGCTTGCTGATGCGTTGCCAGGCGGCGGCATGGCGGTCGGTCATAGTCGATTCTCCTTCGGCAGGTTTCATTAGCGTCTATTATACCGGGCCGCGCGGCCGTAGTCTAATGTGTACTTGATCAGACCGCTTTGGTACAATCTTACATGAACATGCGTTGAGACTGAAAGAGGAGGGCAAGCTGATGTGAGCAAAGTTTTCTTGTTTGCTATATTGGTGTACCTGACGGGCAATCCGCTGCTGGCGCTCGTCGTGCTGCTCATTATATTGTACGCGGCGGACCGACGCTTCGTCGGGCTGATGCCGAGCGTGACGAGGCCGCTGCGGCTCGGCCGCAAGCTCGGGCAGCTGCGACAGCACATCCAGGCGAGCCCGCACGATACGTCGGCAAAGCTGGAGCTGGCCCGCGTCTATATCGAGAAGAAACGTTACGCCGAGGCGGAGCGGCTGCTGGAGGGCATTTTGCCGATCATGGATCAGTCCGCCGACGTTCACTTCGAGCTCGGCTTATGCAAGCTGAAGCTGGGCCGCATCGAAGAAGGCAGGTCGCTGATGGATCAGGCGCTCGAGCTGAACCCGCGAGTGCGGTACGGCGAGCCGTACTTGCGGCTGGCAGAGGCGCTGGCGGCGGACTATCCGGAGCAGGCTGTGCGCTATATCGAACGGTTTCGCGACGTGCAATCTTCATCCTGTGAAGCTTATTACCGGCTCGGGCAGCTGTATGAGAAAATGGGCCGCAAGCAAGAGGCGAAAGCCGCTTACCT
The DNA here is from genome assembly GCF_000829455.1 of Gordoniibacillus kamchatkensis. GTDB lineage: Bacteria > Bacillota > Bacilli > Paenibacillales > NBRC-103111 > Gordoniibacillus > Gordoniibacillus kamchatkensis. Next base: position 53,168 of record NZ_JXAK01000044.1, read on the forward strand.
CGAAGTTCGTGACGTGTACCGGACGCTGCCGGGGTACAGCCGCCGCATGCAGCGGCGCTGGGTTGTGCTCGCCTGGTGGAAGACGCTGGTTTAGGCGCCGGTTCACCGGACTGCTTCAGCTTTTCACGGCGTGCACGTACACCGACTCGCCCGAGAAGCTGAGGAGGCGTTCCGCATCGTCTATCTCGACGGCAAAATGGCGCTGCACGTCCGCCGGCGCGCGCAGCAGCTTCATCTCCAGGCTGATTCGCTCCGTTTCCGGCACGCCTGCCCGGCGGCACCAGTCGGCGAACACGAACGTCTTCGGGAAACGAATCATCGCTTCGACCGCGAAGCCGGCCGTTTCCAGCATGCGGATCCATTCGGATTTTTTCCACGCCCTGACATGGCTCGGGTCGCGCTGCTTCTCAATGTCGTTGTAAAACCAGTCCAGACCGTCTCGCTCCGGCGCAACATTGTCGATGAGCAGCAAGCTTCCGCCGCGCTTCAGGACGCGGTGCGCCTCGGAGGCAAAAGCCGGCACGTCGGTAAAATGGTGCGCGGCGATGCGGCACGTGACGATATCGTACGCTTCCGCAGGGAAGGGCAAATGCTCGGCATCGGCGGCGACGAATTCGACGTTCGTCCGTCCGTTTGCGGCTATAAACTGCTTCGCGGTGTCCAGCATTTCCGGCGTCAAGTCGCATGCCGTGACTTGGCCTACGAGCGGAGCAAAGGCGTTCGCGACATGGCCGGCGCCGGTCGCGACATCCAGCAGCCGGGCATCCGGACATACCGGCGCGTTCGCCGCCATGTAAGCGAGGTCGACGCCTGCGGCATGATTCGCGCTAGTAACGTAGCCGGCCGCATGCTGCCCGAATTGCCGGCGCACTTGTTCTTTACGGGGATCGAGGGCTTCGTTCATTTAAACGCACCTCCAGTTGTTTCGCATTGTGAAACTTGGTTTCACAAGGCGGTTTAACCATATTGTAGCACAATATGGTTCCGCTGCATATAGGTGCGAGCAAACTGCCTTGACTGAGCTGTGAGCGGCGGCTACACTGTTACTAGGCGTTTGCTTTGAGGAAAGGAACTGCTATCCGCGGTCGGGAAGTGGGGTTCCGGCTCCGTTAAACTCGCATTCCCCGACTTGATCGGGCGGACGGAACACGAGTTTAAAAGCCGCTATTCACCTCCATATCCCACCCTTCATTGCGCCATTTCTCGAACGATGCCGGCTCGAAACGCCAGGCCGTTTAGCTTCGGACGTGGCGCTCCGGCATAACGCTCCAGTACATCGTCGGACAAGCGTCCGATCTAGGGCAGGGGGGCACCTTCCCAATTATGAGTTTGGAATACGTCATGCAGGTCATCACACTGCTGTTCGTCGTCGTGGTCACGTTCGCCGGCATGCTCGTGTGGACCGGATGGAAAAAGAAGAAACGGAGATAACAAGCGATGTATTTCGTGAACGAGGAACAAATCGGCTCGCGCCTAGCATTTTTGCAGCGGCTGGCAGAGACGGCGCGGGAGCTTGCCGTCCGCTGGCAGGACGGCGATGCTGTGCTGGCGCTGGCTCAGGAGCGGGCGCTTCATCTCGCGATTGAAGGCGTCACGGATGTCGGGTCGCTGCTCATTGACGCGTTCATTTTGCGGGATGCGAGCTCCTATGAGGATATCGTCGACATTTTGCGCGGGGAAGGGGCGTTCGATCCGGATACGGCGGGGCAGCTGCTCGATCTGGTTAAGCTGCGGCGGCCGCTCGTTCAAGATTATACGTCATGGGACGCCAGCGGGCTGCATGCTTTGACGCTTCGTCTGCCCGAGCTGCTGCCCCGTTTCGTGGAGCAGGTGCGCGCCTTTATGGCTAAGGAGCTCGGCGGGAGCTGATCTGCGGCAGTTTCCATACATAATTGTTTCCTAATTTACGAAAACCCGCGAATACGGTACAATGAAGGCAGCGACAGTCAAGGAAGCGGGTGACAGCATGGAGCAAGGACCGGAGCGCTCGACACGGCAAGTCATACTGACGCTCATCAAGACGCGCGGCGAGCGCAGCGTCGCTGAACTGGCCAAGCAGCTCGGAGTGACCGAAATGGCGGTGCGCCGCCATCTGAACGTGATGGAGCGGGACGGGCTCGTGCGCACGAAGCTGGTGCGGCAGGCGATGGGCCGGCCCACGAACGTGTACTCGCTGTCGGATGAGGCAGACGAATTATTTCCGAAAAACTATCACCAATTGGCGCTCGATTTGCTCGAAGAGCTGGATACCACGGAGGTGGAGGCGCTATTTGCCAAACGGCAGCGCAAGCTGTATGAGCGGTACCGGGAACGGATGCAGGGCAAAACGCTGCCGGAACGGGTCCAAGAGCTTGCCGGCATCCAGAACGCGAGCGGCTATATGGCTCATTGGCGCGAAACGGAGCCTGGCTTGTACGAGCTCAGCGAGCACAATTGCCCGATTTCGCAGGTGGCCGCTCCGTACCAAGAGGCGTGTTCGTGCGAGCTGGCGCTGTTCCGGCAGCTGCTGGAAGCCGAAGTAGAGCGGACGGAGTGCCTCGCCAAGGGCGGCGGCAAATGCGTGTATCGAATACAGGACATCGGCTAGGCGCTAGACTGGAGATGTAACGGCGAGCAAGGCGCCGGGCGTCTCACAGCCAGCTTAACGTCTAAACGGTGAAAAGGCTGCAGCCGCGCCTCGTGCGCAGCTGCAGCCTTTTTTTCTCCCAGTAGCCGGTCAGCCGTGCGCGGCTGTGAGCAGCCGCCTGGCTTTGTCCGTGATCACGTGAAGCCGCCCGCTGCGAATATCGTCCAGCCGCACGAGCGATCCGCCGATGCCGACGGCATAACAGCCGGCGTCCATGAACTGGCGGATGTTGTCTTCCTTGACGCCGCCGACCGCGATCATCGGGATATGGCCGAGCGGCCCTTGCAGCTCTTTGATGTAGCCAAGTCCGAGACTGGCGCTCGGAAAAAGCTTCACGGCCGTCGCCCCGGCCCGCCACGCTTTCACGACTTCCGTCGGCGTCATCGCGCCCGGGAAAATCGGGACGCCGCGCGCCGCCGCCAGCCGGATGACGTCCTCTTCCATATTCGGCGTGACCAGGAACGATGCTCCTACCGCCAAAGCGCGCTCCGCGTCTTCCGTATCGAGCACCGTCCCCGCGCCGATGTACATCCGGTCGCCAAGCTTGTCCTGCAGCTCGCCGATCGCCTCCAGCGCGCCGGGCGTATTCAGCGTCACCTCCATGACGCGAATGCCGCCTTCGTACAGCGCCTCCGCCAGCCCTGTCATGTGCTCCGGCTCCAAGCCGCGCACGATGACCACGATGCGCGTCCGTTTGAGTTCCTCCAGCCCTTGTTCCCGATTCATTCCGTTCATCCTCTCTATGCAAAACAGCTGAGTTTATTATAGCAAAAGATCGCAATAGCTTCGAATAGAATAGGAGTTTGCGCCTCGTACCGTGCAGCTATACTTTTTTCGTACTGCCTCTTATGATCAGCTCCGGTTTCTTGATCAAGGCGACCGGAGTGTGCTCCAGGCCGTTGATCCGGTCAAGCAGCATCTCGACCAGATTGACGCCTTGCCAGATGGTGTCCTGTCCGACGGTTGTCAGGCTGGGGCGCGTATTTCGAAAAAACTCCGGGTAGCCGAACGCGATTAACGATACGTCATCCGGCACGTGGAAGCCATTGTCGGTTAATGCATTCAGGGCGGCGATCGCGGTGAGCTCGTTGGAGAGCAGCAGCGCACTCGGGCGCTCGCGGGAAAACAAGTTGCTGATGAAATGGTAGCTGCTGTCCATATCTCCCGGCGTTCTTAAAACCATCGACTCTTCGAACTTGATCTGATACTCGGCAAGAGCTTTTTTAAAGCCTGCAATACGTTCGAGGTTAAAAGAAAGAACTGTGCCCCTGACGTCCCCGACAACGAGCTTGATGTGCCTATGTCCAAGATCGAGCAAATATTTGGCCGCGATATAGCCTCCCTCGAAATCGTCGAAGGTGACATAGCAATGATCGCGTTTTTCCGAGTACCTCATGTTAAATACATAAGGGATATTGGCGTTATCAAGCACTTCATGCAGCGGATCGTCGATCGTAGCTCCGAGTACGATAAAACCGTCGACCGCATGCCGCGTCAAAATGCTGTCATACGTTTGGTACTCCACGCCGGCGGAGGTGATCAGCAGAATGTGATAGCCTTCGTTCTGCGCCCTTTCGGAAATCGCCTTAATGACCGCGGGGTAATTCGGATTCATAATAACCTGGCTGATTTGCTGTTGCGACACAACGAGGCCGAGCACGTTGTTTTTTCCGGATTTCAGAGAACGAGCGGCCTTACTGGGCATGTAGCCCAAGGTGCGAATCGCCTCGAGAACTTTCATTTTCGTCTTATAGTTGACGAGGGGGGAATCGTTCAGGACACGCGATACGGTAGATTTCGTCGTATTGGCATATTTCGCTACATCGTTGATCGTAACTCGACTCAAGGTGTGTTCACCGCCCTCTAATGAATGAGATCGTTCCCAATGTGGTTATTATAAATGGCCGAATCATACAAATCAATTGCCAAGACGACGATTTTGCGGACATAATTTTGGCAAAATGTTATTGACAGACGCCATATTTGCCAATAAAATCGAAAATGTAAGCGATTAATTGGTACCGTTCCCAATTTCAATTTGTGCCACAAACGCACTTTTATGGCTGTTAAAATCGACAAAATTCATCAATCACCTCAATTTTTTATATTCTATTGGGAACGTTCCAAAAATTCTAAAGGAAAGTGGTGCTGCATATGATCGTCGCTTTAGGCAATGACCATGCCGGATATCCGCTGAAGGACGGAGTGCTGCAAATTTTGCGATCGCTGGGCGTACAGGTGATCGACCACGGCAGCTACGATGCGGAGCCGGTCGATTTTCCCGACATTGCCAGGCTCGTTTGCGATTCTGTGCTGACCGGCCAGGCGCAGCGGGGCATTATGGTGTGCGGAACCGGGGTTGGCGCCAGCATAGCCGCCAATAAAATTCCCGGGATTCGGGCTGCGGTGTGCCACGATATTTATTCGGCGCATCAATGTGTCGAGCACGACGACGTCAACGTGATGTGTCTCGGAGCGCAAATCGTCGGCCCTACCGTCGCCGCTGCTTATATCGAAACGTTTTTAAAGGCGGAGTTCAGCACGGAGGAGCATTTCAGAAGACGGGTCGCGAAGCTTGCGGAGTTGGAACGTGCGAATTATAACCCAAGATAATCTTGGTAGTTATAAGAAAAATAATAAGGGGAGGTTTATGCATGCAGCGTACAATCGTTTTGAAAGGTTCATGCGTAGTCTTGACTTCATTATTGGCTCTGACCGCTTGCTCCATTCCCGCCAGCAAGGACAGTCCCGCCCCAAAAGCCGCAAGCAAGGACAATAGCACAAGCGCTACGGATGCAAAATCCGGCGAAGTTACGGAAATCACGTTTTGGCACAACTGGTCGACGGGGCCGTCGGGGGATTCGATTACGAAATCGGTGGAAGCGTTTAACAAATCCCATCCGAACATCAAGGTAAAGCCGGTCTATGTCGCTACGGACGGCGGAGATTCCGTCACCTCGAAATTGCTGACGGCCGTCGCCGGCGGGAATCCGCCCGACGTGATGCTGGCGAGCCGCTATGGGGTGGCGGAGTACATGGATGCCGTCACGATTCTGAACGACCGGGCCAAGCAGGCTAACATCGGCGAGTCGATGTTCTACAAGTGGGCATGGGACGAGTCGGTTTACGACGGCAAGCTGCTCGGGCTGCCTTATGACGGTACGGCAAGAGCGCTGTTTTACAATAAAGATCATTTCAAAGAAGCGGGACTCGACCCGGAAAAACCGCCGACTACGATCGCCGAGCTGGAAGACGCCGCCAAAAAGTTAACCAAGAAGGAAGGCGGCAAATTTACCCGCTTCGGTCTCATTCCGTGGTATGGGGAGGGCTGGCTCTATTCGTGGGGCTGGGCGTTCGGCGGCTCTTTCCTCGACGCGAAAACCGGAAAGGTAACGGCGAACGATCCGAATATCGTCAAAGCGCTCGAGTGGGAAACGGGCTTTGCGAAGCAGTTCGGCATCCAGGATGTGACCAGCTTTACGAGCTCCGCAGGCTCCAATGCAACCAACCCGTTCATTACCGGGCAGCTGTCGATGATGGTGAACGGCAACTGGATGATTTCGCAGATCGAACAATATAATCCCAAGCTCAATTATGGGATCAGCTATATCCCGACTCCGACCGGCAAAGACTTCAATACGTTCGTTGGCGGACGCGTGCTGATTATGCCGAAAGGGGCGAAACATCCGGATGCCGCCTGGGAGTTCATCAAATGGATGTGCACGAGCGAAGAGGGGCAGAGTCTGAAAAAATTACCGGCGAATTCGCCGCCGCCCCCGCCATCAATAAGAAGATGTACGCGAACGACCGCCGGCAGGATAAGTTTCTGGAAGTGCTCCCGAACGGCCGGAACCGCCCTGTCATTTTGGCGGGCAACATGATGTGGGATGAGCTGGCCAAGCGCCGGATCTGGTCAACAACAATAAAGGTACGCCCAAGGAAGTACTCGATCAAATTACGAAAAAGGTCAACGACGAAATCGACAAGAAAAAGGCTCAGCAAAAATAAACGAGCGGAGGCATGATGTGCGATGTCTCAAATGCCAGGAGTACGCGGAAGCGTGGAAAAGCGCAGAGCCAAATACGCCTATCTGTTCATAGCTCCTTGGGTGATCGGGTTGCTGCTGTTTTACGCGTACCCTTTGTTCGGTTCCATCTACTACAGCTTTACCAACTATAACATTGTCAGCGCAACGAAATGGGTGGGCCTGGCGAATTACCGCGATCTGATTCACGATCATCTGTTCTGGGTCGGGATCCGCAACACGCTCGTTTACGCCTCCTTTGAAGTGCCTCTTAGCGTTGTGATCGGCGTTGTGCTGGCGCTCCTGCTCAATATGCCGATCAAGGGTCGGGGCATTTTCCGGACGGTGTTTTTCTTGCCGACTCTCGTTCCGATCGTGGCTACATCGATCGTGTGGGAATGGCTGCTGAACCCGCAGTTCGGACTCGTCAACTCCAAGCTTGAGCTGCTTGGCATCAAGGGGCCGGGCTGGCTCGGAGATCCGGCCTGGTCGAAGCCGTCGCTCATTATCATGTCGCTTTGGGGTATCGGCAATGCGATGATCATCTATTTGGCGGGGCTGCAGGACATCTCCAAGGAGTACTACGAAGCGGCCGACATCGACGGCGCCAGCGCCGTCAGAAAGGCGTGGCACATTACGCTGCCGCTGCTTACGCCGGTTATTTTTTTCAACATGGTCATGGGCGTCATTAATGCGCTGCAGGTGTTTACATTGCCCTACGCGCTTACGTACGGTACCGGCAAGCCGGCCGATTCTCTGCTGTTCTACAGCATGTATTTATACAATAACGCCTTCTTGTACATGAAGATGGGGTACGCTTCCGCCATGGCCTGGATTATGTTTGTGATCATCATTACCGTCACTTTGTGGTTGTTCAAATCATCCAATAAATGGGTGTATTACCAGGGAGACGATTGACATGGAGGGGAAGGAACGATGAAGCGAATCACAACAGCCTTGCCCTCGGCACTCGCGTATTTGCTGCTTGTTGCGTTCGGCTTTTTGTTTTTGCTTCCATTCCTGTGGATGGTTTCGACGTCGCTGAAGCCGAATACCCAGCTTTTCGTATATCCGCCGGTGTGGATTCCAAAGCCCTTGGAATGGTCCAACTATGTGAAAGCGCTGACGACGGTGCCGTTCTTCATCTACTTGCAAAATACGCTTGTCGTCGCCTGCTGCGCTACGTTCGGGGTTGTACTTTCTTGCCCGCTAGCCGGCTACAGCTTTGCCCGGCTGCAATGGCGGGGCCGGAATACGCTTTTTATCATCACTCTTGCGGTACTCATGGTGCCCGGCCAGGTGACGATGGTGTCGCTGTTCATCATTTTCTCGAAGCTGAATTTGGTCGGCACGTTTTATCCGCTTACGCTGCCCGCTTTTTTCGGGGCCCCGTTCTATATATTTCTGATGCGGCAGTTTTTCAAGCAGCTGCCGAAAAGCTTGGAGGACGCCGCCCGGATCGACGGGTGCTCGGAAATCCGGATTTATACCCGCGTCATGCTGCCTTTGTGCCAACCGGCCATATTAACGATCGCGCTGTTCCAGTTCATGCACTCCTGGAACGATTTTGTCGGCCCGCTCATTTATTTGAGCGACGAGAAGCTGTATACGCTGCAGCTCGGCTTGCAGCAGTTCAAGCAGGCGTATCACACGGAATGGAGCCAGCTGATGGCGGCTTCCGTCATGGTCGCAGTGCCGATCATTGCGTTTTATTTTTTCGTCCAGAGGTCCTTTATCCAAGGCATTACCTTTGGAGGCATTAAAGGATAACTATATAAGGATGGTGCAGTGGAAATGGCGAATGTAAGCTTGAAGGAGAAAATGTACGGCTGTCTTGTCGGTGCGCATGTCGGGTCGGCGATGGGAGCGGCCGTCGAGGGGTGGAGCTATCAGGAGATCGAGGAGAAGTACGGCACTTTGGAGCAGCTGCTTCCTTACCACCATTACAAGAATGGCTGGATCCGGGAGCCGGGCACTACCGAAGACGGCATCGAACGGCAGAAGCTGATGATTACGGCTATTATCGAGAAAAAGGACCGGGTCAACGCCGAGGATGTGAGAGCGATATGGCTGCGCGATATTAAGCCGATTTCCGCCGGCATGGTATCCGAACCGTTCGAGGCGACTTTGCTGGCTATGGCCAAAAGCGGCATTCCCGCCAGAGACCTCGGGAAATATTGCGACTACGCCGGCTTAAACAGCTTCTCACGCTCTTGCCACCCGATCGGGCTCATTAACGCCGGGGACGAAGAAGGGGCGATCGCCGACGTCCTGGAGGTCGGGCAATTGTATCAAACCTCGAACAGCCGCGGTTTAAAATGGGCCTGCGTCACTGCCGTCGCCATTGCGGCCGCCGTCAAACCGAACGCAACGGTAGACTCCGTGCTTGGCTCGATTTACGATTATTGCGATAAAGACATGGTTGTCCGGGAAATCGACAGAGAGCTGAAGAGAACGGAGTCGTGCCGCGATTTCCGCGAGCTGCGGGCATCCTTCGACAGCGTATACAGCGGGTGCGGCATCCCTTACGCGTTCAGCTCCGCGAACGAAGTCGTCACGAAAGCGGTGTGTATTTTCCGCATGGTTGGCGGCGATTTGAAAAACGCCATGGTGGGCGCAGTCAACTTCGGCCGGGACGTCGATTGCATTACCGCCGTCGCTTCTGGCATATCCGGAGCTTTGACCGGGACGGAAGGGTTCCCGCAGGAATGGATCAAGCAAACGGACTATGCCACAAGCATTAACCCGTACACCAATTCGCAGCGCACGATCCGCGAGCATGCCGACGGCTTGTACACAGCGTATGTAGCCAGATATGAGAAAATGAAAAAGATTTACGAGGGAATGGCCGTCTAGTCATATCGGACGCCGCTCCAGTTGGCGTAGCTAGATATCAATTTTACTGTCTCAAGACCGCCTTGCCGCCGGCGGTCTTTTTTTATGTTGTTGAATTGGGCGCCAAATGGAAATAATGAGAGGCAGCTATGGTTGAATTCATTTCAATCCGTCCTTTACAAAAACGCTTCACTACATTAAGCTCTACTGTAGACATTTTCGTATGCGGAGGTTGAAGTTCACAATGAGCGAATCGGCTAATTCGATAAAATTGACATCCCTTTCCAGCAAAGGCGGCTGCGGCTGCAAAATCGGCCCGGCCGACCTGTCACATTAAGCTCTACTGTAGACATTTTCGTATGCGGAGGTTGAAGTTCACAATGAGCGAATCGGCTAATTCGATAAAATTGACATCCCTTTCCAGCAAAG
>NZ_JXAK01000045.1 GCF_000829455.1 Gordoniibacillus kamchatkensis
GAGGTGGCCGGCGGGGTGGAGGCGGCGGAGGCGGCGGAGCGGCCAAGCGGACTACCATCCGGTCGGAGAAAGGCTTCGATACCGCCGACGCGCTGTCCAAGCTGCAGCGAAAAATTCCCCGCAAGCTGTTTTGGGGGCAATGCAAAGTTTTTATTTTCAGCGAAGCGATAGCCAAAGCAGGAATCCGGGAACAGTTCGATTTCCTGGTTCGTCATCCCCAGCCGAGAGAGAGAGCTTATATGTTTGTCAGCAAAGGAAAGGCGGCGGATTTGCTGGAGCTGTATCCGCCGATCGAACGGTCCTCGGCGGAAGTGCTCAAGGAGCTGACCGACCTGCAGATCGGGATGAAGGTGACGCTGGAGCAGCTCAGCATCATGTTGAAAGGGGAGGCTCAGGCAGCTGCTCTTCCGCTCGTGTACATTCTTCCGAAACCCAAATCCGCGGACGCTTATCAATCGATCCCGTATTTGTTCGGCACCGCGCTTTTCAAGAAGGACAAAATGATCGGGGAAATTTCCGAAAAAACGACACGCGGCGTCATGTGGCTCCGAAATGAAATCGTCGAATACACGTCCACCTTCAAGGTCGGGGAAACGGACGGAATCGTGTCTTTGAAGCCGGTGCATGCAAACGTCAAGCTGATTCCGAAGATTGAAGGGGATACTTGGAAAATGACCGTCAAAGTGTGGACGGAAGGAGACATCGTGCAGAACGGCACGCTGATGAATCCCATGAATCCTGAACTGTTGGCCATTATGGATAAGGCGTTCCAGAATGACGTGAGGGAACGTATCCAGCTCGCGCTTCGCGAAACTCAGCAGCGATGGAAGACGGACATTCTTGGTTTTGCCAAGGAATTTCACCGGAAATACCCGAAGCAGTGGGATAAAGCGAAAGACCGGTGGGAGGAGCTGTTCCCCAAGGTGGAAGTAACGACGGAAATTGATGCGCATATCCTCAGACCGGGATTAATCAATTCGCCGGGAGGAATGCCGAAAGAGGAGGCGAAGGAAAAGTGAGATGGGAGTTCTTCTGGACCGTTACGATTGCCGCGGCGCTGATAGCGCGGTATGAATGGCCGAAGCTGAAGCAGAAGCCGAAAAAAGACAAAGCCGTGTTTGTCTCCCTCCTACTCGCCGGTTGGTTATTGTCCATGCTGGATCTGCCTCATACGCCGGGTCCGTCTACGTTTCTGAAAATCATCTTTAAACCGTTGAGAGGACTAGTCGAACAGTAAGAGTGGTGAACCTCGACCGTGGAGAAGGGAAATATATCGGCCTTTCAACTGGCCATCATGATGTATCCGGGCGTGCTCGCAACAGGCTTTCTCAGCCTGCCGACGATTACGGCTCAATACGCCAAAAACGATCTTTGGCTGACCGGCATTTTCGCATTTTTTGTCGGTCTGGCCAGCGTTTATATGGCGATCCGGCTGCACGAGCTGTATCCGAAGATGACCGTTATCCAGTACAGCGAACAGATTGTCGGGAAGATCCCCGGCAAAATGATCGGCGTCGCTTATTTCTTATATTTCTTCCATGGCTCCGGCGCCATCACCCGGCAATATGCCGAATTCGTTACGGGCAATTTTTTGTTTCATACCCCGATCGTATTTGTCATTTGCTCCATGCTGCTGCTCTGCTCTTTTGCCGTCCGGGGCGGGACGGAGATGCTGGCGAGGAGCGCCGTTATTTTGACGCCGGTCTTTGTACTGCCCATGTTTTTTCTTTCGCTGCTTGGGGCCGATCTGGACGTTAAGAACATCCTGCCCGTTCTGAGCCATGGGATTATGCCTGTGCTGAAGGGGACGATATCGCCGCAGGCATGGGTAAGCGAGTTTTTCATAATGTCGTTTTTCCTGCCTCGCTTGACGGATCCGGGCAAAATAAAGAAGTGGGGGTTTATTTCGCTGTGCATTGTTATATTCAGCATGATTTACGTCAACCTGCTTACTTTATTTGTGCTAGGACCGGACACGGCAAACAAAACATACCCGATCCTGGCCGCGTTTCGTTATATTCGCATCGGCGATTTTTTCGAAAACCTGGAGGCTTTGCTTCTGGCGATGTGGGTTGCCGGAAATTTTGTGAAAATCGGAGTCTTTTACTACGCGGCTGTTATGTCGTTCAGCCAATGGCTGGAACTGTCGGATTACCGTCCCGTCGTCTTTCCGGTCGGCATCGTGATAGCCTCGTTCAGCTTTTGGGACTTGCCTTCCTTCATTCACTATAGCAGCTATGTAAGAATGGAAGCTCCTTTCGAAATCACGACCATCTTCTTCGGCATTCCGCTTTTGCTGTTCGTCATAGCCTTGATTCGCAACAAGAAAGACCCGGCCAACCTCAATGCAAATAAATAAGGAAGCCCCACCGTGTATCCACTTGTTTGAAGCAGCAAATTGGGGCAAGCGAAGCCGCTCTGGATTGTTAGCCGGTGCCCCAGTCCGCCAGTTTCGATCACTAAATTTTACTTCGCGAATTTGCTATCGCGGACTTTGCCTTCATCCTATTTCTCATACACAGGCAACGCTGTTACACTTTCTCCAACGGGTACCTTGACAACAGTATAACTTACTGTAACCCCGTTTAACTTCTTCGTTTGCGTCTTAACCGTCTTCCCATCCACTTGTATAAATGGATAGGAGCCGGCAAACTGGACTTCCCACTGTATCGGACCTGTACCGGCATTGTTCTTGAGCGTGCTCTTCATGGCGCCCTCATGCTTAACGTACAAATCGTTGTCTCCGACAACTACATGATTCAATTCCAGCCAAGCAATATCATGCGGCAAGCGGGAAAGCGTCAACACTCTTTTTTGCGGCGCATTTGGTGCGATACCCATAAGACCTTCGACGGTTTGGCTGATCAATGTATAGGATACTTCCGGATAATCGCCGTTGGTTCCTTGACTGCTCACTTCATGCGGTTCATCCAACCTGTCGATGATGTATTTCATCCATTTCCAGGCAGTTTCGTTTTTTCCATATGGGAAAAACGTATCCGGCAAGTAAGTGAAAGCTTCGATATTGGTCGGCGCCCCTTCCGGCGTTCCGCACATCCGATCAATTTCATCAAGGAACTTATCCGTACGTTCGCCCGGATCAGTGATGAGCTTCATCGGCATGAACCAGCTCGGTTCTCTCGCGAAATCGCTGTAGGATTTGCCGTTCGCTTCATAGCCTCGCACATAGCCGGATTGTATGCCTTTAACGCCCCAATCCTGGTTGAAGTAATCTTTTAGCTTTTGCGCTTCGTCCGCAAACTTATGATATGCGTCAACATCTCCTTTTTCTTTGGATAATTCCGCAAAAGCAAGCATCGCTTGATACTGGGATCCGATTCCGTCGCCCGCTTCCACAACAGCCTCGCCGATGCGTTCATTATAAGTGGCCGTGCCGTCGAAGATGCCTTTTCCAACACCTTCTGCAACACCGTTTTTCAATTGACTGTCATGGAGGGCGATGAAATCCGTAACCGCTTTATCGTAGTAGTTCCAAAGCGTCTCATCGTACAAATAGTTTTTGTCGCCCGTCCACAAGTACATGTTGTACGCTTTTTCGACAAGTTCAAATACCGCGGGAACTTCTCTTACAAAGTTATTTGCACTTCGATAATCTAGCTTGAAGATCGAGCCGTCAAAATTGAGCGCCCATGCCGGATACCATTTTTGGATCTCGTTCGAGGTGCCGGCAAATGCCCTTAGCATCGAGAAATTTTCCCGGTCCAGCCCCAATAGATGCGCGCCCGACATTTGATGAGCCATGTCTCTGGAGTAAAAAGCATAACGGTGTGCATACCCAGCCCAATAGGACGGCATATAATTCTTGATTTCAGGCGAATTGCCGAACGTTTCATCCCTGTTGATAAGACCTAGTTTACCTGTTCGTACATAAGACTTCGCTTTAGGTACAGCCCATCTAAAAGCATCTTTGATTTTCGCGTTGGAGGAATCGATCGTGATTTCTTTATCCGCTTCCACACATTCGACTGTCCACTGCTGTGTCTTGCCGTTTTTTCCCTTGACTGTATAAGTGACCGGCTTGTTAAACTTTTGCGTCACGCCTGATGCCGGAGTAATGGAGGCGCCTTCGGAAACAACGATTTGCAGCGCTATGGCGTTTACTTTGGATCCATACGGCACTCGAAACGTAATCTTTTTGGCCGCGTCGTCGACAATCGATACTCCAACCTGATTTGGCACCTGGATGGAGACGATGTTGGCGAGATTCGGAAGCGGATTCGTATTGCTGCTGTCATACAGCAAATTCGAATCGTCAATTTCGATCCATTTGCCGTTAGCGTTGATGCCGGTGAAAAATACTTCTATAGGTGCGCCCTTTTCCAGTAAAATGCCATCAAGCGTCTGTGTGACGGGAACACCGCTCATAGGCACGTCTCCTGCTTTTATGATGCTGCCCTCGGGGAACCTGATGCCGAACTTTGCGCCGTTATCATCAGCCTTGTTAAACAGGGCTTGAAACTTATAGTATCCTGTGACTGGTACGGTTATCGTTTGGGTCAGGAACGTAGAAGGACCCGGGTCGATGTAGGCGATAACATTTTCACCTGCGTTGTAGGTAAACGCGCCATCGTAGACCCATAGCCGTTTCTGCGCATCGAAGTTGGAGTTGCGTACCAGATTTTCAGCTATCGGGCCTATTGGTTCGCTAGTAGCCGATTGCCCGGCTCTGCCAAATAAGTCGACAGGCGTTACTTCAAACTTAATAAATTTCCCAACCAGATCATGTGAAACAAATAGCGTATTTTTTTCTTGCCCGACAATGGGCATATATTCGCCGCTGCAGGAATCCAAAGCAAGCCATCTAAACCGGGTAGCCCCTTCTTTATGCCCGTCCGGGTGCGTGAACGTATAAATGCCTGTTAGCTTCTGCTCGGTCCAACCATTGCCTGAGATTGAAACATCGGAAGCCAGCGGAGCAACATCGGGAAAATGGTCAAAATCAAATTGAAAGTTGAAATCGTCCGCCTCCATTCTTTTGTTTGCCGCTAACTGGAACATACAGCTCTACAAACGTCCCCAGTAAAAATGACAAGACGACAAGCAGCGCAGCCCTACGGTTTTTCTTTATTTTTTCCCCTCCAAAGGCATTAATGGTTTCTACCCCTTCACAACCCCGGATGCCATACCTTGAATGAAATATCAGGTCACCGACGTAAGTAGGCGTTACGCCGCTTGCGTCAACCAGAATATTAGCCTTTTACTGCGCCAAGCGTGATGCCGCCGATGAAATAGCGCTGCATGATCGGGTACACAAAAAAGATCGGCAACGTAACAAGCATCGTAACTGCGGCACGCAGCGTAGTCGGCGATAAATCCCGCATTCTCTCGCTGAGCGCTTGCGGATTTCGCAGCTGTTCAAGAGCTTCGACTTCCAGAAGCATTCGTTTCAAATAAATCGGAAGCGTATCCCAGTTCCCGCTCGAATTGTAAATTACGGTATCCAGCCAGTAGTTCCAATGGCTTACCGAGCTGAAGACGGCGATCGAAGCGAACACCGGGATGCACACCGGCATCGCGATGCGGACGAAGATGCCCAGCTCGCTCGCTCCGTCAATTCTTGCCGATTCGAATAAGGAATCGGGGATGCTTTCCATGTAAGAAGCCATATACAGCATCCAGGTTGCATTAAACATGGCGGGAATCCAATATACGTTGAACGTATTCGTCAAGCCGAGGCTGAGAAAGACGAGATAAGTCGGAATTAACCCGCCGCTGAAATAGATCGTAATAATAAAGACGATTCGCATCATCTTTCGGCCCGAAAAATGTTTGACCGTTACGATATAAGCCAGAAGACCAGTCGAGAGCACGCAAGTTGTCGTGCCGATGATGACCCGCATGACAGAAATCGTCAAACTGGAAAGAAGCCTGCTGTCCTGAAACAAATACAGGTAAGCGCTGAGCGATAGTTTACGCGGCCATATATAGATGCCGCCCTTCAACGCATCGACACCATCGTTGAGCGAGAGCGCGAGCAAATTGATAAAAGGATAAAAGACAAGCACGCCGAAAACCAATAATAAAATGACGTTGCAGACATCGAAAATTTTGCCGCCTGGCGATTGTTTTGCAAATGATGTATTCATAGGTCCCTCCTAGTAAATGGACGTATCCATCACTTTTTTTGTAAAACGGTTGGCGGCGAACACTAAACTGACTGCTATGATTCCTTTGACTAATTCAATAGCGGTGGCAAAGGAGTAGTTGCCAAGTTCAAGTCCGTATTTAAACACGTACGTGTCGATAACTTCCGAATAGTCTCTGGTCTGCGCGTTTCCGATCAAGAGCGGCGCCTCGAGACCTGCTGAAAAAATATTGCCCATGCTCAGAATCCACAAGACGACAATGGTGGGACGAATGCTTGGAAGCGTAATGTGCCATATGCTCTTGAACCTGCCGAGTCCGTCCACTTTCCCGGCATCGTACAGCTCCGGATCTACGCTTGTGATCGCAGACAAATAAATAATGGAGTTCCATCCCACATTTTTCCATACACTGAGCGAAGTGAGAATGCCCCAGTAATATTTCCCGCCGTCGCCCAGGAATGAAATTGGCTGCTTGATGATTCCGAACCGTTGCAAAAATTCGTTCAAAACGCCTTCGTTGCCGAACAACAGAAAGGCAATGCTGGCTACGACGACCCACGAAAGAAAATACGGCAAGTAAGAAGTGGATTGAACGAATTTGCGAAGCGGTTTGCTGCGAAGTTCGTTCAGCAGCAAGGCCAAAATAATCGGGGCCGGAAAGCCGAACAAAATATTGAGCCCGCTGATTGCCAGTGTATTGCGCATAATGATGGGGAAATCCGGCGATTCGAAAAACGTTTTGAAATGCTGCAGGCCTACCCATTCGCTGCTCCAGATCGATTGGCCCGGAATATAGTTCATGAAGGCAATAACGTCTCCGAAAATGGGGATATACTGCATGACGAAGATGAAAAATAGAATCGGGATGCAAAGGAACCACAATTGCCGTTCCCTGTAAAACCTGCGCTTGATCAGTTGAAGCTTTGTTTTTTTCGCCTTTGTTCCGAGAGCGTCAAGTTCATGCATGGCGCTTTCCATAAAGCACCTCCGTATCCGCTTGTTGTTTTATCTGATGGGATATCTCCGATAAGGGAGAGGAAGGAGTGCTCCTTCCTCTCGGCTCCACGTTATTTCCACTCTTTTAATCTCTTTGGTATTCGTCTGTTTTGTATTCTCGATTTTATCCAGTCCGGCCGCGTTCAGCTTATCTTTCATCGCTGCGAAGTTGCTGCGGCATTCTTCCTCGGTCTTGCTCATTACCGCTTTCGCCCAAAGCGACTCGAGCAAATCTTTCACTTGCTTGTCGGTCATGGCAAGCGGGTTGTTGGCAGGAATGCTGATATCGCCGAACGTATTGTCGTAAATCGTGTCTTTCAAGTTGTCGTTCATCATCTTTTTCCATTTGGCTTCTTCGTTGAAGTTTTGGTCGAACCAATATACGCTCTTGCCGTCGTCCTTCATGACGCCTTGGCCAGTTGCCAGGTTGTACAAGTCCATGCCCATCGCATCGCCGGCGTCGTAATCGAATTTCGCGTCGATGATCGCTTGCTTCTGCGAATCGACAAAACTCGGCTTTCCTTCTTTAAAGTTCCATACCGATTTGTCCGCATTCGGAACGCCCCAGCCGATCAACCTTGCGCCGACATCCGAAACGGAAAAGTTCAGCCATTTCATAATTTCTTCCGGATTTTTGGCTTTGTTCGTAATGACCGTCATGCTCGTGCTGCGCGAATTTTTTCCGGATAAGTACGCCTTTTCGGCATTCGGCGCTTGGCGCTCACTTGCACGAAGCGCTTCTCTTCCGTCCACTTCGGATCGTTCTTTTGCCAAACTTCGTGTCCGGCGTTCCAACCGATCCACCAGGCGCCGATGAAGCCCATCACACGGTCGGTGGACATTTTGGCTTTCATATTTTCATATTTGTTGATGAACGCATCCGGATCGAGCAAGCCGTCGCGGTAAACCTTGTTCATGAACAGCGTAAGCTCAAGACCTTCAGGCGTGTTGACCCAGCTCGTTATTTTGCCGTCGGCGCCGATTTTGTCGCCGTTTTTGAGCCCCCACATACCCGCCAGCGTAGGAACGACCTTTTCCGTAACCGGGGCATAAGCCGTCAGCGCATACGTTTTTTCCCCCTTATCGTTCTTCGGATGAGCTTCCTGCATTTTCTTCAGCACATCGTAGTATTGATCCGGCGTTTCAAATTTCGGCATTCCAAGCTCTTTCCAGTAGTCGTAGCGGATATGCGCCGAATAGTCAGGGATCGGCAGCGAGCCCCAGTACGCCGGAAGCGCATACAGCTTGCCGTTCGTCAAATAAGTCTTATACAAATCTCCCAACTGCGTCTTCATATTCGGCGCATATTTGTCAACGTACGGAGCGAGGTCAATCACTTTGCCTTGCGCGACCCACTTGGCAACCGTTGCTTCGTCCATATTCGCAATCACTTCGGGATAGTCACCCGAAGCCAACATCAAATTCAGCTTATCATCCTTCTTGGCATCGTATGTGATCTTGGTCAAGTTAACGTTGAATTTTTCAAGTAAATATTTATGAATAAGCTCGCTATTCTTTTTCGTTTTGTCCGGGCTGATCGAATCGGCGTAATAGTAGCTGAACTCGATCGGATTTTTCGGCATTTCCCAACCGAACTCGTTCTTTGCGCTCGCAGCGGTTTCTGTTTTGTTTTCGGCTGCGGGCTTTGGCGTTTGTGTTGCCTGGTTCCCGTTCGTCGGTTTGGAACATCCGGCAATAATGCTCATCGTTAATGCCGTCGACAGCAATGCTCGCGTTGTCTTCTTCAACTTGTTCTCCTTCTTTCGCATGAATTGGTCGCGCTTTCAAAACCTCTTCCAAGATGTAATCCTTCCTCTCTGTAACCCCCTTAAGTTGAACCTTTGAACACTCATTATTTTACTAAAATATTCCCGATTCATCAACATATATTTACTAATTTTTTTGCAATTTTTCAGCTATTACTCCAAAACATTTACTAAATATCGAGATTCAGAAAATAGCCGGCTAAACAAACAAAAGCGCGGAAAAGCGACTCGCTTTACCACGCTCGTTTCCCTCATTATACGTCCGCACCGCAGCTTTTCCTGATCATAAGTTTCGTAGGAATGGTTACATGCAGCGGCAGCTCGCGCCCCTTTAGCCGGTCAACCATCAGCTTAACCGCCGTTTGCCCCATTTCTTCCACGAACACTTTAATGCTCGTTAATGAAGGCGTCACGAACGAAGCCAGCTGTATATCGTCGATACTGACGATAGCTATATCTGCCGGTACCGTATAACCGGATTCGCTGATTGCCTTAAGCGCAGCGATCGCCATAGGATCGCTACCGATCAAAAATGCAGTGGGCTTGTCCGCGCCTGCCAGCGCTTTTTTCATGAGCTGGTATCCCGCTTCGGCGCGCCATTCCCCGATAAAGACGGAATCGGGATTAAACAGGCCCAGCTGTTTCAAAATCAGTTCAAACTCTTGTTGGCGTGCGTCCGTATCGTACCTTCTGCCTTCTGCGGTTCGGAAATAACTATTGCCGCCAATATACCCGATTTTTTGGTGGCCCAATTGCAGAAGATGATTCAAGGCTTGCCTCGTCGCTTTGCGCGAATCGAACATAACGGAATCATAATCGTCGCCGAGCACGGCATCGATGGATACGACGTTAGGTGTACCTGCCGAATTCTCGATAATTTCGGAATGCACGTTGCCTATTACAATCAATCCGTCCAATTGCCGGGCGTCGATACTGATATTGGGTTCATCCGTAAACCGGAACACTCTGCTGATCGTTATTCCCTGCTTCTCGCACTCATTCTCAATTCCATGACGTATACTTAAATAATAGGGATCCAGATACTCCATCTGCTCCGAACACCAGATCAGAAGGCCGATCTTCAGTTCTTTGCTTTCCGGCACATGCTTCGTACTTTGCTCATTCCTGCGATAGTTCAATTTTCTTGCGATCTCAATTACACGTTGCCTCGTCTCCTCAGGCACTCTAAACGTCGTATCACGATTCAGCACTCTCGATACGGTGGCCGAAGAAACTTTGGCAATCTTAGCGATTTCTTTAATTGTAGCTATGATGATCACACGCTCTCGGATACAATTTGAAATCTAGGCGTTAAGCTGGAGATGTAACAGCGGGCAAAGTGCCTGGCGTCTGACAGCCGGCTTAACGCCTAGTCCGTCAACGCGGCAACGCCGCATGGCGGGATGCTCAGCCGATGAATTCCGGCGTTTAAGTCGATTCGCGTCTGTTCCAGCAAATGCCCCTGGCAATCGCGTATTGCCAGCTTCTTCGTTCCCCAGGCGTCATCAAGTTCCAAATAGATTCGGTGGTTTAGCGTTCCATTCACAATCCATGTTTGTTTGCTTCTGTCTCCTCCCGGTCTAACCAGGATATCGCCATAAGCGCACACGATCTTTTTATGTTCGTTATCGGCAACGGCCTGCGGAAACAGAAAGTCGGGATGAGCGGGCTTTAACGAGCCTTCCAACAACACATCGCTATGCTCGCGCCAGAAAGCAAGCCAGAAGCGCAGCATTTGACGATGCGATTCCGGGAGACGATCCAACATAACCGAGATTTGCGGCACGGAAAAGAGAGCATTCACGATTTGCAAGGCGGCGCTCTCCACCGGCTCGTCCGGATGCCACATCATCATGTCGGAGTGAACGGCCGTATCACCGCCAATCAACCTTACATCGATCGTTCGGACCCGATTTTCGATGGCGTCATTTGGGCAATCCGTAGCCCGGAACATGTTGCCGTATTTGCGCATTAACGGACCGATGTAATTTTGCCTGAACTCGATCAGGATATCCGGCTTAATGGCGCGCAATCTGGCTATAATATCGCTCATTAAGCGGTCCACCGCTTCCGGAATCCCTTTATAGTCCATAGCGCTGTCTTCTTTATGCACGGTCTCTTCCGTCCCGGCAAAACTGTCTACGAAATCAAGCTTGAAGCCGTCAAGATCCCATTGAACAAGCGCTTGTTCATACGTTTCGATAATGAATTCTCTGACTTCGGGATAGCGCGGATCTACGACGCCTGTTTGCAACGAATCGATCGTTTTCAGCAACTTATCCTTGAACCTGCTCCAGTTTTTACTCTTGTATCCTACAAAAGGAACAGAATACCATAACAAGTATTTCATCCCCAGCTGATGAACGCGCGCAACGTGAGCTTTCATATCGGGGATTTTGTCCTCGCACACTTCCCAATCTCCGCAATAGGCATAACCGCGCATGTGATCGGATGTCTGCCAGCCGTCGTCGACGATCACCGCTTCGCAGCCGAGCGCTTTGGCAAGCAAACACTGCTGTTCCACGGCCTCAGGCGAAAGCTGCTGGTGAAAACTGTACCAGGTCGAATACATCGGCATCCTGGCCGCTTCCGGCACATAGGCAGGGGTATAGCCGGGCTGTTTCGCCCACCACTTCTGGACATCGTTCAAGCATTCGTAATAAGGCACATCTCTCGTATCCAGACGCAGTGTCGCTTCGTAAAGACGCATAGGAGCGCTTGGCTCAAAAAACAACTTCACTCCGCAGCGAAATGCAGCCGTCTCTTCATTGACGCCGGCAGACATCGCTACCGGGTTAAGGGCATCGGAAAAGGCAAACGTGAGTCGATTACTGCCCTGCACGTTAAATAAGCTTATGACGGGAGCAGAATAAGCAGCTTTGGAAACGAGCCCCCGCTCCCAATCCACGTGAAGTCTTCTGGATCGATATGCGCTTGGGTGCAAGTACCTTGGATGTCGATACCCGGATGGTACCACGTTAATTCGATTGTGGGCGGCTGCTGCAACGTTTCGCTTTCCAGCCTGATATGAATCAATCGTACGCCATCAGAATCGATAGACACTGAAAGAGATCCGCGGAACTGCTCAGAGCAGCCTGTTAAGCGAAACATGTAAGGATCTGAGTGCAACGTGCAATCGTATAGTTCACTTGCGAGCAAAGCCGTCCCCTCCACATCATTCTAGCAGAATATTTACTAAATTTTACTTAATTCTAGCATTGAATGATCCGGTTTTCAACGTTTATTTGATCCCGCCTCATTCTTCTCGCAGTAAATTAATCAAAAAAAAGCTACCCCTCCACATCTTTTTCAGATATGAATGGATAGCTCTCGGTTTATACCGTCTTGCCGCCGCAGCTTTCGCGGATGACGAGCTTCGTGGGGATGGTGACATGCAGCGGATAATCGCGGCCGCTAAAACGGTCGACCAGCAGCTTTACGGCCGTTACTCCCATTTCTTCCGTCAATACTCTTACTGTAGTTAGCGGGGGGGCAGCAAATGAAGCTAGCGGGATATCATCGAGCTACAATCGCTGCCTCTTCGGGAACTTTAATGCCCGCTTCATGCAATGCTTTGAGCGCGGCTATGGCCATCGGATCGCTGCCAACCAAAAATGCGGTCGGCGGATTCTTCATTTCCAGCGCCAGCTCATTAATCGGTAACCTTGTTCCGTTCGCCATTGATCCACGAACATATAGGAGGGATTAAACCATCCTTTTTCCTTCATGATCGTCTCGTATTCCTTTTGGCGCGTATCCATATTGTGCACTTTTCCTTCTGGCGTGCGAATGTAACTGATTCCGCCGATGTAGCCGATCTTTTGGTGGCCAAGCTGAAACAAGTGATCCATGGCTTGCCTGGTCGCTTTTTGCAAATCGAACATGACGGAGTCGTGCTCGTCATCCAGCACATAATCGATCGACACAATGTGCTGGATGCCGGTTGTTTTTCTCACCAGGTCGATATGCACTTTGCCGATGACAATCAGGCCATCCAGCTCCTGATCGGGGATATTTGCATCATAGTCATCCATGAAAATGATTTTACCGACAGCCAGCCCTTGTTTGGCGCATTCTTTCACGATGCCTTGGCGGATAAACATAAAATAAGGATCCGATGCTTCGAGCTGCTCCGTTCCCCAAATGACCAGCCCGATTTTTTGTTTGTCTTCCCCTTCCGCCGCAGACGGCTTGCTCTCGCGAGTCTTCGTCTTTTTATAGCCCAGCTCCTTGGCGACCTCAAAGATCCGCAGCCTGGTCTCTTCCGCAACTTGCAATGTCATATCATGATTCAAGACCCGTGAAACTGTCGCGCTGGATACTTGCGCTTTACTCGCTATATCTTTTATCGTTGCCATCGTTCGCACGCTTTCACCTATAGGGTTCGACTTGTTTAGTAAATATTCTACAGTCTAATGCGAATGATGGCAACTTGGCATTTGTTTGGATAAATTGGGAAGATCGACTATCCAATTCCCTTGACCGGAGACTGTGGCTTCGATTCGTACGCAGGCACGAAATATGAGGACCCGGCGCATGCGCCTAGTCCCTTATTCCTTATACAGGGGAATAACAATGCGCACCGTCGTACCTATCCCGGGTCCGCTGTGCAGCGTAACGCCGAACGATTCTCCGAATTGCAGCTTGATCCGCTCATTGACGTTGCGAATCCCGTAACCGATGCTTCGATCTTGATTCGCGAAAATGTTGCTCATCGTTTCCGCATTCATGCCGACCCCGTTATCGATCACTTTCAGCACAATCGTCCCTTCGTCCTGATACGCGACAATGCGTATGTGCAGGCGGTCGTCATACATGGCGTGCTCCAGGGCATTTTCCACGAACGGCTGCAAAATCAGCTTCACTGTATCGTATTCCCATACGGAAATGGGAATGTCGTAGCTAACCTCCAACCGGTCGATATGCTTAATTTTTTGAATATCGATATAAGATTGAACCTGGCGGATTTCTTCGCGAATCGGGATGATTGCCTTTCCTTGATTCAAGGTCAAGCGGTAAAAAGTCGCCAGCCCGCTCACCATCTTATGCAGCTTCTCCAATTCGCCCAAGCGGGCGAGCCTGCTGATCGACGACAACGTATTGTACAGAAAATGCGGTTTGATTTGCGCCTGCAATGCTTCAAGCTCCGCTTCTTTCTTGCGAAGGTTGCTGACGTACACTTCCTGGATCAGCCCTTCGATATTTTCCGCCATCTCATTGAACGCTTTCGCCATTTGCGCAAATTCGTCCTTGCCGGAATAGCGAATGCGCTTCGCAAAATTGCCTTCCTGAAACGATTGGAGCGAAAACACGACCCTTTTGATATGCCGGGAAAAATAGGAGGAAACAAACCCGCTGATCGCCACCAAAATCGCAAAGCTGATCAAACAAACGAGCAAGGTGACATTTCTCACCTTATTCGCGCCCTTTTCCAGCTCATGCAGCGGGACGAGCGCCGTCACCTTCCAATTCGTCCCCTCGATCGGCTCGCGGATTTGCATGAATTCCCCCGACCGGGACGCCCAATCGTTCGGCAGCGGGTTATCCTTGTTCTCGTAAACCGGCTTATTGTACTCGTCCGTCACCGCCATATAGCTGGAGACTCCTTCACCGCTGCCGCCGAAGTTCAAATTGCCGAACAAATCGTCCATTTTAACGGTAATCCGCATCAAGCCGATCGGTGAGACCGTATTAAAATCCATCATTTTTCTAAGCAACGACACATTTCCAAAATTTGTGTCTTCCTCAACTTGCTGCCATAACGATTGTTCCTTCGAAGATTGGAAAGCGCGGGCCCATTCCACATGTTCGAGGCGGTCAAAATGAAAAAGCTGATATCGCTTTCCTTTCAGCGGCTCTCCGCCGGCCGCTGCAAAGTAAATTTCCGGCAACGTATCGTTATGCAAAAACAAATCCACAAGGATGTCATTCGACGTTAAATTCAAGGTTGCCTCCAGCCTTGGAATCACATTGAGGGAGGTCGTCTGATAGCTTTCCCAAGGCTCGACCTTCTTATTTAGCGCATGCTGGAGCGCTTGGTCCAGATGGATTTGACTGTCTACTCTTTCCACCACTTTCATTTTCTCCGCAATATTATCGCGCGCCTGCTTCAAGGTGCCCGACACATTTTGTATCGTCTGCTCCTTGACGTACTGGACGGAAGTCGTATACGCATAATAGCCGATCGATACGACCGGAATCATCACCAGGAGTAAATAAGAGAGCATCAATTTATATCCGAACGAGAACGAAAATCCGGGAAACCGTTTCATCTGATCGCACCTAACCTTGTTTGCGGTAGTCGGCGGGCGCAACACCGAAGCTCATCTTGAAATGCCGGCTGAATAAGGTGAGATTTTGATAGCGACCCGGTTAGCCGCTTCGTAAATTTTCAGCTTGGGGTCCTTCAGCAGCTCCCGCGCCCTCTCCATCCGTTTTCTTGTAACAAAATCGCTGTAAGCTTCGTTCGTTGCCTCTTTGAACACGTAACCCAAATAATTGGGCGAAAACCCGAACACTTTGGCAACATCCCGCAGCTGCAACGTCTTCTCCAGATGCTCCGCGACATATTGCTCGATCTCGCCGATCAGCTTGCGGCTCGGATTTTTTTTCTTCACATGCAGGTGCTCCGATACTTCGAACAATCGCCGCCGCAGCCACGACTTGATATCGTCAATCGTCTCAAATTCATAAAGGACATTCAAGCTGTTCAACTCGATGCTGAGCAAGTCGTACAAACTGGCATTTAGCGAGCGCAGAAAAAAATCGATTTTCGAAACGGCGTACAGCGCGAAGTTATAGACCGACAGCTTGTCCTTCAAGCTGTGCACCAACTCAAACAGCTGTTCCAGGCTATCGTGAATGCGGACCAGCTCATAATTCGCGGTAGCCGCAAACATGGCCGCCATGATTTGCTCAAGGTCGGACGTTGATTTGGCGATCTCGCCCTCCGCTTGCTCCAGTGTAATGACCCGGCATTTTCCCATGAACATTTTCGTTGCAAGCGCATCTCCGGCTTGGCGATAGGAGCTCGGCATATCATGAGGATCCGACACAAGCGAGCCTAATCCGACCGTTATCGTCATGCTCGAATGGTTTCGCACATAGTCGACCAAAGCCTGCATCGATCCAGCGGGGTCCGAAGCGGTGCCATTGACTGCGATAACGATCTTGTCATCTTCCGTCGTGCAATAAACTCCAAGCTGATGAGTTTGGATATAATCGCCAATCAAACGGAAAACGTGTTGAATCGCAAACGACTTCTGATCGCCCGAAAACTGCTTCAACTTCCATGCCCGGTCGTCGATTTCCACGATGGCGACGCAGCCTTGCCCGCCCCGCCAACGAATGCCGTGCGTTTCGTAAAAACGGTCCAGCCTCGAAAGGTCTATTGCTCCCTTTAGCCACTGATGCAGCATTTCATTCCGCAGCAGCGGGATCGACGCCTCGATTTGCGCTTCTTTCTTCAACCGTTCCTGTTCATAATCCAATTGCTCCTTAACGAGCTGCAAAGCGTTAAGCAGCTCCCGGTCGTCTACAGGCTTCAAAATATATGAGCTGGCGTTCATGGTAATCGCTTTTTGGGCATATTGGAACTCGTCATGTCCGCTTATAAAAATAATTTTCAACGGCGGAAGCAATCTTCTCGCCTGCTCGGCCAGCTCCAGCCCCGTCATAATAGGCATCTTGATATCGGTGATCAAAATATCGACGTGCCGTTCCTGCAAGACGTTCAAAGCGGAAAAACCGCTGTACGCCGTCCCGGCGATCTCCATATCCAGCTGTTCCCAAGGCACGAAGCGCCGCAATACTTCCAGATCCAACTGTTCGTCGTCCACCAACAGCACGTTATACATGACAATCATCCCTTAAAACGAATGTGGAGAGCATACGTTTAAGTATACTCTCCCGGCTCTATGGACGAATAGCTATTTGCCGTTAATTTTCCTCAGATTATCTTGCCACTTTTTCTGCACGAAATCGATAACTTTCTGGAAGCCGGCTTTTTTCATATCTTCGTTTGCTTTACTGAGCACCGCCAACGCTTCATCGTCGCTCTTTGCGTATATCATTTTGGCAAAAGCCTGATCAAAAATATCTTTCACCGCTTGCAGCGCAATTCCTTCTTCCGAATCGCCCTGCGGGTTGGTATTGGCGAAGGCGGTAATATCCATCGACGTCTTCCAGGCGACGTTCACCTGCTGTGTCGTTTGAAAATCGCGCTGGGCTTCGGGAAGCAGCTTTTCTCTGGCCACCTTGGCCAAGTCGACCCAAGTAGCATTGCCTGCCATCATATTGTCGGAAATATGCAGCTTGTCAAGCTCCGCTTTGTCCATCGTTTTATATTTGTCGTTCGGGATCGGAATCCCGTTCTCATCTTTTTTGTCCCAGAGGAAGCCCGGAGGCCCGAACCAGAGAACGGCTTGCCCCTCGTCGCTCGTCGCCCAATCCAGGAAGGCAAAAATGCGTTCCGGATCTTTCGCTTTCTTCGTAATGACGATTTTGCCGCCGCCTTCTCGCCCCGTATAATTGGGATAAATTTTGTTTTTGTCGAGGCCGTCCTTGTGTACGGGCCAAATAAACTCGTATCCGCTCTCGGGATCTTGGGCGCGGAGCTTGGAGTTCGGGACGCGGGCCCTGCTCGAAAGATTCGCTTCGAGCGCGACGGCCACTTTGCCTTGGCTCAGTTTTTCCACCATCTGATCGGTTTTCTGCGTAAAAACGTCCTGCGTCATCAGCTTGTCGCGGAACAGCCTGCTGGCGAATAATACGAATTCCTTAAACGCCGGATCTTCCGTAATCGGCTTCAGTACGCTCCCGTCCTGATAGAACATCCTGCTTACATAAAAAGGCGGGCTATTTTCTTTAAACGCCGAATACATCATTTTGATCGCATACGGATTGCCGACTTCGAGCGGAATGACATTCGGATATTTTTCCTTCACTTTACGCAAATAGCTTTCGAGATCGGAGAGCGTTTCCAGCTTCGGCGAACCCATCTCTTTATAGATTTTGCGGTTGATGGCATACCCGCCATTGCCGTTCAAGTGGTCCCCTCCGACGTACCAGTCCGGAACAAGGTACAGCTTGCCGTCGCTCGAACGGTTAATGTTGATGATTTGGTCGCCGGCCGATTTTTTCAGGTTCGGATACTTGTCGAGATACGGGTCCAGAGCGACCAATTGGCCTTCGCTGATCATCCGGTCCAGCTCGGGTCCTGTTCCCAAGGCGATAACGTCGGGCAGATCGCCGCTCGCATACATGGCGTTAAACTTTTGCTTGGCGTTGCCGTTCGTCGGAACATAATCGATAGTGACCTTTTTGTTTTCTTGCACCCATTTCGTCGTGACGGTTTCTCCCCAAGGCGCGGGCTGCCAATCGTCGTCAAAGTTGTAATAGGTGAACGCAAGCGGTTTATCCTTGTCCTGCGTTTGTGAAGAAGCTGCCTTCCCGTCGGCAGGCTTTTCCGCTTCTTTACCGCTCTGGCATCCGGCGACCAGTACGCCGAGCGTTAGAACGGCGGCCAGCGAACCGGCGAACCACGTTTTCTTTTTCATATGATGCTCTCCCCTTTCGCAATTGAGCCTGACGTTAAGCTGGCTGTGAGACGCCCTTCACTTTGCCAGCCGTAACTTCTCCAGCTTAACGCCCTATTATGTTAAAGCTTGTTAGGCATATAACATCGCCTGTTACTCCTTCAACGAGCCGACAAGTACTCCTTTGACGAAATATTTTTGCACAAAGGGATATACGAGTACGATCGGAATCGTTGCAACCATAGTGGTCGACATGACGACCGATTTATGCGTGACGCTCTGCAAACCGAGCAAAAACTCCTGTTTCGTTGCGCTTACCTGCGTGGACGACTCGAACGCCAGAATGGAACGAACGGTCTGGTTCAGAATGACTTGAATCGGCAGCAGCTTTGAATTGGTAATATAGATCGAAGCATCGAACCATGCGTTCCAGTGGCCTACTGCAGTGAAGAGCGATAAGGTCGCTATGACAGGACCGGATACCGGCACAACGATGCGGAAAAAGGTGCTAAGGTGATTGCAGCCA
This sequence comes from Gordoniibacillus kamchatkensis, assembly GCF_000829455.1. GTDB lineage: Bacteria > Bacillota > Bacilli > Paenibacillales > NBRC-103111 > Gordoniibacillus > Gordoniibacillus kamchatkensis. The sequence goes on from NZ_JXAK01000045.1 coordinate 18,932, forward strand.
TCGATTTTCGCCGATTCCTCCAAGCCGTCGGGAAGCCCTTGGAAGAACGTACGGAAAATAATCATATTCCATACGCTGATGATGCCGGGTACGATGAGCACCCAAAAGGTGTTCATCAAATGCAGCTGCTTGATCAGCAAATAGCTCGGAATGAGGCCGCCGCTAAAGTACATCGTGATCACACAGACGATCATATAAAACTTTTTGCCGATCAAGCCTCTTTTAGCCATCGCATAACCGAACATGGAAGTAAACAAAATCGATAGGAATGTGCCTGCAGCCGTTCTCGCAACGGTAATCCAGAAAGCATGAATCATCCTGTTGTCCTTGAACACGTACCGGTAGTTTTCCAGCGTAAATGCCCTCGGCCAAAAGGTGACGCCCCCCGCCGCCGTATCGTTCCCATCGTTAAACGAAATGACCAGAGAGTTCCAGAACGGGTACAGGGTTACGAAAGCAAGCACCAGCAAACAGGCGTAAATCGCAATATCGAGCACGTAATCTTCGGTCGTTCGCTTCACGGTGCCACCCCCTTCCTCTGCGTCTTTACCATAGGCTCGAGCTTCCCAGCCTTCTGGCGATCCAGTTAGCTATGACGAGCAGCCCCACGCTGACGATACCTTTGAAAAATCCGGCTGCCGTCGCATAGGAATAGCGGTAATTTTCGATGCCGACTCGATAAACGTAAGTATCGATAATTTCCGATACCGGCCGTAACGCAACGTTCATCCCTTGATTGGTCAGCAGCAATATTTCCTCGAATCCCGCATTCAAAATTTGACTTACCGACAAGATCAGGAAAATGACAATAACAGGCGTGATCGATGGCAGCGTAATGGAAAACAATTGCCGCAACCGGCCGGCGCCGTCGATCGCAGCCGACTCGTACATATGGGGATCGACTCCGGCGATAGCCGCCAAATATACGATCGCACCGAACCCGATCTCTTTCCATGTGCCTGTTGCGATCAATATCGTCCAGAAATATTCGGGAATCGACAACCAATTGACCGGTTCTTTCATCAAGCCGGTCGTTTGCAGCAGCATGTTCAGGCTTCCGTTATCAACGGACAGCATCGAGATGACGAAGCCCGATACGATGACCCACGATATAAAATGCGGCAAATAACTGATCGTCTGGACGATGCGCTTGAACGCCGCGTGCCTTACCTCGTTCAGCATTAACGCGAGAACGATCGGTGCGGGAAAAGCCACAAGCAGCTTAAGCAGGCTGATCACAACCGTGTTGCGCATAATGAGCCAAAATTCCGGGGCTTCGAAAAACATGCGGAAATGCTTGAGGCCGACCCACTTGCTCCCGAGAAAACCTTTCGCCGGGTTGTAGTCCTGAAAGGCCATCAGCACCCCCCACATCGGGATATAAGCGAAAATGACGATGAGGACGATGGCCGGAATCACCATGATCTGCAAGTCCCATTGCCTCAGAAAGCGTCTTCCCAACCAGTTCACCTCATCTTTCCATGTCGTAATGCTTGCCTTCATTCTAACTGCTCCCCGAATCGAAAAATACTTGCGCTATCAACGAAACTTTCACTGCATCAACTATGTTGCTTCTTCAAACCTTTTCCCTAGGCGTTAAGCCGGCTGTGAGACGCCCTGCCCTTTGCTCGCCGTTACTCCTCCAGCTTAACGCCTAGATCTAGACACTCCAAAGTTTGACTACAGCCGGTTTAAAGCCTTTGGAACAAGCCGTCACCGTTATTTCGCCGGGCGCCGAACGCGCTTGCAGCAGCACCGTGGCGATGCCGGCTTCCGCGTGCACCGGGTTTTCGCCAACAATGACAGCCGGGCCTTCAATGTCAAACACAACCTCATCGGTTGCGAAGGGCACGACGGTTCCATTCGCATCCTGAATTTCAGCGTAGGCAAAAACAAAGTCGGCGCCGTCCGCGGCAAGCTCTTTTCCGCTCTTGTCGATGCGGATGGAAAGCACCTTGGGCTCAAGAGGGGTCTTCACGACGCAAACCGCCGCTTCCTTGCCGCCGATGCGCCCGACGGCCCTGAGCTCCCCCGGCGCATACGGCACATCGGTAAATGTAAACGGGGCCCGCTCCAAATTACGGCAATTCCCCCCGTCATGCGGGAACACCTTTATATGGCCGGCATCTGTTTTCGCCGGAATACCGGCGGCCTTTCCCTTATGCTGCTCCTCGTCCGTTAGCCAATAATCCACTTCGTAGCCTGTAATGCGCTCGCCGTATTCCGTGTCCGGACCTTGGTCGGGTTTTCGCACGCCAACCGATTTCCCCTCGACAAACAGCTCGACTTCGTCGCAGTTGGCATATACGACAACCTTTGCCGGCGAGGCGCGTTTCGTCCAATAATTCGCAATGTACACCATCGGTCCGCTGTCCACGTTTTCATGAAAAATATTCGGCTTTCTCTGACTCTGATAAAAATAATAAACGAATTTGGGCAGCCGAAACGTATTCAGCGCCCCGCATTCCGACAACCGGGGATAACAGCCGCGGTTATGGTCGATGCCGACCCAGGAGGCGTCGCCGAGCGACCACCGGTTGCCGCGGTTCCGGTTCAGCGACCATTGATAATTCCAGGCTTGCAGCAGCAGCTTCTGCTCCCCGGCGCCGCGCGGCACCCGGCTTGTGCTCTCATGACCGCCGAATTCGTAGTCTCCGTATTCCCTGTCAAAGCCCCCTTTAGCGGGAAGAACGTCCTCGAGAGGGCGCGATAAAGCTTCTTCATTCCATAACGTATAGGGTACATCAAAGTTGACATAGGAAGCATTTTGCCGCCCGATCGTATCTCCCGATGTAAACATCTGATCCCCCGGGTATTCTTCATGGGCAATCAAGTGGCATTCACGGAAAAAATCGTCCGTCGCTCCTCTCCTCCCGGAATACGTTTCGTTCAAACTGACCTCCCACATGATGACGCATGGATGGTTCCGGTCGCGGCGGATCATATCGCGAATATTTTGCCGGACAAGCTCCTGAAACTCTCCTTCCTCGCAATGCTGCCAGCCGGGCGTCGGTTCCGCGACCATCAATCCGAGCTCGTCGCAAGCGTCGAGGAAAGCTGGCGCCTGCGGGTAATGTCCGAGCCGGACGAAGTTAAACCCGCCCTCTTTCAGCTTCTTCGCGTCGCGATAGTGAGCGTTGTTCGAAGCTGCGTTGCCGAGATAAGGAAACTGCTGGTGGCGGTTCGTTCCGCGGATGATCAGCCTTTCGCCGTTGATCGTAAAGCCGTCCGCTTTGCTGAACGATATCGTGCGGATGCCGATGCTAGTATAAACTTCATCGGCCGGTTGGCCGTCGGCGACGATGATCGTTTGCAAAGTGTACAAATACGGGTTGTCCGGGTTCCAAAGTTGCGGGTGCGCCAGTGCCAACGATAGGGCGAACGTCCGGTCTTCGCCTGCGCGCAACGTTTCGGCAGAGCTTTCATTGGAAGCGACAAGCCGGCGCTGTTTGTCGAGAAGCGATGTCACGACTTTGACTTCCTTTGCGGCATCGTACTCATTGAGCACATGAGTCCGAACCGCGATCGTTGCCGATGCTTTCGAAACGTCGGTATACCGGACGAAGATACCCCCTCCCGCCGGCTTTCCTTCGTATACGGCGTCCGTGATATGAAGCTTGTCCGTTATATGGAGGTGCACGTTGCGGTAAAGCCCGCCGAAATAGGAATAATCCAGGCTTTCCAGCGGCTTGCCGGGCGGTATGGCTCCGTTGTTGCGGTTGTCGAGCCGGATTGCGATCACGTTTTCCGCTCCGAATTCAACCTCGTCGGTGATATCGATCGTAAACGGCAAATAGCCGCCTTTATGATTCCGCTTGAATTTGCCGTTGATCCATACGTCAGATTCCTGCATGGCAGCTTCGAATTCCATAAAGAGCTTCTTTCCCGCGTTTGCTTCATCGACGACAAAAGTTTTACGGTACCAGCATATCCCTTGAAAATGAATGTCAACATGAAGCGGTTCGATTTTCGGAGTATGAGGCAAGATCACCGTTTCCCAGCCGTCGTCGGAAATACGCCGCCGTTCGGCTTCCTGCACGTCCTCGCGAATAAACTTCCAACCCTTGTTAAAATTTATAGTTTCTCTGCCGCGATTCAAATGCTTCATCGTCTCACCCCTAAAAGCATTTTATTTTGTTCGGGGCTTTATAACTACTGCATTCATCAACGAAACCTGCATTCTAGCAACGATCTTCTCTATTTCACTTCCTTTGGCCCGATTGCACTCAGTCTTTTATTTTTCGAACATTTCCTCTTGCCATATTCATGAGCTCATTACCTGCTTTCCTTATGCCATCCAGCAATTCGAGCAATTTACCGTTTACAGGAAATACACTTGCAGGCAAAACCGTGAAGGCAACACAGTTCCGTCAATTTCGCGTCAAGAACGGCAAAATTGCCGAACAACACGGCTGCATCGATATGGCGACGATGTGGCGCCAAATTCGCGGCAATTATTGGCCGCCATGCGGTAAGACGCCAAAGCTGTCACCCCTTCGTCGTGCAAAATGCAAACAACCGACCTTAACGGATCGGTTGTTTGCAATATGACATCGCCACTAAGTTCCTCAGTAGACAGCTCCCCCTTCTATCATTAATACTAAGTTGCATTCGGCGCCCCTTCCATTTTAGCAAGTGCAGATGAATTGAATCCTTTGACGATGAGCCATATCGCTAAAATCATTTCGTTTGCTGCAACCGGCAAACTTAACATGGCCCCCCAAGCAGAAATTTGACGAATGACATCGAACATTTCCAATATGGCTGCAAGAAAAACAAGTGCCGATCCTGTCATACCCAAGACGGGGATAAACCTGGGGACGAGCTTGGATTTGTAAAATATATAACTGTACATCATCGTGTTGATGCCCAACATGAAATTGGGACCAAGCAAAAATGTCCAATCATGCAATGCTCTTAAAACTGTACCCGAAGCTTGAAACGAGGCGGTATCCGGAGCTGCAGCTGCGACAAATTCCCGGCTTAAGGTCAATAGAGACAGTACACTGATTACACCAATAGTAATAATAATGGCTTCAAGAAACCTGAAACAAACATGCCAAAGTGCTATTGTTTCATCGTATTTTCTTAAAATCGGAAACATTGTAGTCGCAGTACCAACCGCTGAGACGACAAGAATCAACTCCATAAGCGCTCCCAGTATCACCTGACTGCCATGTTCAGCCCCTTTAACCAGGTAATCCGGACCATTCAGGATAGGATCGTATAAAATAAGACCTATTATCGACGTCACCGCCGCAAGTATAAACAGGACCCCTACAAGTAATGCACTCTTTTTGTGAGCAATCATCTGACTGCCTCCTCTATTGAATGATTCGACTAACTTCCTGCTTGCAATTCTTCATGTTCTTCCTCGTAAGTGAAGACGTCCTCCACCTGCAGTTTGAAAACGCGCGCAATGCGAAAAGCCAACTCCAAAGAAGGCGAATATTTGCCCTTTTCAATCGCAACGACGGTTTGCCTTGTCACACCTACCAGGTCGGCGAGCTGTTGCTGGGTCATCTCGTTATGGTTAAAACGTAAGATTCGAATGTTATTGCTGATGTGACTTTTGGCCATCTTAAACTCCTTTCCGGTAAAGATAGAGCCGCCAGCTGATGCCGGCTACATCGGCTATGAATCCGGAAACAAACATAATGATGAACATGGAGGAAAGCGCCATTTGAAAAACCAGGGAGCCCATCGCAAGCAGAAATCCGAGTATGAACACGAAATAAGAGATTCTCATCGCTTTCAATTCGATAATCTTGTCGAGCTCGTCGGCAAAGGAAGGCGCCACTTCCTTTGTCACGATTCTGTTGATGATAATGAATATGATCTCAATGAGGAGTCTGGCGACCATCGATACAGGGATGAGAATGAGGATCGCTGCTCCCCAGAAACGGAAAAGCTCCATCCCTTGCGGATTCATATCGATGTACCGCAAGACGACATTCCAGCTGTAGACGCCAAATACCACGATCGCGCTGAGCGGCGATACAATATTTTTCTTCTCTTGATAGGACACCGAACATCTCCTCCGCTTATTTTCCTTTAATTAGCATGTAAAGTTTTCTATACATAATATATAATTTGAAATACATTGTGTCAAATATTTTTTACATCATGCTTGTTTGGCCCCAGCCCCCGTTCGGAACTTACACCCTAAAGATGACGCCCATGCTGGGCGTACTAGCAAAAACGCCACCGCTATCATGCGGTGACGTTTCTTGACCCCTAGCGTCCGCTTCGACGGCCTTCCCCCTCGTTAAAACGAGCTTGCGAGGAATTGTGTTATAATTTAATCAATATCAGCGTTTTTGCCAGAAGGGGATATCAAGCCATGCGGAAAGGTGAACAAACAAAACTCCGAATCATAGAGAAATCCGCTGTTCTGTTTAACGAAAAAGGTTACACCGGTACGACGATGCAGGATATTATAGAAGCGACCGGCTTGACGAAAGGGGCCGTCTATCGCAGCTTTGCCAGCAAGGATGAAATCGCCATCGAGGCTTTCCAATATGCCGGACAAGTGCTATGGCAACATTTCTCGGCGGCTGTCGAACATCACAATACCGCGACCGGCAAGATCCTGGCCATGTGCGACGTATATCGGGATACCGTCCATAACCCCCCCATCCAAGGGGGATGTCCCTTCTTAAATACGGCGGTGGAAAGCGACCACTCTTTCCCCGTGCTGAAAGACCATGCTCTGGGGGCTTACACCAACATGTTGGGGTACATCGAATCCCTGCTGGTTCAAGGCGTGAACAATGGAGAGTTTCAAGCGGACATGAATACGGAATCCGTCGCTTCTTTTATATTTTCCTCCATAGAAGGAGGAATTATGGCCAGCAGGCTTACGCAGGATAACCGTCATGTTGCATACGCCATGCAACATATCGAACGGTTGCTCTCGACCTACAAAGCCCAGTAAAAGCCGGTTTTCAGCGACCATCTTCAGTCGACTCGTCTGCCTTCAACTTTCGACGCAGGAAGCAACCCGGCTTTTGCGGTTCCAGTCATGATTCCTCCTTGCACGGTTACTTCGAACTTCAAATTCAAACGCATCGGCTTCTTTACGCGCTGCGTCCACGTCAAGCGTGTACCATCCCAAGCCGGGCTTTCAAATTCAACAACTTCGTCGCCTTGCGTTGCCGTGCCGCGGATGCGCCCGTCATTCGACGAGATGCGAAGCAAGACGGGCATCTTGCCGATCGGAGTTGCGATCGTCGTTTGCCAGCAGCCGTCGAGGACGTGAATTGGCTGCCGCTCAGCTTCCGTCACCGGATCTGGCAACGTACCGTCTGTCACATCCGGACTCGTCATAAAGCGGGTCGGCACCATGCCTTGCGGGCGCCACACCGTACCCCGCCGCTCGTACTCGAATAAATGCTCGACGGCGTTGGCGATCTGAGGTCCGAGCTCGCGCTCAACCAAATACAGAGCCACGTCGAGTCCCGACGTCACCCCGCCTCCGCTGACTAGCCGTGGTCCATCTTCGACTACTCTTGCTGCAATCGGAATGGCCCCGGTCGCTCCCAACGCAGCCATGCCGAGATGGTTCGTGACGGCGTGTCTTCCCTCCAACAAACCTCCCATGGCGAGCAGCAGCGAGCCGCCGCATACTGTCGCCACGGTGACGTCCTTGTTTTCGAAAGCTCGCTTCATCAATGGCGTCAGTTCCGTCTCCATCGCCAACCTTAAAATGTACGGAACCGCATCTTCCGACTCCCCTTCCGGCTTGCCCGAAGCTCCCGGCACAAGAATGATACCCGGTCGGCTCGGGTCCAGTACGGTTTCCGCTTCGATGGCGGGTCCATTCATGCCGCTCGGCACCGAGCGTTTCCCTTCCGCCGAGACCAGTTCCACTGTCATTTCTCCTCCGGAATACAACGCCGCGGCAGCAAACACTTCGTACGGCGCTATCGCATCCATCAGATCAAATCCATTGAATAAGACGACTTGAACGTGCATCGGCACAAATCCCCTTTCGGTGCTTGGACTAAGCTTTCTTATACACAATTCGGATGACAAGCTCGGCCAGGAAAATCAACAGTACGATCGATCCGTATACGGCGATCTTGTAACTATCCGTGTAAGCTAAGCCGAAACCGCCATGGAACAGCGAAGTCAGAAGATGAATCGCGAGATTCGTGAAGACAAAAGCATAACTCCTCGTCATCCATTTGCGATGCGAAAGCACCTGTTTTTTCTTGATTTTCACTATTGCGACGATTGTAAAGGCCGCCCATATTATATTCAGCAGGTTAAACGCCATGCTGCTGGCTTTGCCTCCGGTCGCATACGGCGCCATATAGCCGGACGTGACGACGACGATCAACACGCACATAAGATACAAGTAACCTATCATTCGATGGAGCTTGGGATACTTCATCCGAATCCAAGCCGAGAAGTTTGCGGCCCCCGCGACCATGCTCAAACAGGCAAATACGACATGAATGCGCATCACCGTCAGCCAAGCATCTACATGCAATGTTCGTTTTAAATCAGTTTTGAGATGTAAAAATTCGGCCGCTTGCGGATCCTGAACGAAGTTGTGGTACAAGACGTATACAATAAAGATCATTACAACGGAAACCATGAGGAGATAAGCTTTTTTCGTGCGAACCATACTGCCATCCTTTCTTTCCCAAATTTTCGGACCGGACCGTCCGGTCTCTTTTTAAGATTACAATAAGATCGTTCGGATTACATCCATGGAATTGTTACGTTTTTCGTACAACTAGGCGTTAATTCAGTCCTAATGTTTGGTGAACACGCTTCTTGTAAAAATCAAAAGTCCAACCTCGCGGTCGGACTTTTGATTTATGGGACCCCTGACCCCGGGAACCGGCACCGGTCTTCCCGTGTTGCTTCCGCAGTATCTGCATCCGACTCCGCATAGTTTTTGCCGGCTTCCAAAATCAGTAATGCAGAGCACTCATAAAATGCGCTTCCCCAGCAAGGAAGCGATCAGTCCAACTGCGAGCCGAGCAGTACGCCGGCTTGCATCCTGTAGCGAGTTGACTTCCACAACGTCTATGGAAGTAATGCGGCCCGATTCCGCAAGCAGTTCACAGGCAAAATGCGCTTCGCGATAAGTCAGCCCGCCTGCCACAGGCATGCCGACTCCCGGCGCTTCGAGAGGATCAAGGCAATCGGCATCGAAGCTGACGTGAATACCGTCCGTTCCGTTCCCGGCAATTTGCATCGCCTTTTCGATCACCTTCTGGATGCCCAACCGATCGATATCGTGCATTGTAAAGCACGTAATGCCTTCGGAACGGATCAGCTCTTTCTCAGCCGGCTCCACATCGCGAACGCCAATGATGACGACGTTATTCTTCTTTATCGGCGTGCCGTTATGTGCAACATCACTCAGTTTCAAGCATGTTTTGCCTAATGCTGCTGCCAGCGACATCTCGTTGTAATGACCTGTCGGACTTGTTAATTCGGTGTTTAAACCGGCATGTGCATCAAAATAAATGACGCCCAAGTTAGCGAATTGAGTTGTGAGCCCTGCGAGGACTCCGATGGTTACGCTATGATCGCCGCCCAGTACAAGCGGCATCGTGCGGCTCAGAACCGCTTGCGATACCTGCTTCGCGACTTGCCTGCTCATTTCTATCACTTCAGGCATATGTTTCGCCGGACCATCGCTTGAACGAGCGGCAGAAGGCGGCGGGCATTTCACCCTAGATTCGCCGGCAAGTTCGTAGTCTGTCTTGCGAATTTGCCTAATCAGATCGGCCTGAATCATGCTTTCCGGCCCTTCTTCCGCACCCGGACGTCCCGCTCCAAGGCCGAAGGGCACCAGAATGAGGCTGAGCTGTTTGTTGGCAGACATTATGATCACCCGTTTTCCTGTTCGATTGGCCTAAAGCACTTGTTTTATACGTTCGAGCGCCCAGTCTAGCTGCTCCTTGGCAATCGTGAGCGGAGGCGCAAATCGGATCGTCGTTTCGTGCGTTTCTTTGCACAAAATGCCAAGCTCCTTTAATTTCTCGCAACACGGACGCGCTTTCTCGCGTAATTGGGCGCCGATGAACAAACCTCGGCCTCTCACTTCATGAATACGCGGGCTCTCCATTTGACGCAACTGCTCGATAAAGTACTTCCCAAGCTCCAAAGAGCGCTCAACCAACCCTTCTTCCTTCAACACATCCAGAGCCGCAATCGCCACCGCGCAGCCTAGCGGATTTCCGCCAAAGGTCGACCCATGCGAACCGGGGTCAAACAATCCGAGAATGTCCTCATCGGCCGCGACTGCCGAGATCGGGAATACGCCGCCGCCAAGCGCTTTGCCCATAATATATACGTCCGGCTTCACCGCTTCCCAATCGCAAGCGAAAAGCTTGCCCGTACGGCCAAATCCGGTCTGAATCTCATCCGCAACGAACAGTACGTTATTTTCCCTGCATAGCCGGTAGGCTTCAAATAAAAAACCTTCCCGCGGAATGACAATTCCCGCTTCGCCTTGGATCGGTTCGACAAGAAAAGCGGCAGTATTGGCGGTAATCGCTTTCTTCAATGCCTCCAGGTCTCCGTATGGAATGATCTTGAAGCCCGGGGTAAACGGACCAAAGCCTTCTCTATATTCTTCCGAAGATGAAAAGGATGTCACCGTTATCGTCCGTCCGTGAAAATTGCCTTCGCAGACGATGATTTCCGCTCGATCCGCCGGCACTTGTTTGACCCGATAAGCCCAGCGTCTTACGGCTTTGAGTGCCGTTTCTACCGCTTCGGCCCCCGTATTCATCGGCAATATCATGCTTTTCCCTGTTAAATCGGACAGTTTTTCATAAAACTCGCCGAGCTTATCGTTATGAAACGCTCGCGAAGTCAATGTTACTTTATCCGCTTGATCCTTGAGAGCTTGAATGATTTTCGGATGCCTGTGTCCGTGATTGAGCGCCGAATAAGCGCTTAACATATCCATGTAGCGGTTGCCTTCCGGATCTTCGACCCACACGCCTTCCGCCTGCGATATGACGATTGGCAGCGGATGATAGTTATGCGCGCCGAATTTTTCCGTTTGTTCAATAATGCTGCTGGTTTTACTCATCCTTCATTCTCCTTTGGCTATAAAATCCGTTCTCCGAATACAGATCCAATCAGTTCAACGGCTATCTTCGCTGTTTTATTGTGCTGATCCATCATGGGGTTCACTTCGACAAACTCGGCCGAAACGAGACAGTCGCGCTCATACAGCATCTCCATGGCCAAGTGACTTTCCCGGTACGACATGCCGCCGGATACCGGCGTTCCTACGCCCGGAGCTTCACCGGGATCCATACCGTCGAGATCGAGACTGAGGTGAACGCCGTCGGTTCCGTTCGTTACGATCTCCAGCGCCTCTTCCATGACCTGCTTCATCCCGTTCCGGTCAATATCGTGCATCGTAAATACACGAATGCCTTTTTCTTTGAGAAACTTTCTTTCGCCCGGATCAATCGATCTGGCGCCGATAATGGCGACATTCTCGGGCCTGATTGTTTTCTCGGCGCCTCCGATGGAAGTTAGCTCATGATGGCCGTACCCAAGAGCTACCGCCAAGGACATGCCGTGAATATTGCCTGTGAACGTGGTTTCGTCCGTATTCACATCCGTATGCGCGTCAAACCAAATGACGCCAAGCTTGTTCACATGCTGCAGAACTCCTTTGATCGTGCCGATCGCAATGCTATGATCGCCGCCAAGCACGAGCGGGAATTGACCTTTATCCATTTCATCGGCAACAACTTGGCACAACTGGCTGTTGACGTTTTTGATTTCCTTGAGATGCTTCAGTTTTTCCCCTGCTGCACAAGCTTCAATCGTTCTATTTACATGGATATCGCCTAAATCCCTAATGTGATAACCAAGAGCTTCCAATCTAGTCTGAACATGAGAGCTTCTTATCGCACTCGGACCCATGTCCACGCCTGTGCGGTCTGCTCCATACTGCAGCGGGACGCCGATTAAAGAAATCTTGTTGTTTTTAACCGCTTTCATCAGACGCACCTCTTCCTGTCTCCCGTAGTACTTTCATTGTAGCATAGCGATTTTTATCAAAAAAAATTGAATAATCCAATCATTACGATTGAAAACCTTTATGAACGCATCCCCGGTATAACAAAAATCCCCCCTTGGAATATACCGTTTAGAACGGTCATTCCTCGGGGGGACTGCCTTACATTTCGGTCCAAATTCGTTTCACAATCTCGGCGAACGTATGAATATTTTTCTCTTCCAATCGTTTCTTCAAAATGACCATCGACGTTTCTATTTTGCCGGGAAATCGGTGAATTTCGGCGAGCGAACCTTTTCTTAGCTCTTCCTCGACGAGGGCAGAACCTAGCAAAGCAATCCCGGTATGATACAAAACTGTTCGTTTAATCGTTTCATCGGTTACGCACTCGATATAATTGTGCGGGGTAATGCCGTACTCTTCCAGGCATTCATTAACAAGACGTTGAATGTTGGACCCCGATTTATAAGTAATGAACGGATAATTTTCCATCAATATTTTCGTATCATACTTCTCATAAAGCTCCCTGGTCGTCACGAGCACGAGATCCTCCCTGCCGAGAGGAAGAGATTCCATAATCGGAGAGTTGCACGGTCCGGCGATGATGGCGAGATCGGCTTCATTCGCGGCGACCTTTTTCATCGCGTCGTTGCTGTCGCAAGAAAACAATTGCAGCTTCACCTGCGGATTTTGGGAAATATACGAATGGATGATGAGCGACAAATATTGGGTGCAATAAAATTCGGGCGCTGCCACAGTGAGCAATCCATGGGGATTGTCCAGCTTTCGCAGTTCTTGTTCCATTTCTTCAAGCAGAGCAAACGTCCGGTCGATATACTGCTTGACCAGTTTGCCGGACGGGGTTAAAAAAGTTTTCTTGCCAACGCGATGGAACAACGTGACACCCAGCTCGCTTTCCAGCGATTGCAACTGGAACGTAATCGTCGGCTGCGTATAGCCCAGTTGATCGGCGGCTCGGGTTAAATTCAGACAATCCGCAACAACCTGAAAGGTTTTGTATTTTCTGAAATCCATATCGCCTTCGCCCCTCTCATGTAAGGGATCGACCTATCTTCCGCTCTGTCACTTCAAACCAAAACCTTGCCCCTCGATAAATGTACGCAGATGTGCGCGCCTTGGTGCGCTTAGATACTCCGCCATTTTCGGCGTCCAGCCGCCTGTGATCCGGCCGCTGCTTCTGCGGCTGTAGTAATCGGCCATCGTCGCATCGTAGGCCTCGAGTCCCTCCATGATGCGGCCTGCATCGTACGTTTCCTCGTGCACGACAACGCGCTGCGGCAGTCTCGGTTTTTGCCAAGGCTGCTCGGCCGGATATCCCAAGCAGATGCCCATGATCGGAATCGTATAAGCCGGCAGCTTCAACAGCGCTGCGACCCCTTCCGGGTTATTTCGGATGCCGCCGATCATCACGCCGCCAAGTCCGAACGACCTGGCAGCCAGCAATAAATTTTCCGCGGCAAGCGCCGTATCGACCGCTCCGACCAGCACGTTCTCGACTTCGTCAACTTTGAAAGAAGTGCCGTGCAGCTCGCTAATCAATTTCAGCCGATAAAAGTCCGCACACATCACCACAAAACGGGACAACGAGCGACGTACTTCTGGCTATCGCCTTCCTCGGCGCAAAGCCGGGCAAGCTGCCGTTTCGTCTCGTCGTTCTTCACGACGACTATGCTGTAAGCCTGCAGGTTATGGGAGCTAGGGGCCCATTGCGCGGACTCGAACAGCGTCTTCAGAATGTCATCGGAGATTGGTTCATCCGTATATGTTCGGATCGATCGATGGCTCTGCAGCAATTCGATTACTTGATTCGACATGCCCTTATCCTCCGAAACGAATGGAATCTACTGCTCCATATCTTCGTTTTGAAGCGCGTCCTCAATCCATCTGCCCATCGCCGCTGTCCGCTCTTTCGCGTTCTGAATCGCTTTCATGACCCGCTTCGTGCCCGTGCCGCCATGGACGTCACGCGCATCGACCACCGTGCGGATATCGATCGCCTCGAACACGTCAGTTCCGAACAGCTCGCTATGCGCCACATATTCATCGAGAGTCAGACCGTTCAAGAACTTCCCTTGTTCTATACAATAGAGTACCAGCTTGCCGATCACTTCATGTGCCTGCCGGAACGGCAGCCCTTTGCGCACCAAGTAATCCGCCAAGTCCGTCGCGTTGGAGAAGTCCTCTTTCACCGTCTGCGCCAGATGCTCCCGGCGAATGACCATCGTCCGGATCATTCCTCCGAGCAAAACCACAGAGCCCTTCAGCGTATCGACGGCATCGAACATGCCTTCCTTGTCTTCCTGCAAATCTTTGTTATACGTAAGCGGCAGCCCTTTCAAAATCGTCAGCAAGCCGAACAAGTCGCCGTAAACGCGGCCCGTCTTGCCCCGCAGCAGCTCCGCCACATCCGGATTTTTTTTCTGCGGCATGATCGAAGAGCCCGTACTATACCCGTCATCCAGTTCCACGAAGCCGAATTCTTGCGACGACCACAAAATCAATTCCTCGCAGAAACGGGAAATGTGCATCATCGTGATCGATGCCGCGCTCAGAAATTCGAGAATGAAATCGCGATCGCTCACCGCGTCCATTGAATTCTCGTAAATCCGCGCGAAGCCCAGCTCTCTTGCGACAAGCTCGCGGTCGATCGGGAACGTCGTCCCTGCCATCGCCCCGGCTCCAAGCGGCAAAATGTCGATGCGCTTCAGAACGTCTTGCAGCCGCTCTATGTCGCGGGAGAACATGCCGAAATAAGCAAGCATGTGATGCGCAAATAACACCGGCTGCGCGCGCTGCATATGGGTGTAACCCGGAATAATGACATCGATATTGGCATCTGCGATTTCGATGAGAATCTGCTGAAGTTCTACAAGCAGCGCGATAATTTGCTTCGTTTCACGACGCAAGTACAAATGCATGTCCGTCGCGACTTGATCGTTGCGCGAACGTCCCGTGTGCAGCTTGCCGCCAACCGGACCGATCCGCTCGATCAGATGTTTTTCGATGTTCATATGCACGTCTTCGTTCTCAACCAGGAACGGGAATCGTTCCGCTTTCACGTCGGCAAGAATAGATCGGAGTCCTTCCGCGATCCGGTCCGCATCTTGCTGCGGGATAATGCCGCAAGCGCCCAGCATCTTCACGTGTGCCAAGGAGCCGCGAATATCATCGACGGCCAGCCGTTGATCGAAGCCGATCGACGCCGTGAACGACTCCACGAGCTTATCCGTTTGTTTGGTAAAGCGCCCACCCCATAATTTCATCCGTTTCCGCTCCTCTTTGTTCGCCAAAACTCCGCCATTTCGCTCCCCGTGCAAAACCAGACGCCGCCCATCGTCGTCATATGGGACAGCAAATTTTCGAGCAAGGCGATGCGCCCCGGGGTGCCGATTGTTTGCGGGTCGAACTGCATCACATAATGCAAGCCAAACTTATAATAGCCTTTGAATTCTTCTTTCCAAATGTTCAGCACTTGCGTATAGTTGGCAATCCGTCCTTGGCCCGAAGGAAAAGCCGGACTGTAGTTGAAAGCAAAGTAAGGAAAATCGTTTAACTCCCAATGAATCGGTATTTCTACCAGATCGGTAAGCTGTCCGTCGATTTGCGTCATGTAGGGTCTGTCGTCGCCGAACATGGAACTGGAATATTCGAATCCGAAATCCCGCAACAGCCTCAGCGTCTCTCGGGTCAATTCGCCTTCGGGCGCGCGAAAACCCGCCGGACGAACGCCGCATACGTCTTCCAACGCGCGAATGCCGCGTTCGATCGCTTCGCGCTGCTCCTCTGCCGGCAGCTTGGCAAAATGCTCATGCGCGTACCCATGATGGGCGATCTCGTGTCCGCGTCTTGCGACCTCCCGCACTTTTTCCGGATATGCTTCAGCCGTGCGCCCGGGAACGAAAAACGTCGCTTTAACGCCGAAACGGTCGAATGCGTCGAGCATCCGATCAAGCCCCCGGTCCATTCCGTATTGCCCCATGGATAACGTCTTCGGACGATTGATGCTGTCGGGAGCCAAGCTCAGCCAAAAAAATTCGGCATCCAGATTAACCGTAATCATCGCCGCGCAATTCGCTTGATTCGGCCAGTTCATTGGTGAATTTACCGCCATCTGCGAACCTCCTCGTCCTAGTAATGCTGACTCCACCATTCGGCAATTTGCTCGCCCGTAGCAACCAGACGTCCGGATAGCTCTTCATGTGCTGAATCAGTTTGTCCAGCATGACAATTCTCCCCGGTTTGCCGATAATTTGCGGATGCATCATCAGCACGTAGCAGAGTCCATAGCGGTAATACCCGTCGAACTCTTGCTTGAAATTATCCAGAACGTGTTCGTGACTGGATATCCGGTCTTGACCGGCAGGCTCGGCCGGGAACAGATTGTACCCGAATTGCACGTAATCGTCCAATTCCCACCGGGTCGGCACTTCGATGAATCCGGTAGGCTCGCCGTCGATCATCGTCCGGTACGGACGGTCATCGCCCCGCATCGAGCTGGAATACAGAAACCCTTTTTCCTTCAGCAACTTCGGCGTTTCGACCGACCAGTCGCCGGACGGGGTACGGAAACCGCGTGCTTCCTTGCCGATGAGACGTCTGAAAATCTCCTGGCTCTTATCGATTATCTCTACCTGTTCGTCATACGTCTTATCGAAAAACCTTTCGTGAAAATAACCGTGGTTGCCGATCTCGTGATGCTTCTCCGCAATGGCGACAAACATGTCCGGGTATTGTTCGGCAACCCAGCTCGGCACGAAAAACGTACCCGGCAAATCGTATTGATCCAGCAGCTCGAGAATGCGGGGGACGGACCGGAGAGGGCCGTACTGGCCTAACGTAATCGTTCTCGCAAACTCCGAACCGCCTTCATAATGCTTGTTTCCGTTGACCCAGACCGTCTCCGCGTCGACGTCAAAGCTAAGCATAACGGCGCAGCGCGCGCCGTTCGGCCATTTGATTTTCGTTTCGTTCACGCTCCGCACCTGCCCCGTTAAATCATTTTGTTAAGGAACTGCCTGGCCCGTTCCGTCTTCGGCTGCTCGAAAAATTGTTCCGGTTTGGCATCCTCTACCAGTTTCCCTTGGTCGATAAAGCAAATACGATCCGCTACTTCGCGTGCGAACGCCATTTCATGCGTCACGAGCACCATCGTAATGCCGGTGTGCGCGAGCGACTTGATGACCTGCAGAACCTCCTTAACAAGCTCGGGGTCGAGCGCGGAAGTCGGCTCGTCGAACAGCATCACTTCCGGCTCCATGGCCAGTGCACGCGCGATCGCCACACGCTGCTTCTGGCCTCCGGATAGACTTGACGGGTAAGCATCGACCTTTTCCTGAAGCCCTACTCTCTTCAGCAGCTCGATCGATTTTGCTTCCGCTTCGGCTTTGGACAACCCTCTCACCTTGATCGGCGCATAGGTCATGTTTTGCAAAATCGTCATATGCGGGAACAGGTTGAAATGCTGAAACACCATGCCGACATTACGGCGAATATCCGAAATTTTGGTTTTCGGATCCGTAATATCTTTTCCGTTGATATAAACGGTGCCCTTGGTCGGCGTCTCCAGTAAATTCATGCACCGCAGCAGCGTCGATTTCCCCGACCCGGAAGGTCCGATGATCGCGACGACGTCGCCTTTGGCGATCTCCAGCGAAATATCGCGAAGGACTTCGGTTTTTCCGAAACTTTTCGAAACATGCTCCACTTTAATCACTTCGGCGAACCCTCCTTTCAAGCCGTCTTGCGAACGTCGTCAACACCATGACGATCACGTAATAAATAACGGCTGCCAATATCAACGGTTCAAAAGCCAAGTACGTATTGCTTTGGATCACTTGCGCCCGGCGCAGTACGTCGACGACTCCGATCGTCGAGACGAGCGTCGAATCTTTCAAGAGGGCGATGCTCTCGTTCACGAGTGCGGGAAGAATATGCTTCAGCGCCTGCGGCAGCACGATGTCGAACATCATGCCGCGCTTGCTTATACCTAGCGACATGGCGGCTTCGCGCTGTCCCTTGTCGACGGCGAGAATGCCACCGCGGATTACTTCCGAAATGTACGCCGCCGAGTTCAGGCCGAACGTAATGACCGCGGCTTGCAACGCCGGGATGCTATAACCCGTAAGCTCGGGCGTGGCGAAATAAACAAGATACAGTTGCACTAGCAGCGGCGTGCCGCGAAAAATAGACGTGTAACCGATCCCGAACCAGGCTAACGGCTTGAATTTGGAAATTTTGATGAGCGCAAGGCCGATCCCCCAAAGAAAACCCGCGATTGCGGACAACAGCGTGAACTCCAACGTGACGAGAATCCCGTTCAAAAGAAACGGAATATCCCCCGATATTTGTCCGAAGTCCATAGACGATAGGCACCCCCCGGCATTTTTCGTTAAATTGCAAATGCGGGATGAAATATCCCGCATTTGTTGGATTTAGTGCGTTATTACTGCGCGAATTGATCGCCAAGCCATTTCTTGACCAGCTCTTTCATTTGTCCGTTTTCTTGCATTTTTTTCAGCTCATTGTTGAACGGTTCCACCCACTTCGAGCCTTTCGGGAACGCGATCGCGAACGAATCTTCCGTGGGAGGCAGCAAGCTCATTTCCAGTTCCGGATTTTTCTTCAGGAATTCATGCGCTTCCGAGCCGTCGATCATGGCTGCGTCGCCGCGCTTGCTCTTCACTTCTTGAATGACGGCCGTGCTGCCGTCGATCGCGACGACGTTCGCGCCCTTGATCGTTTTCGCGTCTTTCTCGTATGTCGTGCCGAACGGAACGATGATTTTCTTGCCTTCGAGGTCGTTCATCGTTTTGTAATTTGCGCCTTTCAGGTAGACGATCGCATTGCGGGGCTTGAAGTAGTCAATGGAGAAATCGACGTTCTTCTTCCGCTCTTCCGTCGGCGACATGCCCGAGATGGCGAAATCGGCACGGCCGTCCTTCAGAGAACCGACGACGCTGGCGAACGGCATATCGGTAATCGTAAATTCAAAGCCCAAGTTTTTGGCGATTTGCTTAATAATATCGATATCAAGTCCGGAAAATTGTTTCGCTCCGCTCGATGTATCGACGAATTCAAACGGAGGGAATGTCGCGTTGGTTGCCATGACCAGTTTGGCGGTCGGCTTGGCCGTTCCGCCGGCAGGAGGAGTCGCTGCCGCAGGCGCGGATGAACCGCTTGGCGCCTTGCTGGTTCCGCAAGCCGCCAGCAGTACCGTCGAAAGGATTGCCACGGCCATCCCGGTAAATCTAATCTTTTTAAACATTAATCTTGCACCCCGCTCAATTAGTTTAGTAAAAATAACATTTTACAGACAACTTGCAAATTCAAAAAAAACAACCCTTTTTCTACTCCAGCATCATCTCCTCGATTTATCTGTTAGAGCCAAAGCTTTGTATGCGACGACGCTTCTGCATCGATCATACCGAACTCGTGTAAGGCGTCCGATCAAACGTCTATTTGCCCTCTTTCCCAAGATCTCGGTCGAACGGGCGGGAATGGATATGCTTTCTTGCTATGGGATATTCGCTGAGCGTGGAGCAGCTCCGCCATATTGATCCCCGCAAACGCAGGGTCGACGACCGGCACGCCAACTTCCGCCGCGACGTCCGGCCCCATGCCGGCAAAGGAAAGGCAGCCGAGAATAAGCACCGTTGCGCCGTCTTCTTCCACACATCGTCGACCTGCTTTTGTCAGTTCTTGCACCGTATGTAAGATGTCTTCGCGCGGATCGCCATATGGCAGCCGAATGCTTCGGACCGAAGCCAGCCTGGAGGCGTCGACACCCGAATAGCGCACCGATTCCGCCTTCTCCGGCGTCCGCTGCTCCGTATTCGTCAGCAAGGAAAATCGGTAACCCAGACTGGCGGCCACGACCATCGACGCTTGTCCGCAGCCGACGACCGGAATGCGCACGGCTTCTCGGCACGCCACGATGGCCGGATCGCTTAAGCAGTACAAGACGAACGCATCGTAACCGTCCCGCTCCGCCGCGATCGCGCGTCTGACGATTTCCGGTCCGGCAAGAACGACGTCAAGCGCCGAATCGATCTCGACTCTCGTTTCGGTTATGCAGTCCATTGAAATATCCGTATCCGGCCGTGCAATCGCGGACAACATCCGTTCGCGGGCTCTAAGCGTCGCATCGTCCATGCCGTAATCGGGATTGATTACCTTAATGCGCATCGGTACGTATCCTCATTCCTTACATCAATTTCTATCCGATATGGTTTCACGCGTACGTGTTTGTACCCGCTTTCAATTTGGGGTTTATTAAGGGTATGTACCCTTTATATTTGTATATCCTATCATCCCATTTTTCATCTGTCAATCCGGCAAAACGATAAACGGTAACACAAAAAAAGAAACCGGCAGAAGCTGCCGATTTCCCGACTTGCATCATTTAATTATGGCCCGTCTTGATGAGCCGGTAGTTTTTGCTCGGTCTCCCGCGCGACGTGTTCGGTACCTCACCGATGCACTCTGCTAAATCCACTTCGCATAAATACGAGACGATCCGTCGCGCGTTGCGCTCGTCCCAGTACAAATACGTAGCCAAATCTTTCGTCGTAAAATCGCTCTTACCCATGCGCCGAGTTAGAGCTTCGATCCGATTGTACGTTTTGAGGCTTATACTGCCTTTCTTCAGCTTCTCCAGCAGCGCCGTATCGTCCATCCGGAACGAGTAAGCCAGCTCTTCCCCCGTACCGACGGACTCGACGACCGTTCCGTTTTCTTGTACGACAACGATTCCCCGTTCCGGCTTCTCCTTCGAATGCTTGATGGCGCTCCACGCATTGATCTCCGCGGAAAATACCGTTTTGCCGTATCCGATGCCTACCGCTACCGATGTATCCGATTCCAGGGCCAGCTGCGTGACGATATTTTGCAGCATCGTAATTTCCCGCTCAATGGCGCCCCGCGTGCTAAAAATAAAATAATGCCCGTTCCCCTTCTCCAGCAGCGATCCGTCCAGTTTCTCGCAAAGCTTAAGCAGCGCCTCTTTCAACCGAAGCTCGAGATATTGCAGATGGTAAGGGCTCTTCGCTTTTTCAACAATTTTATCAAAATTTTCGATTTCGATGATTTCGACGCCTATTTGCGTATCTTTAAAGTAGAGCGCTTTCACTTTTTCACTAAGAATGCGCAGCGTCTGCCGGATTTCGAATAAGCTTGGGTTGATCCAGTAGGCGGGCACTCCTGCCTCTTTCAGCGCCAAATACGTCGCCTCAAAGCTTGTAAGTGCCCCGTCTGTTTTGCCTTCGTTCCACAAGTTTAAATGAAACTCGATAAGTTCGTTCAGCTGCGTGTCCACGTTGAACGTTTTGACGAAAATGTGCTCGGGAACCCGGTCCAATTGCTCAAGCGCTTCTTGCAAATAAATGGATGACAGCTCGTCGATGCTGACCCTCTCGAGAGCTTTGTTCAGATCGGCTGCCATGTTAAGGAAACACTTGTAAATGCCCGACTCCGTCGGCGATACATATACGAGATTTTCGTCGGACTTCAGCGTTCTTCGGGCGAGCTGATACGAGATTTGACCGGAAAATACCCAAATATCGATTTGGTGGTCGTGTTCCTGCACGATCGTCTCGGTCTCGTGCACTTCCTTATAGGGAAACGGAACGAATTCCATCCCCTTTTCCAGCTCTGTCGCTAAATTTATGATGCGATTGACTGTCGTATTCGGACCTATGATGCCGATTTTGTACACCGGTAAAACCCCTTTTGCGAACGAATTGCTGGCGATTTCGATTTTATGCGTATGACCGGCTTCGACAATTTGCATTCATATTGAAATTATTCCACTATCAGGATAAAAGATACTATCATTCATTCTAAAAATCAAGACCGATCTCGGACGAGGGGTTTTTATGGACTTTTTAGGGGACTTTGTGATAAAAAGAAGACTGCCCTTACCCTCATCGAAGTAAGGACAGTCCATCGAAAGTACCCTCTATTTCTTAAAGTCTATCGGCATTTCCTTCTTGTCCTGACCGATAAAGTGATGGTTAGTCGATGCTTCTTCTATGTCCCTATAAGCCCAGTAATTCGTGCCAACATCGGACCAGGCAGGAGTGTCCACGCCGTATAACGGGCCGCGGTTCGCCAGATGATTAATCATCGTGACGACTTCCGCGCGGGTAGTGTTCGCTTTGGGGCGGAATGTACCTTTGAAAAACGCTCCCCGTCAACTTGTTTGCTATACCCATTTTTGCAAATGGATTTCACATCCAGATTTCCCTACTTACATACCGCATTATTGGCCTTATTCCAGCTCTGAACGCCCCCTTTACTCCGAGAGTCTATTTAATGAATTTGGCTGGCGAAACAAATTTTCAGTTTAGCAAAGAGGACTTTTTCCATCATGCCTCATGGCACTTCCTGTTCAGTTCTCCGAGGCAGTGTCTTGTTTGCCGAGACGCTCCAACTCATCCTTTATGGGCGCTGAAGGCTACCCCTTCGATAAACCGTTTCTGGAAGAGGAAGAACAGTACGATCATTGGAATAACGGCCATGAACGCCCCCGCCATCAATACCGGATAGTTCGTGCTGAACATGGAGACCAGTGTGGCGAGTCCCGAAGATAACGTGAGCTTATCCGGCGAACTATTAATAATGAGCGGCCACTGCAATTCGTTCCACGACCAAAGAAGCTGTATGATGACGATAGCTACCAAAGCCGATTTCACCAAAGGCAGCATAATATATCGGAACGTCTGAAACGGGTTGCAACCGTCCAGAATCGCAGCTTCCTCCAATTCTTTGGAAATCCCCAGAAAAAATTGCCTGAGCATGAACATGGCGAACGGACTGACTAAAGAACAGATCCATAGGGCCGTCACCGTGTTGACGAGCCCCCACTTGCTCATCAGCAAATATTGCGGCGTGTAAAAAACAGGGTTCGGCACCATCATGACAGAGATGATGATGAAGAACAGAATCGTCCTGCCTGGAAACCGGATTCTAGCGAACGCATAAGCGGCCATAGAGCTGAAAATAACAGGGAACACCGTTTTCATGAATGCAGTAAACACCGTGTTTACATAGTAATGAGCAAAATCCGATTTCTCGAACGCTTTCGCATAACTGCTCAAATTCGGATGCGACGGAAAAATGATCACCGGGATTTGCGTGGCTTCCGTAACGGTTTTTAAGGAAGTCAGAATCATCCACGCAAAGGGGATGATCATGACGATGCTAGCCGCGATTAGCACCGTGTGAATGATAAGGTTGGAGCGGCGATGACCGGCCCGTTGATTGTTCGTCATTCTCTTCCCCCCTTAATCGTAGAAGACCCATTTTTTCTGAAAGGCAAACTGCAGGCCAGTCAAAATCAAATTGATGACCAGCAAAATATCGACGATAGCCGCACCGTAGTTCTGATCATAATAAACGAACGAATTTTGATAGTACGCATAGACGAGGGAACGTACCGCAGGCAGCGCAACGTTCGTTTTGCCGATCAGCAAATAGATCGAATCGAAAATTTGGGTTGCGCCGATCATGAGGACAACCGTCGTGAAAAACAAGGTTGGCGTAAGCAGCGGCATCGTGATATATCGGAACTTGCGGAACCGCACGGCTCCATCGATTTCAGCCGCTTCATACAAAGCTCTCGGAATGCCCTGCAAGCCCGCCAATATGAGCAGCATATTGAATCCGATCGCCCCCCACACCCCTACGATAACCAGCGCAAACATCGCAAACCTCGTATCGGAAATCCATGCGACATGAGTGCCCAGCAAGTGGTTGATCAAACCGTAATCGCGAGCAAAAAGCACGACCCAAACCATGGCCGCTGCGGCGGGCATCGTCACTTGAGGCAAGAAAAAGATGACGCGGTACGCGGACAATCCGCGAATTTTGGCATTGAGCAGCACGGCAAAAAAGGTAGAGAACAATAGCGTCAGCGGCACGAACAACACCGCATAATACAACGTGTTTCGCAAATCTTGCCAAAATTCTTTATCCTTGAACAGCCTCTCGTAGTTCGCGAGTCCAACCCAATGGTTGACCATCCCGAAATTCTCGGATTTTAAAAAGCTGAGATATATCGAGTAAATCGCCGGCCAGGTCCAGAATAAAACCGTGCCGAGCAAGGTAGGTGCAATCATAATGTATGCCCAGACGTATCTGCTTCTCGAATTCATGGCCTACCTCCCTTATTCATCGGAGGCATTCCGGACCCCCGGAATGCCTTCGACTTCTTCCTATGATCCATCGCGAATCGCTTACTTATTGTTCGCGATCGCTTGATTCATCATCGCAGCCACTTGTTTGGCGCCTTCTTCGATCGAGATTTTGCCGCCCCAAGCTTGCGCCATAATTTCTCCTTCTTTAGGAAACCACACCGGATAAGCTTTCGAACCTGCCGGGTACGGCATCGCATCCGCCGCCTGATCGATGAACACTTGCAGGTTCAACTGCGGTTTCGATTTCACCCATGCCGCTTGCGTATCTTTGAAAGCAGGGATTGCCGCGCCCATTTGCGCCGTGATTTCCGCTGCGCGCTTCGAGCCGAGGAATTTGAGGAACTGCCAAGCTTCGGCTTTGTGTTTGCCCGAAGCCGACATGACGTTGCCGAGACCGTTGATGATGTTGCCGCGTTTTACTTTGCCTTTCGGAAGCGGAGCCCAATTCCATTTTCCTTTGATGATGTCGCTGCCGTCGATATCCGTCGTTCTCCAGTCGCCTTCGAAGATCATGGCCACTTTGCCGGATTTGAACATCTCCGTGGAGTCCGTATCCGTCATTTGCTGATGTGTCGGGGAAGATTTGTCGAGTATCATTTGATAGCGGGCTTTCAGCGCTTCGATCGACGCCGGATCGTCGTATCCGGATTTCGAGCCGTCCGCGGAAACGATGAATCCGCCGTTCGCGAGCATATCGTTCCAGTAGCCGGTTTGCGTATCCATCTTGGCCGCAAAGCCGTAGATGCCTTTGTCCGGTTGGCTCAGCTGCTTGGCCGCTTGCGCCAGCTTCGTGTAGTCCCACGTACCGTCCGGATACGGAATACCCGCTTTGTCGAACAGGTCTTTGTTGTACGCAAGCCCGATCGTATCGAAGTCTTTCGGAATCGCATAGTTTTGACCGCCAAGCGTGTAAATGGATCCTAAGTTCGCCTCGTAATTGTTCAAGTCGATCTCGCCGGCTTTCACTTTATCGGTGATCGGCGCCAGAAAATTGCCGGAAGCGTATTTCACGAATTGTCCGCTATGCATCCAGAACACGTCCGGCAAAGTGCCAGCCGGCGCAGCCGCGGACATCTTCGTCCAGTAGTCGCCCCATGGAATGACGTCGACTTTAACTTTAATATTGGGGTTTTGCGCGGTGAATTCTTTCGCGATCGCTTCCATCGCCGGTTGCTGCAGCTGGTCCCAGATCGTATAAGTCAGCGTAACAGCTTCCTTCGGCTTGTCGGAAGCTTGGCCAGCCGAAGTGGTTGCCGCCTGACTATTGGCCGATGTGCTTGCCGTGTTGTCGTTTGTAGACTTGCTGCCGCCGCATCCCGCCAGAGCCAGAGCGGCGACAACGGCAACACTCGTTGTGGAAATCCAGGCCTTTTTGCGAAATAACACGGTATGTTTCCCCCTCAAGATTCATAATGGATGAACGCAGTCCGAAAAAATTTGCGCACATTTTCTCGGAATTCGCCTCACAAGGCGTCCCTTGTGTTTCCATCATAAAACAGGTTATCCCCCGGCGGAATGCCTCATTTTTAAGATTGAAGCCCGAAAATTAAGATCGGCTTGCAAAACCGACGTTTGCTATCCATAGTTAAATTTCGACAATGAGTAAAATAGATGCGCAATATTTTGCGCAAACGCTTAACTTCCGCTTCGCTCTCACCGCCGGCGCAAGCCGAACCACTGGCGATTACAGCCCGTTCTTATATTCCTGCGGCGTCATGCCGTAATGGTTTTTGAACAGCTTGATAAAGTATTGCGGCTTTTGATACCCGACCTCTTGCGCGATCTGACTGATTTTCAGATCCTTCTGTTTCAGAAGCTGCAGCGCCTTATCCATCCGTACACGCAGCACGTAGTTGGAAAAATTGTCGCCCGTTTCGGACTTGAACAAATTAGAGACGTAGACGGGATGCAGATGAACGTGATCCGCCACCGACTGCAGCGTTACGTCTTTCACTTGCTCGTTGACGAAGTGAATGATCTGCTTGATGAGATCGTTGCGGAAGCGGTCGGACATGCTCCCGCTATACGTTTTCAACTGCTGCAGGCTCTGAAGAGACCATTCCCGCAAAGGCTCGATGCTCCAACCGGCATCAAGCTTTAGCATTTTTTCGGCTTCCCGGCCGAAGATGTCATAGAAGCGCTTGCCTTTCTTATGAACATAATAGGAAAAAGCTTGCAAAATCGTGATGTACGCTTCAAAAACATGTTCTTTCGTTTTGTTTTCCCGCTCGCCAGTCTTCGAATACGTTTCCGATTTTCTCTTCCGCGGCGTTCCACTGCTCGACCTCCAGCAATTGCATGAACGTCGGAGCCGCGTACAATACGGACAAGGGGCGTATATCCTCTACCCTTCGTTCCTGCAGATCATGAAAAAAGCTCTCCGTCTGGAACCCGATGTAATCAGTAAACAGAGAAAGCAAATTATGATACACCGCGGGAACTTCGTCCGGAAACGAGCTCCAATTGCTCATGACCAAAGAAACCTTGATCTTCAAAAATCGTTTAATCTGATACTGCACAAGCCGGGCCAGCCTTTCCGCTTCCTCCATCCATTCCTTCTTGGAAGTTTCGGACGGATGCTTCGGACGAACCAGAAAGACCAGATAGTCATAGTCGTCCTTGCAATGCCAAATATCAAATCGGGGGGAGAAAATCTCGTCTGCGATATTCGTCAATGCATATTCAAGCAGCGACACGCTATAGAGATCCGTTCCGGCAAAATCCTCCTCTATGCGCATGCACAGCATAAGAACCGGATTCAGATCATGAAACGACAGCTCGTACAGCTTCAGCTTGTCGCGAAGCATGGAGAACGGCGGCATTTTGCCGCCGAGCAGCTCATGCAGCAGCGACTCCCGCAGCTTAGGCAAGCTTTCCCGGAACAAATACGACAGCTTTTGCTGATTGACCAGCAATTCTCCTTCTCTTTGCAGATCGCCGATCAGAGCGCGAATCGTGCCCTCCAGCTCTTCATGGGATACAGGCTTTAGCAAATAATTGCTGATGCCCTGGCGAATCGCCTCTTGCGCATATTGAAATTCGTCGTGTCCCGTTAAGATGACCGACTTGATTTTGACCCATTTGTCCTTCACCACCGAAACAAGCTCGAGCCCGCTCATGCCCGCCATCTGAATGTCGGTAACAATCAGATCGACAGCGTGATACTGCAGCAGCTCCAGCGCCTCTTCCCCGGAATACGCTTTATGCACGGCCGAAATCCCCATTTGTTCCCATGGGAGTCCGTTCGCCAAACTGTCCACCAAATGCGTATGATCGTCCACGATCAAAATTTCGTACATGTCCGGTCCCCCCCAATCCGCACCATTCATTGTTGAACAAGCCAACTCAATTCCGTGCACAATCCGCCCCACTCAGACATTCTGAGCGTTAATCCCGATCCCTCGCCGTAGAGCAGCATTAAGCGCTGATGCACATTTTGCAAACCCGAATCGGTTTCGCCGCTCGCCGCATTGCGAATCTTGGCCAGCATCGCTTCCATTTGCATCGGCGCGATGCCCGGTCCGTTGTCCTCGACCGCTATTCGCGCGATGCCGGACTCCACGCTCCCATGGATACGGACGATCCCGTATTGGACCGGCTTGCGGAAAGCGTGCACGATCACGTTCTCGACGAGCGGCTGCAGCGACAGCCGGGGAATGTCCATTTCCAGCATGGACGGTTCGATATCGATTTCGTACTCGAAATCGTCTGTCAGCATCCGGTGGATGTCCAAATAATTGACGACCAGCTCCAACTCTTCCTGAAGCGTAGCTAAACTGCGGCTGGTCTTGGTCGTATAGCGATAATACTTGCTTAGGTTCATCGTCATAGATACGGCCGCTTCCTTCTCGCCCAGTTCCACCATGCTCTTAATATACGCCAGCGTATTGTATAGGAAGTGCGGGTTGATTTGCGACTGCAGCTGTTTGACTTTCGCTTCCTTCGTCCGGATTTGCTCCTTGAGCACGTCCTCGATCAGTTCTTCGATCCTGGCGGCCATGGAGTTGAAGCGGTCGTACAAATAACGGAATTCCCCTTTCGGAGGATTTTTCATCCGGCTCGTGTAAATGCCCTTTTCGATAAAGTTCATGCCCTGTATCAGCTTGCGGAACGGAATGCGGATGCTTCGGTAAAGAATAAAGCTAAGAATGCAGGCCATGAAGAGCATCATCCCGCTGATGATGTAGAACGTCATCTGGTTTCGCTTAATGGGCGCCATGATTTTACCGATCGTACGTAATCCACCAAATACCAGCCCAGCGGTTGAATCATCTCCATATGAACCTGGAACGTGCCGTTCTTCAAGCGAATCAGAAGCGGCTTATAGCTGCCGGCATGCTCGATGAGCTGCAGTTCGGGCAGTATTTCCCGAATTAAAGCCTGATTAGCCGTGTAGTTGTAGATAGGCGAATAACCCGGCTTGTACAGAAAAGGATCTTCCAGTCCTTTGCCCTTGATATCGGATAAATCGCTTTTGATTTCCCCCTCGTCCACTTTCGCGACGACCGTTAAGTCAACCTCTTCTCCTTCGGCAATTTTGGCCGGACTGGAAATCGTTTCAATGAAATAGGCGCCATCGTTCGCTTTCGTCCGGTAGTTCCAGAACCCGTCTTTATCCGGCAGAACGGAAGGCACGGCGCCCAAGCTGGAGTTGCTCTTGATGACCATCCCCGTCTTCGGATAGACGACTGCGATGACCCCTTTCCACCTTCCGTAACCCGCCAGTCGGTTAATTTCTTCGGACACCGTTTTCAACGTGCGGAAACGAAGCAGATCGTCGCCCAGAAGGTCGGGATAAGCTAAATTTCGGACTTCCGTGCTTTCATAAAGCATTTTTTGATAGGAGTCGAATTGAGCGAACATTTGTCCGAGCTGCCCGACGAAGGTTTCAACCTGCGTACGCTTCGCCTTCACGATTTCCTCGGTCAGCACGCGCGAGCTAGTTTGGTTGGAATAGGCGTACAGCATAACAATCGGGGTCAGCGGCAGCAGCAAGGCGATAACCATGTTCGTAAAAATGCTCGATCGCACCTTTATTCCTCCTGACCCGCATGGGACGGCTGGCTCGCCCGGAATGCCGCATATTGCTTCTGCAGCTCAGCCCAAACTTTGTCATAGCCGGCTTTCTTGAGCGCGGCGATCGCGCTGTCGTATTGCTTTTCGTAACTGACGATTCCAATGTTGATTGGAACGAACTTCTCGTTATATACCGCGAGCAATTTCGCGTACTCTTTCTTGACCGGCTCCTGGTCGAAATGAAATCCGAATATCCGCGATATTTTGGCGTTATCGTCGTTTTGCATCATGTCCTGCACGACGGAATCGTCGACACTCTCCGGTGCCATGAAATATTTTTTGTTCCGCCACATCCACTCGTACATCAGCTGATCGTTCGTCAGCAGTTTGATCTTGCCGTTCTCGATCCGGTAATCTTTGCCCTCTATGCCGTAAATGATAAAGTTGTAATGCTCCTTGCTTTGCAGAATCCAGTTCATGAACCGCATGGCGCGTTCCGGATGCCGGGCTTTCGCCGGAATCATATACGCTTCGTTGGAAGGGGCAGCGATATATTTCGGCTTGTCCGGCGACAGATAGTACTCCCTAAGCCTCGCCGCCGCATCCGCATTTTGCGCCGTTTGCAAGTTTTCCATCGCCCGGGAAACGGCGCCGACGCGAAACAGCAGCTTGCCCGCGTTCTCTTGATCGATATTGGCAGCCAGATTGCCCACTAGATTTTTATCGATCAGTCCCATGACGGCCCATCGCTGCCGAACATGCGCCACCTTTTGATAGAGATCGGATTCGAGATAATTCACCAGCTCTCCGGTGTTTTCGTTCACGGCGAACATTTGGTTCTCGTCCAGGAAAGTGAGCGGCCGATCCGACAGCTCGCGCCATAGAACGTCTTGGCCGCGCTCCGTTTCCAAATATCCGTAATAACTCGGGTCCACGGCATGCATGTTGGCGTAAAACGTCTCTAAATCCGATATCGTCCGAATGGCCTTCATCCCGACGGACTCAAGCAAATCCTGGCGAACCATGACCGATGTAAATTTGCCCGCCGACGTAAAGGCTTGGGAAGGAATCGCCCACAGCTTCCCGTCGATTTGATCCAGCTTAAAGTTGTCCGCCGGTATGTTTGCCGTCAGATCCCGCCCATACTTTTGCAGCAGCATATCAAGCGGCTGGATGTATCCTTTCGTCTTGTAGTCCGACACGAACGGCGTGCCGTACCAGAACAAATCGTAATCTTCGCCGGTGGACAGCGCGAGCTCGAGCTTCGATTGATAGTCCGACCACGGGATATAGGTCAATTCCAGCTTCAGATTCAATTCCTTCTTTAACCGTTCGTTCAGCTCGTTATCGACGAACTCCCGCATGCGGGCCGATTCGTCGCCCGGCATGATCATCTTTAATGTAACGAAGGTTTGCGGTACGCCAGCGCCATCTTCGCCTTCGGACGAAACGGCTTCCGAAGCGTCGGGCGTGCCCGCAGCGAACGGGCCGACGCCTTTGCAGGCACCAATCAGCGTGAAAAGCGTCAAGAAAACCATCACCGCGAACAGATGCAATGCTCTACCGATCATATGCAAGCCCCCTCGAATGCCACTCAACAACAATACGATAACACGGCTTGTTCAAATAATGAACCTCCGGTCCCGAAATGCCGGAACCGGAGGCGCAAACGCCGGATATTACGGAAGGACGAGCGTTTGCCCAGGGAAGATCAAGTTGGGATTATGCAGATGGTTCAATTGCTGCAGCCGTTGCCAGGTCGTTCCGAACCGGGCGGCAATCCGGGACAGGTTGTCGCCCGGACGGACGACGTACGAGCCGTTCGTGCCGCCGGACAACGTCACGCTGCCCAGAGCCAGCCAGCCATCCTCATCTTGCTCCGCGTTCGCGAACATGAATTTGTTCGCTTCGGAAGTTATGGCGCTGAGCGGGTTCACGACACGCAAATACATGTCGTAGCTGCCGCTCGCAAGCTCGTCGCTCTGCAACAAGCTTTGGAACGCCTTGCGATTGACGCTGCGATCATCATCCGGCAAGATGCCGCCGATCTTCCAATCGGTCTTCCAAACCTTCACCGTTTCTCCGCCGGATTTCGCCGCCAGCTCCACTGGCCAATCATAATAAAACGGTGCGACGCCGCGGTTTTCAATCTCGGCGCCAACTTTCAGCTTGCCGTCGCTGCCGTCCAAGTAGACTTTGGGTGCGTAGTACTCGTAACCCATGCGGCGCGAGCCCTCCAGCGCCCGCTTCAATGGCTCGCCGTTCAGCGGCACCTGAAATACTCCTTGATTCAGCAGGAAAGAAACGTGCGTAAGCTTCATGCTCGTGTAATAATCCTCTCCTTGATGGCCGTCAATCGGATGCGCCGGATCGTCATATCGCGGAGGGTCGTTGTTCCACATATCCACCTGAATTTCCGGGCGCATCTCGCCGCCCATCGGCCGCGTTTTCCAGAAGTCCGTATCCCCCGCGTTAAGAGTGCGGCCCCAGAAATGCCAATCTTGCCCGCCCATGCTTAACGGCAGTGTTTCTAAAGCGAAAGAATCGTCATGATACCCAATGTCGTAGTTTTTCGTCCGATACGTTTCGTTGGCTGCCGGGTAACGGACGAGCAGCCTCGTCTTGTTGAACGCCCGGTCCATCTCATCCAGCACTTTTTTCTGATTTTGTTCCGACGGCATCAGGTTCGGTTGGCGCACAGGTTGGCCCTGCGCATCCTTCAGGCCGTTTCCGTTCGCATCGGTGACAGGCTCCCAGCCATCGTAAGGGTACGTATGCCACTCCCCCCAAAATCCGATAAGCCCGACCATGATGAATCCGATGCGCGGATCGCCGTCATAGCGTTTGCCCAGCGCGTCTGCAAAAGTTTGGAAGGCGGCATTCAGCCTCGGGTCGTCCCAGTCCGGCAGTAAGCTCGTCGCATGCGTCCCGTTGCCGAAGTCGGAATAGCTGCGGGTTTTCAGGCCGCCATCGAGCAAATATTGCGGAATTCCTGTCGGCTTGTCGGGATAGTCCACGTAGAACCGGAACACCGCTTGATGGCCTCTTGCAGCTATCGCGTTTAATTGTCTGTCCAGGTCCGTCCAATCGAACTCGTTCGGCCCTTTCATGACGCCGTTCAGCGGCTCGTAGAAGTACTCCATGCTGTATGGCATTTGCGTCGCGCGGTTGCGCCAATCGTCGCCCGTCTTATAGAAACCGTCCGACCCCGCATCCAAATAAGGCATGAAGCCCTTCAGCGGATTATCGATCGGAGCAGGTTGATAGGCAAGGCTGCGCATCTCTCCCTCCTTAACCCACGCCGGCGCTTGCGGAGCGCTTGCAGCCGGTAGTCCGCCGCCGCTCGCCTGACCGCTCGACGCCGCTCCGCCTCCGTCCGCCGTTCCGTAAAAACCGACATCGTCGATATGGATGATGTCGCCTGCGTTCGCCGATGGATTATATCCGAACTGAATGCCCGTCAGCTTGTCAGTCTTTAGCGGGGCCGAACATTTGGCCTGATCGTTGCCGCATTGCCATGACGCCTGATTGA
The DNA here is from genome assembly GCF_000829455.1 of Gordoniibacillus kamchatkensis. Lineage (GTDB taxonomy): Bacteria > Bacillota > Bacilli > Paenibacillales > NBRC-103111 > Gordoniibacillus > Gordoniibacillus kamchatkensis. The sequence continues at coordinate 51,708 of NZ_JXAK01000045.1, forward strand.
ACTGGTCCCAGGCGATGTGAACGTACCCTTTAAACCCGGCATCCACGTGCAAGGAGCCCCCACCCAAGGACAGCGGCTTCCAATCCTCCCCTTCTCTCTTTCCTTGCGCCGATCCTATCAGCTTGAAGTTAAACGCACCGTTCGGTTCCGCGGTCTTCAGTTCCATACCGAGATCCAGAGGACGAGCGGACGATTCGTTGTTCAGCCAGAAGGTCACCCCTTCGTACGCGGAGGCGTTCTTGTCCGCATCCGCGATCGGATGCACAATGTTGGCCCAAGTCGCCGACGAATCCCGAATCGTCAGCTTCATTCCTTTGCTGCCGCTCGTCTGATCAAGCGAGATCGCAACAGCATTCGGTTTGTCCGACCAATCCAGCCTCCATGACGCCTGAAGCGCTGCGTCGTCGGCATAGGATTCGAAATTGTCGACTATGACCGAAGCGCCCCCCGCTGCTTCAGCCGATGCCGAACTCGAGATTGGCGCCGCCCCAACGGCTGCAAACAAGAGAGCAAGAATGTGAATAGAAAGCGATTTCAATTTCATACGGCCCATCGAGATCTTCCTCCTCGCTGTAGTTTATTCGAACCGAATCTCGTCGATCCACACTGTCCCGGCGCTGCCATACCAGAACGACATTTGCAGCTGTCCGGGAGAAGCCTGGTTGATGCCGTTCGCAGCCAGATCGATCGCAATATCTTTATAGGAGGTCGTCACCGTATCCCCGCTCAAAGCGCCCAGCGTCTTCTCCACGCCGCCGAGAATGAGGTGAAACTGGCTTTCCTCGCCTCCGGCCGCGCCCTTGATTCGCACGATCAGCTTCGTGTATCCGGCTATGCTTTGCGTGACATCGCTGCCGAACCATCCGGCGTTGTTGTACTGCAGCTTTAAAGCGCCGTTCTCAATGACGCCGGCGTCGTTCACGAAGCCGTTGGCGCCTGTCCATTTACCCAAATCGTTGGTGCCCGGCCATGCCGGCGAATTGTCGAAATTGTCCAGCAGAAGCGCCGTGCCTCCCCCGGCGGTATTCGTCGTCCCCGTTGTCGCATTGCTGGCTGCGGAAACGTTTCCTGCCGCATCCTTGGCTTTCACCGTGTAACTGTAGGACGTTCCGGAAGAGAGACCGTTGTCGGTATACGTGGTTGCAGCGGTCGTTCCAACGTAGGTTCCGTCCCGGTAAACATCGTATCCCGATACGCCCACATTATCGGTGGACGCGCTCCAACCGAGTGTAATGCTGCTGGCCGTAGTTGCCGTAACCGCGACATTCGCCGGAACGGTCGGCGCCTGCGTATCTCCGCCGCTTCCGCCGCCGGTATCAAGTTGGATCCGGTCGAAGTCCGGGGCCCATCCGCTTGCGTTAGAAAATGTAATCGTATTATTCCCTGCACTCAGTTGTACGGAAGTTTGCAGCGTACCCACCTTGTCCCAGCCGCCCGTGCTCGGGAAGTTCAAGCTGATTGCGGAGCCGCCGTTTACGCTCAATTGAGCCGACCTCGCCGCGTCTCCATTCAGATAGGATATTGCCAGCGTATAGGCACCCGCGGTCTGCACGTTGACTCCGTTAAACTGCAGCGTGCCATTGTTGTTGCCGACATAGCCGACTTTCGAACCGCCGGAACATGCGCTGCACGCCGCCGTCGACGCCCCACCGGCAAGCGTATTCCCCGAGGCTTCCGCTTCGTAGGAAACGGCGGTCCCTCCGCCGCCTGTTCCGCCGTCGTATGCACCGCTTTGCAAGCTGTAGCCTAACGTATTGTCCGACTTCAAGCCGGCAAACGCCCCTAAGTTTTGATCGGCGGGATCCATGCCGATGCCCACCTTGCCGATCGGCGTTCTGCCGCCCGTGTAGTAGTTCGTGTTGGCGAAACGGACGCTCGGCTTCCATCCCGCCGGATCCAGAATGGACAGCGCCAGCGTGTAGGTTCCGTTCGGCAAGCTCGATGGTATCGTGAACGCGCCGTTCACCGTATTGGTTGTCGGCGCTTGGTTGTATGAACGGGTGGAACTATTCCATCCCGTGCCGGGCAGCCAATTTCGAATATCCGCTTGGAACAAGCCTTTCCACGCGACAGTTCCGTCGCTCTTCAGCAAGCTGGCCTCGACAGGCCAGTTATAGTAGAAAGGCGAAGAGCCTTTATTGACGACCTGGAAAGAAACGTTCATCGTTCCTCCAGGCGTCACATTGCCCGAGAATGTCGCCTGATTCAGTACGAACCGATAGCCGAGCACCTTCTGCATCGCGGTCGCTCCCGCCTCGACGGAAGAGTTGCTTGAAGTGTAATCCGAAATCCATCCCAGACTGGACGTATGCGTGTTCATGATCCAATCGATGACGTAGTTCGTATGGGACGTATCTCCGAGGGTTCCATCCGGACTGCCGCCCAGATTCGATTGATCGCCCCAATCGTAAGCTACTTCGCCGCTATTGATCTGCGTCCGCCACGTGTCCCGCGAAATTTCCCCGTTGCCGCCGGCAGCGTCGTCCGGTAGTGCGAAGGAATCCCATTGAATGCCGAAATTGTACGCAGTAAACGTTTCAGGGTAGCGCACGAGCACTTTCTTGTTGTGGAACGCCGCCGTATAGGCATCTCCCAACGCCGTCTGGAAACTGAGCGGGATACGGTCTGTGCCGTCGGGAAATTTAAGGGGATAGATGTGGTTTTCGCCCCAATTCCCATATAAGCCGAGTTCGACGAAGGCAACGCGAGGATCGTTATCCCATGCTTGCCCGAGCTTGCCGATGAAAGCGACGAGACGAGATTTCAAAGTATCCGACAACCACTCGTTGACAGGATCGTCGTGCGGCACGCCGTTCGGCCAATATTCCCCGGTCCCCGGATACACGATGACGACGCGCGGAACAACCTTGATATTCTTGTTTTCGATGCCTGCCCAAGCGGTGTTGCTCCAATCAATGATCTTCTGCACCGAATCCGTAGCGTCCGTCTCGAGATCCGTGTACTTGATGTACTGCTTGTAAATATCCGAATACTCGCGATCTGCAAACGAGCTATCATTGATATAACGAGACGGACGAAAGCCCATGATCGGATTTTTAAACGCTTCGGACGATTCCGTCAGATTGACCGTAATCGGCCCGACCGCCGCATGCGCCTCGTTTCCCGATCCCTTTCCCCCTCCGCTCCATACGAACGCAGACAGCGCCGCTGCGCACAGCAAAGGTCCCATTCTTCTTTTCTTCATCCATTCTCCTCCTTGGCAAAATAGTGGATTCTCCCTCATTCTGTCATGAACTCCCCCTCGACGCGATGCCGAGAATTAAAGAAACTTGCCAACTTTTTAACAGAAAAAAAGCAAACCGGCTACGAATGCCGATTTGCTTTGCGAAAGAGAGGCGCTATTATGCTTTGACGGACGCGGGAGCGCACGACTCGCGCTCGATCAGCTCCGTCTTCAGGCTGATGTTGACTTCGGAAATCGTCTTGTTCGTAATGAGCTCGGTCAGCATAGTGACGATTAGTCCGCTGATATCGTAACGGAATCGTCTCACGGTCGTCAGAGGCGGCATCATATATTCGGACAGCTTAAGATCGTCGAACCCGATAAGGGAGATTTCCTTGGGAATCTTCAGCTTCATTTCGGCTAATGCCTTCATAGCGCCGAAGGCCATGATATCGTTAAAGGCGAACAACGCGGTAATCCCGCTCCGCAGTCCGATCAACTGTTTGGCCGCTTGATAGCCGTGTGACGGGTCAAACGCCCCCGCCTGAACGTGCCGATCGTCCCAAGCGAGGCCCAGGTCGCGGAAGGCGTCCTTGCAGCCGTCCAACCGATTCAAGCTGACAAGGTGATCTTCCGGCCCCGCGATCAAGCCGATTGTCCGATGACCGAGCCGGTACAAATACTGTATGACCTCATAGGCTCCCTTGCGGTTATCGTAATCGATATAGTTTTGGACCCGGTCATACCTCCTGCCGTTCGTCACGAGATAGGGAATACCCCGCCTCATAAGCTCGTCGACCAGTTTGTCTTCGACGAAAGGATCGAATACGATCGCAGCGTCGATCTTGTTGTCCGACAGCAGCCGATAAGCGGAGCCGGACATCTGGGCGCCGCGCGAATGTGTTGCCAACAGGAACTGGTGACCGTGCGATTCGAATTCTTCCTTGAGATGGCTTAAATCCGCCGAAGAGGCGGGATCGTTGTCCACAAAATCGTGGACTTCCGGCACAAATACGGCAATCGTATACGAAAGGCCGGCGATCTTGGCCGGCGCAACGCCCGGTTTCAAATATTCTTTGGCGATATCCATCACCTTGCGGCGCGTATCTTCGCTGAAATTTCCCTGGTTGTTGATGATGCGGGATACAGTGCTGATCGAGACGTTAGCCTTGGCAGCAATTTCCTTCAGCTTCATTCGAGCGGCTCCCTTCAGGCAAAAATCGACACACTTTCATTCTAAAATTTGCGCAAAAAGGAGTCAAACGGATTTTCCTTGCGATACCAAGGAAGCCTGGAGAGCGGAGCTGCAACGGACACGGTACATGGGCCCGTTATCCGGCTTCCGTCTTCGCCATTCCACGTGCCTTCCGGAAAACGGATCGTTCGCTCCGACGCGCCCTTCTCCAGAACCGGAGCGACCAATATCGATGAGCCGAGCATGAACTGGTCTTTGACGGTCTCCCAGCCTTCATCCGGAAACTCAAAAGCCATCGGCCTCAACATCGGCTCTCCTGCCGTTGCCGCGGCCTCGGCCAACTGGACGATCTCCGGTCCCAAAGCGACCCGCAAACGAACCGCATCCTTGCAATAGCCCAAATATTCCTCGTCCAGCACATTCCAGGGAGCGGTAGAAAACTGCATCATCGGAAACAGTGCGGCGCATTGCGCATAACGGACAAACAGCTCCGCATCGAACGGCGTCGTCCGCAAGTCTCCATCCCAGCCCCCACCGATCATGTCAGGACAATGAAACGGGTAGCCCATCAGACTTTGGGCGATCGCGTTCGGAATGAGTGCCTTCAGACCGTCCTCCCCCCACGAATGCGGTTTATCGCGCAGCCGCTGCATAAGCGGGGTGCCTCCGGCTTTCCAGCTGGCGCGATATTCGCTTAGCGGATAATGAAGACCTAACCGGCTGTATGCCGCGCAGTCCTCGTTTGGAATGCCGGAACCGCGCCAACGATACCCGGTCGCCCACACGCCTGTATCGCCCTCCGACGGATCGCCGGCATCGAATTTGAAGCCGTCAACGCCGTAGCGGGACACCAGTTCGTCCAGCCTGCCCTTGAACCACTCGAACGCAGGAGGGTATGTATAATCAAGCACTGCGCTGCAGCCGTTCCACCAGCGGCGGAGCGCCATCCGGCCCTCGTTGTCCTGAACGAGAAGTCCTTGTTTATCTAACGCCCTTGCCGTTTGACTGTCGGGACTTACGTAAGGGCAAACCCAAAGCATCACTTTGAAGCCCAAATCGTGAAGCGTATCGAGCATCCGCTTGGGATCCGGAAAACGCTCGGCATGAAATTCCCAGGTTCCATAGTCCTTCATCCAGTTATCGTCGATAATCAGAACGCCCGGCGGAAAACCGTTCCGCAATATCTCCATTGCGTAGGCAATCGTTTTTTCCTGCGTCGGCTCATAGTGCATTTCCATCCATGTGCAATATTGGGGCGCCGTGAATGCGATCGGATCGGGCATGCGCCTTGCGCGGGAAAATGCTGCCGAGATGCTTGACGATAGGCACCAGGCAAATTAGCAAAACCTTCCGAATGCCGAACGATCTCTTCTTCGGATTCGATCGACATGATCCCGGACCGAAACACAAAAGAAAAAGGCTGATCCAGCCAGAGAAACCGGCCACGGTTCGATACAAGAAAAGGCGCGCCCGAGTTTTCGAGCAAGTTCGTCAGATTTACCGCGACGGCATCGTCGGCCCCGCCATAAGGCATTCGCGTCCCGTCGTGCACGGCGCCGCCCCACCAAACTTCGCCGGGCAACAGCTTGATCTCCACGCTTTTTTTCAATGACATCAACGCTCGCTTTCGTACGCAAAAATTTGCGCAAACTATTTATTTATTTTAGAATCACTTGCCCGATTCGTCAATAACATTCCACTGACTGCGGAACCCCCGTCTGTCAGACAGTTCGGACAACTGCTCGGACAGGCGAACCAAGCGGCCGCCGAACTGCAATTGAATACCCCTTTTAACTGTCGTTTAACTAACGTTCCCCGGCAGCTTAAAGCTCATCTTGTTGAAATCGTTCTTCTCTAAAACGAAAAAACCGTCAAATGCATCTTTAAAGCGCATTTGACGGTATCCACACAATGAACGGCAAGCGTAGAACTGACGAAAAGGTCAATTGTTAATCCGGAACAGCTGCAGGTATCCAACCTGTTAGCAGTGCTCCACCCTCCGAGTGGTTTCCTGCGGCAAGTTCGCCTCCGTGTCGCCTTATAATTGATTGTGAAATAGTCAGCCCTAATCCGCTGCCTCCAGTTGAACGATTTCTGGATGCTTCACCGCGATATAGAGGTTCAAAAACTCGATGCAGTTCTTCCGAAGAGAAGCCCGGCCCTGTATCACGTATCGTAAACTTTACTTTGTTACCCTCTTTATAACTTTGAATAACAATTTCACCATAGGAGGGTGTGTGTCTGACGGCATTATCCAAAAAATTGTTCATCGCGCGTTCCAATAGGTGCATGTCACCGATAATGAAGCAGTGGCCCGCAGTATGGCTCGAGATCGAGATGTTCTTTTGCCGAGCTAGCGGACGTAGACTGTCCACCGATTGCTGGATAATGAGTTTTAAATCAATCGTCTTGTTGTGAAGATTCATCTCCACATACTCCAGCTTTGTAAATGTGAAAAGGTCTTCTACCAACCGGTCCAATTGCGCCGATTTCTCCCTACACACCGCCACATATTTTGCTATTTTATCCGGAGATTGGGCAATGCCCTGCTCCAGACCGTCCAAATAACCTCGTAATGCGAAGAGCGGGGTCCGTAAATCATGCGCGACAGCTGCGATCACGAATCGACGTTCTTCTTCCGATTCCGCTTGTTTTTGAAAAGCTTTTTGTATCCCCTTCACCATCACTTCGAATCCATCGCGCACTTCGGAGATTTCGGTGATCCTGGATCTTGGCAACTCCACCTCCCAATCTCCTGCAGCGATTTGTCTGGCTGCATAGCTCATCCTTTCGAGAGGCTTAAGAAGAAACCTTCGCATTTCAACACCGATAATAAAGTAAGCTACCAATAATCCGGCAACTATCGAAATCACCTGAACCGCATTTGACTTCGGAAGATAAATGACGACCTTTCCGAGTAAATGACCGTCCTCTATGACGGAGAACCGTTCGGTTAATGACAATGCGCCGTGGCGCTCCGGATTAGACCGATAAATTTCCTGATCTGACGCGGATAGAATAACCGCATCCATTTTCGCTTGGCGCAACTCATTATGCAATTGGTTTTGCCAGTTCGGATCCCTCCATCGGTCCGAACCCTCTTCGATCAGATGCACGGTCTCGGTCAATTGTTTTTGCAGAATCTCATCTTGCGGCCCGTTCTTTGTGAAGCTGAGCGTTTTGGTCTCCATAAAGTGAGCTGCAACAAAGAAAACCCACGGTACTAGCAGTATGATGAAGAAGATCAGCACAGTAAACGTACGAATGCGAAGTGTTTGCATGTTACCCTCCCTCGAAGCGATACCCTACTCCCCATACGTTGACCAGGTATTGCGGATGATTCGGATCGGATTCGATCTTTTCGCGAAGCCGCCCGAGATGCACCCGAATCGTATGCCTGTCGCCCACCCCATCCCAAAATTTCGAAAGTATTTGTTCATATGAAAAAACATGCCTGGGGTGTTCGGCAAATAATCGCAACAACTCATATTCCCTCGGCGTGAGTTCAACATTCTTCCCATCCACGACCACTTCTCTTGTAGACAGATTCAGCTTCATGCGGCCAAAATCCAATATTCTTTCATTTATTTTCAGCTGAGACGCAGAACGCCGCAATACAGCTTTTATTCTGGCTACGATCTCGCCGGGCGAAGCGGATTTGACGATATAATCGTCGCCACCGAGCGACAGCCCTCGAATCTTGTCCACATCATCGCTTCGTGCGCTCAAGAAAAGGATAGGAACGTTACTCTCCGTCCGAATCCGGCGACATAGCTCAAATCCGTTTTGTCCCGGCATCATGATGTCAAGAACAATACAATGAATGGAACTCTGCTCAAACAAAGCCCACGCCCGAGCGGTATCACTAGCGGTTATAACGCGAAAATTTTCGTACTCTAAAAAGTCCCTCAATAGCTCGACGATACTTGGGTCATCGTCTACAACCAGTATCGTACTTGCATCGCTCATGAAAATCCCACCTTTGCGTCCTAGTTTATCATTTTTTCTGCAAGAACGAACGTAATCCCATGTTTTGTGATGAATTGTTTATAGTTTTGTGACCTTTTTACAACTTCGTTTGAGATATTCGTTTGTTATGATTCTTCTAGCGGACACGGACGGCAAATATCGCGAGTAATGGCTCGTCCTCCGCAAAAGCGGACGAAGGAGGTTGAATAGGCATGGAACACGGGCGGATTCTCGTTTTTTCAGGGCAACATACCGATTTGGTCGCTGCAAATCACGAAACCCATGCGCTTAAATCTGAAATTCGAAGTTACCGTGGGCGGAGATCACATGATCGGGACCGCCAGGGCCGGCATACTGCCGGCATCCAAATTAACAGGCAAGCGAGTTTCTCAGCCCACAAATGGGAATTGGTAATCAAGTGAAGCGCGGGGGTAATAGAATCGCATGAAGAAGCGGAAAACATTATACGGACTTTTAGCCTGCGTCAGTATTCTATTTATCCTCTACGCCTTGGTGGTCAATTATATGATCGATCCCGGAGCCGGGGCATTCTTAAGCCATAAAACCGGGCTAAAACGCGAGCTTAATCTCCCGGTCTGGCTAAACGTTATGCACGTTCACGTTGCGTTTGCCTGCATCGCTATGGCAGCGGGGCTGCTTAACTTTTCCAATCGAATCTTTGAAAACAGCCACAAATTCCATCGCATCAACGGCTACGTTTATTTCGTGTCCGTACTTCTTGTCGTAATTACTTCCGGATACATGGCGCCTTACGCCACCGGAGGAAAAATAAGCAGTATGGGATTCAATGCTCTTAATATGATATGGCTGCTTATTACCATTATGGCACTCGTACAAATAAAGAAGAAACGCATCATCCGGCACCGGAACTGGATGATCCGAAGCTACGCCTTTTGTTTTACGAACATGTCGATTCATCTCATCACTTTCCTTTTTCATCAGGGATTCGGTCTCATTTACGTTACCAGCTATACAATTGGCGTTTACGGCTCCATAGTGCTGCTGCTGCTCATTCCTAACGTCATCATTAGAACGATCGGTCAATCAAGCTAAGCGGAGGGAATTGGTATAATAATGAAAACACTTTTTAGATTACTCATGTCGCTGGCACTAGTTCTATGTCTAGTAGCCCCTGCAGCAAGTGCGAAAACAACGGAGAAAAATGATACAACCAAGGACAAAAGTACACATGTTCAAATCGTATTATTCGATGGTTTCGATCTGCTGGACGCATTAGGACCCTATGAAGTATTTGCTGCGGCGGGAATGTACTCGGGAGGAGCTGTTACTGTAGAATTGGTTTCCGCGGAAGGCAAGCGTTCTGTCCCGAGCGGTCTGAATGGGCCCGCCCTCGAAGCGCAAGCCGCACTGGACCCAAACCGTCCGGGAATTATTTTGGTGCCTGGAGCTTCGGGCAAGCCGGCGGGAAATTCGGAAGATGCCATTCCGAATATTTTAAGGCAGGCTATGAAGACAGGCTTACCGGATTTGTTGAGACAAGCATTTAACAATAAGGAAGTCACTGTGGCTACAGTATGCGGAGGTACATTGCTGCCTGCGATGGAAGGTTTGTTGAAGGATAGGCATGCGGTTACCAATCATATAGGCATGACTGCGTTAGGAGCTCTCGGTGCAATTCCGGTTGAAGCAAGAGTCGTTGAAGATGGTCCTCGCTTCGTGAGCGGGGGAGGCGTGACTTCGGGACTTGACGTAGCCTTGTATTTGGTCGATCGTGAGTTAGGGCCCCAGATCGCAAATGCCGTAGAAAAGTTATTCGAATACGAGAAAAGAGGCACTGTGTGGCGAGCGGAAGGCATCGCGCCGATCGACTTTAATACGAATCCAAAAGCTTCTGAAGAAAAACAACCGTCTGCTATTTCAATGAGTACTGCCGAAAAGTAAAAGACCGATCCGATAATAGCAACAGCGGCGGACTAGGATGCGAAGGAACCAAGGGGGATAACGAAATCCTGATTAAACTTGCTTACGAAGCTTATTCGACGATGCAGATCCTAGCGGTAGATTTCGATGCGTGCTCGTCCGCCTATCGGCTCCCTGCGCGCGGAACGAACCCACGAGTTCTCTCTCCGGGCCCATATAGCAAAGCACCTCATGACATGCAATGAGTGTTTAGATGGCGCTTAAGGGATCGA
>NZ_JXAK01000046.1 GCF_000829455.1 Gordoniibacillus kamchatkensis
TCGGCTTTATTAACAAAACGGTATTGGAGCCGCTCGGCCTTCATCCGATCGCCTGGTACAGCGAACCCAAGTATTGGCCGTTTATCCTGCCGATCGTCATGTTTCTCCCGTTTTTCCTGTCGATGGTTGTCGTCGGTTATTTGGGATTTTCGATGCTGAGCGAGGAATTCGGCTTTATTAACAAAACGGTATTGGAGCCGCTCGGCCTTCATCCGATCGCCTGGTACAGCGAACCCAAGTATTGGCCGTTTATCCTGCCGATCGTCAATCTGTGGAAAAACATCGGGTATTCCAGCGTCATTTATTTGGCGGCCATCATCGGCATCGATACCGAGTACTACGAAGCGGCGCTCATCGACGGGGCCTCCAAATGGCAGCAAATTACGAGAATTACGATCCCGCTCATTATGCCGGTGATCATCATTACGACGCTGCTCGCCGTCGGCAAAATTTTGAACGCGGACTTCGGGTTGTTTTATCAAGTGCCTCTCGACGCCGGCGCGTTATATTCCACGACGAACGTTATCGACACTTATGTGTATCGCGCCCTGATGGCGGTTGGAGATATCGGCATGTCGTCCGCGGCGGGCTTGTACCAAGCGGTTGTCGGCTTCGTCCTCGTGCTCGGGGCCAACCTCATCGTCCGCAAAATCAGCAAAGAGAACGCATTATTTTAGGAGGGAAGAGCATGGACACGGCGATTCGATCCAATCCGCAGCAGCAACCGCGGCGCTCTTCTGCCGCGGCCGCAAAAGCAAAAGCGCGCAATCCGAATGCGATTTCCGGCAAAGCCAACTTGTTCATCAATCTGTTCTTTATTATATACAGCTGCGCTTGCCTGCTGCCGGTGCTGCTCGTGCTTGCGGTATCGTTCTCCGACGAAAATCAGGTGAACCTGCACGGCTACAAGCTGATTCCGCTCAAGTTCAGCATGGACGCTACCATTACTTGTTGTATGACGCACAGGCCATTGCCAAAGGATACGGCATCTCCATCTTGGTTACGGTGCTCGGCAGTTTGCTGGGGCTCCTGATCACGGCACTGTTCGCGTATCCGTTGTCCCGCCGGGATTTCAGCCTGCGTAACTTTTTCTCCTTCTACGTGTTTTTCACGATGTTGTTCAACGGCGGACTCGTGCCTTGGTATCTCGTCTACACGAAAATGTTCGATCTGCGCGATTCGATCTTCGCCCTGATCGTTCCGAACTTGCTCATGAGCGCCTTCTTCGTTCTCATGATGCGCACGTTTTTCCAGACGACGATCCATCCGTCGATTATCGAATCGGCCAGCATCGACGGAGCCGGCGAGCTGCGCATCTTTTTCCGCATCGTGCTGCCGCTCTCGCTCCCGGTGCTGGCGACCATCGGCTTGTTCTATGTGCTCGGTTACTGGAACGATTGGTTTAACAGCCTTGTGTTCATGAACGACAGCGACAAAGTCAATCTTCAGTACTTGATGTACAAGACGATGATGAATTTGCAGTTTCTGGTGGCCAACGCGCAGAACAACACGAACGCCAGCGCGGAAATCGCCAAAATTCCGAACGAAACGATCCGCATGGCGATGTGTATCGTCGGCATGGGCCCGATCGTGCTCGCGTATCCGTTCTTCCAAAAATATTTTGTCAAAGGCTTGACGATCGGAGCAGTGAAAGGGTAATCACGGTTACCAGAAAAAGTAGGGCTGCGCTGCGGACCTAAGAATGTGGGGCTCCGGCATCTCCCACACTCGCGTTCCTCGAATGTGAATAATTGGTGGGAACACGAGTTCAAAGGCGCTCTCCGCCCCGCATTCCCTTCCTCCGCTCCGCCTTTATCGAGCAGTCTGATAGTCCCGGCTAAACCCGGTCCCGGCCGGTTAGCATATAAACAACTATTTTCCACAAATCTAGGAGGGTTCTTATGAAGGTAGCATTTAAGACAGCGGCGTTATCCTTAACCATGATGCTATCGCTTACTGCCGTTCTGACCGCTTGCGGTTCGAACAAGACGAACGACACCCAGCCAAGCGACACCGCCAAGCCGGCCGGCAACGCGCAGCAGACGGACAGCGGCAAGAAATCCGATCTCGCCCCTTACAAAATCACCTGGTTCGTTCCGGGCTCCGCTGCACAAAAAGACCAGGACCTTGTCAACCAGGAAGTCAGCAAATATTTAAAAGACAAAATCAACGCTTCGTTCGAATTGAACGTAATCGATTGGGGCAGCTGGCAAAACAAGATGAATCTGAAGTTCGCTTCCGGCGAACCGTTCGACCTGATGTATACGGCGAACTGGGACGGATGGGGGACGAAGCTGCAGCAAGGCGTGCTGCTGGATATGACCGACTTGATCGAGAAATACGGGCAGGACGCGAAGAAAGCGATCGATCCGGCGCTGCTCGAAGGCTCCAAGGTGAACGGCCGCAGCTTCAGCTTGCCGGTGAACAAGGAGCTAGCCAGCCACCGCGGCGTTCTCGTCCGCAAAGATCTGGTCGACAAATATCATTTTGACCTGAGCAAAGTGAAGAAGATGGAAGACCTCGAGCCGATGTTCGACGTCATCAAGAAGAACGAACCTGGCGTGACGCCGTTCTATATCAACAAAGACCTGTCACCGAACTCAGTCCTCGATGCGGCCAATTTCGACGGCCTTGGCGACGGCATCGGCAAGCTCGACCGCGACGCCAAAGATTTCAAAGTCATCAACGAGATCGAAAGCGCGAAGACGAAAGCCGCCATCGAGCTGGCGCGCCGCTGGTATCAAGCGGGGTACATCAACAAAGACGCCGCAACCCAGCAAGACGAGGACGGCGCTCTGAAAGCAGGCAAAGCGTTCTCCTATCCGGATTCGCTCAAGCCGGGCAAAGACGCCGAGAAAAGCACGCAGCTAGGTTCGCAATGGGTGCAAATCAACTTGACCGATCCGATCGTCACTACCGGCGATACAACGGGCGCGATGGTATCGATTTCCAAGACGGCGAAAGATCCGGCCCGCGACATGATGTTCCTGAACTTGCTGTACACGGATAAATACTTGGTTAACCTGATCGCATTCGGCATCGAAGGCAAGCATTACGTGAAAAAGAGCGACAACGTGATCGACTTCCCGCCGGGCATGGATCCGAAAACATCCGGCTACAATCTGAACCAGCCTTGGCTGTTCGGCAACCAGTTCAACGATTACTTGTGGGCGAACGAAGACCCGAACAAGTGGGACAATTTCAGAAAATACAACCAATCTGCGGAAAGATCGCGCGTGCTGGGCTTTACGTTCAATCCGGACCCGGTCAAAAACGAAGTTGCCGCTTGCACGAACGTAATGAAAGAGCTGAGTCCCGGCCTGTACTCCGGCACGCTCGATCCGAACGAATATTTGTCCAAGCTGATCGACAAGCTGAAAGCCGCCGGCGTCGACAAAGTGATCGCCGAGAAGCAGAAGCAGCTCGATGAGTGGGTGAAAGCGAACAAGAAATAAGAGCGGGGGAGTGGAGATACTGTGGCGTACAAAGTGTTGACGGAAGCGGAAGTCGAACAGTTCATGGAGCTGGGCTGGGTCAAGGTGGAGGAGGCGTTCTCCCGCGCGGATGCGCTGGCGTGCCAAGACTACTTGTGGGAACAAATCAGGAGCCGCGGCGTGGCGAAGGAAGACCGCGCCACGTGGACAACACCGATGCTGTGGGTGCAGGAAGCTTACCGCAGCCCCGAGTTCGACAGATGCAATACGCAGCGGCTGGCCGATGCGATTGAAGACTTGATCGGAGAAGGGCGCTGGGCCGAAAATCGCGTGTACGGCCGCGACGAAATTACGGGGACATGGGGCTGGTGGCCGGTCAATTTCTCCTATGGCGGCCATCAGCCGTGGTCGATTCCGGCCAAGGGCTGGCACTGGGACGGCGTCCATTTCCGCCATTACGTCGACAGTCCGGATCAAGGGCTGCTGTGCCTGTGCATTTTCTCCGAAATAGGCCCGCACGGCGGCGGCACGCTCGTCGCCGAAGGCTCCCACAAGCTGGTAGCCAAGTTTCTGGAGAAGCATCCGGAGGGTATGGAAAGCCAGCGCGCGATCGATACGCTCAATCTGGAGCATCCGTGGCTGAAGGAGCTGACGTCTGTCGTTGGCGACGACAAGGACGATTTTCTCGGCATCGGCGATGCCTCCCCAGAGGCGAGGATCGACAAGTTCATGAACTGGCATATGGACGAGGACGGCGTGCGGCTGCGCGTCATCGAGACGACCGCGTCGCCGGGCGACGTTATCCTGTGCCATCCGTTCCTGTATCATACGCCTTCGCAAAATCATTCCGGCGTGCCGCGCTTCATGTGCAACCGCACCACGCCGCTGAGAGAGCGCATGCAGCTGATGGGAAGAGCCGGCGGCAACTATTCGCCGCTCGAACAGAGCGTACGGCGCGTGCTCGGCTGCGTGTAACAATCTGCAATCCCGCCTTTCCCGCCTCGGGCAAGGCAGGATTGCTTTTTGCCCGTAAAAGCAGACAAGCCGTCCGGCTTTGCTCCCGGGCATGCAGGTTGTCGCGAGGGACAAATCGTTATGGTTCCGGTAGGCAGGGCGATTCTGTTGACAGAACAGGTTCTCTATTCAGCGTCTTGCGAGGCGCTATAAGGCGCCGATTTGACGGAATGAACGTGCAAGGACCTTAAGTTCCATGAATAGCGACGAAAATTCGTATGGAACGACCTTTGGGGCGCTACCAGCCGTGTTTATCAGTTTGGCTCTAAATTAACGTCAGCAAAGTCTCTGTTCAGCGAACTTGTTCTTTATTGCGACAGTCACCCAACGCCAATTCGGGACCAAGGTCCGAATTCGCTAAAGGCCTGAGCGAACCTATTCCTGCAACGGCTTGGTTCGCCAGCAAGTCAGGACGCGCCGGGAAACCAAGTATCCGGACGTTATTCGCGAAACGTTATTCATGTAAATTATGGCTTGAAGGCCGCGCTCTGCCGCAAGCCCGTCAAGCTTTCGCTCAGCTCCCACAGCTTTCGTCGAAATTCGCCGTCATAAGCTACTTCATAAACCACCTGATGATGTACATGAGCAGCGATAACCCTACGCTGATCACGATGCAGGTGACGACCGGAAAGTAAAACGTAAAGTTTTCTTTCTTGACCGCAATATCCCCCGGCAGCCGGCCGAGATGCAAATATTTGCCGAGAAACGGCCAGAGCAGTCCGGCAGCGACCAGTACGATTCCGGTGATAATCAGGAATTTCGGAACATTGCCCATTCGCTCACCCCCTAAGGGAATTGTATCATATCGTTTGCCGAATCCGAGGGCACCGTTCGATCTACCGAGCGGCGCCCGAGCGATTTTACCGGGAAGGCAGAAATTGGGGAATAAAAATCGCCGGGATGGTTAACATCTTAAGTAACGTAGTATGTCATGGAAAAATTGTAGAAAAGAGGAATTCGCTCTATATGGATAAAGACAGGGAGCGCAGCATTCGGCTGACGTCGGGCGAAATTTCAAACCTGTGGACATCGTACATGAACGATACGATGGCCGCTTGCGGCATCAAGTATTTTCTTGCCAAAGTGGAGGACGCTCAGGTGAAATCCGTGCTGGAATACGCTTTGGAGTTGTCGCACAACCATGTCAAGCGCATCAAGCAATTTTTCTCCGAAGAGCAGTTTCCGATTCCAATCGGCTTTACGGAAGAAGATGTCGAAGCGAATGCCCCGCGGCTGTATTCGGATAAATTTTTCCTTTTGTATATGGTCAACATGGGCAGGTTCGGACTGTCCTCGTATAGCATTGCTCTCTCCACCTCGTCACGTGCCGATATTCGCGAGTTTTATTCAGAGTGCATCGCTTCGACAACCGAATTGTTTAACAAAGCGACGGAAGCCATGCAAGAAAAAGGCTTGCACGTTCGCCCCCCCTCTATCCCAACCCCCAGCCAAGCCGAAATGGTGCACGATCAAAGCTTTTTCGGAAACTTCCTTAATATCGGCAAGAAACGGCCGCTGCTCGCAGTCGAAATCAACAACCTTGCTTACAATATCGAGCGAAATACGTTAGGAAAATCGCTCATCATGGGGTTCAGCCAAGTTGCCCAAACGAAGGAAGTGCGCCAGTACTTTGAACGAGGCCGGGATATTGCCCAGAAGCATATCGAGATATTCAGCGAGATGCTGACGAACGAGCACCTTCAGGCCCCGATGACATGGGATTCCGAAGTCACGGATTCCACCACCCCTCCTTTTTCCGACAAGCTTATGATGTATCACGTCTCGGGGCTTATCGCAGCAGGGATGGGGCAATACGGTATGGCGGCTTCGACAAGCCCGCGCGGCGATTTGACCGCCATGTACGCCCGTTTGTCCGTAGAGCTGGGCGACTATGCCAACGACGGAGCGAACATCATGATTCAGAACGGCTGGCTGGAAAAGCCTCCGCAAACGGTAGACCGCGAAGCGTTGGCCAAGGCGTAGCTTGCACGTGCCGGCCGAAAACAAAAAAACACCTGCCGGTGTTTTTTTGTTGATGCGGTCAAAGTGTGGCGAGGTACTCGTCGAGCTGCCCGAAAGTTCCGGCGAACCCTTGCTGCATGCCTGGATGCATGCTCTTGAAGAAGGCGAGCTCCTCTTCCGTCGCATTGACGGGGCCTCCCCGCATCGTCAGCGTCGTCTTGCCTTCGTGCTCGGCGAACGTTAACGTATTGAGAATTTCCAGCGGGAAAACAGGGCTGAAAGGCGCCCGGATCGTGTTGCCTACCTCGTCGGAAAAAGAGTTGGTGAAGACGAGCTTCTCCGGAGCGGAGATTTGGCGATAAACGAACTTGCCCCACATTTCGTGGCCGTCGGGAGAGCGCATGCTGTAGTGAAACATCCCGCCCGGTCGGAGATCCAGCTTGGCTACGCCGAACGTGAAGCCTTTCGGCCCCCACCAGTGCTTCAGGTGCTCGGCCTCGGTAAACGCTTTGAATACGAGCTCGCGCGGGGCATCGAAGGTGCGCGTCAGCACCAATTCGACTTCGTTGGTTGCATTACTGTTGGACATTTCGGGTTCCTCCTTGTAAATGGCGATTCCTTCAATTTGATGCGAAACGGCCCTCCTTCCGTATAAGATGCCGGTATTGCCTCTGCTCGCTGCCGGACTACTACGTGTCGTCTTGGCTCTTTGCCTTGCCTTGCAATTCGCGCAAATAATCGTCCAGCTGATCGAATCTCTCGTTCCAGATGCGGCGGAACGACTCCAGCCAGTCATTCAGCTCCCGGAGCGGCTGCGGCCGCAGCTTGTAGATCCGCCGATTGGCGATCGCTTGAACCTCGACGAGCCTGCCTCGCTAAGCACTTTCAAATGTTTGGAAGTTTGCGGCTGGTTGAGCCCAAGGCGCTCGGCAATTTCTCCGACGGAGAGAGGGCCGTCACGCAACAGTTCGACTATTTGCAGGCGATTTGGCTCGGAAAGAGCGCTCATGGTTGAAGTCGAATTCATGATCTAAATATACACCATATGGAATATTCCAGTCAAGGAATACTCGGCGATATCGGCTGAATCAAGTAAAAAAAGTGGAACAAATGTAAAAGTGAACGGATGTCTATTGACATTTTCTCTCCTTATACTAGGATTACGTCGATAAGACGAATGAGACCGAGAAGGGGAGAGAGCTTTGAAAGCCATTACGCGATTCGCATGGTTTGCGCTTGCATTCGTGCTCATCTTGACCGGATGCGCGCAGAACAATCAAGCGCCGGGACAAGGAACGCCGGGAGCGGCTGCGGAGGGCGGGGCCAAGCCGGCGGCAGCCAAGAAACAGACGCTGACCATTTGGACGCTGCAGCAAGCGGACATCAATATCCAGGACGCCCAGAAAAAAGCGGCCAAAGCGTTCGAGGAAAAATTTAATGCGGATGTTCAGATCACGTCTTTCCCGTACGATCAGCTGAAAGATAAAATGCTTGCCGCTGTAGCGGGAGGAGAAGGGCCGGACGTTCTGCTGCTCGACCAAATTTGGGTGGCTCAATATGCGGCTGCGAAATATATCGTACCGATCGACGATTATTTGAGCAAATCGGACATTAAGGCGGACGATTATTTTAAAGGCGCTTGGGGCGCAGGCACGTACCAAAACAAAATGTATGCGGTTCCGTTCGACGTGGGCGTGTGGGGAGTGCTCTACTACAACAAAGACATGTTCAAGCAGGCGGGGCTCGACCCGGAGAAGCCGCCGGTTACATGGAGCGAGTTTATCGAATACGGCAAAAAATTGACCGCAAACGGCAAGTACGGGACGTCCAACTGGGCCGGCAGCAGCGAATCGGTGCAATGCATGGTCGATGCGTTCACGGTTGCGGCCGGTGGCAAATTGCTGGACGACTCCGGCAAGAAAATTTTGATCAACTCCGACGCCGGCGTGAAAGCGCTGGAGTTTTGGGCGAGCCTCAGCCAAATCAGCCCTCCGGGCAGCGTAGGCAAGAACGAGGAAGACGCCATGACGTTGTTCACCAGCGGCCAAACCGCCATGGCGATGTACGGAGAGTGGGGTCAAGATACGATCGCGACGCGCGCGCCGAATATGAACTATGGCGTGGCCAATTTGCCGAAGCCGGACGGGGGCGAATCGGTCGGAACGTTCGGGGGCTTTAACCTGGCCATCAACGAAAAGTCCAAAAATAAAGATCTGGCATGGGAATTCATCAAATACTCCACCAACTTTGACAATCAAAAATTCATCACGATGCTGACGCCGGCGCACAAGAAGGCGGCGCAGGAATACTTGAAGCAGAAGCGGAAATTCCCGGACGTCATTTACAGCCAGCTGACGAATGCGACTTATCGTCCAAGCGTAGCCAACTATCCGCAAATTGCCGACATTCAGTTGCAGGCAACGCAAAAAGTGATGACAGGCAAGCTGAACGCCAAGGACGCTTTGCAGGAAGCGGCCGACAAGATTGACAAGCTTTTGAATAAATAGTGCAGTCTACTTGCCAAATAAGAAAGCGCTGCGACAGAGCCGTTCATCACCCTCGCGCAGTGCTTTCCTTTTCATCAGTGCAGATTGGATTAGGAGTGAAGACATGAAGACGCGTTCAAGTCTTTTGGGGTACACCTTAATCGGCCCGGCGATCATCCTGCTGCTTGTCATGCTGTTTATTCCGCTGCTCTATTCGCTGCAGCTCTCCCTGCAAGATACCGACCTTTCCCATGGGGCGCCGAAATGGATAGGGCTGTCGGGGTACCGGGAATCGTGGCTGGGAGGAGAACTGTGGAACGTCAGCAAGCATTCGATCGTTTGGACCGGTTGCGTGGCCGGCTTTCAAGTGCTGATCGGGCTGCTGGCCGCCATGATGCTGAACCGGAAGTTCCCGTTGCGCTGGCTTGTCCGCGCCTTGATCTTGTTGCCATGGGTGTTGCCCGGCGTCGTTGCCGCTTTGACGTGGAGGCTGGTGTACGATTCGCAGTTCGGCTTTATGAACTCGCTGATCGCGAAGCTCGGTTTTGGACAGCACGCCACGGATTGGCTCGGCACCCCGGGCCTGGCTATGTTCGCCGTCATTTTGGCGGCGGTCTGGAAAGGCTTCCCGTTCCCGATGCTGATGCTGCTTGCCGCACTGCAAAGCGTGCCGCAGGAGCAGTATGAGGCGGCCAAAATAGACGGAGCCGACACATGGCGGAAATTCGTTTACATTACGCTGCCGTCCATTTCCGGCGTGCTGAAAACGGTGGTGCTGCTCGTTTCGATCTGGACGTTCAATTATTTCGAAATGATTTACGTCCTGACGGGAGGCGGCCCGATTCGTTCCACGCACATTGCGCCTACGTACATTTACGAGCTGAGCTTCCGAAATTTCAACTTCGGGGAGGCGTCGCGGGTAGCTATCGTCAGCTTCGTCTTTATTTTGGCGATCAGCTTCGTTCTCATCCGGCAAATGAACAAGACCGAAAAATATTGAGGGATGCCGACATGTTAATCAAACGATTGAGCTCACAAGCAGGATTTGCGGCAGGTCTCGCTCTTCTGCTGTTTTTCGTCCTGTTCCCGTTTATGCAAATGCTGTCCACCTCTTTGAAGCCGGCGGACGAACTGTTTACCGTCCCGCCCTTATGGGTGCCGAAGCATGTTTCCATGGCCAATTTCATGGCTGCTTTTCAGCATAAGCAGTTCGTGCGCTATTTTATGAACAGCTTGGCGGTTTCCGCCATTACGTGCGCGCTGGTCATTATCGTCTCCGTATTGGCGGCCTACGGCTTTACAAGGCTCGAATTTCCCGGGCGCAAGTTTTTTCTCAACGTCATTCTGGTCAGCCAAATGTTTTGTATCAGCGCCATTGTCGTTCCTCTGTACAAAATCGTAGGAAGTCTCGGGCTGCTCAATTCGTACGCGGGGCTCATTTTGGCGTATATGGCTTTTACCGTGCCTGTGGCTATATGGCTGCTGCGCAGCTTTTTGCTGAACATTCCGCCGGACCTGGAAGAGTCGGCCATGATGGAAGGGGCTTCGAAGCTGGCCGCGTTCTTCAAGGTCGTCGTTCCGCTGTTGCGGCCCGGCATCGGGGCTACGGCGGCTTACGTCTTCCTGATGACGTGGCAGGAATTTCTGTTCGCCCTGATTTTTATGACGAAGCCCGAAATGCGGACGCTGCCGATCGGCATTATGGACTTCAAGGGACAGTACGAAACGAATTGGGGCACGATGATGGCCGCCTCCATTGCGATCTCGATTCCGGTGTTCGTCTTGTTCCTGTTTATTCAGCGGCAGCTGATCTCCGGATTGACGGAAGGCGCGACTAAGGGTTAAATAAGGGTACGCCAGATCAGGACATGCATGGAGGAGATGCAAGGTGAACATTCACAGTTTGCGCTTTAAGCTCATTGTTTACTTTCTGATCCTCATCTGTTTTCCGCTGCTTGTCGTTTCCTTTTTCGCGTATCGCAGCTCGACGGCGATCATCGAAGACAAAGTGAGCAAGTCGGTCACGTCGTCGCAGCTGATGGTGGAGAAGAGCATTGAAACGGTGCTGCAGCAGTCCCGATACGCGGTCACCCCTTTCCTTGTCAGCTATGCGCACAGCGATTTTTGCAAAAAAAGATTGACTTGACCGATTACGACGATTTCACCAAAGTGACGCAAATTATGAACGAGCTGAACGCGATGGAAGTGTCCGGACACAGCATCTACTCCATCAGCCTGTATAACAGCAAAAACAAGATGCTCCTGACATCGGAAAAGAAGATGTCCTTCTTCCCGAACGAGGAGATGAACCACATCGAGCAGCTCGTCGATAAGGAGGCGGGTTCTCCCCACTGGTTTCTGGAAAAATGGCCCGTATCCACCTATTTGACGCTCCCGACGAATTACATTACGTATCCGATCTTGCTCGACCCTTCCGACAGCAGCTACAACACGGTTTTGTTCGTCCATGTGAGCGAAAGCACGATTTCCGATTACATCAAAGAGTTAAACCAGGAGGATAACGGGCTGACAACGTGGGTGCTGACGGGAGACGGCACGAGCTTGATTCAGTCCTCGGCGGACAGCAAGATTCGCTGTCCGTTCAGTTCGGCGAGAAGCCTGTGTTCCTGAAACACCTGGACCGGATTATTCATGAGCAGGAGGGGCGGTTTTCGGAAATCGTAGGCGGTAAAGAGCTGCTTGTCGTGTTCCGTACGTCCAAGACGACCGGCTTCAAATACGTCGGCTTCGTCCCGCGTGAGGACTGGAACCGGGAAATCGTCAATCTCCGCAACGGCGTTCTTGCCGTCGCGGCCGTTACGTTAGCTTTGGCGATGGTGCTTGCTTATGTGTTTATGAAGAGCATCTACAATCCGATGTTTTTGCTGCTGAAGGCGATGAAGCAGTCCGTCGGCACGACCGACTTCGATTTTCAGATCAAGGAACAACGTAAAGACGAGTTCGGCATTTTATTCGCCGGCTTTAACACGATGATGCGCAACCTCCAGCAGCTCGTCAAAAATTTGTACGAGGAAAAGCTGCTGAAGCAGGAGTTCGAGCTCAAGCTGCTGCAATCGAGAATGAACCCGCATTTTTTGTACAACACGCTCAACTCCATCTATTCGATCGCCAAGCTGCACGGAGTGCGGGAAGTGACGGATATGGCGTACGCCCTGTCGCATTTTTTCCGGCACAGCCTTAAAGGGGACGACTGGATCACCGTCAAGGAGATGCTGGAGCATATCGAGAACTATTTTCGCATTCAAAAAATACGGTACCGCGACAAATTTGACTTAAGCGTCGACGTCGAAGACGAGCTGATGGACATGCCGGTGCTCAAGCTGCTTCTCCAGCCATTGGCGGAAAACGCCATCATTCACGGCATCGAGATGAAAAGCGGCAAAGGGATGATTCATATTAACGGTTACCGGCTCGGCGCCAATGCCGTGTTTGTCGTTGCCGACGACGGCCTCGGCATCGAGCCCGAACGGCTGGAAGCCATTCAAGCGCAATTGGTGGAGGGAGTCCAACATTCCGAGCTGTTTGCGCTAAGCAACGTGAACAAAAGAATCAAGCATTATTACGGCGACCAGTACGGCCTGAACATTTTCAGCGAGCTGCATAAAGGCACGACCGTCGAGGTCGTTCTGCCGTTCAGTTCCGGTTCCGGAGGGAATAGTCATGTATAGCCTGCTTATTGCCGAGGATGAAGGTTGGATGCGGGACGTGCTTGCAGCTGCCGCCTATTGGGAGCAATGCGGAATCACCCGGATATTCGAAGCGAGCAACGGGGAAGAAGCGTACCGCATCGTTCAGGCCAATAAGGTGGATTTTATCCTTTCCGATATTCGCATGCCGGTCATGGACGGCCTGGAGCTTTTGGCCAAAGCCAAAGAGCGGAGTCCGGATATCGAAATCGTAATGTTAACGGGATTCGACGACTTCGACTATGTCCGCTCCGCCATGCGCCTCGGCGCCTACGACTATTTGCTGAAGCCGGCAAGCGACGACGAGCTCGTGCAGCTGTTTCTGAAGCTGTCCCGCCACAAAAACGCCAAGCAGGCAGAGCAGTATCGGATAGCGATGGAACAGTCCGCATGGAAGCAAAGCAAGCAGCTGTTGCAAGAACAATTTCTCGCCAGCTGGTTTTCCGGCAGAAAAACGGATTACGGCTGGTTTCAACAAAAGTGCAAGGAGTTGGACGTCGCCTGGCTGCCGCATCGTTATGTCGTTTTTCTGTTCGAGGCGGATCAGCTGCACGTGCTGCAGAACCATTTTGGCCAGCGCGACATGGAGCTGCTGCAGTACGGCATCCGCAATATTGCGGAAGAGTATTTGAAGGAGCGCGGGCTTCAGTTCCATATATTCACGGTCGACGAAAGAATGGCGGTATGGTGCGAAGCGGGGGCGGATCCGGCGGAAACGGAAGCTCTGCTCGGCGGCATTCGGCAAAGCGCGAAAAGATTCATCAAGATTACGGTGTCGGTAGGCATCAGCAAGCAGCATTCGGCGGAAACGGAAGCTTTCCAGGCTTATATCGAAGCGCTCAACTCCTTGAAAATGAAGCTGTACCTGGGAAACGACCAAACGTATTTTTTCGACGAGCTGCAATTTGAGGGCGATCGCCAGCTGTTTCACCGGGAGCTGCAGCAGAAGCTGCATAACTGCGTCGTCGCGGGCAACGAGGAAGAGCTGCACGCCATATTGTCGGCTCTGTTCGATGAAATCCGGCGCAAAAAAATCGCGGTGCAGCCTCTCGATCAAATGCTGCAGCTCATGATGCAAATGGTATCGGAAAGTGCGTCCTTCGACGGGGCGGATATGCCGCTTGGCCATTCCGAGGACGAATGGATGGGCAAAGTGCGGGCGATGGATACGATCGACGAGATCGAGGCCTACGTAACTTCAAGCTTTCAGCATGCCGCGAGGCAGGCGGCCGAAAAAAGAAAGCAGCGGAAAAGCAAGCTGATTACCGATATTTTGCGCTTCCTCGAAGAGCATTACAGCGAAGACATATCGCTTCAAACGTTGGCCGAGCAGTTTTACGTGAACTCTTCGTATTTAAGCAGACTTTTCAAGGAAGAGGCAGGCCAGATTTACACCAAATACATGATGCAGCTGCGCATAGAGAAGGCGAAGCATTTGCTGAAATCGACGCACAAGAAGGTGTACGAGGTCAGCGAAGAAGTCGGCTATACGGATGTGAAATATTTCAATAAAATTTTCAAGGATATGACCGGGCTGACGCCCGCCGAGTATCGGGATTTGTAAAAAGACGAGGAGCGTGACTTTCCGATGCAACGGAACGTTTCGTACGATTTTACGGGATCGGTCGCTGTCGTGACTGGCGGTTCAATGGGGATTGGCGCTGCGGCGGTGCGCAAATTTGCGGAGGCGGGAGCCACGACTGTAATCGCCGACGTCGATGAAGCAAGGGCGAAAGCGCTCGAGCAAGAGCTAAGGGGCCAAGGCTGCGACGTCCATTTCGTCGAGGCTGACGTCGGCAGCGATGCGATGATGGAGCAATTGATGGCGCGCTCTTATGCGCTGCGGGGACGGCTCGACATCGTGTACAACAACGCCGGCGTCGCTATCCCCGGAGAAGTGGCCGACATGAGCGAGGTGGATTGGCAGAAAGTGATCAACGTCAACTTGGGCGGCGTATTCCGCGGCTGCAAGTATGCGCTCCCTTATATGCTGAAGCAGGGCAAAGGGGCGATCGTCAACTGCGCATCGACCCAGGCGCTCAAAGGATTTATGGGGTGGGCGGGCTATGCCGCTTCGAAAGGCGGGATCCTCGCATTAACGAGACAGGCGGCGATTCAATATGCGAAGCACGGCGTCCGTATCAATGCCGTAGCGCCCGGCACGATTATGACGCCGATGAACGAGAAAATTTTTGCGGAGGTCGACGATCCTGAAGCGCTTATTCAAACTTGGAACGCCGCCCATCCGATCGGAAGGTTCGGGCAGCCCGGAGAAATCGCCGATCTCGTTCTGTATTTATGCAGCGACGCGGCTTCGTTCATTACGGGCCAGACATTCGTGGCCGATGGCGGGCAGACAGTTCGGGGCGAATGAACCGGGGGATCGAAACGATGCGTTATGAAGCTTATGAAGAAGCGCGCGACGGATATTCGACCGTCGTGCTGGCCGACCGCGCAACGGATTCCAGTGTTGCAGTCGTACTAGACATCGGCTGCAACATCATCGGTTGCCGGCTGCAGGGGCATGAGGTGATCGCAAGCCCGCCGCATATTCGCGACCTGGCCGGCCGCTCCTCCGAGTTCGGCGTTCCGCTCTTGTGGCCGCCAAGCCGCATCCCGGGCGGAACGTTCGCTTTTCAAGGAAGGACGTATACGTTTCCTCTCAACGAAGGGCGAAACCATCTGCACGGAGAAATTCGCTATTTGCCTTGGGAAGTAACGGCCCTTGCTGCGGATGAGCAAGAGGGAGCGTCGGTCACGGCGGAGTTCCGGTTCGACCGCTTCGATGAAGTGTTCGCTTATTACCCGCACCGGGTCGTCTTGCGCCTGACGGTTAGGCTATGCGGCAACCGCCTGTCGGGTTTGCTGGAAGCGGTCAACGAAGGAGATGACGAGGCTCCGGCCGGGTTCGGCTTGCATCCGTATTTTTCGTACCGCGGAGACATCGAACAGGTTGTGCTCGCCGCATCGGTCGCCCGGCAGTACGATACCGGCGAGAACGGGCTTATCGTGCGCGAGCCGGAGCATACTGCACTGTGCGACCGTCTGGCCCATGGCATGCCGCTTAACGAGCTTCCCGGCGATGTCGACCATTTCGTGTTCGCCATGAACGAAGATCGGCGCGAATGCACGATTATCCGCCGCAACGAGGGAGTGCGGCTTCGCTTCGAATTCAGCCGCAGCTTGCCGTACCTCGCGGTTTTTAAGCCTTCCTGGGCGGACGCCGTTTCGCTCGAGCCGTGGAGCTGCATCACCGACGCTTTCAACGCGCCGCTTCCGTCCGAAGCGACGGGAGCGGCGGGGCTGAAGCCGGGGCAGCGGCGCGAATACGGATGGACGTGGAGCCTCGACAACCTGCATGACTGAACCGACAGTCAAATTGCCAATTGATTTTTCTAATGACGTTCTAAATACCCGTCATCGCCAACCAGCACCAGGTTTGCGACGAGGGGTTTTTCTTTTGCGCTCGAAGCGCAAACATTTGCGCGAGACTACTCAACTCTTGCGCGTTGTAGACGCCCCGTCGGCGGTATGATGGTCGTGTTCGGACGATATGACCCATAATGGAACCCAATTGAATGAAAAGGAAAGGTGATGAACCAACATGCACCATTCGAGCCATGCTCACTCTCCGCATTCGGTACATGCCGATAAGGCTAAAGAAGCTTCCCTACGATCGTTTTTTGCCAACCGTTTCGTCCAATCTATCTTGCTGTCGGCGGTATTCCTGCAACTCGGCATCTGGATCCGCAACTTTGCCGTCCTGCTCTTCGTGACGGAGCAGACGAACAAGGATCCCGTCGCAATCTCCTTGATTTCGCTCGCCGAATTCGCGCCTATCTTTATCTTCTCCTTCATCGGCGGAGCCTTTGCCGACCGCTGGCGGCCGAAGCGTACGATGGTGCTGTGCGATGCGTTCAGCGCGATTTCGGTATTTGGCGTACTGGCTGCGTTGATGTTTGGCGGCTGGCAGGCGATCTTCTTCGCAACGCTGGTCTCCTCGATCTTATCCCAATTTTCCCAGCCGGCCGGAATGAAGCTCTTTAAGCAGCATGTGCAACAATCCCAGTTGCAAATGAGCATGTCCATGTATCAGACGGTCCAGGCGATATTCATGGTCCTGGGCCCGATGCTCGGAACGTTGATATACTTCCGATTCGGTATCCAAGCTGCCATTGGCATCATGGGCATCTGCTTCCTGCTGTCCGCTGGTGTGCTCCTGTTCCTGCCTGCGGACCATAGAGAGGAGCAGGCGGCTGCTCGGCAGCTAACACAGGAGCTGAAACTGGGTCTTACCTATGTCCTCGCGAACAAACTGTTTCTCTTCATGGGCGGATTTTCTTTGGCAGCCGGCCTTGCGCTTGGCCTAATGAATCCGATGGCGATTTTCCTGATCACAGAACATCTCAACATGTCGGCACAATCTCTTCAATGGTTCACAGCGGTCAACGGCGCTGGCATGATTCTCGGCGGGATGCTGGTGATGGGCCTCTCGCGTAAAATCACCCCGCAAACGATGCTGCTCGTCGGCTTCTCCGCCAACAGCCTGGCGGTAGCGGTGATGGGTACGACAGACGTCGTTTGGCTGGCGATCGCGGCCCAATTCCTTTCGGGTCTCATGGTGCCGTTTATCCACGTTGCCTGTCAGACAATCATTCTGACTAGGGCGGAGGAAGCATTCGTCGGAAGGGTAAGCGGCATCATCAGCCCGCTCTTTATAGGCGGAATGGTGGTGAACATGAGCCTAGTCGGCCCGCTGAAGGCCGTACTGCCGCTCAGCGGAATTTACCTCATGGCGGCTGGCTTGTTCGTAATCGGGGCGCTGGCATCTGTACCACTCTTCCTGCACCGAAGACAGTCGCAACAACGGGACACGAGGGCGACAATAATGCACCATTAGGCAGACGAAGGGTATTGTAAATATGATTACGAGGAGAAAAAAGAAAATGAAGAAGTTATTCCTGCGTTTAGCTGTTTATATATTGATTTTCGTTGTGTTTATAGGGGGAGTCGGGTTGTATGGCTTTAATCGTCATCAAAAAGATTTTTACTTAAACATCCGCCACGAGCCGGTTCCTTCGCTGCAAGGAGCGAATGTACCAGAGTACAATCTCAATAAACCTACAGTAGCAGTCGTATTAGCGGATTCAATGATACCAACGGAAGACTTTGATTTTCTTATTCCTTACACACTGTTGTCGATGACAGATGCTTATAATGTATACGCCGTTGCACCGGACAAAAACGTGAAGTCCTTATCAGGCGGGATTGATGTACTTCCACATTACACTTATAAAGAACTGGATAACCTATTAAACAAAAGCCCCGATATTATTGTGGTCCCTTATATGCCCATAGTTGATGAACAAAAATATCAACCGACTCGCGAATGGATTAGGCAACATTCCGGCAGTAAAACCACGACTTTCTTAAGCATTTGTGGCGGGTCTCAAAATCTTGCCGATGCAGGTTTATTAAAAGGGAAATCAGCCACCTCACACTGGCAAGTGCTGCCCATATTAATGAAGCAATATCCTGATACCCATTGGAAAGAGGATGTGAGGTATGTTCACGATGGAAATACCTTAACTTCAGCCGGTCAAAGCGCAGGCATCGATGCAGTACTTCACCTGATCTCTCAGCAACTGGGAGAACCCGTGGCTGCAAAAATATCTAAGGAAATTAGCTATCCTTCTTACCGGTTCGTTCAAAATCCAAAGGTGGACCACCCTTTTTACGTGGATCTCAAATTTGCAACCTATTGGTTAAATCTTGGATTCCATTGGAGCAAGAAACAGATGGGTGTACTTCTGTATAACGGTATGGAAGAACTGGCTCTATCCTCTATATTTGACTCTTATGGAGACACCGGAACGACACAAATCTTGACCGTTTCCAGTTCGAACGCACCAATTTCTACAAAACATCATCTAAATATACTGGCCAGGCATCAAATATCGAACGCCCCAAAGCTGGACAAAATGATCATACCGGGTGGCGACGCAAAATCACTGGCCGCAGCAGAAATAAGACTTTGGAGTGAAAAGGGTAATGCGGAAGAGACCCTCCTTATTCATAGTGATTCACCAAACAGATATGTATTCGAAGCGCCATTGGAAGATTTAGCTAAACAAGAAGACCTGTTAACTGCCAAGCACGCTGTAAAACGGTTTGAATATCGTGCTAATGGTATCCATCTTGAAGGCAAACCGCTGCCACTTGGAACATACAGCGATATGCTGTTAACCGGTTTACTGGCTTTGTTGGTAGCTTTCTATCTAGACAGACAATTCATGAAAAAGAAGAGAACTTCCAAAGGAATTGATACCTCACTGGAAACCTAAGAGCATCCGATGATGATGGACGTTTGTGTAGTATGGAAAAAAGTCGCAGCATCAAGACAACTTGTCAAATGTTTTTTTTCTGGTCATGTTGGAATGAAATCACCTTATTGGCGATCCAAGTATTTGGGTGCTAAACGCGTTGTATAACGATATAGCAGTATATGAGTTCCTCTCTTCCCAGCATCCGAAAGGAATTTTGATTAAATATTGGAAAATTCAGATAATAATCGGCCCTATTAAATCTTACGGTGTTTCAAACGGTTATATGCAGGTTGAGAGGATGACCAATCTATTTTAAACTGGTAGACACCAGGCACAAATCGAATCCTTAAGGAGGTAATATGATGAAGATGCAATGTACTATGACATCTGCAATCGAGTTGCCCTTTTCTGCGATTCATAATTTGATGACGTATCAAGGGTTCAGAAGGATTCGCTTTAACCAGCAATCTGCATATCGTGCCCGATTTGACGACGCATCTACCAAAAGGTCATACCGATTAACGATTCCGGTTCAAAACCACGATAACATCACTTGCTCCGTCAAGGTTGCCGATGCATTTTTGGAAGACGGAGGCTCGATTCCCCCCGAGGTCTTTGAAGCCGTGGAATCCAAACTATATGAAGTTGGTGCTTATCTGCAAGATGAGATGGAAAAACGCAAACCTGATTCCATTGATCCACCGGAACAATCCGGCGGCATGGCGCCCAATATGGAGGAAATGATCAAGCTGGGCAAACAGATGGCCGCTATGAAAACAAATCAAGAGCTGCTTGAAGCTAGTATAATTCCGGACCCCATTCAGTAGGTGCAAATCTTTGAAAAAGTGCCTGGTAATGAATTCCGAGATAACGAATCCTGAATGCAAATATTTGCCTAAGGTGGTGTTTTCTCATGGAAATCAGTATTATGCTGCTGGGCATCGTTTTGTTAGGTGCTTGGCTGGTTATGAGAAGCAAGAGGTGGAAAACGTTGATGACGGCTACAGGCCCGAACGCGGAGGAGCTGGAAGCGAAGTATGCGCATCTGAAGTCGAATAAAGTCAAATGCAAGCTGGTCATGGACGCAAGTCCGGTTGCCGATACGGGCATCATTCCTGCCGCCGATGTGAATCCCGGCGAGGCGGGAACGTTGATCAAGCTGAAGGTGCATCAAAAGGATTTGGAGCAGGCCAAGGAGCTGTTGGAGGATTTCCTGGAAGCCGTATAACATAGACGCGATGTTGAGGAGCTCTGCTAGAGCTCCTTTTTCATTGCATCATGTTTAAAATTCGAAGAGCGGACATAAATGATCTTGAGTTCTCGGTTCAATTCGACTTGAAATGCTAAAGAGTTTTCAGGGTTAATTGATAAGGACCATGGACTAAGCGACGGAGACGATAGTTAAAACATCGAAAAGAGTGCCGCGCGGCACCCATCAGACTTCGCTAACGAATTATTTCCTCAAGTTCGTTTCGTAATATTAGTGGCTTTGATGAGATCGTATAATTCACGATCCCTCATTTAATTTATGTTTTAAGAATACGTTTGAGTGCAGGAGCTATTTTCGTTGTTAAAGCCATCTCCGAGGAGCAGATATACCAGCTACTTTTTCTGGTCATTGAAGTAACGGTTTCAATGTAAGAATTTCTTGACACTATATGAAGGAGATCTTACAATTTAACTATTCAATAAAACAATTGAATATTTGAGGTGTCACTCTAATGAATATGGAACGAACATGGAAAGATCAATTATATCAGGAATTTGCTCGTATCGGTAAATGTTTATCCAGTCCTAAACGCTTGGAATTGCTTGATTTGCTTTCTCAAGGCCCGAAATCTGTAGATCAGCTTGCTAAATTAACAGGGATGACTGTTGCGAATGTGTCACAACACTTACAAACGTTGCATGAATCTAGACTGGTTCGGTCTCACAAACAAGGTAACTTTGTGATATACGATATTGCTGAACTTTCTGTGGCCGATTTCATGGTGTCACTACATCGTCTCAGTGAAAAGCAACTAGTAGAAGTTCAGAAGCTTAAATCCGAAATCTTGCTAAACCATGTAAGTATGGAGCCTATAGGTTTAGAAAGGCTCCTCAAACGGATGGAAAGAGGCGAAGTTGTATTATTGGATGTCCGACCAGAAGATGAATATGCTTCGGGCCATATTCCAGGCGCGATATCTATACCTATGGAAGAACTCGAGAAGCATCTAGCGTCCTTACCAGCGGATAAAGAAATAGTGGCTTATTGCAGAGGACCCTATTGTCTAATGTCTGCGCAAGCCGTTGAAATCTTAAAAAGCAAGGGAATCAAAGCCTCTCGTTTAGAGGAAGGCGTTCACGAATGGAAACGTTTTGTGGAACATTCATCAAAGTTCTGACTTTTAGAGGAGTCAATAAACAATTAGAAAGGTGGTTCTAAGCGATGACGCATGAACCCCAAAAAATAGACAGATTGATTCAACAACACATTGTTTCCCCGGATTTGCTGAGGAAACTATATAAGCGTTCTCTATTCATAGTAGTCCTATCCCAAATTTTCGGAGGTGCAGGTCTTGCTGCTGGTGTGACGGTCGGCGCGCTTCTTGCTCAAGAGATGTTGGGAACCGAAAGTTTTGCAGGTGTTCCTGCTGCTTTGTTAACCCTTGGCTCGGCTGCTGCCGCCTTGCTGGTAGGCCGACTTTCAGAACATTACGGACGAAGGTTAGGGCTTGCTGCAGGATTCTTCGCAGGTGGGCTTGGTGCATTAGGGGTAATATTGGCTGCAGTAAGTAATAGCGTTGTGCTTCTGTTCATATCGCTGCTCATCTACGGTGCAGGAACGGCAACGAACCTGCAAGCCCGTTATGCTGGAACAGACTTAGCTAAACCTAATCAACGGGCTAGAGCAATTAGTATTGCTATGGTCTCGACCACATTAGGCGCAGTTGTAGGCCCTAATATGGTAGAGGTAACGGGTGATTTCGCTACTGCCATCGGGGTTCCAGCGCTTGCTGGCCCGTTTATCCTAGCTGCTGCAGCGTTTATTCTTGCAGGAATGGTCTTCTTTATTTTTCTGCGGCCCGATCCATACGTCGTTGCAAAGGCTGTGTTTGAATCACAACAATCTTTGGAACAGGAAGTAGAAAAAGGCAAAACGGTTCGTAAAGGCAGTAACAGGGGCCTTGTTGTAGGAGCAACAGTAATGATTTTAACCCAAATCGTTATGGTTGCAATAATGACAATGACTCCAATCCACATGAAACATCACGGTCATAGCTTGGCAGATGTAGGATTAGTGATTGGTATTCATATAGGCTCCATGTATTTCCCTTCGCTCATTACAGGCGTACTGGTTGATAAAATCGGTCGTACAGCCATGTCAATTGCTTCGGGGAGCGTATTATTGCTTGCAGGTATTACAGCTGCAGCGGCTCCTCCGGATTCTATGCTGGTCCTGGTTCTTGCTCTATCGCTGTTGGGAATCGGTTGGAATTTGGGCTTAATCAGTGGGACAGCAATCATCGTAGATGCAACTGATCCAACAACACGTGCAAAAACTCAAGGAACAATCGATGTGTTGATAGCACTCGCTGGGGCCTCGGGTGGAGCGCTATCCGGTCTGGTTGTCGCTCATTCAAGTTATGCGATATTGTCGCTTGCTGGCGGAGGTCTGGCCCTTTTACTTGTACCTGTGGTTATATGGTCTCGAAGCAAATCAACTGTACAAAATGTTTCATTGAACTCTCAGGCTTAGGGCTGCTGCTGCAGCTCTTTTTTGTTTATCACTATTTGCAGCATTTCCTTACCGAGAGTTCTTTGAAGCACTTCCTTGCCGTCATGGCAATTATTTTGTAAATAAACACATCGCGACTGTAAATTAACACATATTTCCACATGACAGACCTCAGTATAATAATTTGTGGAAACGGTTACAAATCGTTCCGCAACGCAACGTTACGATGAAAGGTGCGATGGATGATGAAAAAGTGGTGGCGGACGGCGCGAATCGGCATCGCGGCGTTCCTATGCTCGCTGCAGATGTTTGGCGTGAGCATGGCTGGACAAGCTGCGGCAGCCGTGCAGGAAGCGAATCTCGCGCTGAACCGGGCGGCTGACGCCAGCAGTGCAGTTGGCGGCGCGGCAGCCGGCAATGCCGTGGACGGCAATTCGGCTACGTATTGGCAGCCGACTGCGGCGGATCGTACGGATATGTCGGTATGGATTTCCGTCAATTTGGGGCAGCCGCAAACGTTCAACAAAATTACGCTGAGCTTGAACAGAGTCGATAACCTGGCCAATTATATGGTTTATGTATCGGGCGACGGTGCGAACTGGACGCCGTATTACACCAAAAGCGCCGGCTTGAAGACGTCCGATACGGAAATTCGCGATCAAGCCGCAACGTCCCAGTATGTGAAAATCGAGTTCAATCTGAGCAAAAATTTGAATTTGCAGCTGTATGAGCTGGGCATTTTTCACGCGGAAAGCAGCCAGGTGCCGGCGAATTTGCAGCGCATTTATTTTGTCGACGGTCAAGGCCGCGAATACGCGAATAACGCCGACGTCGGCATGCATGTGGGCACATCACTGCAGCTGCGCGTCAAAGGGCAGCTAAGCACGGGCGAAGAGGTCGATTTGAACAGCGTGCCGCGCACGTTCGCCACCCCCGCGAAAAACGTCAGCATCGATGCCGGCGGCACGGTCCAGACCGTTCAGACCGGCGCGGCGATGATTACCGCCCAGATCGACGTGCCGGGCGGAGCGAAGCTGGCGACCGGCTATTTGTGGGTCGTCGTGCGGGATCCGAACGAATTTACGGACGAGTCTTACGTGGCGAATTCGACTCTCAGCCATCCTCGAATGAAGATCGACATCGGACAGCCGGCTGTCATCCAGCCGGGAGACGTATATCCGTCCGTATCGGTCAGCTCGAACGTTTACGGCACCGTCAGCGCCGCCGTTTATTTGGATGGCAGCCCCGGTAGTCCCGGCGGCCCCGACGGTCCTGCAGTGGCGCAGCTGCCGCCTGCGCCGATCGGCAAAGGCGAAACGAAGCTGTTGTCGTTCCCCGGCTCGGTCCACGCGGCAGGCCAGTACGTGATCCGTATGACGATAGAGCAGCCCGGCAAGCCTGCGGCTTATGACGCATTTTATTTCACGGCGATGGATCCGGCATCGGTCCCGCCGCATCAAAGCGCTGTCGCTTTTTTGAATGCGCAAGGGAGCATGCAGTACGTTCCGGATTACAAAGGGAACCGGGTGCTCGACTTCTCGAACAGCGGCTACATGGGCGGCGGGGTGAAAATCCCGAGCGTACCGGCGGTGAAAACGATCCAGCCGGTTGACGGCGACAATACGGCTGCGATCCAGGCGGCCATCGACGAAGTGTCGCAAATGCCGCCGCAGGCGAATGGCTTCCGCGGTACGCTGCTGCTGAAGAAGGGGACGTATCCGGTGAGCGGCACGCTTCACATCAACACCGGCGGCGTCGTTTTGCGCGGGGAAGGGAATGGCGCTGACGGCACGGTCCTGTACGGCACCGGCACTAAAGCGCGAAACCTCATCGAAATAGGGTCCACAACCGGGCCGGCAGCCGACTCCTCCTCCGCCGTGGAAGTAACCGATCTGTACGTGCCGTCAGGAGCGCGCTCGTTCCACGTCAAAGACGCCTCGGCCTATAACGTCGGTGACACGGTTATGGTACGAAGAGCGGGGAACAGCCGCTGGATTACCGAAATCGGCATGGATCACATTTATATGCGGCCCGGCAGCGTCACTACGACTCAGTGGTCGGCGTTTAATCTCGATTTCGACCGGGTTATTACCGCCATCGACAGAACGAACAACGTCGTGACGGTCGATGCGCCGCTCGCGAACGCCATCGACCGCAAATGGGGCGGCGGCATGCTGCTGAAATACAGCGATCCGTCCCGCATTCAGCAAGTGGGCGTGGAATTCATCCGGGCGGACTCCGACTTCGATAAGAGTGTCATCAGCACGGTGATGGACAACGATACGACCGATCCGTATTATTCGGACGAGAACCATGCGGAGCGGTTCATCGTGTTCAACAGCGTCAAGAACGGCTGGGTGCGCAATGTGAGCGCCTACCATATGGCTTACTCGCTCGTGCAAATGGGCCGCAGCGCCAAATGGATCACGGTGCAGGACAGCAGCTCCTACGATATGGTCAGCATCATTACCGGCGGGCGGCGCTACGTCATCCATTATATGGGCCAGTTATGCTTCGCGCAGCGCATCCATGTGGAGACCGCCCGTCATGCGTTCGTTGTCGACAGCCGCGTTCCGGGGCCGAACGTGGCGCTGGAGAGCGACGCAGTCCAAAACTACAACACAAGCGAGCCGCATCACCGCTGGTCCGTGGGCGGGCTTTTCGACAATATTAAAGCTCCGATTTCGATTCGGGACCGCGCCTGGCTGGGCAGCGGACACGGCTGGGCGGGCGCGAACTACGTGACCTGGAACACCGAGGGCGAGCTTACGTCGCAGCAGCCTCCGACCGCGCAAAATTACGCAATCGGCCACACCGGCCGGGTCGTCCCGGGGCTCGTGCCGGACGACTACGATACCCGTCCGCGCCAAGACGCATACTGGGATCATTACGGCGAGCACGTCGGTCCGGCCAGCTTGTACAAGCAGCAGTTGAAAGAGCGGCTTGGCGAGCAAGCGGTGGCGAACATCGCCGAAGGCGCTCCGTCCATCGCTTTAAACGGGGACAATCCGTTCTACGTGGAAGCCGGCACGCCGTACGCCGATCCGGGAGCGACCGCGCAAGATTTGCTCGGACAGGACATCACGAACCAAATTACGGTAACGGGACAAGCAGATAGCGGCAAGATAGGCTATTATCCGGTCGCGTACAGCGTCACCGACATGAGCGGACAAACGGCTGCCGTAACTCGTGCGGTGTACGTTCGGGATACGACGCCTCCGGTCATTCAGCTAAGCGGGGACGCCTTTGTGGTGACGAAGGCGAAAAAACCTTACGTCGATCCGGGAGCGGCTGCCACCGACAGCTATGACGGCGATCTCGCCGGGCGCATCCGGGTTACCGGCACCGTCAATACGCAGGAGCCGGGCTTGTACACGCTTCGTTACAACGTGCAAGACAGCTCGGGGAATGCCGCCGCAGAAGTGAAGCGATACGTGCTCGTCAGAAACGGCAACGCGCCGTTCCCGCTTCCGCCCGGGATCGATCCGATGAAAGAAATTATTAAGCGGGAAGATCCGTCAACCGTCATCATCGATATGGAAAAACTGCTTATTTGGCTCCATGCGTATCCTGACATTTACCGGGATGTAGAGGTTGCGGTACCGGCAAGCGGCAAAGACTTTACCGTCAAGCTGCCGGCCGAGGCTGTAAGCGAGCTCGTCTCGGCCAATACGGCGGCGGGCTTGGTCGTTGCGGGGAAAGAGACGGCGTACCGGCTGCCGCTCGACGAGCTGAAGCTGGACCAAATCGCCGCAGCTTTGCATGCGCAGGTGAAGGACGTCGTCATCATGATCGTCATACATCCGCTGAAGCAATCTTCCTCTGCCGCCGAGTTTCGCGTCACCGCTTCCGCCGGCGGCAATAGCATCAAACTGCCGGGGCTGGGGAGCATCGTAAACTAATACGGCCGAGTGCGAGGTGAGAGCATGAAAAGGGCAATGCGCTTGATCGTTCTTGTCGCCCTAGTCTCATTACTGTTCAACGGCGGCATTTTATCGACCGGAGGAACCGCTGTAAAAGCGCAGGAAAATGATGCCGTGCAGCTGTATGTAGCCAAAGACGGCAACGACGCCAACGACGGATCGCTGCTTCACCCTTTTGCCACGCTGGAAAAAGCCCGGGATGCCATCCGTGCGCTGAAAAGCGCCGGGGCATTCCCCGCGGGCGGCGTCAGCGTGCAGATTCGGGGCGGAGAATACAAATTTGCGGGCACCTTCCAACTGGACGAACAGGATTCGGGAACGGCCGGCGCGCCGGTTGTTTACAAAGCCTACGGCGGGGAGAAAGTTACGTTTACAGGCGGCATTCGGCTGAATGATTCGCTGTTCAAGCCGGTGACGGATCAGGCCGTATTGGCGCGACTTCCGCTGCAAGCAAGCGGCAAGGTGCTACAGGCCGATCTGCAGGCGCTCGGCATTACGGATTACGGCACGTTGGGCAATAATCAGGCCGTCGCCCCCGAATTGTTCTTTAACGGCAACGTGATGACGCTGGCCCGCTGGCCCAATAACGGGTTTACGACGGTTACCCAGGTGGTCTATACCCCGGACAGCGCGGCAAATAAAGGCTACACGTTCACGTATCAAGATGAAGGGCTCCGCAGATGGCAAAGCATCGACGACACTTGGATGCTCGGCTATTGGGGAAACGATTGGGCGACCAACGATTTGCAGATCAAATCGATCGATTTTGACGCCAAGTCCATCGAGACCTATAAAGGAACCAGTTACGCGATGAAGGCGGGGCAGCGGTTTTACTTTTACAACGTTTTGGAAGAGCTGGATACGCCGGGCGAATGGTACCTCGACCGCAAAACCGGCAAGCTCTATCTGTATCCCCCGGCCCCCATCCAAGGGAAAAAAGTGCAGTTATCGCTATTTGCGAGCAACTTGATCAGCATGAACAACGCTTCGAATATCGTGTTTAGCGGGCTTGCCATGGAAGTAAGCCGCGGAAATGCCATCGATATCGCCGGCGGGGAAAACAATCGGATCGAAAACTGCGACATCAGCAAAATGGGCGGGTACGCCGTCAAAATCAACGGGGGCCGCAATAACGGAGTGTACGGCTGCCGGATTTACAGCATGGGCAACGGCGGCGTATCCCTGAACGGGGGCGATTTTGCAACCCTTACTCCTGCCGGAAACTATGCGGACAACAACGATATTTTCAACTATGCGCGCATCAAGCTGACGTATACGTCGGCGGTCGAGCTGAACGGTGTAGGGAACCGGGCGACCCATAATAAAATGCATGGCGCCCCTCATCTGGCGATCCAGTTTCGAGGCAACGACCATCTGATCGAATATAACGAAATCTACGATGTCGTCAAAGAAACGGCCGACGCGTCGGCGATCTACTCGGGGAGAAGCTTAGTCTGGCGCGGCAACGTCATTCGCTACAATTACATACACGATATCGTGGCCAGCAATCTCCGCGTCTCCACGGCAGCCATTTACCTGGACGATTACATGAGCGGCGTCGAGATGTACGGCAACGTGTTTTACAACATCGGCAAGCAAGCGTTCAAGCTGGCCAACGGACGGGAAAATGTCGTGGAGAACAATATCGTGATCGACAGCGGCACGTCCATCGCTTTCCTGACGCGAAATTACAAGCCGGGTGAAAAAAACTACGAGTCTCTCATGAGCAAGTTTAATCAAGTGCCGTATCAGAGCGAAATATGGAGCGCGCGTTACCCGACGCTGCCCGGCATTTTGAACGACGAGCCGCTGCTGCCGAAACGAAACGTCGTCCGCAACAATGCGATCGTGAATAGCGGCGAGATTACCGGAGATAGCCGGAATATGGAGCTTGGCACGTTTGAAAATAACGTTGCTTTCGGCAGCAAAGAGGAGGTCGGATTTGTCGATGCGGCCGCCGGAAACTTTGAGCTCAGGGACGATGCGGCCCTGTTTGCGAAAATCCCTCAGTTCCAGAGCATCCCGTTCGGCAAGATCGGCATACATGCAGACGGATTGCCGCCGGCCCAATCGGAAATCGGCATACGCTATATGGACTATCGGCAAAATGCCGGCGATATAGCGGTCAAAATGAAGCTGAACGGGAACTCGCTGCTTGCCATAAGCGACGGAACGAAGACGCTGGCAGCGGGAACCGATTACATCAGCAGCGGCAATTCGGTCATTTTGAAACGGGACTATCTTGCAACGCTTCCGCTCGGTCCGACTTCCTTAACGTTCTCGTTCAGCGCGGGGAACGACGCTTACCTGGTCGTTCATGTCGCGCAGGAAAGCTTGGCGGCGAACAAAAGCTATGAGGCGTCGTCAACATGGAATGACGCCTATAACGCCGCCAAAGCTTTCGATTCCGATCCGGCGACCCGCTGGTCCGCCGCAGAGGGGAAAATGTCCGATCAATATGTTGCCGTCGATTTCGGCAAAGAGACGACCTACAACCGGGCGGTGATCAAGGAAATCTCTTATCCGCGGATCAGCTCCTTCTTGCTGCAATATTCGGAGGACGGCATTCATTATACCGATATTCCCGGCACTGCCGGAACTTCCATCGGCGCGAGCAAGACGATTGATTTCGAGCCGGTCACGTCCCGGTTTATGAGGCTGTGGATAATCTCCACAAGGAACGAATCGGGCGTCTCCAAAGAGCCTACGATCAACGAAATCGAAGTGTACTATAACGATACGACGCCGCCGGTGGTGAACGTGAGCGCCAACTCGCGCTATACGACGTCAGAATACTTGACGGTCACTTACGATGTTTATGACTTGTCCGGGATTTATTCGCATGCCGCAACACTGGACGGGAACCCGGTGACGAACGGTCAGGCGATCGACCTGGCTGCTATGGCGGGTCATCACACCTTGGAGGTGACGGCGGAGGACAGAGCCGGCAATACCGCTACCCGATCCGTTGACTTTGATGTCGCGATAGCTGCGGGCCTCGATATACAGCCGGATGCTTTAAGCTTGAAAAGCAGCGGCGGCGCTAATTCGGTGACAGGCTACATCGAATTTCCGGCAGGCTACGACGTGTCACAAATCAATGTCGGATCCGTTCGTCTCCATGCGGCCGGAACTTCCATCGAGGCGCAATTAAGTACGTCGGAGGCCGGAGATGTCGACGGCGACAAAATCGAAGCTTTGATGGTCAAATTCGACAGGCGGAAAGTCATCTCAGCGCTGGCGAAGGTGAGCGGCGAGGTGACAGTGTTCGTTACCGGCAGCTTGAATAACGGCAAAACTTTTACCGGCAGCGATAACATTCAAATCGTTGAGCATTCAATCAAAACACAATAAAACCGTAAAAAAGCACATGCCGGATCGTGCCGGACAAAGGTATGATTTGTTTAGACAGATTGGCTTTTGCATGAAGACGATGGAAAACGAGGTGGGGAAGATGAAAAAAGCGATAGGGCTTGTGCTCGCTTGCGTTTTGACGGCCGGCGCTTTGGTGGGCTGCAGCGGCGGGACGGCGGCTGACCGGAAGCCGGGCGATCAGCCGAAGCCGAACGAGAAGCTGAAGTTCACCATGTCGATGACGACGAGCGGCAACAAGGTTGCCGAAAAATCGGCTGACATCAACCAGGAAAAATGGGTGAAGAAGCTGGAGGAAATCACCAATACGGACATTACGTTCCGCATGCTCCCGCTGAAAGATTTCGACCAGAAAATGTCGCTCATGTTTGCGGCGGGCGATATTCCGGACGTCGTGCAAAATATCGGCGGCGCTACGACCAAAGGCATGTCCGGCTCCGTGGAATCCGGAGTGTTTATGCCGCTCGACGACTTGCTCAAACAGTACGCGCCGACGCTCATGAAGCTGGTGCCGAAGGAAGCGTGGCAGGAAACGAGCTACGGCGGCAAAATTTACGGCATTCCGGCCTGGATGTCCACGCCTTCCCGGCGCGCCTTGTTCGTCCGTTCGGATTTGCTGGCCAAAACCGGCTTGCCCGCTCCGAAGACGGTCGACGATTTCCTGAACGTGATGAGGGCGATGAAGAAGCTTGGCGTGGAAAACCCTTACCAGCTGCGGGAAAACTTCAAATACTCGGATACGATTCTCGGCTCGTACGACGTCATTCCGTCGCAATTCGAGGTGAAGGGCGATCAGGTCGTACCGAAATTTTTCGATGCCGACAACATAATGAAGGCGCTTCAAGCTTACAAGACGATGTTCGACGAAGGGCTCATTCCGAAAGATTTCGCTTCGATCAGCATTACCGACTATTCGAAGAACATCGAAGGCGGCAAAGCCGGCATGTGGTCGGCGAACGCGCAAGGGCTTAACAATTACCGGACCAAAATTCAAAGCGCGATACCGGACGCCAAGGTCGATATTATCGCGTCTCCGCGCGGTCCGGAAAATTTCGGCGGACACATTCTTTATTCCAGCATTAACACATCGTACTATATCAACAGCAAAGTGCCGAAAGAGAAAGCGATCCAGATCGTCAAATTTTTCGAATGGATGACGACGCCGGAAGCGGAAACATATTTCTCGTTCGGCATCGAGGGCGAAACCTACACGGTGGATGGCGGCAAAATCAATTTCAAGCAGCCGGCCACCCCCGACGAGATCGATCAGGACGGCTTCCGCGGCATGTTCTGGTTCGTCCACGACGCCGCCTACAACAAGGCTCGGGAAGAACTGACGCAGAACGGGCGCGATATGATCAAATCGATGGAAACGATCGTGGCGAAGGAAGGCCTCGGCTCCGTCCGCTTCGTGCCGCAGTTGGAATCGTTCGCCAAATATCCGGATACGGCGCCGCAAGGCGACGATGTCGGACCGAAGCTGATCATCGACCATATGGTCAAAATGATTTACGGCAAGGAGCCGATTTCCGATTGGCCGAAAGTGATCGAGGAGTACAAATCCAAGGGCGGCAACGAAATTGTGAAAGAAGCGACGGAACGCTACAAGAAAGGCAACGGCGTCATTGTCGCAAACAACAGAAGCTGATAAGCGACTCCTTACAAGTATTTGTTCCTGCAAGTGCGGGAACAAATACTTTTTTATTGCCGAACATCGCAAACCAACACAACATCACTATAAAAAATGACATACCGCCCTCTTCCGGCGAAAGGTACAATCGGGTTAGCCGCACGGAGAGGACGGGATAACCGATGAAACATATCGTGGCGATGAACTATCCCGCGTCATGGTGGCGCTCGTTATGGAGAGAAGCTTTGCCTGCCGGCAACGGCAAAATCGGGGCGGCCGTTTATGGGGGCGTTCACGAAGAGACGATTTTGCTGAATCACGAAGATTTGTGGTGGGGCGGCCGCGCGCCGGAAATGCCCGATGTGAGCGACCTGCTGCCGGAAGTGCGGCGGCTGCTGCATGAGGGCGATGCGCCTAAGGCGGACCGCATTCTCGCCGATGCGCTGAAGGAGCGCGGCTACGAGCCGAAGATGGCGTCGCCGCTGCCGCTAGGCGATTTGAAGCTGTTTATGCCGCTGCGCAAAGCGTTTCGCCGCTACAGGCGGACGCTCAATATGGAGACGGGGGAAGTGGCGGTCACTTGGATGGACGGGGACACGCGCTACGAGCGGGTGCTGTTCGTCTCCCGTCACGACGACGCGGTTGTGTACGAAATCCGCAAGC
Organism: Gordoniibacillus kamchatkensis; assembly: GCF_000829455.1. Taxonomy (GTDB): domain Bacteria; phylum Bacillota; class Bacilli; order Paenibacillales; family NBRC-103111; genus Gordoniibacillus; species Gordoniibacillus kamchatkensis. The sequence goes on from NZ_JXAK01000046.1 coordinate 32,239, forward strand.
TAGGTCCGCAACCGATCGAAGCAAGGCTGTCGCTGCAGCCGCACGATAAGCGCGATGTGCGCAGATCCGGCATCGTGTTTCCCAAACACGAAGAGATCGTCTGCGAAGGCGAGTATATATTTTATGCCGCGTTCAATCCCGACGGGGCCGATTTCGGCGGCGTGGCCCGGGTCGTGACTCGCGGGGGGACAAACGGCAGCCGCCGGAACGGCATCGCCGTCAAAGGCGCCGAGTCGGTGCTGGTGATCGTCAAGCTGTTCGCGCGCGGCGACAGGAAGGCCGAATGGAGCAGGCTCGCCGCGGAACTGTCCGGGCTGGAGCCGAGCTACGATGCGCTGCTCGCGCCTCACGCCGCCGAGCACGGCCGGCTGTTCCGGGCGATGGATTTCGATTTGATGGCCGAAGGGCGGGAGCTGTCGAACGAGGAGCTGCTGCTGCGCGCTTATCAAGGGGAAATGCCGGACGCTTTGGCGGAGAAAATGTGGGCTTACGGCCGCTATTTGCTCATATCGGTCTCGCGCGCCGAGGGGCAGCCGTGCCATCTGTACGGCTTGTGGTGCGGCGATTACGACGCTGTCTGGGCGTTCCATATGGTCAACGAAAATTTGCAAATGATCTACTGGCAGGCGCTGTCCGGTCATATGCCCGAACTGCTGCTCGCCGTGTTCAATTATATGGAGAGGCTGATGGACGATTTTCGCCACAACGCGAGGCGTCTGTACGGCTGCAGAGGCATTTACATTCCTGCGCCGAGCGCGCCCGATTCAGGGAAGCTGAAGCACCTCTCCCCGCACATTATCCATTGGACCGGCGGGGCGGGCTGGATCGCCCAGCACTATTACGACTATTACTTGCATACGGGCGACGTGGCGTTTTTGCGGGAGCGGGCGCTGCCGTTTATGCGCGAAGCCGCCCTTTTTTACGAGGACTTCTTTACTGTCGGCGATGACGGGTACTATATCAGCTCGCCGTCCAATTCGCCGGAAAATACGCCGGGCAACTATTGGACGGAGGCCCGCCGCTCGATGGAAACGACGATGAACGCGACGATGGACTTCGCCATCGCCAAAGAGCTGCTGACGCATTTGATCGAAGGGGCGCAGGCGGCGGGCATGTTTACGGAGCATATTCCGCAGTGGCGCGACATGCTGGGACGCATACCGCCGTATCTAATCAACGAAGACGGCGCGGTCAAGGAATGGATGCATCCGTTTTTTACGGACAATTACCATCACCGGCACGAGTCGCATGCGTATCCTGTGTTTCCCGGCACCGAGGTGACGCGGCAAAACGATCCGGCTTTGTTCGCAGCCTTCGTCACGGCGATCGAGAAGCGCCTCGTCATCGGGCTGAAGGAGCAGTCCGGCTGGTCGCTCGCCCATATGGCGAACAATTACGCCCGCATGGGCAAAGGCGATCAGGCGCTGGGCTGTTTGGAAATTTTGGCCCGCTCGTGCGTCATGAACAATCTCTTTACGCTGCATAACGATTGGCGGGGCATGGGCATCGGCGTCGACATGGACTGGGCTCCCGTGCAGCTCGACGCCAATATGGGCTGGAGTTCCGCCGTTCAAGAGATGCTGCTGTTTTCCGTGCCCGGCGAGCTTCATATTATGCCCGCGCTGCCTTCCCGCTGGACGAAAGGAAGGGCGGGGCCGCTGCTCGCGCGCGGAGGCGTGGAATGCTGCCTGGACTGGAACGTGGAGGAAGAAAGGCTGGACTTGACGCTGCGTTCCACCGGCGGGAGCAAACGGATCGATATCGTTCTCCCAACGTCGGCGGCGCCGGCAGGCGAGGATTCGGACTTGCAGGGGAAGCTGCAGGCGGTGGAGATCGGCGAAGAGCCTCTGCGTATGCGCGTTACGCTAAAGCGCGGCTCCAGTTAAGCGGAAGAGGTGACCAATCATGAGCATGGGCTTGAGCATGGCCGAACAATTGATGCGCGATACGGAGATCTGTATCAGGGAACAGGAGTGGGAAGGGCGCAAAGGCGTTTTTCTGCGGCCCCCGGAGCGCATTCCGACCGCCAAGTGGACGGACGCGCCGCTGCTCGGAAACGGGGATGTCGGCGTCGCCATCGGCGGCGGAGCGGAGGAGCAGACGTTTTATATCGGCAAAAACGACTTCTGGGTGCAGCCCCACCTTGGTGAAACGGAGCAGCAGCGGCGAGAGCGGCTGCTGAGCGACAACGGGCGCAGAACCGGGGCGCGGATCATTACGGTCGGACAAGTGACGCTGTTCATGCCTCAGTTGCAGGGGGCCGAGTACTGGCAGGAGCAGCACATTTTGGAGGCCGAGGTGCGCGGCTCGTTCCGCAGCGACGCCGCGGAGGCCAAGCTTTGTACGTGGGTCGCCGCCGGCACGAACGTGCTGGTGACGGAGCTGGAATGCGTGCGCGGAACGCTGGACGTCAAAATCAGGCTCCATGCCGGCGAAAAGTCGACCGACGAAGTGTTCAACTACGACAACGGGGCGGAAGACGGGCTCATGTGGTTCCGCTATGCGGCCAATTCCGCCAACGTGCCGGAAACGAGGCGCGTGGCCGTCGCCACATGCGTTGTCGGTGCGGACGCTCGCTACGAATGGCGGTTTCAAAACGTGGAAGCCGAAGTTACGGTCGCGGCCGGAGAGCGCATCGCGATCGTAACCGCTATCGTCAGCAACCGGGATGAAGCGGACTATTTCGCCGCAGCCCGCAAGCTGGCGGCCATGTACGGAGGCGGCGGATGGGACGTGATCGCGCGGCTCAAGGAAGCGCACCGCCTCTGGTGGCGCGGCTTCTGGACGGCTTCGGAGATCGGGATCGGCGACCCGGTGCTGGAGAAATTTTACTATGGCTCGTACTATATTATCGGCTCTTGCACCCGCCAGGGCAAAATTCCGCCGGGGCTGTTCGGCAACTGGATCACGACGGACCGGCCGGCCTGGACTGGCTCTTATACGATGAACTACAACTACGAAGCCCCGTTCTGGGGGCTATACGCAGGCAACCGGGTCGAGCTGGCGGCTTCGTACTGCGAGCCGCTGCTCGCTTTTATGCCGTGGGGCAAGCTGTTTGCCAAGGAAAAGCTGGGCTGCCGCGGTCTGTATATGCCCGTCGAGCTCGGGCCGGACGGGATGATTTGCTCCATGTTTTTCCACGGGCAAAAGTCGAACGCCGCGTTTGCCGCCGTCAACTTGCTGATGCACATCGATTACACGCAAGACATGGACTACGCGCGCAAAGTGTACCCGTATTTGATCGAAGTGGCGAACTTCTGGGAAGATTATCTCGTTTACGAGGACGGCCGTTACGTCATTTACGACGACGATATTCACGAGCGCTCGCATGACCGGAAAAATCCGATTTTGTCGCTCGGCTTCATCCGCATGATGCTGACGGCTTTACTGGAGCTGAGCGCGGAGCTGGGACTTGACGGCGAGCGGAGGGAGAAGTGGCGCCATATTCTCGATCATTTGAGCGAATATCCGTTGATGGAGCGGGGCGGTAGGACCGTGGTCCGCCTGACGGAGGAGGGGCGGGATTGGGGGCTTCGCAACTCTTTGGCCGTCCAGCACGTGTTCCCGGCGGGCGCTATCGGCTTGGACAGCGATCCGGAGCTGCTGGCGATCGCCCGCAATACGGTCGACGAGATGCAGCGCTGGAGCGACTTCAACGCCTTTCCTACGTATTATGCGGCTGCGGCGAGAGTCGGCTACGATCCGCGCGTCATTTTGGAGCGGCTGCGCTTCGAATGCGAAGAGAAGTCGTTTCCGAACTTGTCGATCCACCATGGCGGCGGCGGGATTGAAGACGCAAGCGCCGTGCCGGTATGTTTGCAGGAAATGCTGCTGCAAAGCCATGAGCGGACGCTAAGGCTGTTCCCGGTGTGGCCGCCGGAGCGGCCGGCCCGCTTCCGCAAGCTGCGGGCGGCCGGGGCGTTCCTCGTCAGCAGCGATTACGCGGGCGGCGAGGTCAAATACGTCGTCATCGAAAGCGAGCAGGGGCGTCCGTGCCGCATTCAAAATCCGTGGCCCGGCCGGGACGTAGCCGTTTACCGGGACGGGTGTGAGCCGGAACAAGCAGCCGGCGAACGTTTTACGCTCGCTACTGCCAAGGGCGAACGGCTCGTTTTGCTGCCGGCTGAACGATTGCGCGAAACGGAGGCATGAGCATGACCATGATTGCGAGCGACCCGGAAGCGGCCCGGCTTAAACTATGGTACGAGCAGCCGGCAAGCAAATGGGTGGAGGCACTTCCGATCGGCAACGGACGGCTTGGCGGAATGGTGTTCGGGACGCTGGCGCAAGAAAAGCTCCAGCTGAACGAGGACACAATCTGGTACGGCGGCCCGAAGCAGGCGGACAATCCCGATGCGAGAGAGCTGCTGCCGGAAATTCGCCGCCTGCTCTTTAGCGGCAAGCAGCGGGAAGCGGAGCATTTGAGCCGCATGGCCCTTATGTCCGCGCCGAAATATTATTCCCCTTACCAGCCTATGGGGGACTTGCTTCTATGGTTTCTCGACCATCACCTGCCGGCCGAGCAATATGTGCGCGAGCTGGATTTGGCGACGGCGATAGCGGCAGTTCGCTACCGGCTGGGCGGCGCCGATTACCGGCGGGAATATTTCAGCAGCGCTGCCGATCAGGTGATGGTCGTGCGGCTGGAATGCAGCCGTCCCGAAGGGCTGACCTTCAGTGCCAACCTCATGCGGCGTCCTTATGACGCCGGCACCAAGGCGTTCGCGCCGGATACGATCGTGATGGCAGGCGAATGCGGCAGGGACGGCGTCTCGTTCCGCTGCGCCGTGAAGGCTGCCCTAGAAGGGGGCAGCGTGCGCACGATCGGCGACTTCGTTTCGGTCGAGCGTGCGGACGCCGTCACGCTGCTCATAGCGGCGGAGTCGACGTTCCGCACGGCGGAGCCGGAGCAGGCGTGCCTGTCGCGGCTGGAAGCGGCGGCCGCCAAAGGGTACGAGCGCTTGAAGCGCGATCACGTCAGCGAGTACGCGGAGAAGTTCGGCCGCGTTTCGCTTCGCCTCGGCGGCCTTGCAGCGAACGGCGATGCCTGCTCCAAGGCGGGCGGCGGCTCTATGGCAGATGCCGGCTCCTGGGCGGATGTAGGTTCCAGAGCGGAGTCCGGCACTGGAACGTGCTTGTCCGGGGCGGAGCTGCCGACGGATCGCAGGCTCGAGCGGGTCAAGGAGGGCGCCCACGATGCCGGTCTGGTCGAGCTTTTTTCCAATGACGGGCGCTACTTGCTCCTATCTTGCTCGCGCCCGGGCAGCATGGCCGCCAACTTGCAGGGCATCTGGAACGACAGCTTTACGCCGCCGTGGGAATCGAAATATACGATCAACGTCAACACGGAAATGAATTATTGGCCGGCGGAGCCGTGCAATTTGGCCGAATGCCACGAGCCGCTGTTCGAGCTGATCGAGCGGATGCGCCCGAACGGCAGGCGCACGGCGCAGGAACTGTACGGCTGCGGCGGCTTCGTTGCCCATCACAACACGAATTTATGGGGAGAGACGCGGATCGAAGGCATGCTCGTCTCCTCCTCCATATGGCCGCTCGGAGCCGCCTGGCTATCGCTGCATTTGTGGGAGCATTACCGGTACGGCATGGACGAGGCGTTTCTCGCGGAAAAGGCGTATCCGGTCATGAAGGAAGCGGCGCAGTTTCTGCTCGACTATATGGTCATGGACGGGCAAGGACGGCTCGTGACGGGCCCATCCATCTCTCCCGAAAACAAATTCGTCGCTCCGGACGGAGGTCATGGGCATTTGTGCATGGGGCCGGCGATGGACACGCAGATCGCGCATACGCTGTTTGCGGCTTGCTGCGAAGCCGCGCACGTCATCGGAGGCGACGAACCGTTTTGCCGCAAGCTGGAAGCCGCGATCGGGCTGCTGCCGGGCATTCGCATCGGCAAGCACGGGCAAATTATGGAGTGGCTGGACGATTACGACGAGGCCGAACCGGGGCACCGCCACATTTCCCAGCTGTTTGCGCTGCATCCGGGCGAGCTGATCGACAAGCACCGCACGCCCGAGCTGGCGGCAGCCGCCAAGCGGACGCTGGAGCGGCGCCTCGCGCATGGCGGCGGCCATACGGGCTGGAGCCGGGCTTGGATCGTCAACTTCTGGGCGCGGCTCGGCGAGGGCGATGCCGCTTACAGCCATCTCCGGGAGCTGCTTGCTTCTTCCACGTACCCGAATTTGTTCGACTGCCACCCGCCGTTTCAAATCGACGGCAACTTTGGAGCGGCCGCCGGCATTGCGGAAATGCTGCTGCAATCGCACGGCGGAGCCATCGAGCTGCTGCCCGCGCTGCCTGCGGCGTGGCCGGACGGCGAAGTCCGAGGGCTGCGCGCCCGCGGTGCGTTCGGCATCGACATCAGCTGGCGGGATGGCGCGCTGCACGAGGCGGACGTGCGGGCCGGCCGCACCGGGACGTGCCGCATCCGTTCTCCGCTGCCGCTGAACGTGCAGCGCACGGACGGAACGGCTCTGCATTGCCGTTACGACGGGACGATCGCCGAATTTGACGTGCAGGCCGGCGAGACGTACCGGTTAACGCCCGAATCGAGGTAGCAGGCAGAACACATCGTTTACAAGGAGGAATCACGCATGAAGTCAATGCCGATCAAGCGCGGCGACGTCGTTTTGTTTATCGGGGACAGCATCACCGACGCCAAAAGGGACAAGAACAAGCCTGATCACTTGGGAAGCGGCTACGCGCTCATGGCAGCAGCCCAGTTCGCCTCGCTGTACCCGGAGCTCGGCGTCACGTTTCTCAATCGGGGCATTAGCGGCAACCGGGTCATAGATTTGCTCGGCCGCTGGCAGGAAGACTGCATCGACTTGAAGCCGGACTGGGTGTCGATCTATATCGGCATCAACGATTGCTGGCGCCGCTACGACCGGGGCGATCCGACATCGGCGGAGGAGTTTGCGGCCGGGTACCGTCGGCTGCTCGAATGGACCGCGCGCGAGCTTGAAGCGGGCCTTATTTTGATCGAACCGTTCGTGCTTCCGGTGCCGGAAGACCGGCGGGCGTGGCGCGAAGACCTCGATCCGAAAATTCACGCCGTGCGCAGCTTGGCGCATGAGTTCGGCGCCAACTACGCAGCGCTCGACGGGCTGTTCGCGCAGGCTTGCGCGGAAGCGCCTGCCGCTTACTGGGCGCAGGACGGCGTGCATCCGACCCCGGCGGGCCATGCGCGGATCGCTCAGGCGTGGCTGCGGGCGATGGGCGTGCCGGTGTAACGCCGGACGGCCGCTTCACTCGTACAAGGATAAACGGCTTGCACCGTCCAGACCGCCCAAGAAAGTCGGAGCGTAGGATGGGAATACGGGCCGAAGAAAATTTCAAGGGAACACGAGTGTGGGCCAAGCCGGAGGCCCGCATTCTTAGGTCCGTAGCGCAGCCATACGTTCTCAACAGTCTAAACGGCTTACACCGTCCTTTCGGACGTGCGCGTTTACGCGATTGATCGACAAAGGAGGAAGCGCATGAACAAGCAATCGCTGCCCGATTTGGCGGATCGGCTTCTCCCCGCGCCGAGAAACGGGGGGTTCCGCATGGAAGGCTACTGGGTATGGTGCGGTTCGGCGGTGAAAGGGGAAGACGGACGGTTTCATCTGTTCGCATCCCGCTGGCCGAAATGGCTGCCGATGCATCCGGGCTGGCTCGTCGGCTCCGAAATTGTGCGGGCGTCGTCGGATATGCCGGAGGGTCCGTACACTTTCGAGGAGGTCGTGCTTCCGGCGCGCGGCGCGGAATATTGGGACGGCCGCAGCACGCACAATCCGCACATCGTGAAGCATGGCAATACGTACGTTCTTTATTACATGGGATCTACCCATCCGCTGCCGCAGCCGCAGCCGGGCGAGACGCTGGCGCCGGACGATCCGCGGGCGATCGTGGCGCGGGCGGGCAAGCGGGTCGGCATCGCCGCCGCCGGCAGCGTTTTCGGCCCGTGGCAACGGTTCGACGCTCCGATCCTGAACACGCGGCCGGGCCGCTTCGACAGCTTCCTGACGTCCAATCCGGCCCCTTGCGTCCATGAAGACGGTTCCGTGCTGCTCATGTACAAGGCGAGAAAATACGAGGGCAACGTCCACGGCCGGATGACGATCGGCTGCGCTTATGCGGAGCATCCGCTCGGCCCTTATCGGGTATTGACGGACGATCCGGTCTTTCCGCCCGACCGCTTTCATATCGAAGACCCATTCATTTGGCAGACGGAGCGCGGCTACGAGCTGATCGCCAAAGATATGGAAGGAACGCTGTGCGGCGAGAAGCACGGGGGGATTCACGCTTTCTCCGCTGACGGGCGCGACTGGCGGCTGTCCGCTTCGCCCAAATCGTACTCCCGCACAATCCGCTGGGACGACGGCGCGGAGCAAACGATGGGGAGCCTGGAACGGCCGTTCATTTTGTTCCAGGACGGCAAGCCGACCCACCTGTTTGCGGCGGTCGCCGACGGACCGGGAGGCTTTCGCCAGGCGCAGAACACGTGGAACCAGGTCATTCCGATCGGATAAAGCCATTGTTCATTCCGCTCGTGCGTATTAAGCTTGAGATACAACAATTCGATCCGAGCCGGATGCGCGGAAGGTGGTAAGCGAGCATGAGACTATTGATCGTAGATGACGAACCGATCATTCGCAGCGGTTTGCTGAAAATGGCGCAAAGCTATGCGCACAAGTTCCAAAAGATTGAAACGACGGAGAACGGGCTCGAAGCGTTGGAGCGGATCGCCGGGTCGGAGCCGGACCTACTGCTCACCGATATTCGCATGCCGAAAATGGACGGCCTCGAGCTGTGCCGGAAAGTGCACGAAAGCTATCCCCACATATGGATGGTCGTCGTCTCCGGCTACGACGATTTCGAGTACGCGAAAAAGTGCTTGTCGTACGGGGTGAAGCATTATTTGCTCAAGCCCGTTACGCCGCCGGATTTGCACGAGGCGTTCGATCAAATTTTGAAATCCCGGTCGCAGGGGTACATCCCCTTGTCCCGTTACGTCGATTGGCTGGAGCGGATGGAGCAAAGCATCTGGTCGCTGCAGAAGGAAGAGCTGTCCGGGCATTTGGCCGAATGGCAGGAAGCTTGCGCGCATTTGTCCGCGCGGGAGCTGAAAGATGTGCTGCACGACGCGGCTGCGATGCTGCACAAGCGCTTTCAGGACAAGAACCGTCTCGTTGCCGCCGTGTTGTCCGAGCCGCTCGAGGCTGCGACCAAGGCGGAGCTGTTTCGGGAAATCGAGGAGCGTTTGCAGACGGTCGTCGCGAGCTGCTCGCCGCCCGCCGGGGCATTTTCAAAGATCCGATGGAAGAGGCCAAAGCGTACATCGACTCGCACTTGTCGGTCGAAGTGACGCTGAAGGAAGTGGCGGATATGGTCGGCATTACGCCGACCTATTTCAGCACGTTGTTCAAAAAGATGACCGGCGACACGTTCGTAGGCTACCGGATTCACAAGCGGATGGACAAAGCGCGCGAGCTGCTGTCCTTGCCGCACATGCGCACTGTGGACATAGCCGCAGAGGTCGGGTACGACGACTATCCGCATTTTACGAAGACGTTTAAAAAAATATTCGGACTCACGCCGTCCGATTACCGCGCCAAGCTTGGGATCAAATGAAAAATCTCAATTTATTCCAGAAGCTGTTTTTGACCTATTTGATCGTCATCCTGATTTCGCTCGCGAGCGTCGGCGTCTTTTCGTACCGGGCTTCCTCGGGCGAGCTGAACCAGCTGGTGGAAAGCCAGCTGTCGCAAGTCGTCGGCAACGCGGCCAACCATACGGACCTGTACATCCGCGCCTACGAGCGGTCGATGATCTCGCTGCTGAACAACAACGATGTCAAACGGTTCATTGACCTTCCGACGGGGGAAAACGGCTATCCTTACTATGAGCTCCGTACGCTGATCCGGGATATCGGCATCGAGCCGGCGCTCATTCGTAATCCCGAAATCGCCGACATCTTTTTGATCAGCTTTAACGGCAACGCGATGTATTTTTTCAACGACACGATCGGCGAATCGTTCAGCAAAGAGCAAACCCGCCAGCAGCTGGCGTTTTTCAAAAACGCGACCCGCCAGGACGGCAGCCTGAGCGTGCTCAACCACAGCATTTTGTCGGGGCAGCAAAATTTGATGCTGACGCTCGTCCGGCGCATCCGCGGCCTGTCCTCGACGGAGCCGGCGGGCATTTTGGCGATCGAATTTCGCGCGGCCGAGCTGGCGGAGCTGTGGAAAGGCATCGAGCTCGGGCAGGGCGGCTACTTTTTCATCGCCGACGAAAGCGGCAAAACGGTGTACCATCCCGATCCGAAGCGGATCGGGGCCGACGTGCCGGATGTGATTCGGAGGCAGGTGCTGAGCGCCGGAAGTCGCGCTTTTATTGCGACGATCGACGGCAGCGAGCAAATGTTTATGAGCCGCCGTTCCAACTACGGCAATTGGCGGCTCGTCGTGGCGATGCCGGTGAAAGAGCTGCGCAAGCCGGCCGATACGATACGAATTACGACGATTGTCGTCGGCTGCTTCACGCTCGGCCTCGCGATGTGGCTCGCCTTCCGCTTCGGCAAAACGATCACGGGCCCGATCCGCGTCTTGAAAAGCGCGATGCGCCAAACGGAAAAAGGGAATTGGGCGCTCATCCCGCTCCCGGAACACCGCGACGAAGTCGTCGAGCTGATGAGCCGCTACAACTTGATGGTGAACCGGCTGTCGGAGCTGATCGACAAAGTGTATCAGGCCGAGCTGAGAGACCAGGAAAGCCGCATCGAGCGGCAAAAGGCCGAGCTGCAGTCGCTGCAGCTGCAAATCAATCCGCATTTTTTGTACAACACGCTGGAGACGATCGTCTGTTATGCGGTCGTTCAAGATTCGAAGGAAATTACCGAAATCGTCAAGGCGCTGTCGTACATGCTCCGCTACTCGGTGCAGACGAATTTGGAGCAAATTACAGTTGCTAACGAATTGAAGCATGTGCTGCACTTTCTTGTCGTGCTGCGGCACCGGATCGGCCGGGAGTTCGAAGTCGACGTGGCGGTGCACCCGGATTACTTGCTTCGCAATATGGTGCGCCTGACGCTGCAGCCTCTCGTGGAAAACGTGTTCCAGCACGCTTTTCCGGACGGGGTGGAGGACTACCACTACATCCGCATCGACGCCGGCGAAGACGATGCCGTCTTCTGGGTCAGCGTCGAAGATAACGGAGCCGGCATCGAGGAAGAAAAGCTTGCGGAGCTGCGCGAGAAGCTGGGGGCTAACCGGCTTGCCGATAAAGAAAACGGATCTTCCCCGGGAATCGGGGGGATCGGCGTCGTCAACGTGCACCGGCGCATTCAGATGGTGTTCGGGGAACAGTACGGCCTGAAGATCGAGAGCGAAGTAGAGCGCGGGACGAAAATGATCATGGTCATGCCCGCTTCAAGCCGAATTGCGAAAGGGGAATAAGCCGATCATGTCGGAACGGGAAGATTTGCTCGATAACGCGGAAGGCGAGACGCACGGCGGCAGCAGCGGCGGGGGCATGGCCGCATCCGCCGGGAATGCAGCTGCGGACGCGAATGCTGCCGCAAACGCGGCTGGGGGCGCGAGCGCCGGTGCGGCAATCGCCCAGACTGCCCGGCATGACGCCAAAATGGCGTGGTGGCGGGAAGCGAGAGTCGGGCTGTTTATTCACTGGGGCTTGTACTCGCTGCCGGGAGGCATATGGAAAGGGCAGGAGGTGCAAGCCTCCTATGCCGAGCATTTGATGCTTCGGGCGCAAATCCCGATTCGGGAGTACGAGCGCATCGCTGACGACTTTCGGGCGGAACGGTTCGACGCGAAAATGTGGGCCAGTACGGCGAGTAAGGCGGGCTTCAAATATTTGATTTTTACGGCGAAACATCACGACGGCTTCGCCATGTACGATTCGGACGTATCGGATTACAACATCGTGAGCCGCACGCCGTTCAGCCGCGATCCGCTGCTCGAGCTGGCGGAGGCGTGCCGGGACGAAGGCGTGAAGCTGTGCGTCTACTACTCCCATGCCATGGACTGGCATCACCCCGACTCGCAAGGAAATACGTGGGATTACCCGGGAAATATCGGCGCTTACGACGAGGTCGCTTCGTGGCTCGGCGACGAGGACAAAAGAACCCGGTACGAACGTTATTTGCACACATTTGCGCTGCCGCAGGTGAAAGAGCTGCTGGAAAAATACGGTTTGATCGGCCTAGTCTGGTTCGACTGCGGCCACAAGCTGACAGCCGAGCAAGGGGCGGCCTTTACCGAGCAAGTGCGGCAAGTGCAGCCGGATTGCCTGATCAACCGCCGTGTCTGGAAAGAGCCATACGGGGATTACGGCAACACGTCGGACAACCAGCCTCATGTGCGCGTGCCGAGGGACGACTGGGAATCGATCGCCACCTTGAACGATTCGTGGGGCTATAAAGCGACCGATCATAATTGGAAGCCGGCCGAGACGGTGCTGCGGCAAATGATTGACGTCGTGAGCCTGGGCGGCAATTTTGTCATCAACGTCGGGCCGATGGGGGACGGTTCGTTCGATCCGAAATCGCTGGAGCTGCTCGAGCAGATCGGAGCCTGGCTGCGGCTGAACGGGGAGGCCGTCTACGGCACGAAAAGAAGCCCGCTCGGCAAGCCGCCGTGGGGACGATGCACGATCAAGGGCAGCGACTTGTACTTGCATGTGTTCGATTGGCCGCAGCACGGGCGGCTGGTCGTGCCAGGCCTGCGCAGTCGTGTTGTAAAAGCGTATTTGCTGGCTGACGCGGAACGCGAGGCGCTCCCGGTTCGTCGTATCGGTGAAGAGGACATCGTTATCGACGTTCCTCCTGAACCTCCAGCCTCGCCAATTCCCGTCATCGCGGTGGAGGTGGAAGGCGAATGCGACGCGAATCCGGTTCGGCGGCTGTACCCGGACGAATACCCGAACGTATTCGGCGCGTTCGACGCCGACATTTCGGGACCTGCGCTGCGCTATGATACAGGCAAAAAAGACCGCGACAATCTGATCGGTTGGAGCAGTGCGGACGATGAAGCCGCCTGGGCTTTTCGCGCGTGCGAGCCGGGGAGCTACAATGCTGTTGTGACCTGTGGGGCTGAAGCGAGCGATCTGGGGGAGGCGAAATGGGAAATTACCGTGGCTTCGATGCTTTCCGGCCGGGAGATCGCCCGCGTTGCTGGGCCCATTCGGCATACGGGTGGCTTGTATCAGTTTGATTCATGTGCAATAGGGAGCATAACGATACATGTAGCGGGCGAATACGTGATGAAAGTTAGAGCGTCCGCCATTCCGGATGGAGCATCGCTTAGCCTGAAACAGATCGTGTTGGAACGGGACTCCGTGTCCGATGCGGCGGGAGGGTGAAGCAAGCATTTGCAGTGGCATTTTGCAGTAGGGCAGTTGCCGAAGCATCTGCAATTGCTTTTTCGGCAACTACCGCCCTGCGAAGAGCTGAAAGGGCTTCTGTAATTGCTCGGAGAGCACTTGCAGAAGCATTTTTTGGTGAAGACAGCATCCAAAGCATCTCTAATTGCTTATTCGGCAACTACAGGCTGCGAAAAACTGAACATGCCATTGCAATTGCCCGGAGAGCATTTGCAGTGGCTTTTTTTGCGAAGTGCAATGGGCGGGCTTTGCCATCGAACCTGCAAGAGAGGAAAAATGTTTCACCGCTGTTTACATCGGAACGTATGTGCGGTAATCTTGAAATTACATGCTTGCAATAAAAACCAACGGAGGTTGATTTTGTGAATCTGGCGAACAAAGTGGAGCTTGTCGAATTGCCGGAGCTGAAGCTGATCGGCGTTTCCGTCACGTCCCCGTTCAAAGGACACTTGCCGGAACGGGTGGAAGCGATGAAGCGGCATTTTTACGAAAGGAAAGATGAAATTCGAAACGCTGTACATCCGGAACGATATTTATGCCCCAGTTTCTCCTCCGAGGTTTTGTTTACTTATTTGATCTGTATGGAAGTCAGCAGCTTGACCGAAGTGCCGGAGGGCATGATCGGCTTTGCGATTCCTCCTCATCGTTACGCGCGGACGAAGACGGCAGGCGATCCGTATCAAGTCATTCACGAATTTCTTGCTGCGCAAGGCTTGCAAGCTGACAAACGGGCGCTTGCCTTGGAAGAGTATCATTTCAGCAATCCGATTTGGCCGGATGAAGCGGCGGTTTATGTTCCGGTGAAACGATGATGCCGGCTAAACGCGTCACCATCGAGCTGGACGACGTCGCATTTCAGCTGCAGGAAGAACATCGGTTTGATTGGCTGCAGCGTCTGGGGCGGGTGTTTGCCGTCTTCGACCAGCAGGATTCCGGGAACGTCAGCTTCGGCGTCGACCGGGACGGCGAGAAGCTGTTTGTCAAATATGCCGGCGCCAGACCGCTCACTTTTTCCGGCGAGCCGGAGGATGCCGTTGATCGTTTGAAAGCGGCTGTTCATCTGTATGACGAACTCAGACATCCGTCGCTAATCGAATTGGTCGGCCATGTCGAGGTCGAATCCAGCTACGCGGCAATGTTTAAATGGTTTGAAGGAGAAACGCTGCATCCCCACTGGTCGTTTCCGCCCCCGGCCAAGTACAGCCACCCGGAATCTCCGTACTATCGCTTCAGGCAGCTGTCCGTTGAACAAAGATTGGCTTCGCTGGACGCTATTTTTTCGTTTCATGAATACGCGGAAAATAAAGGGTTTGTCGCTGTCGATTTTTACGACGGCAGTCTTTTGCACAATTTTACAACGAACGAAACCAAAATATGCGACATTGATCTGTACGAGCGGAAACCGTTCGTCAATACGATGGGCCGGCTTTGGGGATCGTCGCGGTTTATGTCGCCGGAGGAATTTTCGCTGGGTGCCGGCATCGATGAACGGACCAACGTTTTTACGATGGGAGCGACGGCTTTTGCGCTGGTGGGCGGCGAGCTTGACCGTTCTTTCGCAAAGTGGGAAGCGGGAGAGGCGCTGTATGACGTTGCCAGCCGGGCCGTGCAGGCGGACAGGAACGCCAGGTACTCTACCGTTGCCGAGTTCAAAGCAGCGTGGGACTTGGCGGTCCAAAAGAAGCTGTTGCAGCTCTGACGGTAAGCATAATGGCAACCGAATCATTTTATCCGCATAGCAGCTGGGCGCAATAACAAATAATTGTTGTCTCCATATACCCCCGATTATAATAGAACTACTTCGAATGAACGGGGGATTGCCGGTGGAATCGGTTTTATTGCATGCGAAGCTGCAGATGCCCCCACTGCTGCCTGCGGTTTTGCCGCGCGACCGCTTGACGAAACGGCTGCAGGAAGGTCTGGGGCGAAGAGCAACTTTCATTACGGCGCCCGCAGGCTATGGAAAATCGACGCTGGTCGCCGCGTGGGCCGGGCAGCTTGAAGCGCCTGTCGGCTGGCTGTCGCTGGACGCAGGCGACAATGACATTTTCCGTTTCTGGAACTACGTCGTTTCGTCTATCGATGCAGTTTGCGACGGCTTCGGTAACAAGGTCAGGCAGGCTTTGGAGTCACTGGCTCCGGGCAACCACGAACCTTTTCTCGTGGTGCTGCTGAACGAATTGAACGGGCTGCGGCAACCGCTCGCGTTTGTATTTGACGATTTCCACGTCATTCACGATGCGTACATTATCGACTCGATGACCTTTTTCCTCGAATACTTGCCCGCTAACGTTCACCTCTATATCGCAAGCCGGAAAAAAGCCGCTTTTGCGAAGGCGCGTCAGTTCAGCCGCGGTTGGGCGATTCAATTGGACGCCCGGGATCTGAGGTTTGACGAGCGGGAAGCGGAAGATCTGTTCCGCCTATGGGAAGACCGAAATTACCCGCAAGAGCAAATCCGGCTGCTGGTTGAGCGGACGGAAGGCTGGGTGACAGGGCTGAAGCTGGCCGCTCTCGCCGCGCGCAATCCGAATCGGGAACCGGTTCCGGTTCGAGATACGGCTGTTGAGGGCAGCCGTGTCGGGCAGTATTTGCTGGAAGAAGTATTTGAGTCGCTAGAGCCTTCGCTGCAGGCGTTCCTGGTCAAGTGCTCCGTTTTGCAGCGCATGTCCGGGCCGCTTTGCCAAGCGGTTACGGGGGATGCCGAAAGCGGAAGCAGACTGATCGAGCTTGCCGCAGAAGGGCTGTTCCTCGTACCGCTCGATACGAAACGGGAATGGTTCCGGTTCCATCACTTGTTCGCCGACTTCCTGGTGGACCGGTTGCTGCAGCAGCATCCGGACAGCATTGCGGAATTGTACAAGATGGCAGCCAGTTGGAGTGCGGCACAAGGCTTGCAAGAGGACGCGGTGGAATATTATTTGGCCGGAAAGCACTTCCCGGAAGCGGTCGATCTGCTGGGCCGAATGAAATCGTTCATGGTGAAAAGGGAGTTCTCTACGCTTCGCCACTGGCTGTCACTCATTCCGGAGCCTGTCCTTTGGGAGCACCGCTATTTGTATTTTTCTTATATTTTATCGCTTTTATGGGATAACGAGCCGCTTCTGGCCGAGACCTATATGCAATCTGCCGAAGAGCGGTTTCAGGCTTCCGCTGCGGACTGGACGGAGGAGGAGCGGAACCGGTTTCTGGGGAACCTGTACTATTTGCGTAATTCGAAGGCTACCCAATACGATCTGGACGTCGTAAAAGGACTGGAATATATCCAATTGTCGCTGCAGCATAGCCCAGCCGGTCCGGAGCTGCTGTTCGCCCCGCCGCATATGCCGATGTCTCCTACCATCTTTAGATCGTACAACGGCAAGAGGGGAAAGCACTTGCCCCGCGAGCTGGCAGAACCTTTTTTCCGCAGCATGATCCGCTTCCTGACCCCGATGCGCCTGCACGACTCCTCGATTGTGTGCTACGGCGAGCTGCTCTATGAGCGTAACGAGCTGGAGGAAGCGGAGGCGCACTTCAAGCTGGGGCTGCAGGAAAACGTGCATAACCGTTACCAGCCGGAAAAAGTGTACGTCCCTGCGTACCTCTATTTGTCGCGCATCGCCAAAGCCCGGGGAGACCGGCAGCAAGCGGAACTTTGGCTTGAGGAAGCGCGGAAAAGGGCCATCGGCGAAGAGGCCGCCGCCGCACTGCCGTTTATCGAGGCGGAGCTGGCCGGGCTGCGGCTGGATCAAGGAGATGTATCCGCCGCTTCGAAGTGGAGGGAGAAATATAGGGTGAGCGAGACGGACCCTGTCTCCATTTTTCAGCTTTATACCTACACGTTTCTTGTTCGGGTGTTGATGTGGGAGGAACGATACGAGCAAGCTCAGGCTCTGGCGGACAGGCTGTTCGCTTTGGCCGTCAAAGGCCATCGGCCTATGGACGCTTTGGAGCTTCAGGTGCTGCAGGCGCTCCTTTGGTACAAAACAGGCAAAACGGAGCAGGCCGTCTTAACGATGGAGCAAGCTCTGAAATATGCCGAGCCGGACGAGTATATCCGCGTTTTCGCGGATCGGGGGAGACCGGCGGCAGAGCTGCTCATGACGTACATCCAGCTGCGCCGGAAAGGGCACGTGAGGGAAAGCGAAGCGCCGTCCCTCGTCTTCGTTCGCAAGGTACTTTCCAGCTTTGGCGAAACGGCGGTGACCGGCGCATCCGAGAGCCGTCTCGACCGGCTTGACCGTCTCTTCACGAAGCGGGAGACGGACATTTTCCGCTGCATGCTGGAAGGAATGGACAACCAAGCGATTGCAGACGCTTTGGGCATGGGCATGGGAACGCTGAAAACGCACATCAACCATATTTACGGCAAGCTTGACGTCAAAAGCCGGATCGAAGCGATTCGACGCGGCAAGGAGCTGTTGGAATAAATTGGAGCAAAAACTCTAACTCCGCCTATAACCGGAGTTAGATTTTTTTGCGGGCAATATCCGCTATGCTGTGAAATGGATAGAGCGACAGGACTCTCTACATACAAAAGTAAGGAGAAGATAGCATTGAACAAAAAAATCGGCGTTATGTTGATGTTCGCCATACTGTTATGCCCGTTGCTGGCCCCCGCCAGGGCGGGTGCCGCCAGCTTGACCATGACTTCGATTTCATCTTCAAACGGCACTCTGCTGGCTTTGGACAGCGATGGGCACATCTGGGCTTGGGGCAGTAATTATAGTGGCGAATACGGTGACGGGACGACAAATCAAGCCTACGCCCCGAAAAGAGTCGATGTTACGGATAACGAAGCTTCGGTCGCTTTTCAAAAAGTGGCTGCAGGGTTTAACTCCTCGCTTGCCTTGGACAGCTCGGGACACATATGGTCAACCGGGAACAATGGGTACGGCCAATTGGGCAACGGGACGACAACGGAATCGCATGTGTGGGGAAAGCTCGCGGTTCAAGATAGCGGAACGGAAGTCATTTTTAAGGATATAGCGGCGGAACGAGTGAATTCGCTCGCTATTGACAATAGCGGACAGCTTTGGGTCTGGGGGCAAGGGCAATCACTTGTGCCGATGAAGGACGGAGTGACAAACGGCGTTTCGTTTCAAAGCGTAGATGCGATGGATCAGAATGCCGTCGCGCTTGATGCCTCGGGATACGTATGGCAAATCGATAACGCAGGCTTTAACCCCCAGAAGCTCGTCGCGACCGACAGCGGCGGCTTGCCCGTACGGTTTAAAGCCATCTCGGCCGGCGATACAATCCCATGCGGCACTTGGCCATGTAATTATGATTTGGCTTTGGACGATGCAGGGAATATATGGGCCTGGGGAAGCAACACATATGGCCAGCTTGGGAACGGTACGACATTGGACGGGACCAATACTCTTGCGAAAATTGCCGTAACGGACTCCGGCTCCCCGGTAACGTTCACGAAAATATCGGCAGGAGTCAGGTATGCGCTCGCGCTCGATAGCGGCGGAACGCTCTGGTCTTGGGGGTACAATAACAATGGACAACTGGGGGACGGCACGCAAACCGATCGCTATGTCCCGTACAAAGTAGTTGTTACGGATAATGGGAATCCGGTGAAGTTCAAGACCGTCCGCGCCGGGGCGGGGAGCTCGCAAGCAATTGATGTTAACGGCCAGAGATGGGCCTGGGGCGGGGATCTGGGCGACGGTACGACAGGCACCGCCTTGCAGCCGAAAAAAATTCAGCCAGGCTCGGCTACGACTCTTTCCGTATCGGCGGCGACCATTACGAACCTCGAATCGCTGACGTTGACGGCAACGGTAACGGGGGGCTTCGGAACGCCGACCGGACTAGTTACGTTCCTGGACGGAGGCGCTGTGATTGGAAGCGGCGTTTTGGATGCAAGCGGAACGGCGACTTTTACCGTGCCCGCGCTGCCGGCAGGGATGCACAATTTGACAGCTCAGTATTCGGGCAACAGCTCGTACAACGGAAGCTTATCCGGCGCCGTCAACGTTCAAGTAAATCGGCCTGCCGCACCGGCGTTGTCGATCGCGCAAACGCCCGCAGATTTGACAAGCGGCACCGTAATCTTGAGCGTTACGGCTCAAACCTATGGAACCGGCAACTCGCTGGACAGCCTGAAATGGCTTGAAGGAGACAAAAGCGCCGCCGATTTCCTGAACGCGGGGGACGATATTACCGCAACCGGAAGCTTTGCGGTAAACCGAAGCGGCACGTATACCGTGTATGCGAAAGACAAGGCGGGCAATGAAACGGTGCAGACGGTCGCAGTCGACGGAATCCCTGCCGTGTGGCTGACGGGAGTTTCGCTGAACGGCTCGTCTTTCACTGAACAAGAAGGCCAAAATCGGCTGAACGTAACCGGAGAAGCGAACCACATTGGCGCAGGCGATCCGTTAACGCTTGAGTTCGATATCGTTGACAGCCAAGGCACTACAGTAACGCACGACGTGTACGGCATCTTATCCAGCGGCTTGCATCAAGCTTTCAGCCACAGCGTGACAATTACGTCCGCGAAGTACCCGAGCGGATCGTATGCGATGCGCGTATCCGTTACTGCCGCAACGTACGCGCCTGCCGTGGCGACGCTGCCTTTCGCCGTGAACACGACGCTGCCGACGATTCGGGTGACGATGACGACGGCGGACGGCAAGCCGTATGCAAGCGGAAGCTGGACGAATCAAAACGTTACGGCCAGCGTATATGCATCCGTATACGAAACAAGCTCGCTCGCTTCCTTGACCTTGTCCGTAGACGGCGGAGACGGTCAACCGGTAGCAAACGACAGCTCGTATACCGTATCGCAGGAAGGAAAGCACACGCTCGTCTACCAAGCGACGGACAGCGCCGGGCATACGTTCGTCCAGTCCGTTCAGGTGAACATCGATAGAACGCCATCAGGCGGAGACTCCGGGGGCGATAAAGACTACGGCGGCGGCAATACGGGTGCTGCGAATCCGGCCGCTCCGCCCGCTGAACCGGCCGGTCCCCCTACCGCACCTAAGCCCGAACCGTTCAAAAGCTTCGTCCATGCCGAGCGGATCATCGACATGCTGAAGAGCGCGATAGCTTCGAACCGGAACGCGACGTTTTCGGATACGGCGTCCCATTGGGCTGCTGGCGATATTCGCCTTGCCGCCAGGCTCGGCATCGCCGACGGTTATCCCGGCGGAGCCTTCATGCCGGATGCTCCCGTGACGCGTGCGGAATTCAGCAAGCTGATCGTCCAAGCGTTCGCCCTCAGCACAGGACCGAAGCAGGTCCGATTCAACGATGCCGGCAGTCACTGGGCGGAGGGGTTCATCCAAACTCTCGCTTCCAACGGCGTAATTGACGGTTACGAGGACGGCTCGTTCCAGCCGGACAACCGCATATCCCGCGCCGAAATGGTTGCCATGCTTTCCCGGATTGCCGATTTCGCTGCGCTTCAGCAAGGGGCAGCGAAGACGTTTGCCGACGTAACTCCCTTCTCTTGGGCTAAATCCGTCATAGAAGAAGCGGCGGGCGCTGGCATTCTGCAAGGCGTCGATAACAGCCGATTTGCGCCGGACGGGACGGCGACTCGGGCGGAGGCGGTCGCATTGATACTGAGAACTTTGAGGCTGAATCCGGCCGTTAGCGATATGCTGGATTCAATTCAATCATAACATGCTGCAAAAGCAGGAAGACGCGGCTTCGGCCGCGGTCTTCCTGCTTTTTTGCGTTGGGAGGATGGTTAATTGACGCCTGTTCAACTGGGCTGGAAAATGGCGGAGGGGAGAATGCCCCAAACGGCTTGGTTTAGCGGCAGCCTTGGACGAGCTCGAGCTGCAGCATTGGATTTGTGTTATCGCTTGCCGCTTCGTTCCGTCGCATAATAAATCATCGCAAGGACCGGCAAAGCGATTCCGATCGATAACGCCGCCGCCCAGCCTCCCGCGGCGTATGCCCATCCTCCCAATGCGGAGCCCAATGCTCCGCCGCCGAAGAAAATCGCCATATACAAGCCGTTAAGCCGGCCGCGAATCTCCGCTCCCAATGAGAAGATGGCACGTTGCCCGAGGACCATATTCGCGGAAACGCCCATGTCCAACAGAATGGCTGCAACGACCAAAGTTACCAGAGCAAAAGTCGATCCGCCTTGAACGACCAAAGGCAGGCCAATGGAAACGATAACCAAGGCCAAAGCGAGACCTGTGGCCGGACGAATCCAGCCGCGATCTGCAAGACGGCCGGCCATATGCGCCGCCGCCGCTCCCGATACCCCGACCAAAGCGAACAACGCGACGGCTGATTGGGAAAAATGAAACGTCGGGCCGGTCAGCAGCAACGGAACCGTCGTCCAGAATAAGCTGAACGTTCCGAACACGCAAGCGTGATAGAGGGCTCTACGCTGCAGGATAGGCGTCGTTTTGAGCAAATGCCACATCGAACCCACAAGAGCCGAGTACCGTGTCGCCATCAACGGCTGCCGGGCAGGGAGCGCCATGGCCAATATAAACGCCAGTGCCAAAATCGCTGCGGCTGATAAGTAGTATACTGCCCGCCAGCCCATATATTCCGCCACCATGCTAGAAATTGGACGAGCGAGCATGATCCCGAGAAGCAATCCGCTCATGACGTTCCCCACATGGCGGCCGCGCGTCGCATCCGGCGAAAGATGAGCGGCGTACGGAACAAGTACTTGAGCCGCGACCGAGCTCAATCCGATAAACAGGGAGGCAGTGAGAAACATGGCGGTGCTTTTGGCGACGGCCGCAACCGCTAGAACGACCGTAGTGCCGAACAAGAGCGTAACCACAAGCTTTCGGCTTTCCAAAATGTCTCCCAATGGCACGATAAACAGTAACCCGATTCCGTAACCGATTTGAGAGAGCGTCACAATCAAGCCCGCCGCCCCGGAAGATAGCCCGAGCGCCGAACTGATGAGTCCCACCAAAGGCTGCGCGTAATAGAGATTGGCGGCGATCAAGCCGCACGCAGCTGCGAGAATGAAGATGATCCGCGCCAAGTAAGGATTCTCGAGTTGCTGAGCTTCAGTTGCATGCATAGCTAGGCCTCTTTTCTGGAACGAATGTTCCAATAATATTAAAAAAAAGCTTAAAGCATCTCAATTACCGTGTCCACCATGTCGTATAATTCTTTTTTGTCGCTTTTTACCTTGGCTACGACATTGATGCTATGGTTGAGGTTAGACAGCAGGATCGACAGGACCTTGATATCTTTCTTTGGGTCGATTTCTCCCGTCTGCTGGCCTTTGCGCAAAAGTTCGTAAAACAATCGTTCCAATTCCTCGAAGCGTTCCCGGATCAATTTCCGAAATTGTTCATCCGGCGAATTCAAACCGATGGCGGCGTTCGTCACCAAGCATCCTGGGGGCGAATTGGCGTCAAATGCATTGTCTATATGCCGCTCGAAATACCGCCGGATGCCCTCTTTCGTAGACGACGCTTGAACCAGAAGATCTTTCTTGTTCTGACCGATTTTCTTATAATGCTGCAAAGCTTCGACATAAAGTGTTTCTTTGTCCGTGAAAGTTTCGTACAGGCTCGATCTGCTTAGGCCCATCGCGTTCAGCAAATCCGGTATGCTCGTCGCTTCGTAGCCTTTTTCCCAAAAAACCAACATGGCCTTATGTAGCACATGCTCCCTGTCGAACTCTTTTGCGCGCCCCATGGTTACACTCCCTTCATTGGTTAATTGTGTAGACAGTATAATATTTCTGGAACGAGTAGTCCAGTATTTTTTTTCGTATCGCCGAGAACCTACCGGGGCGAGAAGTTCCACGACCTCAGTTCGAGAACGCCCAAGCGAGGATGGAGAAGGAAATTCCATTATGCTTCAAGTCTCACAAGCGAACGAGCCTCCCCCCGGCCCACACGATCGTAAAAAAACACAGCCCGCTTCGAAGTTTGCACATGGATGCGCCTTGCCCCCCCATGTATGATGAGGACAAAACAAACAAGCGCTGAAAGGAGAACACCTTGTGGCTTCGAAAACGGATACGTCCGGACAAGCGGTTTACCACTTCGCCCACGCAAAGGCAAAAAAGGCGTTTATCATCAAGCATTGGCCTTTGTACGTCATTTCGATCCCCGGTCTGCTGTACTTTGCTCTATTCAAATACGTCCCTTTGCTCGGGTCGGTGATCGCTTTTCAAAATTACAACATTTTTAAGGGAATTACGGGCAGTCCGTGGGTCGGCTTCGACCATTTCAAGCGGATGTTCGCTTACGACGAGTTTCTCGTCATTTTGAAAAATACGCTGCTGATCGGCCTGTACGATCTGATCTTCGCCTTCCCGGTTCCGATTATTTTGGCGCTGCTCTTGAACGAAATACGTCACAGCGGCTACAAACGGGTCGTGCAAACGGTCGTTTACATGCCGCACTTTCTTTCCTGGGTCATCGTCGGCGGCATCATCGTCGGCCTGCTGTCTCCGACGACCGGCGTCATCAATCACGCGCTGGCCTTGTTTCATATCGAACCCATTTACTTTCTCGGCGAGAACAGCTACATCCGGTCGATTCTGATCGGGTCCGGCATATGGAAAGATAGTGGCTGGGGCACGATCATTTATTTGGCGGCGATCGCCGGCATTAACCCCGATCTGTACGAAGCCGCCGAAATCGACGGCGCCGGGCGCTTCCGCCAGGTGATGTCGATCACCTTGCCGTCCATCCTGCCTGTCATCGCCATTTTGTTCCTGCTGCAAATCGGCCGCTTTATGGACTTCGGCTTCGAGCGCGTATTCGTCTTCCTGAATTCGCTCAACAGCGGGAACGGGGAAATTTTGGACACGTACGTTTACCGCGCCGGCCTCATCGACCGGCAGTACAGCTACACGACGGCGATCGGCCTTTTCAAATCGTGCGTCGGCTTGCTGCTCATCATACTGGGCAACACGTTCAGCAAAAAAATGACCGGCGACGGCCTGTACTAACATAAGCCAAGGAGCTGAGAGGCGTGATATTCTCGAAAGGCCAGCGCGCATTTCAACTGTTCAACACGATTTTGCTGTTTGTCGTCGGGCTCACGATGGTGCTCCCGGTGCTGCACGTCGTCGCGCAGTCGTTCAGCGACGCTGCCGCCATCAACAGCCGTGCCGTCTCGTTTTGGCCCGTCGGCTTTACGCTCGAAAACTACCATATGATTTTGAAGGATCCGTCCATCTGGGTGGCGTTCCGCAACAGCGTGATTATTACCGTCGGCGGTACCTTGCTCAACCTGGCAGCGACGGCAAGCCTCGCCTATCCGTTGTCGCGACCGGAATATTTGTACCGGAGAGCGGCGCTTATCTTCGTGCTCGTTACGATGATTTTCCACGCCCCGCTCATTCCGAACTATTTGCTGCTCAAAAACTTGCATATGCTCAACACGCTATGGGTGCTGATCGTTCCTTCCGCCATCAGCGCGTACAACTTGTTCGTCATGCGCTCGTTCTTCCTTAACCTGCCGAGCGAGCTTCTGGATTCGGCCAAAATCGACGGCTGCAGCGAGTTCCGCCTCATATGGAGCGTCGTGCTGCCGCTGTCCAAGCCGGTCATGGCAACGATGGGCATTATGTACGCCGTCGCGAACTGGAACATGTACTCGCAAGCGATCTACTACATCGACAAGCGGACGCTCATCCCGTTGCAAGTTCGGCTGCGGGAAATCGTCATCACGGACGACCTGGGGGCGTCGGACGTTACGTCCGAGCTGCTCATGTTCATTTCTCCGGAAGGGCTGAAGATGGCCGTCATCGTCATTGCGACAATCCCGATTATGCTCGTGTACCCGTTCCTGCAAAAGCATTTCATCAAAGGCATGCTGGTCGGATCGATCAAATCGTAGCGGGCGCTAGCAAACATTCCAATATACCTATTCAAAACGGGGGGAAGGTGCTGTATGAAAAAAACAATCATCGTTTCGTTGGTTGCGGTCATGGCGCTCAGTGTGCTGGCCGGCTGCGGCGGCGGCACAAAAACGGAAGAGTCGCAAGGGAAGGCGGATGCGCCGGCGAAGCCGCTCAAGTTTTCGCTATCGCTGCCGGTCACGACGACCGCCGGCTATCAAGCCAGAGTAACGGACTGGAAAAACGACAAGCTGGTCAAGCAGCTGGAAAAGCTGACGAACACCGAATTGACGGTCCGCATTACGGAAGACTCCAAGATGAGCGTCATGTTTGCCGGCAACGACATTCCCGACGTGGTCGGCAGCATCGGGACGCCGACGAGTAAATCGATGGCCGGCTCCGTGGAAGCGGGCGTGTTCATGCCGCTGGACGATTTGCTCAAGCAATACGCGCCTAACCTGATGAAAAAAGTGCCGAAAGCCGCTTGGGACGCGGTGTCGCATAACGGCAAAATATACGGCATCCCGGATTATTTGAGCAATCCGTCGCGGCGCGGCACATACATTCGTACAGACCTGTTGGAAAAAGCCGGCCTCAAGCCGCCGCAAACGATCGACGAGTTTTTGAACGTGCTGAGAGCGTTCAAGAAGATGGGCGTCGAAAATCCGTATCAAATGCGCGACAGCTTCAAGTATGCCGACGTCGTGCTCGGCGCGTACGACGTGCTGCCCTACAAAGATCAGTTCGAAGTCGTGAACGGGCAAGTCCAGCCCAAATTTTTCGACGTTGACAATATGGAGAAAGCGCTGCAAACGTACAAAACGATGCTGGACGAAGGCCTCATCCCGAAAGATTTTGCCACGATCAGCTCTGCGGACTATTCCAAAAGCATCAACTCGGGCAAAGCGGGCGCCTGGTCCGCTAACGCTACCGGCTTGATCTCGTTCCGGACGCCGATTCGCCAAGTCGTTCCTGACGCCAAAGTCGACATCATCCCGTCGCCGAAAGGACCGGAAGGCAAGGGCGGATACTTCTTCTACATACCGGCTGTCCGCACGTTCTATATCAATAAGAACGTCGACAAGGAGCGGGCAATCGGCATCGTCAAATTTTACGAGTGGATGACGTCGGAGGAAGCGGAGAAGTTTTTCACATTCGGCATCGAAGGCGAGAATTATACACTGGACAACGGCAAAATGAACTACAAAATTCCGACGACGAAAGAAGAGCAAGAAGAGGAAAGCTTCCGCCAAGGCACGCTCTGGATGGGACAGGACGCCACGCTGAGCCCGCCGCGCAAACGGCTGGAGCTGGATCAGAACGGTAAGGACGTGCTGAGCGCATTTGACAATGTGCTGAATATGGAGGGGCTGCCGGGCATCGGCTTCTACCCGGATTTGACCGCTTTCGCCAAATATCCCGACTTGGCACCGCCGCAGCCTGACGTGGGACCGAAGCTGATCATCGATCATATGGTCAAAATGATTTACGGCAAAGAACCGATCGCCGATTGGCCGAAAGTAATTGAGGAATACAAAGCCAAAGGCGGCAACGAAATTCTGAAAGAAGCGAACGAGCGTTACAGCAAAAAAGAAGGCGTGCTGGAGATCAAGAGGTAACGATGCGACAAGAAGCCATTCGCGAACAGCTGCTGCAGCAAATCGAGCAGACGGACGTCGTGGACACGCACACGCACCTCGTGGGCGACCGATTGTGTGCGGCGGATTTTTGGCAAATCGCCCACTATTTCTGGTTATTCCGCGAGCTTCAGGCGGCCGGTTACCCGGCCCATGCCGAAGAGCTGCCGCTTGAGCGGCGGATCGAAGCTTTTCTTGAAACGCGGCGAGCCGCCAAGCACACGATGATGAAAATGGCGCTCACCCGCCTGTTCCGCGATCTGTACGGCATTGAGCTGAAAGATGCGGCATCGGTGCAAGCCGCCTGGAACTTACTCCCATGTGCACGTGGGCGGACTGTGGTGGTTTAACTTCCGGGAGTCTACGTACCGCCAGTGCATGCAGTATCGGCTTGAAGCGCTGCCGACGGTCAAAGCGTCGCTCATTGCTTCCGACTCGCGCTGCATCGAATGGACGTACGGGAAAATATGGCTGGTCAAGCGCGTGCTCGCCGAATTTCTCGCCGGGCGCGTTGCAGCCGGATGGATGGACGGCGAAGAGGCGATTGGCGTCGCCCGCGACTGGCTCTATGAAAGCGCCGCGCGGAGATATAGGGTAGGTTAGGTGTTTAAAAGTGTGAAGGACTATAAACCCGCCTTGACTAAAGTTATATCAGTGTTTTGGTCATTATATAATCAATTTGCTCTTCATCACCCATATAAAAAGAGTGAGCTCCAGTTTGAACAAATCCCTTTCTTTTATAAAAGTCAATTGCGTTCTCATTCTTTTCCCAAACTCCTAGCCAAATCATCTTTTTGTTTTGTCTTATGGCTATTTCCATCGCTTTGTTTATTAGATATTTGCCAAGCCCTTTTCTTTGAAATTTGTATCTTATATAAATCCTCTCAATTTCGAGCGACTCATCACCCATTTTTTCGGATTGGGCGTCATTCATATTTACCTTTAAATATCCGGCAAGTTCTTCGTTGAAATAGATGAAATAGAATTCCGAAGAGATATTGGACAATTCCTTTTCCAACTGGTTAGAGTTAAAGGCTCTTTCCAAATAGGCTATCATATTTTCAGGTGAGTTCTGATCCTTAAATGTATCGTTGAATGTTTCAATACTTATTTCTTGGAGTATTTGAAAATCTTCACGGCTGCACTTTGTTATTTTTACAGTCATTTATATAGTGTTACTGACATCGTATTTTGACCGAAAATTGACGATGTCTGCTGACCGATATTTGACGATAATCGTGACCGTAGAGCATCGAAGACGGGAAAGCC
>NZ_JXAK01000047.1 GCF_000829455.1 Gordoniibacillus kamchatkensis
TGCGAGAAGACCAGCTATCCGGTCTTAGCTACCGTTTCCGGTAGTTATCCCGGTCTTACAGGCAGGTTGCCTACGTGTTACTCACCCGTCCGCCGCTAACCCCAGTGCTTCCCGAAGGAAGCACGAGGATCCGCTCGACTTGCATGTATTAGGCACGCCGCCAGCGTTCGTCCTGAGCCAGGATCAAACTCTCCAATAAAGGCCATACTATAACCGGAGCTGATTGCTCATTACTTTACACTTGCGTGTTTTTCACTCGTTGTTCAGTTTTCAAAGAGCCATGTAAGCTGCTGTCTTGCGACAGGAATTACATCATACCACATTTGCAACATTCATTGCAACTGTTTTGTTTTACCAGATCCGAGCGCGTCCATCGCGTTTCAGCCCGGCAAAACTATTGTATGCTGCCGCCGTTTTTCGTGACAACGAGATATAATTTATCACGTTTGAACGCCGATTGCAACACACAGTTTTTTCCTCCCTCTCGTCTATCGCCTAACGTCATCACTCAACCTCGGCGCGAGCGGGACTTATAATGTATCACAGCATGTTGCCCTTTTTCAACCGCATCTGACTGGCATTGCTGGAAGCCTGATTTAACTGCGACTGCATGTCCGCAATGCGCTGAAGCCGGGCGACGTACGCTTTCAGGCTTTGCATCACTTCAGCTGCTTCCGCTAAATAGTTTGCGTCACCGAATATACGATATAGCAGCATGTAGTCGTTGTACTCATCGAGCCATTCGTTAACGTTGATAGCAGACACGGTACTCGCTCCTCTCTACCAAAAAGAATATAAACATTTCATTAAAGTAATATGAACGTCAACTTAAAAACATGTGAATCGGACAAAAAAAAGCTTCTGCAATTCGCGCACTGCGCGGCCTGCAGAAGCATTCCAAACGAGCATCAACCTAGTTTACAATACCGCGCCGCCGCCGATAAGAGCGTGCTGCAGCTTCTTCACATCAACATCCGCCGCTGCCGCGTTTGCGGCGACGGCCAGCGCCGCGGCGGTGCCTGCCGTCTGCCCGGTCGCCATGCAGCTCGGCGTCAGCCGGGTTGTAGCCAGCGCCTCGTGCGTTGTGGAAATGCAGCGGCCGGCCGCGAGCAAATTCCGTATCTCTCTCGCAACCAAACAGCGGTACGGAATGTCGTATGCGCCGTCACCGCCAATCCATGCAGCGGTCACACCTTTACCTGAAGGGTCGTGGATGTCGATCGGGTAGCCGCTTCTGGCGATAACGTCGTCAAATTTCCGGCCAGTCACCACATCGTCGATGGTTAGGCTGTACAAGCCTTCAATACGCCGAGTTTCGCGGATGCCGATCTGGGTGCCGACCGAGGAGATCGAAGCTTTGGCGAAGCCCGGAATCCATTTTTGCAAAAACTCGGCCATCATGAGCACCTGGCGCCGCCCTTCCTCCTCGGCTTTCGTCAAATCCTCGATATCCGTGCCGTCGAGTCCTTGAACGCGGGTGCAGTTGACCAGCACCTCGTCGTCGGCCGGCCCGGTGAAGAACAACACCTGATCGCGGTTAATCGACACACCCGCCGCTTTCCACTCCGAATAGAAGCCTTGCACGCCGGTAAGCGGGATGCGGTCCAGCTCGGCGATCGGCGTTTTGCGGTAAAAGTTGTCCGGGTTCTCGATCATGCTGCGCCGCACGGCCTCGAGATCGACGCCGCGCAACCGGAACTTCATCGTCATCGGCTGCGTTCGTTTGTCGCCCTCGCGCCCTTGCAGCGTGGGTGCTCCGGACAAATAGGCGACGTCGGCGTCCCCGGACGCATCGACGAACATTTTGCCGTACACCCGGTAGTGACCCGACTTGCCTGTAATCTGCACGGAACGGATCAAGCCGCCGTCCGCTTCCACGTCGTCGACGAAGCTGTGTACGAGCAGCTTGACCCCCGCCTCCTTCAGCATATCGATCGCGACGAGCTTATAAATTTCCGGATGGTACGGCGTCACGGTATGGACGAACCCGACAGTATCGCGCAAATGGCCCGGCGAACCACCTTGCGCCATCAGCCGCTCGACAATTTCCTGGGCGATCCCTTTGATCACTTGCTCGCCTTGCTCCGTATGAAACGTCATCCACGGATATACGGATGCGGCAGTCGACATGCCGCCGAGAAAACCGTACCGCTCGATCAAAATCGTCGACGCCCCTTGCCGGCCGGCCGCAATCGCGGCGTTAATCCCGGCGGGTCCGCCACCGACAACTACTACATCTGCTTGCAACGTACGTTCCATTCCCGTCTCTCCTCTACTCCTTTAATCCGGTCATCGCTACGCCTTCGATAAACTGCTTTTGCGCCAGGAAAAACACGAGCAGCAGCGGTACCGTCGCCATGACCGAAGCGCTCATCAGCAAATGCCACGCCGTGCCTGCTTCGTCGGTGAAGAGCGACAGAGCCAGCGGCAGCGTCATCAGCAAGCGGTCGTTGATGAAAATAAGCGGATCGAAAAAATCGTTCCAGCACGTCAAAAAAGTGAAAATCGTCAGTGAAGCGAGCGCCGGCTTGGCCATCGGCAGCATCACGTCAAAGAACGTGCGCAGCCGCGAGCAGCCGTCAATCATGGCGGCCTCCTCCAAATCTTTCGGCATGGCGATGAAAAACTGCCGCATCACAAATACGCCGAAAATGCCGCCCGCGCCGAATATCGGCAGCACGATGAGCGGAACGTGCGTGTTAACGAGACCAATCGTCCGCATGAACAAAAACATCGGAATCGACGTAGCCTCCGTCGGAATCATCATCGTGCTGAGCAGCAGCAGGAACACGACGTTGCGGCCGGCAAACGGGATGCGCGCGAACGAGTAGCCGGCGAGCGAGGCGAAGAAGCACGTCCCGACCGTCACCAGCACCGCGATATAGACGCTGTTGAAATAAAAAATGTGAAACGGCGTCGTCTTCAGCACTTCCGCGTAATTGGCCCAGCGAACCGGCGACGGGATGAACTCCGGCGGAAATACGAATATTTTAGCCGGTTCCTTGAGCGACGTCGATACCATCCATAAGAAAGGAACGAGCATCAGGACGGAAACGGCCGCCAGTACGAGGTAGTGAAGCGCCGTCCCGATGCTAATGCGGGATTTCAAGGCGTCAGCTCTCATGGAATACCCACCTTTTTCTAAGCTGCCATTGGATTAGCGTAAACGCCAAAATGATGAAGAACAAAATATACGCCAGCGCCGAGGCGTAGCCGAACTCGAACAGCTTGAATGCCTTCTCCCAAATGTAATAGACGAGCACTTTGGTGGCGCCGCCCGGCCCCCCTTGGGTCATGACGAAAATTTGCCCGAACACCTTCATCGAGCCGATGACCGTCATAATGACCGTCAGGAAAATGGTAGGCGTAATCATCGGCACCGTAATCCGGAAAAATTGCGTCGTGCGGCCGGCGCCGTCAATTCGCGCAGCTTCGTACAGGTGCCCGGGAACTTGCTGCAAAGCGGCGATGAACAGCACCATGTTGAGCCCCACGTTTTTCAGCACGCTCGTGACGATAACGGCGGGCATCGCCAGCTTCGCATCGTACAGCCAGGCCGGCCCCTGCACGCCGAACAGCTGCAAAATTTGATTGATAAACCCCGAGTCGGTAGCGAACATGTACTTCCACACGATCGACCAGACGATGAGCGACGTCATGACCGGCACGAAAATCGCCGTGCGGAACAGCCCCATGCCGCGCAGCGGCTTCGCCAGCAGCACGGCGAGCAGCAGTGCCAGCACGATGTTCAGCGGCACGAGTCCGGCGGCAAAATAAAACGTATTCCCGAGCACTTTCCAGAACGCGGCGTCAGCGGCGATAGCCCGGTAATTGTCGAAGCCGACGAATTTGGCGTCGCCGAGCAGCGGCCAGTCGGTCAGGCTCATATAAAAGGCGGTCACGAGCGGCGCGATCAGCAGTACAAGAAACCCAAGTACCATCGGGGCTACGAACAGCCAGCCGGTGATGTTGGCTTCCCGCGCTAGAGGGCGTTTTCTAAGCGATGTTGCGGCCATTCCGTTCCCCCCTCCTATCCGTCTATCGCATTGCGGAACGCGTGCACCGTCCGTTTGATCTCGTCCGCCGTTTTGCCGGTTGCGACCGCGCCGATGAGCAGCGCGCCGATGCCGCAATCTTTCAGCGCGGCAACGTCCTGCGGCACGATGCGGCGCTGCGACGGCACGATGACGGGCAAGCCGCTTTTTTCCGCGAGCCAGCGGTACTTCAGCAAATCGGCGAAGCTGAGCGGGGTGCCGTACTCCTGCCCCGGCACGATCGAAGCTTCGAGCGCCTCTAAGCCGAACGATTTGGCCGCTTCCACGTAGCGGACGTCAAACCCGCTGTCGATCGCGAACGTAGCTTCCAGCTTGCCGTGCTTCAGCAGGAAGGAAGGCATATGCCACGCATAAATAGAGAAAAAGTCGATCCCGATCTCAGGCAGCTCGTCGATCTCCTGCGGCCGTATAGCCTCTATCGATCCCCCCGGAACGATGCCGAGCGGCCCATCAAACAGCGAACGGATTTCGCGGAACGTATCGCGGTAGTCCGCAAGCGGGCCAAAGCTGTTGCCGCTGGCGCGGTGGCCGACGTTCATGTGCACCTTCAGCCCGTCCGCCCCTTCGTCCAGCGCCGCCCGGGCCAGCGCCGCATCGTTCGCCGCCAAACTGACGAACAGCTGGAGCTTGCCGCCTTGCAATGATTTTTTCAACCGGTTCATCGTCAGGAACTCCCTTTTTCAGAAAGCGACGGCCCGTTTGCACGAACCGCCGCTTCGCTTTAGTTTTTCATTAACGGATTGATTTTGTCTTCCATCGTTTTCAAAATTTTCTCGGGCGGAGCGGACTGGCTGAACAGCATGTCGAAGCCCGCCAGCATTTCGTTATCGATTTTTTCCCATTTGACGTGGCCCGGCTGCACGCGCGCTTCGGCATTTCGTCGATGACCGCCTGCTTGATGTCGGCCGGATCGGGGTTGTTCGGCTGCTTCAGGAAGTCGTCGGAATTCAGCACGCTTTGGCGCGGCGGCACGAAGAACGTGGAGGTCGCCTTGATCCCTTCCTCGCTGGCGAGAAACTTCAAAAAGTCCAGCGTTTCTTTCGGATGCTTCGTTTCCTTGAACATGACGTAGCCGGCTTGGCCGAGCATCGGCACGGAGCCTTTCGGCCCGGAAGGCATCGGCGCGATGCTCCACTTGAAATCTTTGATCGTCCGCGCTTTGGAGACGTAGCTGTACACGTCGAAGAACATGCCGATTTTGCCCGATTCGAAGCTGACCTGCTCGCCCGCTTTCGGGTGGGACCCGTCGACGAACATCATGTTCGACAGCATTTTCAGCGTCTCGATGCCGTACTGATCGTTCCAGGTAAACTTGGTCATGTCTTTGTCGAACGGACCGCTGCCGTTGGACCACGAGTAGCTGGAGAGCAGGATGTACGTCTTCCAGTCGCGGAAAAAGTTGGCGCCGTACACTTTGCTCGCGCCCGTGCCGCTCGAGATCGCCTTGGCGTCTTTCACGAATTCGTCCCACGTCCACTTGCCCTGCTTCGCCAGCTCGTTCGGCGACGTAAGCCCCGCCTTCGCAAACAGGTCCTTGTTATAGAACATGACGCTGGGCGGCGTCGAGAACGGCAGGCCGTACAGCTTGCCGTCTTTGCGGAACAGCTCAAGCGTGGACGGGGTAATGTCGTCCCATTTGAACGCGGGATCGTTCTTCACGTCCGATACGTCCTGCAAAATGCCGTTCGCGATAAACTGCGGAATCATGCGGTCGGCCAGCCAGGCGATATCCGGCAGCTCGCGCCCGGCGGCCAGCACGGACAGCTTCTGCTGGTAATCCGGGTATGGAACCGATTGCAAATCAACCGTAATGTTCGGGTGCGTCTGCTTGTACTTGTCGATCAGCTGTTTGTACAGGTCGAGGTGCGCCTGGTTGCCCCACGTAAGAAACTTGATCTCGACCGGCTTGCTGCTGTCGGCCGGTTTGCCGCCGTCGGCGGGCTTGGCGCTGCCTGCGTTGCCACTTGCACCGCTGCCGGCGCCGCCGCAGCCTGCCGCCACAACGATCGGGACCACAGCCAGCAAACCGGTCACGATCGGCTTCAATCTTGTTCTCATGCTCGTTTCCCCCTTAGTTAGGTGAAATATCTTTGATGTCACCCATTATAGTGAAAGCGTTCTCTGCGATAAATCACCTGACGTTTGGGTTTGGTCCGGTATTTTTAGAACTTTTGCGGCTGCGCTTCTTCGCGGTACGCACCCGGGGTCGTGCCGGCCAGCTGCTTGAATACGAGCATGAAATGCTTCGGGCTCTGGTAACCGGCAAGTCTGGCTACGTCGTATATTTTCAGGTCCGTGTTCGCCAGCAAATATTTGGCCCGATCGATGCGGACTTCGGTGATGAAATCGGACAAATTGACTTTCGTCTCCTGCTTGAACAGCTGACTGAGATAGGCCGGATTCAGGTTCACGACCTCGGCCAACGTTTGCAGACGCAAGTCTTTATCCGGATTGGCCTGGATATATTCTTTCACTTTGCGGATCAGCCGCCTGCCGTCGTCGCCTTTCACCGTGCGCTCTTCCGCATCATTCTCGCTCTCCGCCTGCCCCGGCCTTGCCGCCAGTGCCGGTTCGAGCCGGCGGCGGACGTTTTCCAGAGCGGTAACGAAAGCGAGACGGTCGATCGGCTTCAGCAAATAGTCGGACACCCCGTACCGGATCGCTTGCCGCGCATATTCGAAATCCCCGTGCCCGCTAATGATGAGAATCGGCATGTGCGGGTACCTCTCCCTCACTTTCGCCGCCAGCGTCAGCCCGTCCATCTCCCTCATTCTGATGTCGGTCACGATCAGATCCGGCATTTCCTTCTGCAAATAGTCGAGCGCCTCTTTGCCGTGCGCGGCTTCCCCCGCCACCTCGAAATCGCCGGACAGCTGGGCGATGATGCTCTTCAGTCCGGTGCGGATGATGTCTTCGTCTTCAACCAGCAATATTTTGATCGCCATATCCCTCTATCCTTTCCATAACCGGCAGCGTGATCGTAAACGCGGCGCCTTCTCCCGGACTGCCGTCAACTTCAAGCCCGTAGTCTGCTCCGAACATCATGACGAGCCGCTGTGCAATGTTGCGCAGCGCGAGCCCGCGCTTATGCCCCCCGTCCGGCAGCGGCTGCGACAATGACGCGCGCAGGTGCCCGATCTGCTCTTCCGTCATCCCGGCCCCGTCGTCCCTTACGGTGAGCAGCAATTGTTCGCCGAAGCGAACGGCCGAAATCCAGACGTTGCCCTGCTCCTTATCGCCGATCCCGTGCACGATCGCGTTTTCCACAAGCGGCTGCAGCAGCAGCTTCGGCACCGGCAGCTGCCGCACGTCTTCCTCCACGTCGAACACGACGTGAAGCCTTTCGCCGTAGCGCTGCTGCTGAATTTTGACGTACGACGCCACCCAGTCAAGCTCTTCGCTGAGCGGCACGAGCCGGTCGTACTTGTCCACCGTGTAGCGGAGCATTTTCCCAAGCGCTGTCACCATGTCGGATACGTCGTAATTGGACTTTCCGATCGCCATCATATTGATCGATTCCAGCGTATTGTAGATGAAGTGCGGATTGATCTGGCTTTGCAGCGCGGCAAGCTCCGCCTCCTTCTCTTTGAGCCCGATCTCGTACACTTCCTTCACCAGACGGTTGATTTCCCCGGTCATCCGGTTGAACCCTTTGCCGAGCTGGCCGATCTCGTCCTGCGACCCGACCGGCACGTTCTGCTGAAAGTCCCCGCGCTCGACCAGCATCATCTTTTTCTTCAGGCGGACGAGCGGCTCGCTGATGCGGTAAGCGAAAAAGACGGCGAGAATGCCCGCGATCACGAGGAAAACGCCGGCGATGAAAAGCGTGAAATTGCGCAGAGCGACGGTATCCTTGAGCAGCGAGCTGACCGGGATGAAGCTGATTACCTTCAGCCCGGAAAAGTCGGAGTAATCGACAACCGTCAAGAAGCGCCGCCCGCCGATGTCCATATCCCGGGCGAAGCTTTCGTTCGGCAGCTCTACCTCGTGCAAAGACTTCATCGTCGCCGCGTCAAGCCGGCAGCCGCTTTCGTTGTAAAACAGCTCGTTGCTCGCATTGACGATCGAAAGGCTGCATTTTTCCTCGGCTCTAACGTTCGATAAAATGTTGCGGAATACGTCGAGCTTCAAATCGATCTTGATGATGCCGAGAATCCGGTCCGTGTCAGGCTCGCGAATGAGCCGGGCGACGGAGAAATACGTCTGCGGCTCGTTTTCCGTGTAATAGTTCGGCTTGTGCTGCGGGATGACGACCCAGGCGCCCTGCGCCTCGCTGATCCGCCGGTACCAATCCTCGCTGCGCACGTCGACCGAGAACTGCATCCGGCTCGAATCGACGTTCGTAAAAATAAATCCGTTGTTTGCGATCAGCTGTATCCCTTTCACCTCCGGGCGGTTGTAGGCCAAGCCGGAAATGTAGAGAAACATTTTCTCCCGCTCGTCGAGCGATGGCCACGTCCGGGCGTTTTCGGGCAAGCTGTACTTGTTCAAAATCATAAGCACCCGCTGATCGTACACCGGCATGAGCGACAGCCGCTGCATCTCCATCAGCGTCCGGTCCAGGTTGCGGTTGATCTGCCCGGCGATCTGGGTCGTTGAATCGGCCGTACGCCGCTCGATCGTCGTCGCGAACTCGTAATACGTAATGAGGCCTTGCAGGCTGAGCGGTACGGCGATCAGCAGCAGGAACATCGTTAACATTTTTTTGCGCAGGCTCCAGCGTTTCATGAAGGCTCTCCTCCCGGCGGGGTTCGTCGTAACGGCGTTCGTTCACTGCTTGAATAGCGGAAGTGTCTACCGGTACGGACGCTAAAAAAGGTTGCGAGAACGTATCGATTGCCAGCACTGCTGACAGCAGTCGGATCACATGCCTGTTAACCGTTAAAATTTTCCTTTGAACGACTTCCATCTCCAAATCCACTTCGGCATTATAAATGATAACCCTTTATCGCTCCTGCGACCACAGCAAAACAAAACCATCCGGCGCCGCCTTTGCAGCGGCAACCGGATGGTTTTGTTCTGGCATAGTATTCGTATTACCAAGCGTAAGCTCTCGGGGCGTCCCCGCCAGGGCCGGGGAAAATCTCGTCCAGCCGCTCCAACGCAGCCTGATCCAGCTTGATGTCTACGACCCGCAGCGTGCTTTGCAGCTGTTCCAAGGTGCGCGGGCCGATGATCGGCGCCGTCATGGCGGGATGAACGAGCGTCCACGCCAAAGCTACGTTCGCTTCGCTCTCGCCGAGCTCTTTGCACAGCTTGCCGAATGCTTCCAACTGGCTGCGGTGGCGCTCCGCCCGTTCCCGATTGCGGGCGCTCCGCGAGCCTTGGGCCGGGTTCAAAGCGTTGCCGCCCAGAAGGCCGCCGTCGAGCGGGCTCCAAGCGATGACGCCGATCCCGTGCTCCTCCGCCGCTGGCAGCACTTCGAGCTCGGGCAGCCGGCATAGCAGGCTGTACTTATGCTGCTCCGACACAAGCCCGAGGAAATGGCGGGCTTTAGCCTCGTACTGCGCCTTCACCAAATCCCGTCCGGCGAAGTTGCTGGAGCCGACGTAGCCGATTTTCCCTTGCGCCACATGTACCTGGAACGCTTCCCACAATTCGTCCCACGACACGTTGCGGTCGACGTGATGCATTTGATACAGCTCGATATGGTCGGTTTGCAGCCGCCGGAGCGAAGCGTCCAGATGGCGCCGAATCTTGTAAGCGGACAAGCCGCGCGCCGCATTGGGACCGTCGGCCGCTTCCTCCATGTCGCCGTATACTTTTGTCGCCAGTACAACCTTTTCCCTGCGCCCGCCGCCTTGAGCGAACCAGCGTCCGATGATCTCCTCCGTTTTGCCGCGCGACCCGATGCCGCCGTATACGTTCGCCGTATCAAAAAAGTTGATTCCCGCGTCCAAAGCGGCATCCATGATGCGATAAGCTTCCTTCTCGTCCGTATCGACGCCGAAATTCATCGTGCCCAAACACAACCTGCTCACCTTTAAACCTGATCTGCCCAAATAACTGTACTCCATAACGATACCTCCCATTGGCAAATACTGGACACAGCACTCCTTCTCCATCATATATTCTCTTGTCCGGTTCTAGAAGTACGCAAATTTATTAAAGCTGATGATAACGAAGAAACTTAGTTACCTCCGGGTTAGCGCCGCGCGACACTAAGCTCCAAATAGCGAAGGCCGAAATCTCTGGCAATCCTGCAATGCTCCTCAATCGTGCGATAATGCAAGCCCCATTCCCCTAAGCCGATAATCATGCGTACGTCCCCTTTTCTTGATCGATGATGTCCAGCTTCCCTTCCGCTGTTGCACATTCATTTTACCACACCGCTCCCGGCGGCTCTTCCGCATGACAAGTTTTCTTTATCCCCGATCATTTTTGAAACCGCTTGCATACTATGAAGTAGGAGCCTGCCGACTTTCGTCAGCAACTGGGAGGTGAAAGCAATGCATATACGGAACGGTTTGTCAGCGCTCATCGGACTCCTGTTTATGTTGGCCCCGTGGTGGTTCGATTTCAGCCATATCGAAGGCGCGGTGATCGGCAGTTTGGCGGCAGGCTTCGTTCAGGCGGTTTCCTCTATTCTGGCTGTCGGCAAAACCGGCTGGAAGTCGTGGCCGAATTGGCTGTCGCTCATCGCCGGCGTGTGGTTCATCATTTTCCCGTTTGCGTTCGATCTTGGCGTCATATTGGCGATAATGTACCTTGCCTTCGGCATTGTAACCGTGCTGCTGAACTATTACAATATGAACGGCGAAATCGAGTGACAGATAAATGGCTGTCCCCGTAAGCGGATCATTCCGCTGCGGCGACAGCCTTTTTGCTTTACTCGCGTTATTTCAACTGTTGTTCCGCCAACCGGATAAACGATTGCGCGGCGCGCCCGAGATATTTGTCGGCACGGTGCACGATGCTCGTTTCGCGCACCGGCGGATGGTCCTCGATCTTGATAAAACGAAGCTTGGGATCGTTGATCGCCTTGGCCAAAGGATACGTTTGCACGGTTGCCCCGATATTTTCCCTGACGAAACGAAACAGAGACGGGTTAGAGGTCGTCTCGACGACGGTATCCAGCTCAAACCCGTAGTCTCTGCAATATTTTTCCACAAGCTCTCTTCCCCAATACCCCTTCGGGTACATAATCATCGGCAAGCCTTTCAGCTCCGCCAAAGAAATCGATTCGCGGTCCGCCAGCTCGTGACGGTCGGAAACGA
Organism: Gordoniibacillus kamchatkensis; assembly: GCF_000829455.1. Classification (GTDB taxonomy): domain Bacteria; phylum Bacillota; class Bacilli; order Paenibacillales; family NBRC-103111; genus Gordoniibacillus; species Gordoniibacillus kamchatkensis. The sequence goes on from NZ_JXAK01000047.1 coordinate 11,273, forward strand.
TCAAGCCGTAAGCTTCCTTGGCCAGCGGACGGACGCGGAGCCGATGATCCGGCGCCGGATTGAGCGTAATTCCGATATCGATCGCCATATCGAGCACGAGCTTGACGACTTCGACCGTGGAATACAGCCGTAAGCGGTTTTTCGGAAATTGGTGAAGAAAGTCGATAAACAGCGGCGTCAAGCGGTAATCCAATTCCGAAGGAATGACGCCGACGGCCAGCTGGCATCCCTCAAAATCGCGAAGCTCGCCGATCTCGTCATAAGCGTTCTGCAGGTTGGTAAACAGGCTTCGGCAATGCTTGAGCAGGACCGCCCCCGCATCCGTCAGCACCGTGCGTTTCCCGATCCGTTCAAACAAAGGAAGCCCGACATGCGCTTCCAGCGCTTTAATTTGCAAGCTCAAATTGGGTTGGGAGATTCCCAGCTTTTCGGCGGCTTTGGAAAAATGCAGCTCCTCGCACACTGCAACAAAATACTCCAATTGCCTTAGCTCCATCGCCTAAGCACTCCGAATCATTTGTGATACAAATGATTATAATTTGTTTCATTGAATTGATCAATATTTGCATCTTGGCTATGATGAGTTCATTCGAACGACGAGGTGAAGCCAAGATGAAAAAATTCTCACCGTTTCTAATGATTGCCGCTCTTTTTCTCGCGTCTTTAAACTTGCGGCCTGCCATCAATTCCGTTTCGCCGCTCTTGCAAGCCATTCGCCAAGAGCTCGGCATGAGCGCTTTTGCCGCCAGTTTGCTCACGTCGATCCCCGTGCTTTGCATGGGCGTTTTCTCGCCGCTGGCTGTCCGGTGGGGACGGCGGAAAGGGATCGAGCGCGTGATCGGTTGGTCGTTAGCCGTTATCGGGATCGGCAATGCGCTGCGGATTTTCGCGAATTCGACGTGGTCTCTGCTGCTTACGTCCTTTATCGCCGGCGTCGGCATCGCCGTGATCGGCCCGCTGCTGTCGGGATTTATCAAACAGCGCTTCCCTGCGAACGTGCCGGCCATGATCTCGGTGTACACGATCGCGCTTGCGCTGGGGGCGACGCTCGCCTCTGGCTTGTCCGTTCCGCTGCAAGCCCGGTTCCACTCGTGGCAAATCGCTCTGGCCGTCTGGGCTGTGCTGGCCGTTCTCGCACTGCCGCTATGGCGGTTGTCCGTTGCGCGGAAAGCGGAGCGACCGGACGCCGCAGCAAAGGCCGCCTCCGGCGCAAGCGCGAAGCTTCCTTGGCGCAACCGGAAAGCTTGGCTCCTGACCTTGTCTTTCGGCTTGCTGGGCATGCTGTTCTACTCCGTCACCGCCTGGCTGCCGCCTATCGTGCAAAGCATGGGCTACAGCAAACAATACGCGGGCACCGTCCTGACCGTTTTCTCCGTTACCCAAATTCCTGTAGGTCTGGCGCTGCCCGCGCTGCTAAGACGTTACCCGTCCCGTCTGTTTTGGCTGCTGCTCGGTTCGGTTTTGATGCTTGCCGGCTTTGTGATGACCGCGTTATCCGTGCTGCCGCTAATATCCGCTGTCTTGATCGGGCTCGGACCGGGAGTGCTGTTTCCGCTCAACCTGATGCTGCCGTTCGACGAGGCTGCCGATGCCCAGCAAGCTGCGGCCTGGTCGGCTATGACGCAATCGGCAGGCTATATCGTCAGCGCGCTTGGGCCGATCGTGCTCGGCCGGCTGCATGACGCTATGGGAGGAAGCTTCCTCCCCGTGATCGCCGGGATGATCGCAATCAATGTGCTTATGATGGCCGTGCAGCTTGCTATCGTGAAAGGAACCGTAACGGTCAAGCCGGTCAAGCATCGTTCAAACGGCAAAATCGTCGCGAATTAAACATACCGTCTCGACACGCAATGCTCTTTGGCCAGCCGGTAGCTGCTCAAATCGACGAGCTCGATGCATTTGCCCGACTCGGGGGAATGAATCATCTGCCCGTCGCCGGCATAAATGCCCACGTGGTGCACCGCTCCTTTGCCTTCCTCGTACGCAAAGAAGAGCAGGTCTCCCGGCTCGAGCTGCTCCCGCTCGACGAGCTGTCCGTGCCTCGCTTGCGCGGAGGCGTCCCGCGGAATCAACACTCCGGCATATTTGTGCATGCTGTAGGCGAATCCGGAGCAGTCGTAGCCGAAGGAAGACAAGCCGCCCCATAAATAAGGCAAGCCGAGAAAACGTTTCGCCTGCTCCACAACGGCGTGCCCGGCATGGCCACCGCCGGCGTCACGCCGGGGAGCCGCAGGCAGGCCGTCTGTCAGACGCACTTCGTCCGCCTTCATATAGGCTTCGCCGCCTTCCGGGGTATGCACTTTAATCCATTCTCCGCTTTGGTCCAGCACCGGAAGCGATGTCAGGAAGCTCAGCTCGAGCAGTTGCTCGGACGAATTATCCGGATTGGCGTACAGCCACGCCTTGTCGGCGATCACTTCCGCCCTCTTCGCTCCTGCCGGTGCTCCCGTCGCTTCCGCAAGCTGGCAGCGCGGCACCCAGCCCGGGTAGCCCAGCTCGTTCTTGGGCGTCGCCTGCTGAGGAATGAGCACTTGCACCCATTCCCCACGCTCCTCCGCCGCAAGCACCTCTGTCCCGTACAGGAGCTGCGACTGAACCCGGTTCGATTCGCACAAGTCCAGCCTGTCGTCCACCGTCATGCTCTCCAGCCATTCCCGAAGCCCCACGGGCCTCTGCAACGCCGGCGCATCGAGCTCGCGCGGAGATTCCGGCATCGTCCATACGGTAGCGACGGCAACGTTAACAACCATACGTTTCAATTCGCTCATAATCCCACTCCGACATTAGGTTGGCAATGGACGTCGCGAATGCCGAGACCGGCATCGCTTGGGAACGTCATTTTCCGGCCTTCGTACTTTACGCCGCCGACTACGATGTCGCTGAGCATCATAAGCGGTGCGTCGAAATCGAAACGCGTAATATTTTTCTTGCTCGCCGCCAAATGGGCCGCGGCCGAAATGGCTACGCGCGATTCGATCATGCTGCCCATCATGCACTCGACGCCGAATTCTTCGGCAATATGATTGATGATTTGCGCCTTGTAAATGCCGCCGGATTTCATCAGCTTAATATTGATCATATCGGCTGCGCGGCGTTTCAATACTTCGAACGCTTGCGCCGGCGAGAATACGGCTTCGTCCGCCATGACCGGCGTCTCCACCGAGTCGGTGACCGCCTTGAGCCCGTCGATGTCGTGCGCTTTTACCGGCTGCTCCACAAGCTCGATATCAAGCCCCAAATCTTCCATGCGGCGGATCGTGCGGATCGCATCCTTCACTTGCCAGCCCTGGTTCGCGTCAACGCGGATTTTGACCGCATTCCCTACGCAGCTGCGGATTTCCTTGATGCGCGCGATGTCTTCTTCGATGTTGTCTTTGCCGACTTTGATTTTCAGTACGTTGAAGCCTTCCTGCATGTACCGGATGGCGTCTTCTCCCATTTCCTTCGGCGAATTGACGCTGACCGTGTAATCGGTCTCGATCTCGTTCTTATAGCCGCCGAGGAACTGGTACAGAGGCACGCCGCAATGCTGCGCGACCAGATCGTACACGGCCATGTCGACAGCCGCTTTGGCGCTGCTGCTGCCGATCATCGACTGATGAACGTCCTGCAAAATGCGCTCGTAAGCGAGCAGGCTTTTCCCGACCAGCAGCGGCGTAAAAATGTTCACGATCGCCGCACGAATGCTTTCCAGGCTATCTCCGGTAATGACGACGGTCGCGGGCGCTTCTCCCCAACCGACGGCGCCGCTATCCGTTTGGATCCGGACGATGATGGACTCGGCCTCGTGCACGGTGCGCAGAGCCGTTTTGAATGGCTTCTTGAGCGGAGTGGACTGCCTCAGTACTTCCACGCTTTGTATGATCATGTTTGTGCCCTCCTTATGCCTCCACACCGGGTTCCGTAAATGTTAACGATTTGTCATGCGTGTTCAGGCGCGCCTCGATGCCGATCGGAACCGCGATGTTCGGCGAGCAGTGGCCGATTTTGAACCCGGCCAGCGTCGGCTTCCCCGCGGCAACGATATGGTCCTGCACAATTTGCTCCAGCGTAAGCGACTCTTTGCGCTTGTTCGGCTCGCAATTGCTGAAATCGCAAACCATAATCCCCGCCGCATCGGCGAACTTCCCGGCCAGTCTCATCTGGTTCAGCATCCGGTCGAGCCGGTAAGGCTCCTCGTCGATGTCTTCGATGAACAAAATTTTTCCTTTCGTATCCAGCTCATAAGGCGTGCCGAGCGTGCTGGCGATGAGGGAGATATTGCCGCCGACAACAGGGCCGCACGCCTCGCCCGCGACAAGAACTTGCAGCGGCGAGATGTCCTCGGTGTAGCGGACGGCCGCCGGCCGGACGAGCTGCTCGTAATTTTGCACCGTGAGCGGATGCGAATCGTGCTCCAAATCGACCAGCATCGGCCCGTGAAACGTAGTCAGGCCCGCGTACCGTCCGATGGCCGCATGCAAAAACGTAATGTCGCTGTAGCCCCAAAAAATTTTCGGATTGGCCCGGATAAGCCCGTAGTCGAGCCGGTCCGCGATGCGGCCGGTGCCGTAACCGCCACGGGCGCACACGATCGCCTTGATGTCCGGATCGGCGAACATGGCGTTCAGTTCTTGCGCCCGCTCCTCGTCCGTCCCCGACAAGTAGCCGTGCCGCTTGGACAACGTGCCGCCGAGCCGCACTTTGAGGCCCAGCTTCTCGAAGCAGGCTGCTGCCGCCTCCAGCTTCTCCCTGTCGCCCCAGCTCGCCGGAGCGGTGATTCCCACCGTATCTCCCAGATACAGCCGCTTTGGCTTGATCAGCCCGCTCATCACAGGTACTCCTTTCCCGCCGAATCGCTCGAAAAAAAAGGGGAGAAGCACCCATGGTCCGGGTGCCAACCCCTCTTTGTATGAGCAAGCTTATTTCATATCGGCCCACTTGAAGTCGATGAAACCGAATGGGTGAAGGACGACGCCCGTCACGTTATCGTTTTGCAAGTACACGTTGTTGTAGAAATAGAGCGGCAAGATCGGAGCTTCGTCCATCAGGATTTTCTCCGCGTCATGCATCATTTTGAAGCGTTTGGCGTCATCCGGTTCATTATATGCGTCTTTGATCAGTTTGTCGTACTGATCGTTCTTCCAGCCTGTGCGGCTGAACGGGTTCGTCGACTGGAAGCCGTCCAGGAAGTTGATCGGATCGGCGAAGTCCGGCAGGAACGAAGAACGGGACAGCTGCAGCTGCAGCGCCTTTTGCTCCGTCGTCAATACTTTGCCTTCTTTGTTTTGCAGCTTCACGTCGACTCCCAGATTGTCCTTGAACATCGCTTGCAGCGCCTGGGCGATGCGCTGGCTCTCGTCGTTCGTGTTGTACGTCAGCGTCACTTCAGGCAGCGTCGTGTAGCCGGCCTCCTGCATGCCTTTGGCGAGCAGGTTCTTGGCCTGAGCGGCATCGAACTTGATCAGATCGCCGCCGACGGTACGGAAGTCTCCGCCCGCAGGATCTTTCAGACCCGGAGAGACGTAGCCGACTGCCGGCTTTTGCTTTTTCTTGAGCACCAGATCGACCAGCTTCTGGCGGTCGACGGCAGCTACGAACGCTTTGCGGATGTTGACGTTGTCGAAAGGCTTCATTTTTGTGTTGAAGCGGTAGAACGCCGTTCCGGCGCCGTCTTCGACCTTGACTTTGTTGTCGGCGAACAGCTTGTCGCTCATATCGGCCGGGAACGGTCCGGTCGTGTTTGACACGTTGAGCTCGCCGGTGCTGAACAGCTGGTAAGCGGTGCTGGAATCGTTGACCATTTTGTACGTAACGCCGTCCAGCTTCACGTTCGCCGCATCCCAGTACTTGTCGTTTTTCACCATTTTCAGCTCGCTGTCGTGCTTCCATTCGGTAATCGTGAACGGCCCGTTGCTGACGATGGTGGAAGCTTCGCCGGCCCATTTCGGATTTTTCTCCACAACGGCTTTGTTGACCGGGAAGAAGGCGGGGCTGGACACGAGGCTGAGCATCCAGGATGCCGGCTGCGCCAGCGTAATCTCGAGCGTCTTGTCGTCAACGGCTTTGATTTTCACGCCGTCAACCGGGCCTTTGCCGGAGTTGTACGCTTCCGCGCCTTCGATCGGATAGGCGAGGAACGCGGCGTCGGACGCCGTCTTCGGATCGAGCAGGCGCTTCCAGGCGTACTCGAAGTCGCCGGCGGTTACCGGATCGCCGTTCGACCATTTGATGCCGTCGCGAAGGGCGAACGTGTATTTCTTGCCGTCGGCGGAAACTTTCCACTCTTTCGCCATGGCCGGCTCCGGAGACTGGTTTTTGCCGAGTCGGGTCAAGCCTTCGAACGCGTTGTTGACAATGTCGTAAGACACTTGGTCGAAGCCGATCGGCGGGTCCATGGAGGTCGGTTCTTTGTTGTTGTTGTAGACGACAATTTTCGGCTTGGCCGCCGTTTTGCCGGCTTCCGCCTTCGTTCCGGTCGCTGGCGTTCCTGCGGCGTTCCCGGCATCCGGCGTTTTGCTGCAGCCAGCCAGTACCGTGCCTAGCAGCAAGGCGCAGCTGACGAGCAGTGCTGATGTTTTTTTCATGTACACTTCTCCCCTTCATGAAAGTTGGTGATTTATCCTAGTGCCGATTACCCGTTGCTCGCAATCGGCGGCTGGAATACTTGTTTGGCCCGCGGATCGTGCAGCCAGCAGGCTGACGAATGGGTCGCGGAATGGGCCGTCCGCTCCGGCGCGTGCGCTCCGCACACCTCCATCGCATTGCTGCAGCGCGCGGCAAAAGCGCACCCTCGAGGCGGCGCGAACAGATCCGGCGGCGTGCCCGGAATCGGGGTGAGCGGCTTGGAACGGTCCGTGTCGAGGCGCGGCATGGACGCCAGCAGCCCTTTCGTATACGGGTGCTGCGGGTGCCGGAACAGCTCGTCCACCGTGCCGCTTTCCACAATTTCCCCGGCGTACATGACGTTGACGCGGTCGGCCATGTTGGCGACAACGCCGAGATCGTGCGTAATGATGATGATCGCGACGCCGGTTTTCTCCTGCAGCATGCGGAACAGGTCGATGATTTGCGCCTGAATCGTCACGTCCAGCGCCGTTGTCGGCTCGTCGGCGATAAGCACGGACGGGCTGCATACCGCCGCCATCGCGATCATGATGCGCTGCCTCATGCCGCCGCTGAATTCGTGCAAGTGCTGCTTCAGCCGCGTCTCGGGGCTGGTGATGCCGACAAGCCCGAGCATTTCGATCGCTTGCTTGCGCGCTTCGGCGCGGCTTATTTTCCGGTGGCGGATGATGCCTTCCATAATTTGCTCGCCGATTGTAATTGTCGGATTCAGGGCGGTCATCGCATCCTGGAAAATCATCGAAATTTCCGAGCCTCGCAGCTCGCGCATTTGTTTCTCGCTCAGCCCGGTCAATTCCTGGCCCTTGAAGCGGATGCTGCCTTGGCGAATGCTGGCGCTATGCTCGGGAAGGAGGCGCATCATGCTGCGCGCGGTAACGCTTTTGCCGCAGCCGGATTCGCCGACGATAGCCAGCGTCTCGCCTTCGCGCAGCGTGAAGCTGACGCCGCGGACCGCCTTGACTTCGCCGCCGAACGTTTTGAAGGAGACGTGGAGATTATCCACTTCGAGCAGAACGTCGGGTGTGCTTTTGAATGTCATTCGGCTCTACCTCCTCTGCTTCGGGTTGAAGGCGTCCTGCAAGCCGTCGCCTACGAGATTGAAAGCCAGCATCGTAACCGAAATGAAGAACGCCGGGAAAAACAGCCGCCACCAATGGCCGGACAAAATCGTCGGCAAGCCGTCGTTGGCCATCGCCCCCCAGCTCGCCAGCGGCGGCTGAATGCCGAGGCCGAGGAAGCTGAGGAACGCCTCGGCGAAAATCGCCGAAGGAACGGAGAACGTCACCTGCACGATAATGACGCCGAGCGCGTTGGGCAGCAGATGCTTGCGGATAATGTAGCCGGCGCTGCCGCCGAGCGATCGCGCCGCAAGCACGTACTCGGCCGACTTCAGGCTGAGCACTTGCCCGCGCACGATGCGGGCCATGCCGGTCCAGCCGGTGGCGCTGAGCGCGACGATAATCGTCAGGAGACCGGGACCCATCACGACCATGAGCAATATGACGATGAGCAAGTAAGGGATGCCGTACAGCAGATCGACAAAGCGCATCATGATATTGTCGACACGCCCTCCCAGGTAGCCGGAAATGCCGCCGTACACCATGCCGATGAGCAAATCGATAAGCGCCGCCATCAGCCCGATGAACAGCGAGATGCGGGCGCCGTACAGGATGCGGGCGTAGACGTCGCGGCCGAGATCGTCGGTGCCGAACCAGTGCACGGCCGAAGGCTTCTGGTTCGCGTCGAGCAGCGATTGCTTCGAATAGCTTTGATCCGTCAAGCTCGGGCCGAAAATGGCCAGCAGCGCAACGAGGACGATGACGATCAGGCCCAGCATGGCCAGCTTGTTGCTCAGCAGCCGGTGCCACGCTTCCTGCCAGAACGACAGGCGCGGCCGTACAATCGCTTCCGAAGCTTCCGCGCTCTTCGCCATAGGAACAAATAAAGAATCCGGGACGCTCACGTTAACCCTCCTTCTTGTGCAGCTTGATGCGGGGATCGATGAGGCCGTAGGCGATGTCCACCACGAACATCATGAAGACGAGAAGCGCGCTGTAAAATACGGTCGTGCCCATAATGAGCGAATAGTCGCGGTTGTTGATGCCGTCGACGAAATATTTGCCCATGCCCGGTATGGCGAAAATTTTCTCGATGACGAAGCTCCCCGTCAGCACGTTCGCCACCAGGGCGCCGAGCAGCGTCACGACCGGCAAAATCGCATTGCGCAGCGCATGCTTGATTACGATCGTCGCCGGCGACAGCCCTTTGGCCCGCGCCGTTTCGATATAATCGGCCGTCAGCACTTCGAGCATGTTAGCCCTGGTCATTCTGGCGATGAGCGCCAGCGGACCGGTCGAGAGCGCAAGCGCAGGCAGGATCACGTGCTTCCAGCTGCCCCACGTCGCTACCGGCAGCAGCTTCCAGTCGACCGCCACGTATTTGATCAGCAGCGTTGCGACGATGAAGTTGGGCACGGCGATACCGATCACGGCGAACACCATCGCGGCATAATCGATCAGCCGGTTGTGCCGTAGCGCCGCTATCGTCCCGAGCGCAATGCCCGAGATGACGGCGAAAGCGATCGACACCATGCCGAGCTGGAACGAAACGGGGAATCCCCGGTCGATCATCGAATTGACCGTGTCGGGGAAATGGCCGATGGACGGCCCGAGATCGAGCGACAGCAGCGCCTTCAAATAAAGCCCGTATTGGGTAAGCAGCGGCTTGTCCAAATGGTAAAACGCCATCAAATTTTGCACGGCGGTCGGATTCGCGCCTTTGCCGTCTTTTTCGAACGGCGAGCCCGGCACCGCATGCATCAGGAAAAACGTAATCGTAATAATGAGCCACAGCGTGACGATCATCGAGACGAATCTGCGGACTATATACCTGGTCATGCCGTCACCCGCTTCTTAACAAAATGCCGTTCTCATCGCCAGCTCCGTCATGACCAGCATCGCTTGGTAAGCTTCCAGAATGTTTTTGGCCTGGAACGTGACGACGGGGCTGTTCGCATCGATCGCCGTTCCCGGCATCAAGTGAGCCCATTCGGCCTGGCCGTAGTTGGCGAACTCGATCGACAGCACCGGATTCGCCGGCGGCACGAGCGGCTTCACGTCAGCGCGGTTCGCGAGCGCCTTCTTCGTCTTCGCCCGCAGCAGCTCGCCGCTTTTTTCCGGGGTAAGGCAAAGCGCCGACGTGCGCGAAATGTACTTCTTCACAACCGCCGTCGTTACGCCCGGGATGAGCTCCTCCGCTTCGCGCGCCGTCTCGTCGTCGCCGGCCACGAGCAGCACCGGCACGCCGTAATGTCCTGCTACGAATGCGTTAAAACCGAGCTCGCCGATCGCCGTATCGTTAATGTACATATTGCGCACGCCGAAAATCATCGTATGGCTCAGCACGCCTTTGCGGGCTGCGCGGGTATGGTACCCGAGAAAAGCTGCGCCCGCGAACGAAGCATCGAGCCCCTGCACCATGGAAAACGGCTTGACGTCGCCGGAAATGAGCTGCGCCTCCGGATGAAGCCGCTCGATGAGCAAATTGTTCATTTTCGAATGGCTGTCGTTGACGACGACTTCCTTGCAGCCTTGTTCAAAAGCGGTGCCGATCACGTGATTCGCTTCGTCCGTCATGATGTGCTGGCCGCGGTTGTAATTGTACTGCCGCGAATCCACGAACGTAGGGTCTACAAGACCGGTAATGCCTTCCATATCGATCGAAATATACAGTTTCAAAGGGATTCCTCCTGTGCGATTGGAATAGAAAAACCCAGACAAACGGCTCTAAAGGAGCGCCATGCTACCATGTGCATCCTCGATCGCCATCTGCTGGGTTTTATTTACGGGTATGTCGCTTATGTCGCCATACGGATAAATAAAGCAGCTTACACTGTGCCGGAAGGCTCGGAGCCCGGATCTTCGCGACTGTTCAGTGCCGATTTGTATTTTTTTTGCGCATCCTTGTATGCCACGATCAGCGCTTTCTGCGAGGAACCGTGATAGCGGCGGCGGATTTCGGCGGCTACGGTGTCGAACAGAAGCATATTGTGGCCGATAAAGATGGAGCGGACAAACTCCGAAGTGAGCGGAATCGTGGACGAGCAGCCGGCGTCGATAATTTTGTGGCTTGTCGTATCGACGACGAGTCCGATAAAAAAGGCGCTGAACTGCTGGGTGATCGGATTGTTCACGGACGCTTGCGCATCGCCGATCACATAAATCGTATCTTTGTCGTACAACGTCTGTCCACTCTCCTTGTCAGCATTTTGTACGGTTTCCGCACGGGATGTGGGAAGGGAAACGCTTCCCACGACCGGTGGATGCCAAAACGCCAACGGCGGTGTAATATAGTCTAACATTGCAATAACATGTTGTAAATAACGAATGTTTTCCTGCCGATTGACCTGGTGTTATTGGATAAAGACGTCATACAGCAATCGGGCCAGCTCTTCCTCCGCCTCAAAATATACTCCTTGCCCTTTGCGCTGGACAAGCCCGTTCATGATAAGAATGAAGCCCCAACGTTCCCGCTCGTGGAAATACATGTCGCTGAGCAGACCGTATGCGTCTCCGGCATGCCCTATCAATCTGTGCCCGGGAATCAGGTCGTCCGTTAGTTGGAACTGGAGCCCGCTATTGCGGAAAAATCCTTCGCTTCGGTACCCTGTCCAATGAGCTTGGTGCATGAGCTCGGCGGTTTCCGGCTGCAGGATTCGCACGCCTTCCCGCTCGCCTTTGTTCGCGTGCGCTTCGAGAAACCGGGTCAAGTCGCGCACGCTCGTTCTGAGTCCGCCTTGCGGGCTGAACAGCGCGCCGTTCGTGCCCGGCACATAGCCGCTGTAATCGATAGGATCCGGCTTCTTGCCCTGGTAATCGTCCGTACTGACGGCGAAGGAGTCTGTTTCTTGCGCATATTCGTATAGCGTGGCGATATCGTCCGTATGCTCGAAATATTGGATGTTGAAGCTGGTCTCGTTCATTTGCAGCGGCTCGAACAGATGGTTGCGGCAGTACAAGTCGAAACGCTCTCGCGAAAGCTTCTCCACGACCGTCGCCAAAATGACGGCGCCGACGTTCGAATATTCGAACCGGCTCGGGTCGCCCGGCTCTCCGTCGCCCCAGAGGCGGTCCGTATAGTAAGTTCCGCCCGGCAACAGCAATTCCGTAAGCTTGATCTTGGGCGGATTTTCGCTGCGCGAATCGACGACAAACCGCACGTATTCGTCCTGCAGGCCGGACGTATGAGTCATCATATGTTTCAGCGTTATCGGCGAGTTCGGATGATTCGGGTTGCGGACCGGAAAACCGAGAATGTCGCCGACGTCCTGGTCGATGCTGCACAAGCCCTTTTCCGCAAGCTGCATGACCGCCGTCGCGACTACCGTCTTCGATATGGAGGCGATCCGGAACGCGGAATGGTCCGTAACCGGTATGCGTCCGGCGATATTCGCCCATCCGTAGCCGCCGCTCCACACTTGGTGCCCTTCCTTCATAACAGAGGCGGCGAGCCCGACGATCCGGTGCTTGTCCAGCAGCTGCCGGATGCGTTCATCCAAGTAATTCAAGGTGGGCCCCCTTCGTCAAGCTATGTATGTAAAGCAAATATGAAGTTTTACTTCTATTATAAACAAGTATGTCGGCACTGGGTAGCATTTTTTGCGGCTGTAGAATTCCTTTATATGGGGGAGATGTCCGATTTTGGTTCCTGCGCTGATCGAACGGACGCCAGCACCTTTGCCGCCCGCGCCACACTTTCTTTCGTCCACGCCGGTGTTCGCGGATCATTCATGACTTCGTCGTACGTCATCCAGTAGACCGCCTCGACCTCATCGGGGCTTTTGCAGCACGCGGTTCCGGCGCCGTCTTCGCACAAGAAAACGACATTGACGACATGTTGCCCGCGATCCGTAACGAACGAAGAGCTGTACACATAGTGCACGGTTTCCTTGATCTCGATGCCAACCTCTTCGAAAATTTCCCGTTTCACGGTTTTCTCCAAAATGTCGGCTGTGGGTCCGTCCGCATCCGCCTTGCCGCCGACAAGCGACAACGTTCCTCCGGCATGATCTTCCTTGGCGCTGCGCTTGATGATCAGCCATCGGTCATCATGGACGACCGCACCCTCGACATTGACGATGAACAATTGTTTTCCTCCTTGCGATAGAGTTGCTGCAATTTCATTATAATTCTTGTGTCCTCGTGCCGGGAGTGGCTGTACTTTTCATGGCGATTCTGTTGCGGGGCTCATTTAACTTTTGCCAATCACAAATTTCAAGAGAAGCCAGCAAACAAGGACAGACAGCCAGGAAATAAAGCCGAACACCATGACGATCCGGTTCTCGCTCCAGCCGTACTTGAGGCTGAAGTGGAAATGGATAGGCGTCATCCGGAACAGCCGCAGCTTCGTCCGCTTGTAGTACCACACCTGCAGGATGACCGAAAGCTGTTCCGCCAAATATACCGAAAACAGGATCGGGATCAAAATCTCGACCTTCTCGATAACAGCCAAAAAAGAAAGGGAGCCTCCGATCGCCATCGATCCGGTATCGCCCATAAACGCTCGCGCGGGATAAATATTGTAAAGAAACAGGCCCAGCAGACAGCCGATCATGACGAGCGAAAACGTCTGTACTTCAGGTTTGTCGGAAATCAAGAAAAAGAAAAAATAAGTCGGGATCGCAACATTGATCAATAGCCCGTCCAGTCCGTCCGTAAAATTGATGGCATTCGCAGAGCCAACGATGAAGAGCAGCATGATGATGATATATACGTATATGGGCAGATGCAGCTGGAACCCGTGGAACAGCGTAATGTCGCTGGTCAGCGAGAACCAACGGAACAATATGAACAGCAGCACGGCGGTAAACGCGAATTGAAACACCAGTTTCGTACGCCCGGAAATACCTGACGGGTCTTGCCACGCGGCCTTTTTGAAATCGTCCATAAAGCCGACCGAGCTGAACAGAAGGAATGTGGCACATAACAAAACCGTCAGAGGTGCGGGATGAAACTGCAGCGACATTGCCACGCCGACAAGCAAAATGAGGCCAGCCATCAGCGGCGTCCCGCGCTTGGCCTGATGGTCGGGAGGCAGCTCCGCGCGAATCGGCTGCGTCAGTTTTAACGTGCGCAGCGCCCAAATGAGCAGCGGCGTGAACATCGCCACCAGCAAAAATGATAGACCGGATACACCCAAAATCCCGAACATGCATGAAACACCGCTTTCCGTACGGATGATCATTTTTTACTATTGTAATTCGCCGACGTGGACAAATATTCCTTTTCCCTGCGAAACAAACAGGGCTGCTCCAAAATCGCCGACCTTCTCGATTCAGCAAAAAGGCACGAAGCCCCTACGGCTCCGTGCCTTCCCATCTAAGCTCTTCTCTCGCTACAGCCTGATCGCCGTCGATACGGATGCGGCGGCGATTTCCTCCGCCGTCACTTCGCGGCCGAGCTTGTCGGACAAATAAATGCCTTCGCTGATCAGCATCGTGCTTAAGGCGATTCGCGCCGTCGGCAGCAGCTCGACCCTGCCTTGTAAGGCAGCGAGCCAGTGGTGCTGCGACGAGTCGTAGGCGTCCTGGTTGGCGCGGAGCTGGTGCCAGCGGTAATCCATCGCGTTCAAGTCGAAAGTAGCGTTCATATTCATATCGCTCAGCGTCGCATGATAACTGAACGGCGACAGGCGCACACCGCCCTGCGAGCCGACAATGCTGCTTCCTTCAAAGCCGTCAAGCTGGATCGCCCAAGCCTCGATAATGTCCAGCGTCGCTCCGCCGGAGAAGCGCACCAGCCGAGGCCGAGCTCCTCCACGTTGTAGCCGCTCGTCTCCCGGCGCGCCTCGTCCATATCCGTCTCCTGATACGTTTTGCCGCTCACCCGCTCCACCTGCGGCAGGCCAAGCAAATATACAATTTGCGAAATGTGGTAAATGCCCATATCGAACAGCGCGCCGCCGGCGGACACTTCTTTCCGCACGAACGACGGGGCGCCGTAGCCGTCCACGTAAGGCCGCCCGCGCCGGCGGAAGCCCGTCGACCGGGCATGGTACAGCTTGCCGAGCTTGCCATCGTCGATGAGCGCTTTGGCGGCCTTCGTCTCCTTCGAGTATAGGGTGGCGATCTGGATATGCAGCATCCGGCCCGTTTCCTCCGCGCATTCGAGCATCGCCTTGCCGTCCGCATACGAACCGGCAATCGGCTTCTCGCAATACACGTGCTTGCCTGCCCGCAGGGCGGCAATCGTCATCGGCGCATGAAAATTGTTATGCAGGCACACGTCGACGGCTTCGATGTCGTCCCGCGCCAGCAGCTCGCGGAAATCGGTGTAGCGGTGCGCAATGCCGTATTGGTCCGCGACGCGCCCGAGCTCCTGCTCGTTGACATCGGCCGCTGCGACAACCTGGACGCCTTCCAGCTTGGCGTATTCATCCAGATGATGCTTGCCGATTTGCCCGACGCCGATAATCCCGATCCGTTTCGGTTCCATGAAGAATTCCCCTCTCCTTGCGCGTCAAGCGACGGCGCTTTTAATCAGCTCGATCGTTTTCCGCGCGGCTTCGATTTCGCCCTCTTGCCTCGGCACGCTTTCCACGCCCCATACGCCGTCGTACCCGTGCTCCAGCAGCAGCCGGCAAAAAGCGGGCACGTTCTGCGTAAGCTCCTGGCCGTCCGCCGTAAAATGGAACGTCTTCACATGCGTCACTTTAGCATATTTGGCGCACGTAAGCCAGCCTTCCGCCTGCTTGCCCGGCGCCCAGTTCCACGAATCGAGCAGCAGGCCGAGCTCCGGCAGCGCTTCCATCAGGCGCACGACGTTCGCCGGATGGAGCGTCGGCCCCCAATGATTTTCTACGATAACTTGAAGCCCCGCATCTTTCGCGCGCGCAATGACGTCGCGATAGCCCTCCACCGTCACTGCGAACTGCTCGTCCGTCCACTGCTCCGGTCCGCCGGTATCGATACGGATATGGGACGCGCCCAGCTTCGCCGCGATGGCGATCCAGCGGTACGCCTTGGCACGGTTCCGCTGCCGCGCCTCTTCCGTCTCTTCGTAAATGTGCGCGCCGTCCACCGCAATGCAGCCGAACGGCAGTCCGGCTTCGTCCGCCGCCCGCTTCACTTCGTCCAGAAAAGCGTCGTCTGCCGGGGTCAAATGCTGCGACTCGCCGGGATGGCCCCCGGCATGAAGCACGTCCTCCCCGCGCTCGATTTGCGCCAAATGCGCGTTCCACGGGTCCAGCCTCGTGCAGCCGAGCATTTTGCAGTCGCGTATGTATCCGAAAATGTCTTGCTGGCCCGCGGCCAGCAGCCGGTGAAAGCTAAAAGAACATATGCTGATTTCCATGGCGAAGCTCCTCGCTTGGTAAAGTTGATAACCCAAAATGGACAGCGATCCGGCGACGAGAATCATCGGCAGGATGAAGATGTGCGGCGTCACTCCCCGGATGAGCGTAGGGAGAATGTAGCCGATCAACGAGGCCGTCTGCGTAATGCTGACGTACAAGCTGGAACCGAACCCGGTGCGGCTCGCGAACATGCGCTGCACGACCCCCATCGCCACTCCGTACAGGACGGAGACGAAGAACGAGTAGAGCGGCTGCACGGCGAAGAACAGCGCCAGTGGAGAAGCGAGCGCGTACACGATGTAAGCGGCGATTGCCATGACGCCGGCGGCGGCAATGATCGGCTTGCTGCCGTATTTCGCCGCCCAGTACCCGGTGACGGTCATGAACAGCAGCTCGAATACCGCCTGTGCGCTCCACAAGTACGAGGCATACTGCGGATGGCCGAACAGCGAGTTGACGATGAGCGGCAAATACAAGCCGCGGATCGAATCGGCGCACGCCAGCATAAGCAAAGCTGCCAGCACGCCGAGCGAGAACGGCTCGCTCTGCCCCGCCTTCGCAGCCCCGGCGGCATCTTTCGTCACCTCGGTATACAGCAGCAGCATGACGAGCAGCCCTGCATATCCGGCCAAATTGCCGATGAGCACCCCTCGGAAGCCGAACGCCAGGAACAAATTCGCCCCGAGCAGCAGCCCGGCAAAAAAGCCGACGCTGAAGCCGGCCCGCAGCCACACGAGCGCCATCTCCAAAATCGCCCCAGCCCGTGCCGCAAAATGATTGCGGGCCATCGCAAACAGCTGGCCCATAATAAGGCCCGAAGGGGCCACCGCGATGCACATCGCGATGAGCGCCCCCGGGAACGTGCTTGCCCGCATGTAGAGGAGCAGGCCGATGCTGCACACGACCGCCGCTGCCAAGGGCAGCCGCTTTTTGCTCCGCATCCGGTCGCTGACGATGCCGACGGCGATGGTCGCGGCCATGTTGAGCAGCAGCGACGCGCAGTAAACGATGGTGATCTGGCCTTTGCTCAGGCCGATCTGATCGTGCAAATAGACGGCGTTCATCGGCGCCAGGATGCCCGTGCCCGCGCCATACAGCAGCATAGCCGCCAGCAGCTTGAGAGCGCCCGGAACGTGAACGAATTGCCTGATGTCTTGTGCGAGCTTCATTCGATTCTCCATTTGCGGTGTGTCGTTTGCTTCCAGATTATCCCTTGGAGCCGGTAATGACAATACCTTGGATGAAATATTTCTGAGCGAAGAAGAACAGCAGCAGCGGCGGCGCCACGGCGACGATCGAGGCGGCCATGAGCAAGTTCCACGGGGTGGCGGCGTAAGCGGCCGTAAAATTGGACAGCCCCAAGGAAAGCGGATATTTGCTGCCGTCGCTCAAATAAATGAGCGGCCCGATCAAATCGTTCCACCGGTACATAAATTCGAGAATCGCCGCCGTCGCCAAAGACGGAATCGACAGCGGCAAAATAATGCGGGCATATATCGTGAAAAAGCCCCCGCCGTCGATTTTGACCGCCTCGTCGAGCTCCCGCGAAAACCCTAAATAAAACTGGCGCAGCAGGAAAATGATGAACGCGCTGCCGCCGAACGCCGGGATGACGAGCGGCAAATACGAGTCGACCCAGTTGAATTTGTTGAACAGCAAGTATTGCGGAATCATCGTCACCTGCGGCGGGATCATCATCGTCGCCAGCACGAGCAGGAACAAGTACTTGCTCCCTCTGGCGCGCAGCCTGGCGAAGCCGAAAGCGACGAGCGACGAGGACAGCGCCACCGCGACCATCGTGACCGCCGTGTACGCCACCGTATTGACAATATACCTCTCCAGCGGCGCGTCATGGAACACCTTGGCGTAGTTGCTCCACCGGATCGGATTCGGAATCCACGTCATCGGCAGCTTGTGAACGTCCCCCAAATCTTTCAGCGACGTGATGATCATCCAGAACAGCGGAAAAGCAAACAGCAGCAGTCCCAGGAGCAGCAGGCCGTAAACGACGATTTTGCCGCCCAGGCTCAGCTCGCCATGACTGACTCTTCGTCTTGCTAACATAGTTCCGGCTCCTCCCTAACGCTTACTGTCATATTCGTAGTAAATCAGCCTTCTCGACACCCACAGCGAAAGCAGCGTCAGCGCGAAAATGATGATGAACAAAATCCAGGCCTGGGCGGAGGCATAGCCCATCCGGAACTGGGCGAACGCGGTGTTGAACAAGTACAGCACGTAGAAGTAGGAGTTCCAGTCGGGCCCGCCCTTGGTGATGACGTAAGCTTGCGTAAACACCTGGAACGACGAAATGATGCCGATGATGGCGTTAAAGAGGATAACCGGCGAAATGAGCGGCACCGTAATCCGGAAAAACTTCTTCACCCGGCTTGCCCCGTCGATCGAGGCGGCTTCATACAGATCGCTCGGCAACGTCTGCAGGCTCGCGAGGAAAATAACCATCGTGCCGCCGATGCTTGTCAGCTGCATGAGCACCATCGAGGGGATGACGGTGTTCGGCTTCGTGAACCAGCCCGGCCCTTTGATGCCGAACCACTGGCTGAGCAGCGAATTGACGACGCCGAAATCGGGATTCAGCAGCCACATCCAAAGGAACGATACGGCGACGCCGGAAATGATCGAAGGCGTGTAGTACAGCGTCCGGAACAAGGCTTGGCCTTTGATTTTGTTGTTGAGCAGCACGGCCAGCAGCAAGGAGCTGATGATCGTGAACGGCACGGACAGGACGGCGTAATAAAACGTCACGCTGATGGACTTGTAAAACAGCTTGTCATGAAACAAGTCGACGAAGTTTTTGAGGCCGATGATGTTCGGCGCGTCGATGACGTTATAGTCGGTAAAGCTGAGAAACAGGGAAGCAATAATCGGGCCGCCGGTAAACAGCAGGAAGCCTAGCGCCCAGGGCGATATGAACAGCCAGAAGGCGCGTTCCTCCCGGGCGAGCTCCGGGTTCCGTTTCTTTTTGGCGGCGCGCCGGATTTGCGGCTCGGCGGCGGCGGGCGCTGAATTCATGGGACGTCACCTCGATTGGCAAAAGGTTTCCCTTGGCCGCGTGCGCCAAGGGAAACCTTTTGGCATAGTTTGGACCCTACGGCCGGCTACTTCAGGTTCAGGGAGCGGAGGTTTTTGTCGATTTCCGCCAGCCCGTCGTCGACGCTCTTCTGGCCGTTCCACACGCCCGCAATCGTCTGGTTGATCGTATTGCTGATGACGGAAAACTTGTCGATGAGGTGGTTATCCGCTTCGCGGCCGTTTTTGATCGCGCCTTCGTTGAGCGTTTTGATGTCTTCGATCTTCATGCCGGTTTTGTCCGCGATTTGTTTGTACCACTGCTCGGCGAGCGACGTATCCGCCGGAGTTGCGGACGTTTTCTCCATAAATTTCTTGCCGCCGTTTTTCGGGTCGACGAGGTACTTGATGAGCTCCCACGATTCTGCCGGATGCTTGCTCTTCGCGCTGATGTTCCACGGGTCGACGAACAGCGCGATTTTGCGGCCGTCATGATACGGGATCGGCGCTACGCCCCACTTGAATTTGGCCGGCTGATACGCCCAGAAGCCCCAGCCGCCGTTGATAACCATCGCCACGCGGCCGGTCAGGAACGGATCGCCGATCGCCGACACGGCATCGATCGTCGTCTGGTTCGGCGCTACTTTCTCCTTCTGAATCAGATCGACGTTGAACTGAATCGCTTCTTTATTCGCTTTGTTCGTCAGCACCGCAGGCTCGCCCATGACGGCCGACGTATACGCTTCCGGCTTAAAGAAGTCGCCGCCGAACATCCAAGACTGCAAGTTCGCGCTCATGCTGTTGAACACGCCGAACACTTGCTTGTCGGCGTTGCCGATGTCGCTGGATAGCTTCTTCGCGTTTTCCAGCATTTTCTGGAAGTTCCACGACGTATCGTCCCAGTTCACAGTCGGGTACGGAACTCCGGCTTTGTCGAAAAGCTCCTTGTTGTAGAACAGGAAGCTGCCGATACTGAGCATCGGGATGCCGTATATTTTGCCGTCGATCTGATAAATGTTCATGATGTTCTGGTTGATCGTGCTGAGCGCCGCCTGATCCTTCTTCACATACGGCGTCAGGTCGAGCAGCGCGCCCATTTTTTTATAAGTAGCGAAGCCAGAGTTCGCCCAGTTCGACGACCATACGTCCGGCACTTTGCCGGAAGCGATCATCGTCGTGAGCCGCTGGTCGATTTCCGCCTGCGGAATTTGCTCCAGCTTCACGGTAATGTTCGGATGCTCCTTCTGGAAGCCGTCAATCATTTCTTTCTCCCAATCGATCATGTTCGGGTCGGTTCTGACAAGCCAGGTTATCTCCACCTTGTCCTTACTCGGTGCCGCCGCCGCCGTATCGTTCCCTTTAGCAGCCGTATCGGCACCCGAAGCGGCAGGCTTTGCGCCCGAACCCGAACATCCGTACAAAATTGTAGTCAAGATCATGGTGACGGCAAGCAGTGCAAACGGTTTTCCTTTTCTCCTCATTGGATGACCTCCGAAATGTTGGATTCAATGCAAACCTTTGAACCATTAAAGCCTCCGTCCAAGTATGCGATCTTCGCTGCAACGATTTGGTTACATTTATCGGCTCCCCCCTTGGCGATAGTTTAAAATTCGCATATTTGTAACCGTTTCCAGCATATCATATGCGGGTACGCTTGGTCCAGATACTTCCTTTTATACTTAATGATTGAAATTAATGTTGAATTATGGAACTTGGTGTCGTTTGTTGCGATATGATTCGGGCCGATGTCGATTGGTGTACTTTGGGCTGGAATCGCCCTGCGGGGAGTATACATAAGGCTGAGGAAGGAGGGAGATGGCGATGAACGAGACGATACCTGTGGCGGCCGTCGTGCTGGCTGCCGGCAAATCGGCCCGCATGGGCGATTTCAAGCAGCTGCTGCCGATCCGAGGCACGCCGATGCTGGCTGTAACGATACGCAAGCTGCTGCCATTTCCATTCGAGCGAATTGTATGCGTCACCGGGCACCGGCACGAAGCGCTGCAATCCGCCATCCAAGTGGACGACCGCCGGTTCGCCTGGGTTCACAGCCCGGATTATGCCGACGGCATGAGCGCTTCTTTGCGTACGGCAGCCGCATGCTGCCCGAGCTCCGCGCAGGCGGTCATGATCTTTTTGGCGGATCAGCCCTTCATTCAAGCCAGCACGATTAGCCGATTTTTTGACGAATTTCGCCAAGCTTGCGACGCAACCGCGCTGCAAAATGGATCATTCAACCTTCCTGCCACGGGCAAAAAGGCCATCCCGTCCTGTTTTCCAGGGCGATGCTTGGCCATTTTGCGGAGCTGGAGGGCGACGCCGGGGCGAAAACGATTATGAAATATGCGGAGAAGCACATTTTAGTGCCGGTGGAAGACGAAGGGATCGTGCTGGATTTGGATACGATGGAAGATTATTTGAAGTATTGCTAAACGGAGGCCGGATTGCCGCCTTCTGCCGGCGCCCGATGTTTTTGCGGAAACAGCAGCTCTACCTTGGTTCCTTGATTGACTTTGGAATGCACCCGAATGGTTCCTCCGTGCGCGTCTACGATCCACTGCGCGATCGACAGTCCAAGCCCCGTCCCGCCTTGGGCACGGGAGCGGACTTTGTCTCCGCGGTAAAACCGTTCAAAAATGTGAGGAAGCTCCTCCTCCGCGATGCCGCAGCCGCTGTCGGATACGCCGATATAAACGGAACCCGCTTGATAGCGGCCCGTCACCTCGATCCGCCCCCCTGCCGGCGTATACTTCAAGGCGTTATCCAATACGATGACGAGAAGCTGGCGAATTCTGCTTTCATCCCCCCAGAGGGATAGCGGCTTCCGGATGTCCGTCGCAATCTCGATGTCCTTCGTATGCGCCAAAGAGCGGAAGTGGTTTGTCACTTCGGACAGCAGGCTGTCCAGAGCGATGGCGGACGGTTGAATCAGCTGCTCGTTCGAATCGGACCTGGCCAGCGTGAGCAAGTCGTCCACCAGCTTGCCCATCCGCCGGCTCTCTTTTAAAATGGCGGCGATATTGGGGCTCTCCTGCTCGATCGTATTCGCGGGGTGGCGAAGAAGCAGCTCTGTTTGCGCGTGAATGACCGCTGTCGGCGTCCGCAGCTCGTGCGAGGCGTCGGCCACAAAGCGCTGCTGCCTCTCCCACGAGCGGCGGATCGGGATCAATGCCCGTTCGGCCAAAAAGAATCCGGCGACAACCGAAATGGCCACGCTGGCGGCAATGCCCGCGATAATGTCCCACAGCAGCGAACGGAGCGTGTTGTTGACATCTCCCAAGCTTCTTACGATCGCTATAGTGGCAATCGCATCCGAGCCTTGATGCGGATTCGGGAACTGCAGCACGCGATAACTACGATTATCGGCCGTTACCGTGCGAATCGCCGACGCGTCCGTCCGATACCGAAATTGCCCCTCAGCCGTGCCGGAAAACGACCCTTTCGGCGATTGGCCGACCAGCTGCCCTTGCACATTCCAAAACAGGTACGTCGTTCTTTCATCCTGCTGAGGTTCCGGGTGATCGGACCGAAGCAGCTCCTCCACGTTGCGGTACGTCCCGATCCGGCGCTCCGCCTGCTGCAAAATCTCGTCTGTCTCGTGAAATAGCCGATATCGCATATGAACGTACAGCATGGAGCTCAGAACGGCAAGCACGAGCAAAAAAACCGCGGCGTTGACGATAACCAGTCTTCTGCGAATGTTATTGAACATTGGCCTCTCCCTTTAACAGATAGCCGATTCCCCGCACCGTGCGGAGCAATGCATCAGCGCCGCCCGCCGCGAGTTTTTTGCGCAAATGATGCACATATACGTCGACCGCCGTAATGGCCGCCCCCGAATCGAACCCCCACACCCGGTCGAATATTTGCTCGCGGGTCAAAATTTGATCTTTATGGCATAGGAAAAATTCCAGCAATTCGTATTCTTTCCCCGTCAAATTGAGCGGAGTTTCTCCGCAAAAAGCGTCCCTCACCGTACGAGACAAGCGGATCGGGCCGCAGGTCAGATCGCCTTCCTGGCCGAGCGTGCCCCGTCTCCTCAGCACCGCCCTTGAGCGTGCCAGCAATTCCGATACGGCGAACGGCTTCGTGACGTAATCGTCCGCTCCGGCATCGAGACCGGCCACGCGATCGTCCACCGCGTCTTTTGCCGTCAACAGGATGACAGGGATCGACACGGACTGGGCTCTTAATTTTTTTTACAATTTCGACACCGTTCATGCCGGGCAGCATCACATCGAGTACAATCAAATCGTGGATAGCCTGCTGAGCCAAATAATAGCCGTCGTCGCCTGTCTCGGCAGCATCCGTCCGAAACCCTTCGCCTTCGAAAATATCGCGGACGACCTTGAGCAAGGAAGCGTCGTCCTCCACCACCAGTACGCGCATGCCGCTTGCCGCCTTTCACCGAATTTTGCATTCATTTTATCAGAATCCCCGGTTTTAAGAAAATTTCAATGTTGCCCGTTTATACTGACGGTATCGGCTGAACGGAGGGATAGAGACATGGCGAAAATGGACAAAAAGTGGGTTGCCCTATGCTCAGCGGCTATCGCGGCAGTGTACGCTGCCGGCTATGTGACGACGGAAACAGAAGCTGCCCCTGCGCAAACGCCGCAGCAGTACGCTCAAACGGATGTTCAGTCCGGCGGCGGCTGGGCGAGCCAAGCTGATCCATTCGGCCAGAACGGCCAGGCAAGCAAATCTGCCGGCCAGCCCGGCAAGACGAGCCAGTCCAAGAAGCTGTATAAAGACGGCACCTACACCGGGATGGGAAGCAATCGGCGCGGCTCGATTCAAGTGGCGGTCACGATCAAGAACGACAAAATTACGGACGTAGAAATCAGCCATTTTGCTATGCATTATTCGGAAAGCGATGTAGTGGGGCTGCCTGGGGAAGTGCTGCAAAAGCAAAGCGCTCACGTTAACAATGTTTCAGGCGCAACGTACAGCACCCAAGCGTTCGAAGACGCCGTGCAAGATGCGCTTACTCAAGCCAAAAACGCCTGATGGATCGACGCATGAAAAAAGCCAAATTGTTTATGGATACGGTAGTGGATATACAAGTCGTCGCCTCCGGGAAATCGGCGGATCGTGCGGAAGCGCAAATCGACAGAGCGTTTGCTGCGTTTCGCCAAGTCGAACAGGCGTGCAGCCGGTTCAGCCCTGACAGCGAATTGATGATGGCGTGCCGCCAGTTCGGGACCCCCGTTCCGGTGAGCCCGTTTTTATTCGAGCCTCTCAAGTTTGCTTTGGAGGTAGCCAAATGGACAGACGGCGTATTCGACCCTACGGTGGGCGGGCTAATGGAAGAGCACGGGTTCAACCGTCATTATTTGACAGGACAAACGATTCTCAGTCCGTCCGCCGAAAGCGTGACGTATCGGGATGTTATCGTAAATGAGCGGGACCGCACCGTTTTGCTGCGGAAGCCGCTCGTCATCGATCTGGGCGCCGTGGCCAAAGGGTTCGCCATCGATTTGGCGGCTAGCGAATTGCGGGAATTTGACGGATTTGTCGTCAATGCCGGTGGCGACCTGTTTGCCGGGGGAGTGGACGAAAGCGGCAGCGATTGGGAAATCGGCATTCGGCATCCTTACCATAAAGACCAAATCGTGCAATCCGTCACCGTTTCGAATGAGGCGGTCTGCACCTCCGGGAGCTATGAGCGCAAGAGCGCCAAAGTCCCCGGCACGCATCATTTGCTTCACCCTAAAACGAGGCGCTCGCCAAACGTTTGGATCAGCTGCAGCATCATCGCCCCTTTTGCCATGATGGCGGACGCTATGGCGACCGCCGCATTTTTGCTGGTGGAGAATAGAGGGAAGACGTTTATCGAACAAACGGGTACGAAAGGAATTCTGATCACGCCCGCTCTGCAGATCGTAACAGTCGGAGGGATATGAATGACAGCGGGTCAATGGATCAAATCGCCAAAGGGCTACGTCACAGTTGCGCTGGCGGCTTGTCTGCTTATAGCCTCGATTGGGGCGTTCGACGCGAAAGGCATCATAAACGGTGTAGTCGCCGTCGCTGTTTCCGTGGCCGCGGACATCGTTTGCGCTCTTATTGGCAAAAGAAAGCGAATCATGCCGGACGGTGCCGTGATTACGGGGCTCATTAATGCGCTGGTATTAAGCGTCACTACTTCGTTGTTCATTGTGGCCGCGACTTGTATCGTCTCGATATTATCCAAGCATCTGCTTGTCGCCAAGAAAAAACCGGTCTTCAATCCGGCGGCTTTCGGGTTGCTGCTGTCCGTTCCGTTGTTTCATTCCGGACAAAGCTGGTGGGGCGCATTCGGCGACCTCCCTGCATGGACTATTGCGCTGCTTTTGCTCGGCGGATACGCTGTGGTGAACCGGGTGAACAAATATCCGCAACTGTTTGCGTTTATCGGGACATTTCTCTTTTTGCTGTTCATGATGGGCTGTTTCCATGTCGGGGACGCCGCCGACGCGCTCCGGCCGCCGTTTATCAACGCCGCCCTGTTCTTCGCCTTCTTTATGCTGACCGACCCGCCGACTTCTCCGGCCAAGACGGGCGGTCAAATCGCGTTCGGCATTCTCGCCGCGGTGGTGAGCGCCGCCGTTTACGCGTGTTTCGGCGGGCTGATGTACTTGTTTATCGGCCTGCTTGCCGGGAACCTGTATCATTTGCTCAAAGCGCGGTTGTCTACGGGAAAAGAGTACCGGCGCGGGGCTTGAACCGACTTATTGCGAAAAAAAATGGACGTACCGCCAACGCTACTGCCCGTTGTCCGTACGTCCCTTCTTTCTATGAAGCGCCTTCCGCAATATTCAATTAAACCCGCCGTTTACGCGAATCGTCTGTCCTGTTATCCAACGAGCTTTGTCGCTGACGAGCAACTCGAGAGCATTCGCAATGTCCTCCGGTTCGCCAAGCCGCCCGAACGCATTCATTCGTCGGAACGAATCGACTAGCTCCGGCGATTTGCCGTTCAGAAACAAGTCGGTTGCCACTTGCCCGGGCGCAATGCAATTGATGACGATGTCCTTGGGGCCGAATTCCTTGGCCAATTGACGTGTCAGCTGCTCGACCGCGCCCTTCGTTGCGGCATATACGCTGTATGTCGGGAGCATCGCGCCCGAGACAGACGTCGAGAAGTTAACGATTGTTCCGCCTCGCTCCATATGCTTCATCGCTTGTTGGCAAGCGAAATAAGTCCCTTTCACGTTGAGCGCGAAATGCCGGTCGAATATTTCCTCCGTCACGTCCGCGATCGCATTGTTTTCCATGATGCCGGCATTATTGACCAAAATGTCCACGCGCCCGAATCGCTCGAGCGTCTCCGAGAACAACGCCTCGACTTCGCTCACCTTGCTCACGTCGGCTTGGATTGCCGCCGCTTGGCCGCCGAATTGCTCAATCGCCGTTACAACCTCGTCCGCTTTCCCCCGGCTTGAGGAATAATTGACAACCACCTTCGCTCCGGCTTGCGCTAATTGGATGGCCACTTGCCGTCCGATGCCTCGCGAAGCCCCGGTGACGATCGCGACTTTTCCGTTCAAATTCATGTCTTTTCCTCTCCTTTATCATGTTGCGGTCCTATCGGTCATTCGCCGAGTTCGACCCTGCAAATTTATTATAGTAAGTGTTAGCATCGCGCCGTTAGACCATTCCTGTCCGATCCTTGCCTGATTCTCTCCCGTCTCCATATAATAAAAGTAAAAACAATCCTTCCTGGAAAGGAGCCGGCCTACATGGAAACAATGGATGAAGCGCAGCGCAAGGAACAAGCCTTGCAGCAATTGGCGCTTTTAATACGTCGCCATGCCCCGGCTGGCGGAACGCATCGGACGGCTATTCCTTCTTTGTCGCTTATGCATGCCACACACTTGTCGGAACCGCTGGAATCCGTCTACAAGCCATCCATTTGCGTCGTGGCGCAGGGAGCTAAAATGGCCACGCTGGCTGGTGAAACCTACCGGTACGATCCTTCGACTTACCTGGTCACTTCCGTCGAATTGCCGATCATGGGCACAATTGTCGAGGCTTCACCCGAGATTCCCTATTTAAGTTTGAAGCTGAGCTTCGACGTCGACGTCATCCTGGAATTCGTGGAGAAAACGAATCACCCCGCTTTCGTCTCCGCGGAAGCCGGCCGGGGTATAGCCGTGAGCCAAACGTCGCCCGTATTACTCGAAGCCATCGTGCGGCTCATGCAACTGCTCGACGCGCCCGAGGACATTCCGGTTCTGGCGCCGCTCGTCATCCGCGAAGTTCTGTATCGAATGCTTCAGGGCGAACAAGGCGCGCTTCTTTATCAATTTGCGATCAGCGGCAGCCATGCCTACAACATCGCTCAAGCAATCCGGTTGATCAATCGGCAATACGACCGCCCGCTGGCGGTTGAGCAGCTCGCGAAGTCCGTGAACATGAGCATATCGGCGTTTCATAAGCATTTCAAGCGCGTCACGGCGATGAGCCCGCTGCAATACCAGAAAACAGTGCGTTTGCAAGAAGCCCGGCGTTTAATGTTGACGGAAGCCGTGCAAGCCTCCGATGCGGCGTTCCGCGTCGGCTACGAGAGCCCGTCCCAGTTCAGCCGGGAATATGCCCGTATGTATGGCCGGCCACCGATGCTGGATGTTCAAGAGCTTCGCGGTTCGATCAAGGACTCCAAAGTACTTGTCTGAATTCCATAAAAGTAACAAGAGAAAGTTTGATGCTGCCCGATCGCTGAGCGAGGCTGCCGATCAATCCTGTAATCCGTTAGCGCTTAATCTCATTAGGTTATTATGATTGGATGGCTTTTTGAAGGAAGGCTTTGATCAACGGATGGACGATATTTTTCAATGCTGCCCAAAGCTTAATAAGGCTGCCTGCCGGCAGCCTTCATGATTATAAATTATTCAACATTCACCCGTTCAATGACGTAATGTTCATCAAACTTAGAAGGCTAAACCCGTGTAAGCTTATCCGGATTTCGTACAACGAAGATTCTGGCAAACTTTCCACGTTGCAGTTGTATAAAAATGGCGACGGTCGCCCGAACGAGTAAAAAAATCCTGCTTGGGCCTGTTTAGTCCGCAGTTCTTTCGAGACCGTTTGTTAAGTAAATCTCGATAATTCAACGCCAGCAGGACATTGTGCAGATATTCGATAAGCAGAAAGAGACCCGCAGCATCAGGCTGCGGGTCTTAATTTTTATATATTGAAAAGGGGGTCAGCTATTATTATAGGCTAGGTTCATTAATGCCACATGAAAATCAAATTACATGTTGATTACGTCTAATAAAACCTGTGGAGCGATTCAATTAAGCTCTTGAAACGGTCAGGCTTTAAGAGATAATAAATCCGTTTCCCCTCCCTGCACTCCTGAATGAAGCCTTCGTCCTTCAATTCCTTCAAATGATACGACAGCTTCGACGACGAAATGTCACCCAAACCGAGCTTCAGATCCTCCGGACAGATGGCATGAGCAAAAGCCGAACAAACTGGCGCCTGGTAAACCTCCTGTCTGCCCTCTTTAAGTAGCGTCAATATTTTTAGCCGTATCGGATCGCTAAGTACTTTAGCCGCTTGGGCTACTGCAAATTCATCAATTTGTCTCATGAAAAAATTATATCATCCCCTCCTTGACATTTCAATTATTTTTGAAATATAATCGCTTTAAATCATTTCAAAAAAAATTGAAATATGGGAGTGATCTTTTCATGTCTACCGATCTCAATCCCGGCTTCATGCCGCAGTACCGGAAATGGCTGCCGTCAAGCACCGGGCCTTGGGATGGAGCTTGGGTCTGCTCGCTTTGGCCCAACTCATCTACGGACTTGACATCAATATCGTTTACGTTGCTCTTCCGGAGATTGGCCAAGGACTCGGATTTTCGAAGCAGTCATTGCAATGGGTGGTCAGCGCCTATATGATTTTCTGCGGAGGTTTTCTGCTTCTTGGGGGGCGTGCCGCCGATTTGTTGGGACATAAACGGATGTTTATTTTCGCTTTGCTCCTCTACGCGGTTTCGTCCTTACTCGGTGGACTCGCTTGGAACGCGCTTGTCATTATCATCGCCCGCGCGATCCAAGGCGTTGGTGCGGCGTTTCTTTTTCCGGCCACTTTGTCGCTGATCAACCGATTGTTTGAAGAGGGACCGCGCCGCAACCGCGCACTTGCCGTATGGGGCGGAGCCGGTGCCAGCGGACTGACGATAGGTTCGCTATTGGGCGGGTTGCTGACCAATGCTTTCGGCTGGGAAGCCGTCTTTTATGTCAATGTACCGCTCGCAGGTATCGTCGCTCTGGTCGCCATGTTTCTCATTCCCCGCGACGAGTCGAGGAAACGAAAGCGCCGCTTTGATATGCCTGGAGCCGTCACCGTGACCGCAGGCGCCACACTCCTGGTTTATGTTCTCGTGCAGGGGCCCGAATTCGGTTGGACTTCCCCGTATATCCTTGTATGCGCCATTCTTTCCTTGACCCTCCTGGCGGTCTTTGCTTTTATCCAGGCGCGGAGCGTCGACCCGTTAATGCCGCTGCATCTATTTCGCAATCGCAGCCTGGTTGCAGGCGTCATTATCACTTTCATTTTTATGGGAACGTTCGGTGCGCTGCCGTATTTCCTTACGATACTTTTTCAAAACGTGCACGGATACAGTGCTCTGAATACCGGACTCGCCTTTATCATCCCTTCTCTGGCCATTGCAGCGGGCACTCAGCTCGGCGAACGGCTGGCCACCCGTTTGGAGGCACGCAGTACGCTGCTAATCGGTACGCTCATCGGAATTGCCGGTACGATGCTGATTCCGGTTGGCGCGCATGTCGGCAGCAGTTACCTCATCATCGTTCCGGGACTCATTATATCCGGTATCGGCCAAGGGATTACATGGACCGGTATGTGGGTCGCCGCCTCCAGCGGCGTAGCCAAGGAAGAGCAAGGCGTAGCATCCGGTATTGCGTCAACCACGTTAAATATCGGCAACGCCGTAGGCCTTGCCCTTCTGATCGCCGTTGCCAACTCGGGTTTTCAAGGAAAAACCGGCGAAGCTCTGCGCGAAGCTATCGCTGCGGGTGAGCGGACAGCCATTTATTTGGCGGCACTCGGCATTCTTCTCGGCGCGATTGTCGCCTTGTTTTTGCCTCGAAAACGAAAAATATGACGGCTATCGCAGCTCAAAAAAACGGCCAAAACCACGTAATTTGTTTACACGTGGTTTTGGCCGGCACACATTTTATACCGCAGTAGAATACTGGATGAAAGATACCGCAGTCGGGTGTTCACTGCAAACGGAATCATCCGATCGACGATACTCATCGACGGATATGTCGCCGGAATCTGGAAATTGGAAGTTGAGCGAGAGAAAGCTGATTTGTGCATTGATTCTTTCGTCAAACTTTTATGCAATAAGGAACTCCTATTCGTTCAGTAAACGGGTCATTTTCTGTACTGTTTCATTCTCTTCAAGCGATAAACCGTTAGCTTTAGTTGAGGGGCGTCGTAAATTCGGAAGACGATATGTTCCATAACCATGGATCCAACACGTGGATGATTGATGGCTACCAATAAGGTAGTCATTTTTTTTACAAACGCGTATCGCGGGAATAAGACAGCAAGATTGTGAAACGACACCAAGCCCCATTTGTGCAAAAATATGTATAGCCAAAAATGAGGAGGAACTACATGTCAGCGTCTGGACAAAGTGTCTGGTGGAGGCATTCGGATTTTATGAGGTTTTGGGTAAGTGAAACGGTTTCTCTATTTGGGGCGCAGATTGCGATTCTGGCCCTCCCCCTGACAGCCGCAATCTTTCTGGGAGCTGATGCCGGCCAAATGGGGGCCCTGGGTGCTTTCGAGTACGTGCTTACTTGCTATTCGGTTTATTTGCCGGGGTATGGGTGGACGAGGGAAAAAAACTCCCCATCCTTATCACGGCAAATTTCCTTAGGGCGTTCTTCCTCGCATTAATTCCGGTGTCACTGTGGCTCGGCCATCTGAATTTCGGATTGCTTTATGTCGTCGCATTTATCGTTGGAGTGTGTATGGTTTTTTTCGATATTGCTTATCAGTCCTTCTTACCGAGTCTTATTGAAACAGGCCGACTGATCGAAGGGAACAGCAAGCTGGAGACGAGCAGGTCAGCCGCTCAAATTGCAGGACCCGGACTTGCGGGTTTTCTTGCTCAAACACTTACGGCTCCATTTTCGATTATGATTACTTCGGTGACCTTCCTCTTCTCGGTATTCGCCATGGCCGGCATCCGCAGCAATGAAATCCGGGATATAGACTCTGATAGAAAACAGACGAATATGTGGCGATCGCTTGCGGACGCATTTCGCTTCATATGGAACGAACCGAACATATTAGCGCTTACGAGATGCGCCATGATATGGAATTTATCTTGGAATATCGTATTTGCGGTGTTTGTTTTGCCCGCCGTACACAATTTGCAAATCAGTTCGGACAAAATCGGCACCGTGTACAGCGCTAGCGGAGTCGGAGTGCTTCTCGGTGCGATGGTTGCGCGAAAAATAAATGGACGTTTCGGGACGGGTCCGACATTGGTAATGGCCGGATTTATCGCTGCCGCAGGGGGAAAATCGAAATGAGATCCGCCCGCAAATTCCCCTGTCCGATTTGTCGTGAAACGGATTCATGAACTATTTAGTTTGATGACGTCATTATTAAAAATAAAAAGTTTGTTTCAGCTAACCCGCGCTCTCGTGATTGCCAGGGCATTCCTGCTGACATAGGTGATTGCAAGCTTATGAACTGAAAGAGAGACGTTCACGTCTCCCTTTCGTCTGTTTCGAGGAATTCCTTAAGTGCCGACAGTTTAGTTTCCCAATACTGTTCAAAGAAGGAAAGCCATTGCTTTAGTTCAGTTAATGGGTCTGGCTGAATTTTATACCGGGTTTCTCTTCCAACTTTACGGCTGCTGACAAGACCTGCCTCAGAGAGAACTTGCAGATGTTTATTAATACCTGTGCGGCTTATTGGGAAATGTTCTGTAATTGCGGTAATGGACATTTCTTTGTCAGCCTCAGCAAGCAATTTCAACAAACTACGTCGTGTAGAATCTGCGATTGCCTGAAATACGTCATGTTGAGGTTCGGTAACACCCAATTTATCCTTCGATGACTGAAGGGAGTTTTTCTTTGACAATTTTCTCCCACCCGCCATCCATAATTCCACGAACCATCGTGTGTGGTTGTCCGAACTCTGTTTGTTTGTTTGCATCCCAACCAGAATGAATTAAGGTGAACTCCGTTTTATTTTCTCCAAGGTCCTGGAGTTCGAACGTAATGTGCCAATCCTTGCCGAAATCAAAGCCGACACGGTTTTTCGGATCGAGTTCCGTTACTTTACAAGGCGAATCGCCGAAGTCACCCGCGTGAAGTATAAATTCCTTTCCCAATACGGGTTCAAAAGTACTTGGCATCCACCATGAAGCAATACCTTCTGCGGTTGCGACAGCTCTCCACACTTTTTCGATCGGTGCATTAAGCACGACTGTTTTACGAATTTCCGTTAATGTTTCTTGTGTTTGCATTTGAATACCTCCAATTTTTTATAACACCATTTGGTGTTGATTTTATCATAACACCATTTGGTTTCACGTCAAGCGAATTTTCACTCTACATCATTGACGGTAGTTTCTGTTCAACAACTTTCTCCCAATTGTTGTTCATGAGTTCAT
This sequence comes from Gordoniibacillus kamchatkensis, assembly GCF_000829455.1. GTDB lineage: Bacteria > Bacillota > Bacilli > Paenibacillales > NBRC-103111 > Gordoniibacillus > Gordoniibacillus kamchatkensis. The sequence continues at coordinate 43,917 of NZ_JXAK01000047.1, forward strand.
AAACCAATGAGTGTGGTTGTCCAAATTCTGTGACTTTTTCTGTATCCCAACCAGAATGAACTAATTTGAACTCCGTTACCGCATTGAATCTGATGACGATAAATGCAAGATGCCAATCCTTACCCCAGTCAAAACAGACCTGACCGAAACGATTTTTTAGGGAAGAAATTTTCGTTACCTTACAAGGTAAATCACCAAATTCCCCTCCACGAATAGTAAACTCATGGCCTATGACAGGTTTGAATGTGTTCGGCTTCCACCAAGAAGCAATGCCTTCTGCGGTCGAAATAGCTTTCCAAACTTTTTCGACTGGGGCAATGATTAAAACCCTTTTTCTTATATTCTGCAATTTCATCTGTTGCTTTATACACCTCCAAACCAAAATGTAACACCATTTGGTGTTGTTTTTTTTGATTGTAACACCTTTTTGTTTCGTGTCAATAATAATTTATTTTATACACGTTAACCGATTCTATTTGTTTAAATCACTGATAGCGCCCGACTCCGGGCCCCCTCACTGTGATTTTGTTGCTTCCCACATTATACCACCGGGTTGGAAATATTAGGATATGTATTCTCTTGCAACTTCCGTATCGGAATAGACGAATAAAAACCGGGCCCGGCGTTCAAGCCAAGCCCGGTTTCAATATACGATAAATGCAGCTCCCCTTCCGGCGGAATGATTTGCTCAGGAGAGGCGAAATCTCCGGAATATGACCGCAGCTGCGGGGCTTACGGATAAAAGGTGCTGGCCGGCGTTGTCGACGAGCACCAGCGGGTGTTGAACAACGATTTGATCAGCACATCTTTCGCCTGATCGGTCCCGATATAGCGAAGCGCTTCTGCGGCATGCGCGCGGACGTACCGGTTTTCGTCGTCCAGAGCCGCTTCCAGATGCGGAACCGCCGCCTGCGCGGGAGCCCCGATCCGGCACAGCGATAACCCTGCCGTAAACCGGACCTGTACGTCGGCATCGCCGAGCGCCCGGATCAATCCCGCTACTGCAAGGTCAACCGGTGCCGCGATAAGCCCCAACGCTTCGACGGCCGACCGCCGCACTTCCTCGGACGGATGATCCAGCAAAGCCGCTAGCCTGGGTGTCGCTTCCGCCGCCAGCTGCCTCTGCTCGCCGAGCGCGAACGCGGCGTGGACGGCCGTCTCCGCCCGCTCGTCGCTCAAGGCGTCTATTAACCCCTGCACCGCCTCTTTGCCGGCGGCGGATAGCCCGTATGCCGATACGCGGGATACCGCCACGCTCTCATGCCGGATTCCTTGCAGCAGCGCATCCGTCCCTTTCCGCCCCCGGCGCGCCAGCTCGTAAGCGGCATGCAGCGCCGCAGGCTCAAACGGATTTTCCAGCTCGCGAGCCAGCTCCCGGACGCTCTCCTCCTCGTCCGGCGCCGTCCCGGCCAGACTTCCCATGCTGCCGCACAACCAGTTCCAGTTCTCCTCCCACAGCGCCTCCTGCCGGTAAATGGATGACGAGAGGCCGGCTGGCGGCTGCCATTCCCGCACTTCATTGCTCCAGCTAGGCTCCGCGGGTGCAGCCGTCCGCATAAATTCGAATTTCAGCATATACCGCGGCTGCCCGAGCAAATTCGGCGTGGACCGGTGCCAAATATCGTAATGGATCAAAGCGAACGTGCCCGCTTCGCCACTCGCCAGCGCCTCGTCCGGCGTCTCGTCGGCGGCGAACGTGCGCGTCTCGTAATAGGGCGTTCCCGGCATGACTCCCGTAGGGCCCAGCTCTTTGGGCGTATTTTGCGGAAAATACATAATCATCGCCCACCACGGGTGGTGATTGCGCATCCGCTTGTAGCCCCAATAGCTGTCTTTATGCCATCCCCCGGGAACAGGTACGGCGTTGTAGTGCCCGTGCCGATGGGCATGAAGCATATAATTCGGCCCCAGAACGCTCGTCAGCGCCCCCGTGATGACCGGGTCGTCGAACACTTTCTGCAGCTCCCGGATACGCGGGAGAAGATTGTTCCCGGGATTCCCTTCCTTATCGTAAATCTCTTTCAATTGATCCGTAAGCTTGCGGTGAAACTCGACCCGTAAACCGTTTTCAAAATCAGATAGCCCTGCGTTATAAACAGCCTCATCTGCTCATCCGTTAACAGCACTGGCTTGCCGCCCTTCACGTCCGCATCCCCTCCTGATTTGATTCACGTATGCTCCGGCCGCTCCTGCAGCCAATCTTCCAAAGTCGCGACCTTGTCTGGACGCAGCCTGCTTCGCGCCAGAAAGCCGACGCCGTGATTCGCCATCGGATCCTGATCCGTCGGCTGATAGCGAAGATCGACGCTCCACCGCACCTCATCCGAATTGTTGGCCGTCGACATATGCAGGCAGCGGTCGTTGAACAAAATCGCGGTCCCCGCCTTCACCGGCAAAGCCACCGTTTCGGTAGGCCCGAGCTGCTCCTCCTTCAGCGCCGTATATCCCGTGCCGGTGTACGTTTCACGATGCCACTTGAGCAGCTTCTTCTTATGGGTCCTCGGCTTGATATGCAGGCATCCGTTCCGCTCCGTCGCATCGACGAGCGGAATCCAGACGGTGATGACCGGATTGGAATTGGCGTCGGGCCAATACGATTTGTCCTGGTGCCAAGGCACTGCTCCGGCCGCTACCCCCGGCACCTTGGGCCGCACGTTGTACACCGGATTGGCGAAAATTTCGCCGCCGATCAGCGATGCTACCGCATCCAAAATTTTGCTGTTGCTCATGAGGTGAAAGTAGCCGGGAAGCCGGTCGCGCCAGCTCCTCCCGTATTTCAAAAATTCTTGATCGGTCAGCCCTCGAAACAGCTCGGCAAGACGGTATCGGAACGGGCTGGCTTCCCTCTTGTCGCTAATGACGCCAGCGGCATACAGCTCATCGGCGATTTGCGACACTTTCGTTTCCATCGCTTCCCGAGCCGGCCGCAAATCTTCCTCGTCCAGAAGGCCCTCAAGCACCAAATAGCCTTCGGTATGATAAAAGTCGAGCTGCTCCTTCGTCAAGCTGCCCTGCATTTGGTTGAATTCCATCGATATTCGCCCCATTCGCTGCGGATTACTTCAAAGAAGCGAGGAAATTGACGATGCTCTCATCCGGCTTGTCATATTCCACATACGTATCGAACGGTTTTTTCATGGCTTGCTGGGTCGTGTCCAAATAATCCTGCAAGCCGAGATTTTGCACGCCCTTCACGTATTCGTCCCAGTTCTGGTCGATCGACTTGTCGCCTACGATGAATTGCACGGTCCATTGCTGGACATATTTGTTGATATTCGTGCTGGCCAGCGCATACTGCTGCGTTTTGGCGGGATCGATCCAGGAAGCGTTCGGATACACCTCTTTCGGCTGATTGCCCACGTAATTTTTTTCCGTCTCGTACAGAAGCGTCTCCTCCAGACCTTTCGGCGAGAACGGCGGCACCGCCAGCACAAAGCCGCAGCGGAACTCTTTCGACTGGAACATGGGGCCCATTTGGTTCCAGCCTTCGTTCTGTCTGGAGTCGCCGGCGTAAAATTTGTCGGAATCGGTGGCGAACAAGGCCGGGCCTCCGCACAGCCCCTTATCTCCCGGCTTCGCCTTCGTCCAATACTTCCCTTCCGGTCCGAAATCGAGCGTCTCCGTCCCTTCCGGCGTGTAGATGTAATTGATGAACTCCAGCAATTTGGCAACTTGCTCGTCCTTGGCTTTGTTCGTTACAACGAACTGCAGGCTGCCGAAGCCGTTGCCGTAGAAGGCGGCATAATGCATCCCGCCCGGCCCTTTGAGCGGCGCAACGGTTCTCCATGCTCCGAAATCTTTGTTTTGCGTGCCGCCGTCCAGAACGCCGCCCGAGTTGCCTTGAGCGAATACGCCTACCTTGCCCTGGGCCACCGCTTTCTTGACGTTATCCATCTTTTGGCTGAACGCTTGCGGATCGATCAATCCTTTTTTATAAAGTCTGTTCATATATTGGAGGCCTTGCTTCCATTCCGGCGTAATTGCGGAAAACGTCACCTTGCCGTTCTGCAGGGCGAGGTAATCGTTCGCATTGTTGGTGTCGACATTGTAAGCGAAGGAGTTCATGAGGAACGGAGTCGGGTCGGAGTGCCATCCATCCGTTCGGACGGCGCCTGTCATCGGAATGAGGCCGTTCTGCTTGAATACTTCCAGCACGTGCTCGAACTCGTCTGTCGTAGTCGGCATTTGCAGGTTGAATTTCTGCAGCAAATTCGTATTGATCCAAAGTTTGGACGAAAAATCGCAGTGCTGGCAATAGTTGTAGGCAGGCAAGCCGTAGTAATTGCCGTCCGGCGCCTGGGCGATGCTGCTCAATTTCTGGTCTTCCTGAAGCACCTTCCATACGTTCGGGGCGTATTTCTGCAGCATGTCTTTGCTAAGCGGTTTAATAATTCCCTGTTTCGAGTACTTTAAAATGTCCGCAGTCGAGAAAGAGCCGTTCCAGAACGCGTCGGGATAGTTCCCGCTTTGCAGCAGCAAAGCTTGCTTGGCTTGATAATCGCTTGCCGGCGCTTCCACCCAGTTGATTTTCATGTTGAATTTTTGCTCGGCGAATTTCGTGAACGCATTGGTGGACAAGCTGATCACATCCGACGGCGCGTGGGCAAACAAGGAGATCGTTATCAGCGCCGCAGAATTTTTGTCCGCAGGTTTATCCGTTGAGGCCGATCCGGAGCCGGCGTTCCCGTTCGCCGGGCTCTTGGCAAGCGGAAAGCAGCAGGATAGCGGCGCACAACATGGACATCATGCCGACAATCATTCGTTTCGTAGCTCGGGGATACATGGGCATGAACCTCCCTTTCAAAATGATCGTACGTTGACACGAACCTGTAAGCGGAATCTGCAAAACGATGCGCCAGTCTCCGCCTATTCCTTGACCGAACCGATCATGACCCCCTTTACGAAATATTTTTGGGCGAGCGGATACAGAAGCAGCATGGGAACGGAAGAGACGATAATGACGGAATATTTGAGCAGCGTTTTCATATCCTCAAACCGCTTGAGTTCCTCGGGCGTCATCGTCATCGCCGACATCGAAGCCTGATTCAGCACCAGGATCTCGCGCAGGATGAGCTGCAATGGAAACAAATCTTCGTTATCGAGAAAGATCAGGGCGTTGAAGTAAGAATTCCATTGGAAAACGGCCGACCACATGAGCAAGACCGCGATAATCGGTTTGGACAAAGGAAGAACGACGCGCACTAAAAATGCGGTGTCCCGGCACCCGTCGAGCTGCGAAGCTTCGTACAGCTCTTTGGAAATCGTCGATTGGAAAAAGGTTTTGGCGATAATGACGGAAAATATATTCAGGGCGGAGGGCAAAATGATGGCCCACCTGGTACCGATAAGGCCGAGCGATTTGACGACGAGGTAGTATGGTATAAGGCCTCCGCTGAACATCATGGCAAACAGAAGCGCCCATATGAAGAGGCTCCTGCCGTAAAACGTTTTTATCGAAAGCGGGTAGGCGAACATAATGCTTAAGGTAACGCTGAGCAAACTGCCTGCGATGACGTAAATGATGGAATTCAGATATCCGCTCCACACCGTCGAATAATGGAATACAGCTTCATATCCGAAAATGGTAGGTTGCACAGGCCACAGCCACACTTTGCCCCCGATGACGGCGGAAGCGGAGCTGAAGGAAGAGCTGAGGATATAAACGATCGGATAAGCGACCAACAGGAAGATGATGCTGAGGAAAATATAGAGCGAGATGAGCAGCCATCGATCGGATAACGACTCGCGAATGGCGGATCCCATCGGACTGTAGCGGTTCACGGCGTTCTCACCATCCTTTTAGAATAGGCTGGTTCCGGAAAATTTGCGCGACAGCATGTTGGAGCCGAACACCAGCACGAATCCGACTATGGAATTAAACAGCCCCACCGCGACGGAAAAGCTGAAATCGGAATTGACCAGGCCGATTTTGTACACATAGGTGGAAATAATTTCGGACGTGCTCAAGTTTAACGGATTTTGCAGCAGGAACGCTTTTTCGAATCCGACTCCCAGCACATTGCCGAGGCTGAGAATAAACAGGACGATGATCGTAGGCATAATCGCCGGAAGGTCGATATATCTCATCTTTTTCAGCCGGCTTGCCCCGTCAATTTTCGCGGCCTCGTAGACTCGGGATTGACGTTCGAAAGTGCAGCCAAGTAAATGACGGCGCCATAGCCGGTTTCCTGCCAAATGCTCGACCATACGTACAAGGAGGAGAACGCGGAAGGATTGCCTAAAACGTTCGGTACCTTTTGCACACCGAAGAGATGGAAAATTTGGCCCCATAACCCCGAATCCGGCGCAAGAAGGATGTCCATCATCCCTACCAATACGACGGTAGATATAAAGTAGGGCGCATAAGTAAACATCTGTACAAGCTTTTTGAATCGTTGATTTTTCACTTCGTTTAGCGCCAAGGCCAAAATAATGGTGGCCGGAATGCTGACGGCCAAATAATAGAAGCTGATGCTTAACGTATTGCGGATGACCGGCCAGAAAAACGGGGATTTAAAAAACAGCTCAAATTGTTTAAACCCGATCCAGGGGCTCCCCCAAATTCCTTGCATCGGATTGTAATCCTTGAAAGCAATTTGCGCGCCCAGCATGGGGATGTAATTGAAAACGACAAGAAAGATAGCGGGCACGGATATGACCAAATAGAGTTCCCAATGTTTCATGACCGCCCTGAAAGCCTCCCGCTTCGCCTGGCCGACGGCTGCGCCTGTATGCGCTTTCATTAGCGTCGGATGATGTGCCATCACATGCCTCCTTTTTTTGATAAACTCGACTCGAAGGAAGACTGCCTGTTTCATACCATCGTTTCCGCTGTCATAGGTTATGTATAATGGACAGCTCAGCGCCTATCCGCCGTTCCGACACCTCTACGACCACTCCCTTGCCCTTATTTCTTGAGCACTATCGTACCATTTCCGCGATTTCGCGTATTTGTTGTCCATTCCACTTTTTTGCATAAAATTCCGTTTTATGTAGGGGGCGTTGACAACGAAACTTCTCGCCGAAATTTCGCCTTACGTTCGCATGGCTCACCCGTGGTTTTACCATAACCATCCGGGCGAAAGCCGCAGAACCGGTTATTCGTACGCATTTCATTTGTTTACCGAGGGCAGGGGGCGCGTCATGGTCGACGACACGTTCTACGAAACGGAAAAAGGGACGCTCATTTTTATACGTCCCGGCATCCCCCACTCTTTCCATTACCGCCTGGAAGAGCCGACGAGGTCGATTAATATTTACTGCGATTTCTGGTCGCGTCCCGATGCTTACGCTCCTCATCTCGTTTATCCGCCGAATCCTTTGGAGCGGCGGCTCTTGACCAAAGTCGAGGAATGCCCGGAGCTCGAGCTGCTTCCCACATCGTCGTCTCTGGCGTCGCTGCCCTATTTGCAGGAATTTGTGATCCAGATCGTGAAAGCGACGGAAGCCAAACATTATGCCGAACAAGCCGCGGGCAGCCTGATGTATGCGTTCATTTTGCGCTGGTACGACAGCGTGGCCGGCCCCCAGCCTACGGACAAGCGCATCGTCAAAATTATCGAGGAGATGGAGCACCACCCCGAATCGTGGCTAGGGCTCGAAAGGTGGTGCCAGAAATGCGGCTTGGAGAAGTCGCACTTCTATCATTTGTTCAAGCAGGAAACCGGGATGACGCCGAAGCAGTATTTGCTCAAAGTCCGAATGAGGAAGGCGGCGGCCCTGCTGAAGGAAAACAACCAATCCATCACTTCCGTGGCGGAGCAGCTTGGATACGATTCCATCCACTACTTTTCCCGGCAGTTCACCGACTATTACGGCATCAGCCCTTCCCGCTTCCGCTCCAGATCCTCTTGAGGTAATTGCAGAAAAAAAAAAAGACGCGCAAGGAACGAAGTCCTTGCGCGTCATTATTGCATTACCCGAGAATGCCCTCGATCCGCTCCAGCACTTCCGGCGGCAGCACGATGCCCGAAGCTTTGGCGTTCTCCTCGACTTGCTCCGGACGGCTGGCGCCGACCAGGGCGCTGGCGATGTTCGGCTGGCGCAAGATCCAGGCGAGGGCGAGCTGGCCGACCGTGATGCCCAGCTCATCGGCGACGGCCGACAGCTTGCCGACCTTCTCGATCTTCTCCGCCGTTATCCCTTTGCGCATGTTCTCCAGCTTGGCGGCGCGGCTATCTTGCGGGATATCGGTGACGGACTTGTATTTGCCGCTGAGCAGCCCTTGCGCGAGCGGCGAGAACACGACTTGGCCGATACCTTTCGCCTCGCCCAGCGGGATGACGTCCTTCTCGATATAGCGGTTGAACATATTGTACACCGGCTGATTGACCACGATGCGATCCAGCAAATATTTATCTGCGACAGCCAGCGCTTCGGCCATCTGCACGGCGGTCCACTCGCTGACGCCGACGTACAGGATTTTGCCCTGGCGCACCAGATCGTCGATCGTCCGCAGCGTTTCCTCGACCGGAGTCTCCGGGTCGAAGCGGTGGCAGTAGTAAATGTCGACGTAGTCGGTGCCGAGCCGCTTCAAGCTGGCGTGGCACTGCTCCATCACGTGCTTGCGCGACAAGCCGCGGTCGTTGGGACCGTCGCCCATCGGCCAAAATACTTTGGTCGCCAGCACATAGGAATCGCGCGGATATGCCTTCAGCGCCTCCCCGACCACTTTCTCGGCGGCTCCGCGCTCGTATACGTTGGCCGTATCGAAGAAGTTGATGCCGAGCTCGTACGCCTTGTGAATCGACTTCGCCGCGTTGTCCTGCTCTACGTAGCCGCCGTAAGTAAGCCAGCTGCCCAAGCTGATTTCGCTCACCTTCAAGCCTGTTTTGCCTAATTTGCGATATTGCATGATTATTGCCTCCTTAAGTTTCTAGTTTGATGGAATCGCCCGCGGCGTCCGCCGCTTTACCCGCTCCGCTGCGGATAATGACGGCCCCGGCAAGGCCGGACAAGCCGGCGATCAGAAACACCGCTACGAACGAGATATGGTCCGCCAGCCAGCTGCCGCCGATCGTCACGATCGAGCTGACGCACAAGGTGATCATCGCGTTGACGCTGATGCCCATCGGCAGACGCTCGCGCGGAATTTGCTCGAGAATGAGAATGCCGCTGCTGAGGTTGTAGCCGATTACGCATAAGTTCGTCAAGGCGAAGGCGGCGTAAACGGTCCACAGGCTCGGAAACAGGACGATCAGCAAACAAGCCAGCCCCCCTGCCCCCGAAGCCATCACAAGAACGGGCCGATGCCCGATGCGGTCCGCCAAAATGCCGAAGAGAACGCTGCCCGTAATGTTGGCCAGTCCCGTAATGGCCGTGAACAGTGCGATGTCCGTGCTGCCGGCCGCAAACATCCGCACCGCATAAAGCGCGTAATACGCCAGTCCGCTTGCGCCGCCACGGTGAACGAGAAGCCGATGACCGTGCGCCCGTACGCCTTGAATTCGCGAAACATCGCCGGAATCGCCTTGAAATATTGAAAATAATTGAAGTCGACCTTCGTCACCGCATCCGGCTCGATTTCTTTCATCAGCACGAACGTCAGCACGTCCAGCAGCAGCAGGACGACGCCGATCGCAAAAATGAGCGTGTAATTGTAAGGATACGGCACCTCGCTCAAAATGACGCCGCACAGAGCGGAGGAGCCGAGCGCCAAAAAGCTCCCCGCACCGTTGCTGAAGCCGCGCAGCCGGCCCCGCGCGCGCTCCGCGACGAATTTGGCGAACAGGCTCATGAAGAACGGCCCGTACGATCCGACGAACAGGTTGAACACCGCCCAGCACACGAGGAACAGCACGACCATCAGCTTCGGGTGCGATTCGGCGATCAGCGGTATCGTCAGGACGAATGCCAGGAAAATGATCCTTTGAATGAACAGGATTTTCACGAACGTCTTCGCCTTGTGCGACAAATTCATCACCTTTTTGGCGAAGAACGGCTGGCTGACGAACGAGCCGATCGACACGAGGGCGTTGACCAGGCCGATCTCGAACGTATCCGCCCCCAAAGTGGCCAAAAAATACGTAATGACGGCATTGACCGACAAGAATGTCATCGCATTCACAAACAGAACGGTATCCATAAACAAGAGCGCATAATTTCTGCGATGATCATTCATAAGCGCGATTCTCTCCTATCGGGCCATTCGCCGCACGTTAGCCTTCGTAGAAATTGCGGACCCAGCGGTGCCTCCGCAGCAAGCGAAGCTGCTCGTCGCTTAGCCTCGTTCCGTCGCTGGCGGCGCAGTTGCTCTCGACGTTGCGGATGGTGCGCATCCCCGGAATGACGGTCGACACCGCCGGATGGCTGAGCACGAACCGCAGCGCCACCTCGGGCAGCCGGTCGAGGCCGACGCCCAGGTCGCCGGCGATCGCCCGATTCCGTTCGGCGATCTCGCGCTTGCGGTCGCCGCGGAAGTAATCGTTGCGGAAATCGCCCGCCGGGAACGATGTCGTCTCATCGATCCGTCCGGTCAAGCCGCCTTCGTCGAAGGGCACGCGAACGATGACCCCGACGTTATGCTCAAGGCAAGCCGGGAACAGCTCATCCTCGGGACTTTGGTCGAAAATGTTGTAGATCACCTGCACCGTATCTACGACCCCGGTACGGATCAGCTTGATCGCGTTGGACGGCTGATGATCGTTGATCGACACGCCGAAAAAGCGGATTTTCCCTTGCTCCTTCAGCTTGCGCACCGCTTCGAGCCAATCTCCCTGTCCTACCCAGTCGTCGTTCCAGACGTGGAACTGCTGCACGTCGATCGTGTCCAGCCCCAAATTGCGCAAGCTTTGCTCCGTGCACGCGATCACATGCTCCGCCGGGAACGTCTCCTCCGCAGGGACGCCGGGACGCGCCGGCCACTGATAGTTTTTGGCCGGAATTTTCGTGGCGACGGCTATCCTCTCCGGACGCTCCCGCACCACCTGGCCGACCAGCTTTTCGCTGTGGCCGTTGCCGTAAACAAGGGCGGTATCGATAAAAGTAAGCCCCAGATCGATCGATTTGTGCAGCGCGCGAAGCGATTCGTCGTCGCTTGCGCCGATCCAGCTGCTCTTGCCGATGCCCCAGGCGCCGTAACCGATTTCGGACACTTTGAGCCCCGTTTTGCCGAGTGTGCGATATTCCATGGCCGCTACCCTCCGTCACTTATGTTTATATCGAACTCTTTCATTATAAAATCGAATCCGAATTCGTGTAAGAGCTTACAACAAGCCAACCTAATTACCTCAGGGTAAGTACCCGGCAAGAGGAAACGGCTCTACGCCGTCCTTGGACGAGCGCGTTATCCGGCGTTAAGCTGGCTGTGCGACGTTAGGCGCGTTGTTCACCATTACTCCTCCAGCTTAACGCCTAGCAGCGGAATCAGCCTGAGTATTGGCGCAGCTGATACTTTCTGATGCAGCAAAAAAAGAGGAGCCAAGGCGGGCCCTAGCTCATCTTGTTGAAGCTGTGAGACATTTTCGACTGCAATCGCGTGTAATTGGCAATGTAGCGATCCAGCATCTCGCTTATTTCGAGGACGCGAGCGTTCTGAAAATTGTAATCGACCCGCTGCACCGCTTCCAGCAGCTCTTGTCTCAATTGCTCGATTACGCGGCATAATTGTTTATCGTCCAGCTTGCTCACCTGCTGCCTGATGGATATGACTGCTCGTCGGACTCATCATTAATGTCACACTAAATTCCGTAATTCCGTCTCCGCTTTTTACTTGAATGGAACCTTTGTAACGGTTCGCCAGCTGCTTGACGATATGCAGTCCTAACCCCGAATTCCTGCCGGTGCCTTTGGTGGAATAGCCCGACTTGAAAATGTCGCTTTGCCGCTCTTTGGGAATACATGCCCCGGTATTGGCGACGCTGAACTGGATTTGCCCGCTCCGGGCTGCTCCCCGGACTTTAACGAAGCGGCGCTCCGGGTCGAGCTCGCATGTCGCATCGAAAGCATTGTCAATCAAGTTGCTGAGGATTTTCACCGCGTCCGTTGACCGCACCGGACTTAGCTGCAGCTGATCCATATGAGCGAATTCGTAATCGAGCCGGACGCCCCTGGATTCGGCTTGCGACAGCTTGGCCTGCATGAGAGCGATGAGCGCCGGATCGCGGATGTTCACCAATTCTCCGACCGCTCTTATTTCGCCGACCAGAGCGTTTGTATATTTTTGCAGATCGTCGTACCGTTTCAATTGCAGAAAAGCGTGAATGGTTTGGATATGATTGATAAAATCGTGCCGCTGCTCGCGAATGGACTGGAACAGCTCGTTGATGTTGGCCAAATACGCGTCCTGCACGTTCTTCAAAGCGTTCTCTTTGTTTTTGCGGAAAAACCAAAGAATCAACACCATTAGCGCGATGATGACAACCGTGCAACATGCCATGAATACGGCCGTCTGCAAAAGCTGATGCCGAAGCGTCTTGTTCACTTCTCCGAGATCGGAAGCGATTTCGATCAAGAGCGGTGAACCTTGGGGATGGTATTTGAGATAGTCTTCTGTAGTGATAGGAGTAAAGCTCTTCATCACCGACTTCCCGTTCGCCTCGGCAAGATAGAATACCGTCTTATTGCCGCTTAGGGCGGCCGCTGCATAATCGCGCTCTTTCGGATCGCGGTATTGATAGCTGCCGAAAAGAACTTCCCGCGCCGAATACCAATCGTTGGGGGTCGGATGCTTCTCGGGAATTGCGCGCCCAAGAAGTTTATCGGAGTTCAGCACCGATATTTCGAGAGCGATTCCTTGATTTTCGTCGGCAATCCGCCTAATCGCATCTTCCACCCCTGTAATATTTTGGTAGCTGCGGAAACTCGTATCGTGCAGGAAAGGATCGATCAAATAGTTAGTCGTTCCGTCGTAATAATAGCCCCACTTGTTAATGACGCTCGGATTGGAAGTTGCCGTATCCATCGGGCCGCTCCAAAAATGCGGCAGCGTCTGCCCCATGCCGACGCTCACCGGCTGCAAGTCAAAGAGCTGCTGGAAAGCGACAAAGTTCGTGTCCCAGTTTTTGGAGCTGAGGTTGATCTCTTTCGGCTCGGACGATTTCAGTCCGACAATATCGTCGCCGACGCGGGCGAACAACGTAATGCCGTCCACTCCGAGCGATTGGCTGAGCTTGATTAATTGCTCGTTCGTCACTTTGTCAATGTCCGGGTCGAGCTCTTTCCGGGCGGCTATGGCGGCGGCCCGCAGCCGTTCTCCGAGCAGGTTCTCGACAAATTTTTCCCCCGCCGCGGCTTGCTCGATGGTGGCTTTCACACTTTTGAACAACAGTGACATTTTATTTTGCTGGCTGTTCATTAGAATGTCCTTGGAGTGAACAAAATAGAGACTGTTCAAAACAACAAGGATCGCTATGAACAAAATCGTCGTTTTCAACGGAATATTGGCGAGAAGTTTCATTTCGGGTGCTACCACCACCATCTGTTCGAGTTGCTCCTCCCCTTATTTCGACATTTTTTCGCATATTTCCTGCTTGCAGGCAGCTTGGCGCTGCGTTACATTGATGCTAAAAGACGACGCCTTTGGCAGAAAGGGGAATTGATGATGCACCTCGTCACGGCTGAGGAAATGCGGCAGCTCGACCGGCATACGATCGATACGATCGGCCTGCCCGCACTTGTGCTGATGGAAAATGCCGGGCGGGCCATCGCCGAAGCCGCCATCGCCATGAGCGCGCAGCTTGGCGTGCGCGGCCGTGCGGCGCGCTGGCTCGTGCTCGCCGGCAAAGGCAACAACGGAGGCGACGGCCTCGTCGCCGCGCGGCACTTGCGCGAGGCGGGAGCGGAAGCGGCGGTCGTCTACGCCGAGCCGCCGGAGCGGCTGGCCGGCGATGCCGCGCTGCAGCGCGATGCGGCGGCTCGCTTCGGCATCGCGGCGAGCGTCTTCGCGCCGGGCGCGATCGATTGGCGCGCATATGACGGCGTGATCGACGCGCTGCTCGGCACAGGGACGCAGGGAGCTCCGCGCGAGCCATACGCTGCGCTCATTCGCGAAGCCAATGCGATCGGCCTGCCGATCGTCGCTGCGGACATCCCGAGCGGCCTCGACGCTGACACCGGCGCCGTGCGCGAGCCGTGCATCCGCGCAGCGCGCACGGTGGCGCTCGCGTTCATGAAGCGGGGGCTCGCGCTGTACCCCGGCGCGGAGATGGCGGGCAGCGTTACCGTCGCACCGATCGGCATCCCCGCTTGGCTGGCGGAAGCGCACGACGTGCGGACGTTCCGTCTCGACGCGCGAGCCGTGCATCCGCGCAGCGCGCACGGTGGCGCTCGCGTTCATGAAGCGGGGGCTCGCGCTGTACCCCGGCGCGGAGATGGCGGGCAGCGTTAC
>NZ_JXAK01000048.1 GCF_000829455.1 Gordoniibacillus kamchatkensis
ACCGCTTCGGCCGGCAGCCGTACCGCCAGGCGCTCCAGCTTCGCCCGGAGCGCCTGGCGCGCGGCGTGCACCGCCGCCGCCCGCCACGCGGCGCCGTCCGGCGCTGCGCCCAGCCCGGCGAGCAGCACGTACGGCGCCGGCCCGTGCCCGTACGTCGGCAGCAGCGCCGTCTCGCCGTCTTCGCCGGCGAACGTCTTGCTGCCCGCGCGCCGGCGCACCTCCGCCTCTACGCCATCGCCCAGCGTTATCGTCCGCTCCGCCAGCGGCTTCGCGCCCGACGCCTGCTCCGGCGTCACCGGCAGCACCAGCGCGTCCGGCTTCGCGGCTGCGATCGCCGCAGCCGCTCCGCCTTCCGCCGCCTCAATCCGAAACTCGATTGTATTTCGCTCTCTCATGCTGCCGTCTCCTTTGCTTTATCCGAAATAAGCCGTCGCTTGGCGAATTACCGTGCTCATCGGCAAATGATACGGACATTTCTGCTCGCACAGCGGAGTCTCCCGGCAAGGCTCGTAGTCCGCGCACGAAAATATTTTCTCCTTATGCTTCTGGTAAAATCCGTCGCCCTTAGGCAGCAGCCCGAAGGAGTCACGAATGCGGCTGGAAATCATGACGTCGGGAATCGGAATTTCGAGCGGGCACGAGCAGTAGTTGCAGCGGCGGCAATTGTGCTCGCCGAGCTCCCGCGCCAGCCGCTCGAGCTCATCTTTCTCCGGCTCTTCCACATCGCGCGCCATGGCCGCAAGATTTTCCTTCACTTCGGCTGCGCTGGTCATGCCCGATATGATCGTGTGCACGTCTTGGCTGTACGGGTAGCGAATCGCCTTATCGACCGGCTGAATGAAGCCGCCGGACAGAGGCTTCATCGCCACCCGCATCATATCGCGGGCCGCCGCTGCCGGGATCAGTTCGTCAAGAGCGAACGGCTGCGCCAAATTCAAATGGAACAGCACCTGATCGAATTCGTGCTTGGTCACCCACTTCGCCAGCAGCTCCGGCCGGTGCCCGGTAAGGCCGATATAGCGCACCTTGCCCTGCTCGCGCGCTTCGAGCGCCGCACGGTAAGCGCCGTCCTCGCTCATAATTTGCTGAAATTCCTGGACGTAATTGACGTAATGGATTTGCAGCAGATCGACGTGATCCGTCTTCATCCGCCGCAAGCTGCGGTCGATCTCTTCCTTGGCGCGGCGTAATCGCGTTTGTTCGTTTTCGTCGCGAGGAAAAACTCGCTTCTGCGATGCGAGATGCTCTCGCCGATAATTTCTTCGCTGTTGCGGTACGCCGCCGCCGTATCGATATAATTAATGCCTTGATCGAGCGCGTAATTGAGCGCTTCGCGCGCTTGATCAAAGGGCACTCCGGGCAAATTCATGGCGCCGAAGCCGAGCGCCGATACGCGATATTCCGATTTGCCGAATCTGCGGTAATGCATCGCGAGTCTCCATCTCCCTGTCCATGTTTATCTCCAACGCTCCGTGCCCCTCCACATAGCCGGTATCGGCTTAATGAAGCGGCAGTTGAACGCGGAATGTGGTGCCGACCGATAGTTCGCTATCGACTTGAATCGTGCCGCCGTGATTTTTGATAATCCGGTAACAGACGGACAAGCCGAGACCCGTCCCTTCCGACTTCGTCGTGAAGAACGGGTCGAACAGCCGGCTGAGCGTTTTGGCATCCATTCCTCTGCCGTTGTCCCGGAACGAGATCCAGACCGAATCGTTCGACCGCTGCACGCGGATATGCACCCGGCCGCCCCGCTCCGGCTGGCTCTCCCCGATAACCTCCACCGCATTTTTGATAATATTGAGGAACACTTGCTTGATCTGCTTCGTATCGACCGAGATGATGATGTCGTCGTCGATCGGGTCGACGTCGATCTGGCACCCTTTCAGCAGCGCCTCGCTTTGAAACAGCAGCGTCACTTCGTGCAGCAGCTCGGCGACCCGCACCTTCCGTTTGTCCGGGGCGCTCGGCTTGGACGAATTGAGGAATTCGTAGATGATTTCGTTCGCGCGGTCGATCTCGTCCAGAATGATGCGCCCGTACTCGCCGCGTCCGAGCTTTTGCAGTTCCGGCAGCAGCAGCTGGATAAAGCCGCGGATCGAGGTGAGCGGATTGCGGATTTCGTGCGCGATAGCGGCGGCGATTTTGCCGAGCATCGCCAGCTTGTCGTTATGGTAGGCGGACTGCTCGATTTTTTTGAATTCGGTGACATCTTTGACGCTGATGAGGATGTCGCCTTCAAGCTCCTCGTCGTATTTCGCCGATACGAGAAAATGTCTCCCGTTCCCGCTCGTCATCTCCTTGAACGGAACCCTATACTCGACGAGCTCCCGGTACAGCCGGATGAACATTTTGCGCTGCTCCCGGTCGATGCCGGGCGCGCGAAGCAGCGAGATGAAATCGCGGCCGAGGAGCGTTTTGCGCGGAATGCCGATAATTTGGCTCAGCTTCAAATTGGCGAACGACAAATATCCTTCCTGATCGAACAGGGCGATGCCGCTGTCCATGTGCTGCAGCACATTCTCGTATTTGCTCTTGATTTGCTTGAACGAATGCTCCGTCTTGATCAGCATTTGCCGCAAGTCGCTCAGCAGGTCTTCTTCGTGCCCGGTTTGCCGGCGCATCCGCGTGAAGACGATGAGCTCGATAAGAAAAACGAACGACTTATGATAATATTGAAGCGCACGCTCCAAGCTTACACTCCGAATAAGCACCTGCATGCTCTCTTCATGAAGGGCGATCAAGTCTTCCGGGAGCAGGCCCGCGATCACCGGGCCGAGCTCGGACGTGTAGGCCATGCTATCGTCGCCCGCGCTTTGTACGTATTTCGTCAAGGCGTTCAAATACATCGTGCGTATGTCGGGCATGTGGCTCCTCCTTCAGCAGCGCGATGCCGTCCCCGGGCAAGAATCGCCCGGTTCGCGCGCAAGCGAGCCCGGCCGAACGCCGCCGGGTATCAGTACAAC
This sequence comes from Gordoniibacillus kamchatkensis, assembly GCF_000829455.1. Classification (GTDB taxonomy): domain Bacteria; phylum Bacillota; class Bacilli; order Paenibacillales; family NBRC-103111; genus Gordoniibacillus; species Gordoniibacillus kamchatkensis. The sequence continues at coordinate 2,967 of NZ_JXAK01000048.1, forward strand.
TCCTTATTCAGCCATTTCCGAACCATAACTTTAGTGCCGCTTCCGATTGCCGTATCGACGGAAAACTCGTCCATGATTCGTTTGGTGCCGGGCAATCCCATTCCGAGTCCGGCGGACGTCGAATACCCGTCCAGCATCGCCTTGTCCAAATCCGGAATGCCCGGTCCCTCGTCGATAGCCCTGATCTCGATTCCTAGCGTACCGGCGCAGCGAACGATCTCGATCTCGATCTTTCCTTTTCTTGCATACAGAACAATGTTGCGCGACAATTCCGAAATGCCGATGGCAATGCGAGTTTGGTCGACGAGATTGAAGCCGGCGGAACGAGCCATTTCCCGTCCCCGCCGCCGAGCGAAAATCGTATCGCTCTCAGATACGATCGAAATGGACTCCTTCATAGCTTCGCTCCTGTCCGTCCGAACGAGACGAACGTTATGTAGGTTACGAGATTGACGCCCTCATTCTATCATAAAGCGATCGAGAAAATCGAGGGATAACAAACAGATTTGGAAAAATTAACAACGATCCCTAACGGGCAGCCATCGACAAAAAAATCCCGCCCTTGCAGGCGGGAGACGATTTTCTGCTGTACATCGCAAAGTTCGACAATATTCAATCTTGCCCGTCTTTTTTCTGCTTGTCGTCCTTTGCCCCGAATCTCCCCGCCGCGGAATCGTCCTGCTTGCCGTCGTTTTTCCGCTGCGGCGTATCTTTCTTGCCGCCCTCCCCGGACTTCGCTCCGGATTTGCCGTCGCCATCGTTTTTGTCGTCGCTGTTCGAATCTTTTCTGCTGCCGTTGTCCTTGATGTTGTTCGATTTATCGTTATGTAAGGAAGAGTCCTGCTCGGAGGATTTCGATCCTCCGGCAGGCTTTTCGGGTGACGGCTTGCCGTTTGTGTTTTTGTTGTCGCGGCCGTTGTTGCCGTTTTTGTTGTTGCCGTTGTTGCCGTTGTTTTTGCCGTCTTTCTTGTCCTGGTCGTTCTTGTTGTCGTTTTTGTTTTTGCCGGGAGGCGTTTGCCGTCTTTGTCGCCATCTTGCGCTTTCGAGTCGTTTTTTCCGTCTGGTTTATTCGACTTTTTGCCGCTGCTGCGCTCTTCGGCCAGCTTCTTGACCCGTTCGTCCAGCTTTCCCGACTTCTCGTCGTCAAGCAGCTGCATGAACAAGCCTTTGGCCGGGGGCTGCTGCGGGTTGACGAGCGCCTCGATGCCGCCGTTCTGCTTCGCCAGCTGAAGGACCGATTCTTTCTTCAGGTCGTCCAGCGCCAGCGGCGTCCCGTTGTTCTTCGCGCTGAGGTAAATGGCGTACTTGCCCATCGAGATGCCGTTCGCCTCGGCGGCCTGGCGAACTTCCTGCGGCGTAGCGAACGCCGCCACCTCGTATTGATTCGCCTGATTCGGATGCTCCATCCGAATATGTTTCGTCACTTGTTCCTTCAGCTTGTCGGCAATCGCGACGTCGCTGATCTTATCCGTGTTTTTGACGACGGAGCTGGCGATCACGATGTCGCCTTCGCCTTTGGCGAGCGGCCCTTGTTCGGCCCGCTGCAACACCTCGTCCGTCACCGTTTCCAGCGGCTTGCCTTTGTACTTAAGGCCGGCGATAAGCTTGGTGCCGTCATCGTTGAGCCCTTTAAGATCAAGCACCTTCTCGGAACTGTCGATGCCAAATTCGACGCTCGGGTTAATATCCATGGATACGTAAGCGACGACTTCGGCGCTTCCGGTCAATCTGGTCATCGCCCCGACGATGACTATGCACATCACCACCGCGGCAACTAGCCCGGACAGTTTCGCCATGGGGGGGGCTTTGCGCGCGACCGGCGGCTCGGCGAACAAAATCTCTTCACCCACTTCGCATGTGCGCCCGTCTCGAGGCAGCTTGCGGAACACGCCGCCCGATGTCATCACAATCACATGCCGGTCGCTCAGTTCCATGACGATCCCTTTATTCATGGGCCATTCTCCTTCCTGCAGGAGCGTCTGCTTCGTTGTCTTCTTCTTCGAATCGCAAGTATTCGCGTAAATAAGGGTAAGGACCGTTAAGAATGAGAGCCAGCGCAATCAGAAATTTGCGGTTGCGTTCCAACGTCTTGCGTGACACGTTCACTTGCTCGAGCAGCTCCTTGATCGGCAGCATCCGCTTCGTTACGACAACTCGCATAAGCCCGGCGTCGGCGGCCAGCTTGTGCCCGATGCCGACAAGCATGCGCCGCGAGTCTTCGTGCTTGGGCGAAAGCTCGGCCAGATCGGTGAAGGAGATGCCGAACTCCTCCAGCACCCGGCTGAAGTCCGCAATCTCGCTCTTGCGCTCCTCCAGCCCTTTCTGCTTCTCGTACTGCTCGATCGCCTGATGAATTTCGACGGGGTTGATCATATTGTCCTCGTCGTCCTCGATCTCGAACGAGCTGTACGGAATTTGCCCGCGGAACCGCTGCTCCTTGCGCACGAAGTCGATCAGCCGGCGGCGCATGACTGTCTCCGCGAAGCTGAGGAACGAACGCCCCGCTTGCGCCGAAAACTGGTTGATCGCTTCGTTGAACGCCGCCAAGGCGATGCTGAACTCGTCGTCGCGGGCAGGGTCTATGTACCGTTTGCAAAAACGGCTCGTCACCTTGGCCACGTATGGCTGGTAATCCGCAATAAATTGATTGCGAAGCCGTAAATCCCCCTCCTGAATGCGCTGAACAAGCTGCTCCGGCAGCGCTGCTTCATCTATGGAACTAGGGTGGTAAGCCTGACGTTTACCCAGGAACTTTTTGAATAGTACCAGTAACAAACGTTCCACCTCACACTACAGATTTTTCGCTCACCATGATGCCGATGCGGGGGTACTTCCCCGCTATTTAGCGCAGGAAAACAAAACTATTATAGCATAAGTTTACTTATCGATGTCGGCTGGCGAAACCTGGCAAACCGAACGGGCGGAAAACGGGCTTATTCGCAGCAAAATGGCCCCGTGACCGAATTCGGTCGCGGAGCCATTTTGGCACGGGCATTATCCTGCCGGATCGTTATGGCGTGTTGTTGAGGAAGCTTAAAATGAACGTCGTTTCGTACTTGTCGGACACAAAATCGATATCGCCGTTGTTTTTTTTCATAATCTGCTTGCATATCGCCAGGCCCAGCCCCGTACCGTCCAATTTGCTCGTCACGAACGGTTCGAACAACGAATCTCTCAGTTCCCGCGGGATTTCCGGGCCGTTGTTGGCGATCATCACATACGTGCGCTTCTCGTCTTGTCTGCTGTAGATTCTCATCGTTTTTCCGTCGTGCTTGTCTTTTAACGCATCGATGCCGTTGTTGATCAAGTTGGATAGCACCTGCTGGATCGGCACCTTTTGTACGTGCAGCAGCACGTCGCATTGAATATCTACGGCCAGGTCGATATTTTCGTTAATCATGCGCGGCTTCACCAGCACGAGCACCGATTCGATCAATTGGCCCAGGGCGATGTCCGAGCTCTCTTCCTCGATGACACGCTTCTTCGAGAAGCTGAGGAAGCCCGTAATTTGCATTTGAATATTTTCAAACTCGTTCTCGATAATATCCATATATTTTCCCACATGCTCGAGCGATTGCTCCGAGAGTTGGCCGCGCATGAGACTGATGAAGCCTTTGATCGATGTGAGCGGATTTCGGATCTCGTGGGCCATGCTGGCCGCCATTTTGCCGATGAGATTGATTTTGTCCTCGTGCAGCTCGTCCAGCCTTCGGTCCTGCTCCTTCATTTTCAAGCTGGCATATTCCCAATAGAAGTGTACTACCGCCCGGTCAAACGAATCGACTCTCGATCTGATGGCGGCCATAACGTCGCATATTTCCGCGCGGTCGTGATCATACGGCGACAAGATCTGTATGACGGCTTCCCTTAACAGATGCGAGCCGTGCAAAGCGTGTACGACCGGCACCCCTTTTTCGGCGATATTCCGGCACCAGTCCGGAACTTTTTCGTACACAGGGTGAGACTCGACAGGGGTTTGAATATCGAATATCAATTCAAGATAATGGCGTCCGTTTCGGTGCATTCTCTCTATATCTTTGTATTCGGGATATTCCTTTTTCATGGATAAGGACCATTGTTCCAATATCTGATTGATATGCCGATGCAGAAAAAGTATGGCCGATCTATGATCCACGCGGCAGACGCCCCCAAATTCATCCAGATACTTATCAGTATATTTTATAACAGGCAAATTCCGCAACGGGAAAAGGTACGCCGGCGTCTTCGGAAATGCAAAACGCCGCCCTCCCCAAGACGGGGATGCGGCGGCATTTTGCCATGCGGATCGTTTACGAACTGCGCTGATTGTTCCATTGGTTGTTGTCGTCCCGCTTTATCTTCACGCTATGCTCCGGAACCTTCTTCACATTGCGAAAGCAATACTTCAGCTTGGTCAACTTCTGCTCCGCGTCTTCTTCTGGCATGGGACCGGCCAGGATTTTGTCCTTGTACGTAATGTAAAATCTGTCCATCGCCTGCCTCCCCTTTCGCGAGCGTGTCTTACCTACATGAATTCGTTCTGCGTCCGGCGATAAAGGGGGTAGGCGCATGAAAAAGAGGCCGCTCCTCCGCCATCTGCGATGACGTTCGGACCGGCCCCGGATTTATGCGGTTGCGTTACAGACAACCTTAATTCTTCATTCATTGGAACACGGCGCAGCCATACTTTCTCGGGCAGTCTGGAGCGCTATGACTTATTTTTCGACGTACGTTTGGCTTGCAGCTTTCTTTGCCGGTTGCCCAGCATTTGCAAGCGCCGCTTCAGCTGCTCTTCCCATTCCTCGTCGCCGATTGTCTTGGCTACGGCAAGCAGGTCAAGCGCCATATCGATCTGATTGCGCACAACGTCCATCGGATCTTCCTCTTCGTTGCTCACGCAATTTTCAAACAGATCCCGGTCGCTTTTCGTCTCCACGTACTCGAGGAAATCGACGTCCGTCGCTCCGTCGCCGTGGGCGTATTCGGCCAAAATCTCGTATTCGTCTTCTACCAAATAATGAACTTCGGTGCGATGGCAAACCGGACAAAACAAGACCGGCACGTTATGAATGCGCGTGCGGATATGTTTCAGCGTGCCTCGAGTGCCGATCATACTGGCGCCGCAACAAAAGCTCATGAGCGGTCCCCCTCCTCCAACATGTACTCCCGAAGGCTCGATAAGGTTTGAAAAAATATATTCCACAGCATACATGATAATTCCTTTTTTTCATAGTAGCAGATTTTAGGGAGCCGCATAATCGGCAGTCCGCCGCCGCATCCTATATGGGGATTAGGCTTGGGAAGGGGGCGGAGCTACGGGTTGGAATATGGGGTTACGGCTCCGTTGAACTCGTGTTCCTTGGTCAATACTTCAAGGTGGGAACACGAGTTCAAAAGTCGCTCTTCACCCCATATTCCACCCTCCGCTCCACCCCTGCACCACGCCTGCAAAGATGGGAAGTGATGGCTTGCCTAGACATTTGGTCGTTGGAAACGGAAAGTTCCTCATCAATCTTGACCGCTACGGCTACATGCGCGACTTGTACTATCCGTACGTCGGCCAGCTCAACCATATTTGCGGCTATCATTGCCGCATCGGAGTATGGGTCGACGGCAGCTTCTCGTGGCTGAACGGCCCGGGCTGGGATATCCGGCTCTCTTACGCGGAAGACTCCCTCGTGACCGAACTGGCGGCGGCGCATGCCGGACTCGGCATTACGCTGCTCATCAACGATGGCGTGCACCAGCGCGAAAATATTTTTCTCAAACGCATTCGGATCGTTAGCCGCAGCGGAACCGCGCGCGAAGTCCGCGTGTTTTTCAATCAGGATTTCGTTATCAACGAGACCGAGGTAGGCGACACCGCCGCTTACTATCCTGCGCTGAACACGGTTTTCCATTATAAGCGGGACAGCTATTTCATGGTGAACGGTTCAGCCGGAAGCGAGGGCATATACCAGTATACTACTGGCGTCAAGCGGTTTCGGCACGCCGAGGGCACTTGGCGCGACGCGGAGGACGGCCATTTGATGGGCAACGCTATCGCCCAAGGCTCCGTCGACTCGACGGTGTCCTTGCGCCTGTTCATTCCGCCGGAAGGCGAGCAGACCGCATATTACTGGCTCACCGCCGGGAAAACGCTGGAGGAAGTAAAGAAGCTCGACGGCTACGTTCGCGACAGCGGGCCCGGGAAGCTGCTCGACCGCGTAAAAATTTATTGGCAGCGCTGGGCAAACAAAGAAGAGCGCAGCTATGCGGACCTTCCGCAGAGCGTAGTTCGGCTGTTCAAGCAAAGCCTGCTGATCGTGCGCACCCAGACGGATGCGGGCGGGGCGATTATCGCCGCCAACGACTCCGACATTATGAACAGCAACCGCGACCACTACAGCTACATGTGGCCCCGCGACGGAGCGCTAATCGCGTATGCGATGACAACGGCCGGCTACAATGAGATGGTGGCGCCATTTTTCAACTTTTGCGCTAACGTGCTGTCGCCGGAAGGATACTTGCAGCACAAATTCAATCCGGACGGCACCGTAGGCTCAAGCTGGCATCCGTATATTCAAAACGGCCACATGCAGCTGCCGATCCAGGAGGACGAGACGGCTCTCGTGCTGTTCGCGCTGTGGCAAGACTACAAGCTGCACGGCTCGCTCGAGAAGGCGCAAAGCCTGTACCGCAGCCTCATCCGCCGCGCAGCCCGCTTCATGACGAATTATATCGAGCAGGATCTGGATTTGCCGAAGCCGAGCTACGATTTGTGGGAGGAGCGTTACGGCATTTTCACCTTCACCGCATCCGCCGTGTACGGCGGGCTTATGGCCGCCGCGAACTTCGCGTCGCTGTTCGGCGACGACGAGCGCAGCGGACGGTACCGCCGCGCCGCGGAGCAGATCAAGGCCGGCATTCTGAAGCATTTGTATGACGAGGAGCTCGGCCGTTTCGTGCGCGGTCTGTACAAGGACAACGGCGCTTGGATCCGGGATACGACACTCGAGAGCTCCGTATACGGCATTTTCGAATTCGGCGTTCTGCCTGCCGACGACCCGCGAGTCGTGCGCACGATGGAGGCGAACCGGATAGGCCTTGCGGTAGGAACCGCTGTAGGCGGTTTGGCGCGATATAAGAACGATTACTATTTCCAGCGCTCGTCCGATATCGACAACATCCCCGGCAACCCATGGATCATCTGCACGCTGTGGATCGCCGAATGGGAAATCGCAGCAGCCAAAACGATCGCCGATCTCGAATCGCCGCGCCGCACGCTGGAATGGGTCGTGAGGCACGCATTAGAAAGCGGCATTTTGCCGGAGCAGCTCGATCCGTTCGACGGCTCGCCTTTATCGGTCGCACCGCTGACGTGGTCGCATGCGACTTACGTGCTGGCGGTTACGAAGTATGCGCAAAAGTACAAGCAGCTCGCTGCGGCAGGCGAACCTTCCAAGGATAAGGCTCGCTTGAGTTTTGATGCCAAGTAAACGCTAGACGAAAACCGCCGCCAGTCCCTCAACCGAGGAACGGCGGCGTCTATGTTATAATGAAAAAATTTTTATTGATGTTCGTTTAACAATTGAATAAGCGGATGTAAACGACAACACACTACATACAAAAATCAAAACTGAAAAGGGTGGTTGCTGTATGATGTTTGGAAATAGTTCTCGCAACCGGTTCGCAAAAGCGCTTTGCGCGGCGGTGATTCCCTGCCTGCTCATTGCCGGCGGCTGCACGAACCAACAAGTTCAGCCTAAAGCAATTCAACCTGCTTCGCCAACGATCCAGAGCGCAAGTCTGCTTGTAGGAAACAACCCGGTTTTCTCCAACGTTCCGGTCTATAAAGAGACGAGCGGACTCGTCTGGGTACCTTTGGAGGAAACGGCCAAAGCGCTGGATTTCGATGTGCATTACACCAACGCCGGTTATTCGGTCGGAAATACGGATTCGCTCTTTCACCTGAAAATGGACCACCCTCAAGCGACAGCAGCCGATCAAACCGTCGGCCTTCCTCAAGCGCCAAAATTAATCGGCAATAAGCCTTACGTAACAACACAAGCGTTATCCACGCTGCTAGGCAGCCCGGTGAATTGGAACAACTCCGCTAACCAGGTCGTCGTTTCGCCAATTGATGACAGTACCGCATCCAATCAGCAAAACGGAACCGGCGTTGGAACGACAAGGAGCTTGGCGGCAACTGCAGCCAATACCGGCAGTATAATCAACTTCGCCAAAAGCTTCCTGGGAACGCCGTATCAATTCGCTGCCGGCCCTTACGCTCAAACGCATACGTTCGATTGCTCATCCTTCGTCCAATATGTGTATGCACATTTTGGCGTCAATCTTCCCCGATCTTCACGCGCACAATCGCTTGTCGGTCAAACCGTATCCGTTGATCAACTGCAACCGGGCGACCTGCTGTTTTTCTACACTCCCGGCCGGTACGCGAGCAACAAAATGGTCGGTCACGTCGGGATGTATGCCGGAAATGGCCAAATTATTCACACCTTCGGCCATCCTGGCGTTACGATATCTCCGTTAAACGGGTATTGGAGAAATCGTCTTCTATCCGCCAAGCGCGTCATCTAGCTCCGGAAAGGGGCTTATAGCATTCTGCGCGAAAAAGCTCCAGGCACAGCGCGTTAAGCGCATTGCCTGGAGCTTTTTACATGCCCGTACGGGCTTGTCCGTCTTACTTCGCAACGAGGTGCTTGTCCCCTTTTTTCCAGCCGATCGGGCACAGGCCGCCGGATTGGAGCGCATCAAGCACGCGCAGCGTCTCGTCGACGGAACGGCCGATGTCGTTGTGGTGAACAACGGAATATTTCAGTTCGCCTTCCGGATCGATGATGAACAGGCCGCGCAGGGCGATGCCTTCCTCTTCGATCAGGATGCCGTAGTCGCGAGCCACTTGCTTCGTGATGTCGGCAGCGAGCGGATAGTTGATGCGGCCGAGGCCGTTCGAGTCGCGAGGCGTATTGATCCAGGCGCGGTGCGAGTGGATGCTGTCCGTCGATGCGCCGAGCACTTCGCAGTTGCGCTTCTGGAATTCGGTGTACGCTTCGCTGATGGCCGTAATTTCCGTCGGGCACACGAAAGTGAAGTCCAGCGGGTAGAAGAAAAACACGAGCCACTTGCCTTTATAGTCGGACAAAGATACTTTGCCGAAGCCGTCTCCGTTGCCGAGCGCGGTTTCCATGGTGAAATCGGGGGCTTTTTTGCCAACCAAACGTTCTGCCATTGTTACGTAGTTCCTCCTTTTATATACTGTGGTTTCTCGACTAAAATCGTATCATTCGCCTATTCGAATGTCAATATTACACGAAATATTATTTGATAATGATTCTATTTAACGTTCACAGATCGAACTGAAAATCGGCATCCGCGAGCGGCTCCACATGAATGGCGCGAACGTACCCGTTTCCTTTCTTGGAAAAGAAGTCGTGCTGCTTCGTCCGAGTGCTGATGCCATTCAAAACGATAGGGTTGATATCCTCCTCCGGAAACAACGGCTCCAGCCCCAAATTCATCATTGCTTTATTCGCATTGTAGCGCAAAAATGCTTTTACTTCGCCCGCCAGCCCTACTGCAGAATACAGCTCCTCCGTATACCGCTCCTCGTTGCCGTGGAGGAAGCGGAGCAGCCCGCGGACCGTTTCCAATGCCGAATTCTGCTCTTCCTGATCCATTGCAGCGAAAACTTCTTGCGCCAGCACGCCGACATACAAGCCATGAATGCTCTCGTCCCGCAAAATCAAATCGATGATTTCGCCGCTGCACGTCATTTTGCCTTGTCCGGCCAAATAGAGCGGGTAAAAAAATCCGCTGTAAAACAAGTAGCTTTCCAGCAGCACGGATGCCGCCATTGCCAAATACAGCTCTTTGCGCGTCTGGATGCTGTTGTAATACTGAGCGATCGTTTCCGCTTTGGTCTGCAAAAAGCGGTTATTTTCCACCCAGCGGAACACCCCGTCGATTTCCTCGGTTGTTGCCAACGTTGTGAAAATGCTGCTGTACGACTTGGCGTGGATCTGTTCCATCATGCCCATAAAGCCGAGCACCGCTTTGCGCTGCAGCCCTTCGACATGCTCCAGTATTTTCGGCATGCCGACGCCGCCCTGCACCGTGTCTAGCAAGGTCAGCCCGCCCAGCACTTTCATATACAGCTCCCGCTCGTCATCGTTCAGAGTCAGCCAGGACATTTTGTCGTCGGATAGCGGAATTTCCTCGTCCGTCCAAAACTGCATCATATTTTGATTCCAGAAGGCGATCGTAAAATCGTCATCCGGCCGGTTCCAATTCACGGCTTTAAGCGCGCACATCCGTTGTCTCCCCATTCCTGTTTATATGGCGCAGCTGACGCACTCTTCGACGGACAGCTTGTTCGTCCGGGTGTAGTAGAGCGACTTCAGGCCTTTTTTAGCCGCGTAAATGTAATATCGGGCGAGCTGCCTCGTGGTCACGTCGCTGTTGACGTGCAGCACGGTCGAAATCCCTTGGTCGACGTGCGCCTGAATTTCCGCGATGACGTCCAGCACTTTGAACTGATCCATTTGATAAGCCGATTTATAAAAGAAGAAATTGTCCCGGCTCAAATACGGCATCGGATAATAGGTCGTCGAATTGGCATAAGTGCGGGTTTCGATCGGTTCCACGATCGGCATGACGCTGGACGTTGCGTTCTGAATGTACGAAATGCTCTGCGTCGGCGCGATCGCCAGCCGATAGGCATGATACAGCCCGTGCGTTTGCACTTTGGCCTTCAGCTGTCCCCAGTCTTCCGGCGACGGCACCGTCATTCCTTGAAACAGCGCCTTCACTTTGCTTGTGACAGGGCGATAATCCATCTCCAGATAACGGTCAAAATATGTCCCCTTGGCGTATTCCGATTGCTCGAAGCCGGAAAACGCGACGCCGCGCTCTTTGGCGATCTCCATGCTTTTTTCCAGGGAATAGTAATTCATCATCATAAAAAACGCGCGGACGAAATCTTTCGCCTCGTCGCTTTCGTACGCGATTTTGTTTTTCGCGAAATAGCCGTGCAAATTCATCGCGCCGAGGCCGACCGAATGCAGCTCGCGGTTCGCTTTGACCACGCCGGGAGCGTTGGCGACGCTCGACATGTCGCTTACCGCCGTCAGCGCAATCATGCCTTCGTATACCGATTCCCGAACCATGTTGCGCTCCATCACGTTCACGATGTTCAAGGATGCCAGATTGCAGCTGATGTCCCTGCGAATCACATCCGGCTTGCCGTAGTCGCCGATTTCCGAAGTCTCCTGCAGCTGGAAAATTTCCGTGCACAAGTTGGACATCTTGATCGAGCCCAGGTCCTTCAAAGCGTGGGAACGGTTGGCGCTCGTCTTGTTCATGATATAGGGATAGCCGGATTCGAGCTGAATCGTGGCGATTTTGGTCAGCATGTCCCGCGCTCCCATAACCGCTTTTTTGCGCACGCGGTCGTCGGCCAGCAGCCGGTCATACATCTCATCGAGATCCATGTCGTCCAAATGCGTTCCATACGCTTGATATACGGTGTATGGAGCGAACACGCAGAGCGGCTTGTTTTCCTCGGCCAGCTTGTAGAACTTGTCCGGCACGATCAGTCCGATCGACAGCGTCTTGAGGCGCGTTTTCTCGTCCGCGTTAATTTTCTTGCTGTCCAGAAACTCCATGATGTCCCAGCCGAAAATGTTGTAATACGCCGCCCCCGACCCTCTGCGCTGCCCCATCTGATCGGCGTAGGAGAAGGCGTCCTCCATCAGCTTCAGCACCGGCATAATGCCTTTCGCCGCTCCTTCGACGCCCTTGATCGATTCCCCGCGTCCGCGCAGCTTGGACAAGTTGACGGCGACTCCGCCCCCGATTTTCGACAGCTGCATGCAGGTGCCGAGCACATAGTTGATCGAGTTGAGCGAATCGTCCATCTCCAGCAGGAAACAGGACACCATTTCGCCGCGCCGGCTTTTGCCCGCGTTGAGGAACGTCGGCGTCGCCGGCTGCAGCCGTTGCTCCATCATCGCCGCGGCCAGCGAACGCGCCGTCCGGAAATCGCCCCGGGCCAGATAGAGTGCCACGATCGCGACTCTGTCCGGGTAGTGCTCCAGATACAGCGAACGGTCGTTGCTTTTCATCGCGTAGTCGGTATAAAACTTCGACGCCGCCATATAGGACGAAAATTCGAAACGATAGCCGCGCGTCAACCGGAAAATCTCTTCGACTTCGGACTCCGTGTACCGATCATACACGTCCTCGTAATAGTCGTTGTCGATCATGTAGCGGATCTGGGCCCGGGTATCGGCGAAGCCCATGCTTTTGCGTCGCACTTCCTCCATAAATTCTTTGACCGCTTCTTTATCCTTGTCCAACTGGAAAAAGCCGTCGGCGTCTCTTTGCATCAGCAAATTGTTCAGCTCAATGTGCCGCAACCCGGCTCACCCCCTGCATAAACTGTTCTACATTATGGCTTGTTCCCGACAGCTCGAATTTGCCCAGCACCGGCACACCGTACCGCTCCGCAATGCGGTCGGCGCTGCGCGCAAACCCTTCTCCCCAATTGCGGTTGCCGCTGGCCGACACGCCTCGCAAATAGCGATAGTTCCGCTGCAGAAAAGCCTTTACTTTATCAGGCACCTGGCCGAACCCTGTCGTATACGTGATAAGCACGAACGGCTCGTCCACCGCCATCCCGTCCTCAATTTGAACGGTCGGCACCGGCAATTTTTCGGCAAACCGCCGAACATTGCCCGTTCTGGAATCGTACACAATCAACATGCTCCTTCGTCTCCTCCCGTTCCCCTCTGAAGCTGAAGCACATAAACGAAAAGGCGCATCCGGCAATGGAAGGGCCGAATGCGCCTATGCTGCGTGCAGGTCAAATCCTGCATATCACGTCAAGGACGAAGCGGACACCTTCCTGTTCTCCGCAGGGGTCGTGTCAATGAACAGGCTGGTCTCCTGGCTTGAGGATCATGGTTCCCGGTTCGCCTTCCCAGCTTCAAGCCAGTGGCCTTTCGAACCGCTACTCCCCTCTTACAGTGGCGGGACCGCGCCGGCTTCGCACCGGACTTCCCAATTAAGCTCTTTCGTCTTTTCGACAAAAAGCACCTGTTAAAACAATATGTAGTTTGTAATCTGAAATATATCTCAATATATGGTGTTTGTCAACCAAACAATTTGCTAGTTTCCTGTCGAAATGAAAAAGGCCCGCCCGTTTTCCGCTTGCCGCCGCAAGCGGAAACTCGTCGAGGCCCTTTCATTTCGCAACTTATTTGCTCATCGCAGCTACGATCAGATCTCCCATCGCGGTCGTGCCGATCGCCTTGCTCTTGTCGACGGCGATGTCGCCCGTACGATGGCCTGCGTCCAGCACGTTCTTCACCGCGCGCTCGATGCTGCCCGCCGCATCATGATAGCCGAACGTGAGGCGGAACATAAGCGCCACCGACAAAATGGTCGCAATCGGGTTGGCGATCCCTTGGCCGGCAATGTCCGGCGCCGAACCGTGAACCGGCTCGTACAGGCCGAAGCTTCCTTCGCCCAGCGAAGCGCTCGACAGCATCCCGATCGAGCCCGTCAGCATCGCGGCTTCGTCGCTCAGGATATCGCCGAACATGTTTTCCGTGACGATGACGTCGAAGCTCGACGGACGGCGCAGCAGCTGCATCGCGCAGTTGTCGACAAGCACGTGCTCCAGCTCGACGTCCGGGTAGTCGGCGGCGATCCGGTTCACCGTCTCGCGCCACAGGCGGGACGTCTCGAGCACGTTCGCTTTATCGACGGATGCGAGCTTCTTGCGGCGGGTGCGGGCAATATCGAACGCCTGGCGCACGATGCGCTCCACTTCGCTCACGTTGTATACGCACGTGTCGACGGCTTCCTGGCCGTTGGGCGTGTCGCGGCGGAACTTGTCGCCGAAGTAGATGCCGCCGGTGAGCTCGCGCACGACGATCAGGTCGGTGCCCTCCAGCACTTCCGGCTTCAGTGTCGACGCGTCTTTCAGGCAGTCGAAAATAACCGCCGGACGAATGTTCGAGAACAGGCCGAGCGCTTTGCGAATGCCGAGAAGGCCCGTCTCCGGACGAAGCTCCTTCGGGTTATTGTCCCACTTCGGGCCGCCTACTGCGCCGAGCAGGACGGCGTCAGCCTTTTTGCACATCTCCAGCGTTTCCTGCGGCAGCGGCGTACCGCGCTGATCGATGGCGATTCCGCCGAACAAACCGTGCTCCGTCTCGAACTTGTAGCCGAACAGCTCCTCGGTGCGCTTCAGTACCTTTTCCGCTTCCGCGATTACTTCAGGACCGATGCCGTCGCCGGCAATTACTGCAATTTTTTTCACGTCAGCCATAGCCATACTTCACTCCTAGTCTACTCTTGTTAATTTTAGTTGTAGCATATTTCGGATGGGGAGACAAAGACGTATAAGCTATGAGCTTTATAGGCGGAACCTATCGTTTACGGCTTCATGATCATAAAGATGAAGAGCAATACGCCGAGCGTCGAAGCGCAGTAATACAGGCTGCTCACTTTGCCAAGCAGGCTGCGCTGCTGAGGCGGAATCTCCTGCGCCCGTTCGTTGGCCGGATCGAACACCCAGCCCGCCAGCTTTTTCTGATTCGGCGTTATGATGCCGATCACAATAACCTGGATCAGCACGTACAAAATCAACGACCCGTACAGCCACAGCTGCGCGAATGAACCGTAATTCCCAACCCAGATCAAAATCAACCCGGACAAAACGGCGATGCTCCCGCCAATCTTCGGGAAAGCTTCCAGCCGTTTGCCGATGCGCAGCGAGGCCCGCAGATCGTGCAAGCTTTGCTTGCGCCGCAGCAGCACGTGCCCGAAGAACGTCGGCCCAACCCCGATGATCGACGACAGCACATGAAGTAAAATCAACCATTTCATGCTTTCTACGCTCCTTCATCCCCAATAAGTTTTTAGTTCACAAGTCCTAATGTAGCAACAAGAGGAACAAAATAGAAGATGTTTTTTTGTATGGCTCGTCCGATTTTATATGCTTTATGCGACAAATGGCAAAAGCGCCTTCGTTCCTTGCCCAGCCGAACGCGAAATTGCTCCCGACTATTTCGGTTGGGGCGGAACAAGCTTGTCTTCATTTCGGTAGTCCCGAAAAAACCATGTTTGGTACCCGTCGACTTTGGATCGCGCTTCCTCGCTTGAGACGTCGCTTGTTTTATAGTAGGAGGACTCATATGAACAATCCGGCGCGCGTTGATCGGGAAAACGGAAACTGATGGACAGAGAGGGGTAAATCCGTTCTGCCTTGACATATTTTTTGAAAAATTGGTCCTCGATAACTTGCGTCTGAAAGGAAGAGCTGAGAACGGTTTCTTTAGTTTGATAAAAAATGTCCAGCCTATCCGCTTCCTCTATAGGGCCATTCATCCAGTACGTGAGCACCAGCTTAGAAGGCGAGAACTTGGTGTCAAGCTCGCGGATTTGATTATGGCGTGTTTTCATGGTTTTGCCCAACTGCTCCAACACCGGTGCATGAACTTTCGTATACGTGGTACAGCCGTTTAAGCAAACCAACATGACGACAATTAGCGTCCAAACGGAACGATTCTTCATGATGATTCATACCCGTTCAGTTTGCTTCGGGTACGCTGTTAAGCACAGCGTCCCATGCAATATCTGATGCAATGAGGCCGAGGTTGTTTATATCCAAATTCTGATTTTCTACTTCATTTGTGCTCGCCATAAATAAAACATCGCCGTCAAACAAAGTATGGAAAGGATAAATGGCGCGAGCCATCGATGTATGAATCTGTTTGGAAAGCTGCCGCAGCGCACCTGCCGGCAATTTTTGATTGGTGACAACAAGAGTCAATGTTGTGTTACCGGCGGTTTTATCTGCAATGATTTGCTCCACGTTCAAATATCGCGCATTTTTTTCCTCATGGAAGAATCCTCTTACGTACTCGCCTCTCCGGTTCATAATCCCGCCCAATGCATTCACGATGGTGAAGACGGCAATTTTGGTTTGTCCGATCTGCCTGAATGCGCCTCCTTGTCCCGCGCTTTCCCATTGGTTAAATCCCTTTCCAACGGTTGCCGCACGCCCTGCTCCGCAAGCGCCGCAAGGAAATTCATTCTCGACAGCGCTTCGAAACGCCGCCCTGCCCAACGCCTTATCCGGATAAATGGAATTGTTTCTTGCCACAAAATCATAAATTGTCGCTCCGACTACTTTTGGCATCCATTGGGTTGTATAATGATTCAATCGCAATAGTTCTGCGGTCACACCGGTTACTGCTTCCAAACCGTGCACCGAACCGCCAGTAAAACATACAGCGTCCAGTATGCGTTCCCCAGCGGAAAGATTGTGATTATCCGTAGTGAATGTTGAAGGGGATCCCCCGCGTATATCAACGCCAGCCACCGCCTCGTTTGGAAAGTAAAATACCGTGCAGCCCGTCGGACCTTCCGAATACTCTGCTACACCTATTTTCAAAGAGGGGAACTCAAAATTCAATTTTTTGTGGTTTAATGCCGGATGATTTGGCTTAAGATTAACAGTGTCATTGGATATCATTTCATTCATTGTAATCCCTCCCATAGGGAATATATGTTTCTATTATTATAGATCATCGCCTCCTCTGTGGATATAATTCCTTTTTATGATAACTGTCCGGTTCGCCAGCTATCCAATTGTCGGAACATGCAAAGCAACCGGCCTACCACCGCATGGAGACGGCCGCGCCCCCTGTATCGCCGTCCGTCCCCCGCTGCAGCCGAGCGCATTTGCCGCAGCAGAGTCAGCCAAGCACACAGACCGCCAACGCCCCCCCAACGCCACAAAAAAAAGCGGACCTTCAAGTCTCCGTCGACCTGAAAGTCCGCTTATACTCATGCGCCCGGCGCAACAGCCCTTAAATTGCCGCCGCGCGCACCGCCCGATACTTTTCCACCGCTGCCGCCAGCCGGTTCATGCCGACGCGCATCGTGTCCGCATCGGAGTGCGTGTAATTCATCCGCATCGTGTTGTACGCCGGATCGCCCGCATAGAAGCTGGAGCCGGGCACGAACGCCACGCCTTCCTCGACTGCCAGCCGCAGCAAATCTTCGGCTTTGACGCCTTGCGGCAGCTCCACCCAGAAAAACATGCCGCCCTTCGGCTCGAGCCACGACACGCCTTCCCAGCCCTGTTCGCGCAGCAGGCTCGCCATCAGCTTCATGCGCTGCTTGTAGTCGCTGCGGATGACATCAATGTGCGCATCGATATCAAAATGTTCCAGCAGCTGATACAACGTCATCTGGTCCATCGTGCTCGAGTGCAAATCGGCCGCCTGCTTCGCTTTCGCCATATTGCGGATCACTTCGCTGTCGCCGATCGCCCAGCCGGTGCGCAGCCCAGGAGCGACGATTTTGGAAAACGTGCTCGTGTACACGACCGGATTGCCCTTCGCCTCGCCGTACAGCGAAAAAATCGAGGCGTAGCGCTCTCCTTCTTCAAACTGCAGCTCGCCGTAAGGATCGTCCTCGAGAATGAGCACGTTCGCGCGCAAACACTGCTCCAGCAGCCCCTTCCGCCGTTCCAGGCTCCACACTTTGCCGGCGGGGTTGGAGAACGTCGGCGTGACATACACCATTTTCGGGGCGTGTTGCGCGATTTTGGCCGCGAGGTCGTCCAGGTTCATCCCGTCATGGTCGCTTTCGACCGAGACGATGCGCGCGCCGCGCGCCTGGAATACCTGCAGCGCGGCAAGATACGTCGGCCGCTCGACGAGAATGACTTCACCCGGATCGATGTAAATGCGCGACAGCAGATCAATGGCTTGCTGCGAGCCGGTCGTCAAAATCATCTCCTCCGGCTTCACGCGCATCCCTTTGCGCGCCATCCGCCCGGAAAGCGATTCGCGCAGCGGCAAATAGCCTTCCGTCAAGCCGTACTGCAGCGCCGAGCAGCCTTGCGCCAAGACGCGCTCCACCGCTTCGCCGACAGCTTGCATCGGAAAATGCTCCTCCGCCGGAAGACCTCCGGCGAACGAGATGATCGATTTGCCCTGCGTCAGCTTGAGAATGTCGCGCACCGCCGACGATTGAAACCCTTCGAGCGATTGAGAAAAACGATAGTCCATATAGCGATACCTCCATTCCCGACTGCTGTTTTAGATAAGCGTCACATTGCTGCGGCTCGCGCTCGGCAGCTTGCGCTTCTCGATCAGGCGGTTGATTGCATCCAAATAGGCTTTAGCGCTGGCTTCCAATACGTCAGTGCTGACGCCCCGGCCGGACACGGTCATTTCGTTTTGCTTCAGAACTACGTGCACCTCTCCGAGCGCATCTTTCCAATGCGTTACGGATTTGACCGAGTAATCCTCCAGCTCCGCTTCTTCTTTCGTCACTTTGTCGATCGCTTTATAAATCGCATCCACGGACCCGTTGCCGTCCGCCGCTTCCTCGACCACGCTCCTTCCGCAGTCTTGATCCGCACGACGGCTCCCGGCTGCGGATTGTCGCCATAGACCAAGCGAAGCGATTCAAGCGCAAAAATTTCCGGAGTGCCGATCATTTTTTCTTCGACGAGCGTGCGGATGTCCTCATCCAGCACTTGTTTTTTCTTGTCTGCCAAATCCTTGAACTTGGCAAATGCGCTATTGAGCTGCTCTTCGTTCAACTCGTAGCCGAGATCGATCAGCTTCTCGCGGAACGCGTGGCGGCCGGAATGCTTGCCGAGCACGAGCTTGCTTTCCTTCAGGCCGATCGTCTCCGGAGACATGATTTCGTATGTCGTTTTCTCCTTCAGCATGCCGTCCTGGTGAATGCCGGACTCGTGAGCGAACGCGTTCGCGCCGACAATCGCCTTGTTGCCCGGCACGACCATGCCCGTCAGCTTGCTCACAAGACGGCTCGTGCGGGCGATCTCGGACAGGCGCAGCGTCGTTTTCGCCTGATAAAACTCCTGCCGCGTCTCCAGCGCCATCGCCACTTCCTCCAGCGACGTGTTGCCGGCGCGCTCGCCGATACCGTTGATCGTACCCTCCACTTGATCGGCGCCGTTCAAAATAGCCGCCAGCGCGTTCGCCGTCGCCATCCCGAGGTCGTCGTGGCAGTGCGCGGACAGCTGAATTTTCTCGATGCCCGGCACTTTCTCCCGAAGCGTCTTGAAAATGTTGCCGAACTCCGAAGGCGTCATATATCCGACCGTATCCGGGATGTTGACGACCGTCGCGCCGGCGCGAATGGCCATCTCCGTCACCTCGCACAGGAAGTCGAGCTCGGTGCGGCCCGCATCTTCCGGCGAAAACTCGATTTTGCTAAAATATTTCTTCGCATAGCGGATCGCCGCTTCCGCCGTTTCCAGTACCTGCTCCTTCGACATCCGGAGCTTATGCTCGCGATGGATCGGCGAGGTGGCAAGAAATACGTGAATAGCGGGATCCTGCGCGTTCTTCAGCGCTTCATGAACCGCGTCGATGTCTTTTTCGCGCGAACGAGCCAGACCGATGACGCTCGAGTTCCGCACCGCTTCGGCAACTGCGCGCACACCGGCCAAATCTCCCGGCGACGCCGCCGGGAATCCGGCCTCGATCCGGTCGATGCCGAGCTTCTCCAGCTGCAGCGCAATCTCGACCTTCTCCTGCATGTTGAGGTTAACCCCCGGCGACTGTTCCCCGTCCCTCAGCGTCGTATCAAAGATGTAAATTTTTCTCACTGCTACTACCTCCTATTGTCAAATGACCTTGACCGTTCACCCTTCCGAGCGCGGAGCGGAAGATGGAATATGGGCCGAAGAGTTCACGCACCGCCTTTGAACATCGTGTTCCCTCCTGCAATGAAGTTCAGGGAACACGATTTCAAGAGCGGCCGGAGGCCCATATTCCAATCCGCAGCGGAGCTGCTACTCGGAAGGTATGTTTACCGGTTCAAGGTCATTACGACAATTTCTTACTTCTTAATCCAGTGCATCATTTCACGCAGGCCGCGGCCGACTTGCTCGAGCGGATGCTCGGCTTCGCGGCGGCGGGTCGCATGCATGAACGCGCCGTTCGATTGGTCGACAATGAAGTTGCTGGAGAAGCGGCCGGTTTGGATATCGTTCAGCACGCGCTTCATTTCCGCTTTCGTTTCAGCCGTAATGATGCGCGGTCCCGTTACGTAGTCGCCGTACTCGGCGGTGTTGGAGATGGAGTGGCGCATCGAAGCGAGGCCGCCTTCGTACATCAGGTCGACGATCAGCTTCAGCTCGTGCAAGCATTCGAAATAAGCGATTTCCGGCTGGTAGCCCGCTTCGATCAGCGTCTCGAAGCCCGCTTTGACGAGCGCGCTCGTGCCGCCGCAAAGAACGGCTTGCTCGCCGAACAGGTCGGTTTCGGTTTCCTCGCGGAACGTCGTCTCAATAACGCCGGCGCGGGTGGAGCCGATGCCTTTCGCATATGCGAGGCCGAGCTCATACGCTTTGCCGGTCGCGTTCTGCTCGACGGCGATCAAGGCCGGAACGCCGAAGCCTTCCACGTACGTACGGCGCACCATGTGGCCCGGGGATTTCGGCGCGATCATGAAAATGTCCTTGTCGGCGGACGGCTTGATTTGGCCGAAGTTGATGTTGAAGCCGTGCGAGAACATGATGGCGGCGCCATTTTTCAAGTTTGGCTCGATCGATTCGCGGTACACTTTCGGCTGCGTCTCGTCCGGCATCAGAATGTTGATGACGTCCGCGCGTCGCGCCGCTTCGTCGACCGTCAGCACCTCGAAGCCGTCGTTTTTGGCGGTGTCCCACGATTTGCCGGGGCGAAGACCGATGACAACGTTCAGGCCGCTGTCGCGGAGGTTTTGCGCTTGAGCATGGCCTTGCGAACCGTATCCGATAATTGCGATTGTTTTGCCTTTCAGTGCTGCCAAATCTGCGTCTTTTTCATAATACATCTTAGCCATGCTGGTGAATCCTCCTCATATTTGTATGGTTTGTCTCCCCTTGAGCGGTGGTTTCTAACGGTTTAATCATTTTAAGCACTAAAGGATAAGCCGCTGAAAGCCCCGCTCAAGGGGCCTTCCTTGCCTCGCGCTGAAGTTGCGTTTACTTTGCGGCGCCGCGCGTCATCGCCGTCACGCCCGTGCGGGACATTTCCCTGATGCCGTACGGGCGGAGCAGCTCGACCATCGCGTCGATTTTCTCCGAGCCGCCGACGACCTGGACGATCAGCGAGTTCGGACCGATGTCCACGACCGCGGAGCGGAACGTTTCGACGATGCCGAGAATTTCCGGCCGCACGCCCGGCTCGGCGTTAACCTTAATGAGCGCCAGCTCGCGCTCGACCATCGGGCTTACGCTAAGATCGACGACTTTGATGACGTCGATAAGCTTGTAAAGCTGCTTCTGCACCTGCTCGAGGGTATTGTCGTCGCCGGTCGTGACGATGACCATGCGGGACAGACCGGTTTCCTCGGATTCGCCGACGGTGATGCTCTCGATGTTGAAGCCGCGGCGGCCGAACAGGCCGGACACCCGCTGCAGCACGCCGGGCTGGTTGTTGACGAGAACGGAGATCGTATGTTTATGGATCATTAGTTTTCATCCCCCATGAGCATGTCGCTGATCGTGTTGCCCTGCGTGACCATCGGGTACACGTTCTCGTGCTTGCGGACGACGAATTCGACGACGACCGGACCAGGCGTATCGAGCGCTTCCTGCCAAGCTTTGCGGGCCTCTTCCTTGTTCGTGGCGCGCAAGCCTTTGACGCCGTAAGCTTCCGCCAGCTTCACGAAATCCGGCGATCCCGCCAGATCGATGTGGCTGTAGCGGTTGTCGTAAATGATTTCCTGCCATTGCCGCACCATGCCGAGCACCTGGTTGTTGATGATGACGACTTTGACCGGAATGTTGTTGATCGCGCAAATGGCGAGCTCTTGCGCGCACATTTGCATGCCGCCGTCGCCGTTGATCGAGACGACGAGCTTATCCGGATTGCCCATTTGCGCGCCGATGGAGGACGGGAAGCCGAAGCCCATCGTGCCGAGGCCGCCGGAGCTGACGAACGAGCGCGGATGCTTGAACTTGTAAAATTGCGCTGCCCACATCTGGTGCTGGCCGACGTCCGTCGTCACGATCGCTTCGCCCTTCGTCGTCTCGCTGATCATTTCGATGACGAATTGCGGCTTCAGCTCGGTGTCGGAATCTTCGTATTTCAGCGGGAAGTTCGTCTTGTTCGCTTGAATTTCCGCGATCCAAGCCGCCGACTTGGCCGGCGTCGCTTTCGTATTCGCGTAGGCGAGCACCGCTTTCACGTCCCCGACGACCGGAATGTCGGTTTTGACGTTTTTGCCGATTTCGGCAGGGTCGATATCGATGTGGGCGATCTTCTTCGCCTTCGGCGCAAAGCCGTCCAGCTTCATTGTCACGCGGTCGTCGAAGCGGGCTCCGATCGAAATGAGCAGGTCGGCGTTCTGAATCGCCATGTTCGCCGTGTACGTGCCGTGCATGCCCGGCATGCCCATCCACAGCTCGTGGCCGCTCGGGAAGCCGCCGAGGCCGAGCAGCGTCGTCGTGATCGGAATGCGCGTCTTCGTGACGAACTCGACCAGCTCCGGAGCCGCATCGGCGTAAACGACGCCGCCGCCGGCGATGATGACCGGACGCTCCGCTTCTTCGATCGCTTTGAGCAGCTTGTCGACCTGCAGCTTGTTCGGCTGCACGGTCGGGTTGTAGCCGCGCAGCTCGACGGTTTCGACCGGTTTGAAAATCGTCTTCTGGTTGGAGACGTCCTTCGGAATATCGATCAGAACCGGCCCTTTGCGGCCCGTGCTGGCGATATGGAACGCCTCGTGCACGATGCGCGGCAAGTCGTTTACGTCACGCACCATGTAGCTGTGCTTGGTGATCGGCATCGTGATGCCGACGATGTCCGCTTCCTGGAACGCGTCCGTGCCGATAGCCGACGAAGCGACGTTGCCGGTAATGACGACGAGCGGGACCGAGTCCATATAAGCGGTGGCAATGCCGGTTACGAGGTTCGTCGCTCCCGGGCCGGACGTCGCGATGGCTACGCCCACTTTGCCGGTGGAGCGCGCATAACCGTCTGCGGCGTGAATCGCGCCTTGCTCGTGGCGGGTCAGCAGGTGATTGAAATCGGAGAAGCCGTACATCGCGTCGTAAATATAAAGCACCGCGCCGCCCGGATACCCGAAGACGCAATCGACGCCCTCCAGAAGCAAGGAGCGAAGCAATATTTCCGATCCGTTGATCAGATCAGGCTGTTTCCATTTCTCCATCAGTTCCTGTTTGGATCTTTTCGATGCAAGCTGAACGTTCATTCGAATTTCCTCCCTTCATCTGTTGCGGCGGTGCGACCGGCACATGTGTCCATGACAGCTAAGGATAGTCGGCTTGCGCCGTCCTTTCGGACGAGCTCGTTTACCGGCGTTAAGCTGGCTGTGAGACAGTAAGCGCGTTGTTCACCATTACTCCTGCAGCTTAACGCCCCGTTAACGGAATCGGCCAAGTAAAGGTGCAGCATATACTTTCCGATATAGCCAAAAAACCCCTTTCGTCCCAGACGTTCGGAATGAACATCTGAAGGGACGAAAGGGGTTAACTCTTCCGTGGTACCACCCGGGTTTACTGCATGCCTTACGGCAGCAGCCTCATCAGGTCTCGCGAAGCGAAGCGCTTCTGCAGAAACCCTGGCGTTCGTAACGTGCGCCAATCCGGTTTTCCCTACTAGCCCGGGGTTCGAACCTTGCTGCGCCGGCTTTTCAGGAAAACAGCTCCGAGGTGAGCTCGTCGTTAAGGGATTATGGCCGTGGTTTCAGCTGATCCACTAGCTCTCTGGTGCATAAGGGCCCTTAACACTTCGTCCTCATCATAGCCGTTATCGATCATACTTAAGTTTTATGATTTAGTAGTTATTATATGCATCGCTTTTCCAATAGTCAAGACCATTTGCGAAAATCGGACTGCCCGGGCTGCACGGCGATTGCGGGAGGCGCGAGGGGTGTGGTATGATGAGGGTAACATTTTGCCGATACTTGTAGCAGACCGCAGGTGCTGCGAACATCTGCGGTCCGGCTGCAATAGCCGCTTGAAGAGCGGATGGCGATCACAGTCTAGTAACGAAATAGACCGGGACCTTGGCTAGAGGAGCGGTCTATTTTCGTTTCCGGGAAAAGAGCGCGACGACGATGTTCAGCACAAGCGTCAGCAGCGCGATAAGCAGCGTACCGAAGCCGATCATGATCGTCAGCGTATCTTTCGCATCCACGGGCATCACCTCCTTCCGAAAGCTCCGCATAAGCGAAACTTCGTCATGAGGATCGCCAAGAACGCCCAGCAACCTTCTATCGCAATTCTATTATACCATCATATGGGATTATATCAACAAAAAGCGAACATTTGTTCCTTAATTGCGTTTGTTTAAGCACCGGCGCGGGAAGGAGAACCGATCATAACGGAACGTTGTTCCGTTATGATCGGCATTTCCCGGCATTTCCCAGAATTAGCGGAACGGCGTTCCGTTACTTGCCTGCCCCATCGCGAAAAATGAGCTTGGTTACGTTTTTTTTCGCTGCGATCTTCCCATTTTTGCAAAATAGCGGAATACAGTTCCTCTATCGTGGGCGCGAGCTTGAACGCGAGTGTTTTTCGCGCTTTGCTCGGATACCCCGCCGTCGCCATGGCCGCCGCACCGTTGCTCAGCCGCAGCTCCACGCACCGCGCATTTCCCACCAGCCCTCGCCGGCAGCACCGCGGCTCAGCCGCAGCATCATGCGCCGCTTCATGCCCAGACCCACCACCCGTACCGTATGCCGAATACTCCACGCCCATGCCTGCCAATCCCGTGAAATGGCCTCACCGTCCGATGTCCCGGGTTTGGCGCATAGCCGGCTCTGCGGCCCGCATCCGGGTATACCCGAGCGTCAAAGCGTACGACGCCGCGAGCACAGCCGCGATCCCTATCGCGTTAATGAGCGCGTAGCCGGCGCCCCGCGGCTCGACAGGCACAATAGCGCGCCAAAGCGACAGCAGCAATGGGTGCACCAGGTAGACGCCGAACGAAGCTCGGCCGAGAGCCGCGAGCGGACGCAGCCGCCCTTGCAGCCGCCGCGCCCAGGCGACGAGCGCAGCCGCTGCCGCCAAGCCGAAGCCGGCGTAAGCGAGCTCGTACCATCCGCTGCCCGGAGCCGCCCCGTATGCCGCGCCAATATGCAGCCCCGCATACCCGAGGCCGAAGCAGCATGCCGCCGCTGCCCACCATCCCGCTCTTCGTTCGGCTGATGCTGCCCGCGCCCCATAGCGGAGCCCGAACCAGC
Source organism: Gordoniibacillus kamchatkensis (assembly GCF_000829455.1). Taxonomy (GTDB): domain Bacteria; phylum Bacillota; class Bacilli; order Paenibacillales; family NBRC-103111; genus Gordoniibacillus; species Gordoniibacillus kamchatkensis. The sequence goes on from NZ_JXAK01000048.1 coordinate 28,209, forward strand.
CTCCGAACGCAAACAGGGACGCATAGTCGAACGCCCATAAGTAAGAAAACGGAACCGGCTGCACATACCGGCCGAAAGCGTAAAACGCCAGCTGCAGCGTGAGTCCCGCCGCGAGTAGCAGCTTGCCGCCCGGGTCGTAGCGCCGCACCGCCGCGGCCGCTAACGGAAACACCGCGTAAAATTGCATGATGATGACCAAAAAATACAGATGGTAGCTGGCTCCGCCGGTAAGCAGCACTTTGCCGAAATAGACGGGATCCGGCTTCATTTCGGCGCCGTGTGCCAGCCATTGGTTCGCAACGTAAAAGATCGCCGACCAAGCCAAATACGGAACAAGAGCCGTCTTCATCCGACGGCCGTAATACCGCCGCAGCGATTCCCGGTTCCAGCCTGCCGGCGCGCCATAAAACAAAACGAGCCCGCTGACGAAAATAAACGCCGGCACCGCAAACGCGCACAGCTTATTGATCAGCAGCCCCGCCGCCTGCACCCCATCCGGTCCGGCGGAGCCGGCAGCGCTTCCTTCCGCCGTGCCGTGAACGAGCACGACGGCCAAAATCGCGACGCCCCTTACCACGTCAAGCTCCAGCAGTTTCGGCTTGCTCATCCGCTCGCACCTCCTTCAGGCCGCCCCCAACAACGAAAAACCGCCACGCACAATGCATGGCGGCTTACGCGAACGATGGTTTACGCGTTTACTTTTTGCTTTGCAGTGTTCGCCAAATCCGTGAAAGCTTTCGCGTCGTTGAGCGCGATGTCGGCGAGCATCTTGCGGTTGATTTCGATGCCGGCTTTTTTCAGGCCGTACATCAGCTTGCTGTAGGACAGGCCGTTCGTGCGGGCAGCCGCGTTGATCCGGACGATCCACAGCTTGCGGAAGTCGCGCTTCACTTGGCGACGGTCGCGGTATGCGTACAGCAGGGATTTCATGACCTGCTCTTTAGCGGTTTTAAAGAGTGTATGTTTAGAGCCGTAATAGCCTTTAGCCAGCTTCAGAATCTTTTTGCGACGACGAGCGCGGACGATGCCGCCTTTTACTCTTGCCATGATGATGACCTCCTAAAATTATGCGTATGCTTGGGACAAACTTATTTCACGTTGCCGATATTGCCGAGGGACTGCTTCAGACGGCGCACGTCGCCGGGAGCCATAACCGGGTTCGTCGCATAGCTGCGCTTTTGGCGCGCGGACTTGCCGGAAAGCAGGTGGTTTTTGAAAGCTTTGTAGCGCTTCACTTTGCCCGTGCCGGTAATCTTGAAACGATCCTTCAGCGAGCTGTGTGTTTTCATTTTAGGCATATGGAAGTTCCTCCTGTACGGTTATGAAGATTGTTTAGGCGCGAGAATCATAATCATGCTGCGCCCTTCGAGCTTCGGCACGCGCTCGACGACGCAGTGCGCGCCAGCCTCGGTAGCGACGCGCTCCAGCACGCGCCTGCCGATATCGGCGTGAGCGATTTCCCGGCCGCGGAAACGGACCGACAGCTTCACCTTGTCGCCGTCCTGCAAAAACTTGAGACAGTTGCGCAGCTTCGTCTGGAAGTCGTGCTCGTCGATCGTCGCGCTGAAACGAATTTCTTTCAGCTCCACGACCTTCTGATTTTTACGCGCTTCCTTCTCTTTCTTCTGCTGCTCGTAACGAAACTTGCCGTAATCCATAATCCGGCATACCGGCGGCTTCGCCGTCGGAGCAACGTTGACCAGATCTAGGCCTGCATCTTGGGCCATCTGCATCGCTTCGCGGAACGGCTTAATGCCGAGCTGCTCGCCGTCTGCACCGATAAGCCGCACTTCTTTGGCGCGGATTTCGTCGTTGATCATATGATCCTTAGTAATAATGCTACACCTCCAAGCGGAATTGCCGTTCCCGGCCAATAAAAAAGACGCGGGCAGCAGAAGCCCACGTCACGTTCGCATGTCGGATTCGTCGGCACGCGCACGCAGCGCGGCCAAAGCCTGGCACGATCGTCATTGAACCAGCCAACCGGAGTCGGACAGGTGAGAAGCGGGCGCTTCTGCTTGATGTACTAAAACAATATACCATGCGGCGCAGCCGTTGTCAACGCACTGCCGTGTTCCTTTCGCAGCAAAATGCAGCCGGCGCCCTCACGCGGCGGCGGCTGCATTTTGCCCGTTAGCTGACTTGCTTGCTTTGCACTTCGTCGAGCCGGATGACGCGGGTATGCTGCGTATGGCTCCACTGCTTGTTGTTCTGGGTGAAGAACGCGTAGAACGTGATCGGCCACCAGGACAGCAGGAACACCGGATACAGCACGATCCATTTGTACGTCGCCTTCGGCGCCCTCTCGATCGCCATCGCCAGCGGGAACTGCACGTATTGCAGCACCGTCAGGCTGCCGAACAGCCATGGCGCATGATTGTACAGCGACGTGAACTGGTGCAGGCCCGGAAACGTCATAGTAAAGTACATAGCGAGCGTCAGAATCGATCCGATAAACAGAACGTAGACGTTAGCCGCATACAGGGCCGAATCGATCTTCGCCAGATTGCGCTCCTTAATGCCCGCCCACAGCAGCGGGAAAAAGTAGCGGCGGGCCACGTCGAAGTGGCCTTGCATCCAGCGCAGCCGCTGGCGCGCGGACGCTTTGAACGTGAGCGGCTTCTCGTCGTACACTTTGGCGTCGTAGTTGAACACCGGATTGATGCCGCGCTTGACGCAGCGCATCGTGAACTCGAGGTCCTCGACGAGGCTCGTCGCGCCCCAGCCCATCTCCTTGAGGAGCGCCGACTCGAAGCACATGCCGGTGCCGCCGAGGAAGTTGGCCATCTTCAGGTTCGAGCGCGGCAGCTGCCACAGCCGGTTGCAGTACCAGTACGTAATCGCGTAGGCGGCTGTAACCCACGAATCGTTTGGGTTTTTCGTGTCGAGGTACGCCTGGATGACGCGCGAGCCGGCGCACAGCTCGTCGTTCATATGCTGCAAATAGTCGGGGCTGACGAGGTTGTCGGCGTCGAACATGACGACGGCGTCGTATTGGCGCGGCCGCTTCCACAGCTCCTTCAGCATCCATTCGATGGCGTAGCCTTTGCCGCGAAGGTTCAGGTTGCGCCGCTCCATCGCGTACACGCCGTGGCTGCGGGCGATGTCCGCCGTACGGTCCGAGCAGTTGTCGCAAATGACGAATACGTCGTAAAGCTCTTTCGGGTAATCGAGATGCTTCAAGTTTTCCAGCAGCGCCCCGACGACCTGCTCCTCGTTGTGAGCCGCCACCAGTACGGCGAACGACTTCTGCGGCTCTTGCCGCGGTTTTCTTGCCGGACGCCGCCAGCCAAAAAACGTAAGCAGCAATTGGTAACCGCCAATGAGCGCCAGCACGATTTGCAAGCCAAAGATGATGTTGTCCAGCATGATAACCCCCCTTTTGTCTATAACACCCAATGTTTATACGATCTGTCTCTATGTATTGGATGCTTACTCTCAGGTTTCCATAAACTTGCCATCTTTACGCAAACTTCGCCGTATCCGATTTTCCTCCGTTTGCCTTCGTTTGTCAAAATCGGTTTCCCGGGCGAAAACGTCCAAAAATCTAGGATCAGGTGAAAAGAGGCGCAGATTATTAGCGCTGCCGCGTGTTCAGCGGTTTTCGCTCGATTTTCATCGTTTTTCATAGATCGAGTAGGCAAAGTACGCTGGTTGTGGCGACTTTGTGAACAGCAAGTGCGCATAACGAGCGGACGGACCTGGTATATTATACTATTTCGGGAAAGGATATACAAGTATGCCCGCGCCCGTTTTGCGGAGCGGACGATCTCAGCCCGTTATTTGGGCATCGCCGGTCAGGACGCCGGACGCGCCGCCGAGCACTTCCTCGTAGCTTGCGTACAGCCGGGCGAAAATGGCATCCCACGATTGCCGCAAGCTGTATTCGCGGCCGCTGAGCGCCATGGCGCGGCGAAGTTCGGGCTGTTCGTACAACAGGCATACCGCCTCGACGTAAGCGGCGATGTCGCCGGGCTCGCACAAAAAACCGGTGGTGCCGTGCTGCACGATGTCTTTGACGCCGCCCGCTCTCGCGCCGACGACCGGTGTGCCGGACGCCATTGCCTCAAGCACGACGTTGCCGAACGTCTCGTGCTCCGACGGAAACAGGAACACGTCGCTCGCCGCGTACAGATCCGCCAGCGCCTTACCCTCCACGTAGCCGAGGAACGAAATGTTCCCGCCTTTATATTGTTCGGAGAGCATCTGGAAAAGCGGTCCGTCGCCGGCCAAAATAAAATGCGCATTCCGCCGCAGCGCGTCCGGAAGCGCGCCGATGACGTCCAGCAGGACGTCGATGTTTTTCTCGCCGGCGATGCGGCCGACATAAAGGACGACAAATTTGGCCGGATCGACTCCATACTTTGGCAGCACTTCGCTTTTGTCGACATGAGGCCGAAACCGGTCCGTATCGACGCCTCTGCTCCAAATTTCGAGCCCCGCGAAGCCTTTCGCCGCGAGGTAATCCAGCGTTGTGCGCGATGGAACGTACACCTTGCGGCAGCCCTGGTGGAACCAATGCATGTAACGCCACAATATCGGCTCGATCCACTGGATTTTGTAGAACGGCAAATATTGGTCGAAGTTCGTGTGATACGACGCCACCAGCGGAATGCCGTGCTTCAGAGCGAAGCGGTTGCCGAGCAGCCCGAGATTGAACGGCGTGGCGACGTGCACGAGCGACGGCCGGAAGCTTTTGAAAGTGCGGCTTAGCTGCAGAGGGTTCGGAATCGTAAACCTGCATTCGGGATATAATGCGAAAGGAATGCTGTAAAATCGTTCCACCGACAAGCTGTCGAGCGTGTCCGATTCGTCCTTCTGCGGCGCAAACACTTTGCATTCCGCCCCGCGACGTTCCAAGTAGCGCACCCAGCGCTCCAGCGTCTTGGCAACGCCGTTCACATCCGGCGGGAACGTATCCGTAAACAAGGCGATTCTCACGACAGATCAGCCTCCTTCCCGATCGTACTTCGAACGTAACACATCATTATCAACGCAGTGTAAGCGGATCGTTAATTGTTTTGCCCAAAAATTGCGCTCCGCTTAACGCTCCACTAACAATCTTACTCTACAATGAGAATGCTTAAACGTCGCCGTCACCCGGCGTTATCGGAGGAGGATTCCATGAGCAAAGTCGCCCTTTGGCTGCAGCGCCACGAATACCGCATGTTTCGCTTCGTGAACCGGCGCATTCAACATACGCTGCTCGACGTATTTTTTGCCGCGGTTACCCGCCTTGGCGGGGCTGCCGCCACGATCGCAACTTCGCTGCTGCTTGCCGCATTCGGCCACGGCATGCTGCGCACGGCGGCATTGCAAAGCCTGGTCGCCCTCGCCGCCAGCCACATACCGGTCGCCGTCATGAAGCGGGCGTATCCGCGGCAGCGCCCTTATTTGGTCTTCCCCGATACGGTCATCTGCAAAAACCCGCTGAAGGACCACTCTTTTCCGTCGGGACATACGACCGCTGTGTTCTCTTCCGTTCTCCCATATATGTACGCCTTTCCCGTGCTCGGCTTCGCGCTGCTGCCGCTGGCCGTGGCGGTCGGCGTGTCGCGCATGTATTTAGGCTTGCACTATCCTTCGGACGTTGCCGCAGGCTGCTTGCTCGGCACGGCGGCAGCGCTCGTGACGATAGCGAGCTGGATGTAGCGAAAAATCCCTCTGCACGAGCCGGCGGCCAGGGCAGAGGGATACGCGTTCATAAACCAGCTTTTATTGTCATCGGGCAGTCTCATGTTGTTGCCAACGCCGGCTTAAGGCTCCTGCACGGCCGAGTTGCCCTCCGGCTTATCCGCAGGCTTGTCTGCAGGCTTCTCTGCAGGCTTGTCCGCTTGCGCCAGCGCTTCCTCGTGGCGGTCAAGTGCGGCCTTGCCGATGACGACCTCGCAGCGGTAAATCGGTTTGCCCTGCTCCACGAATTTCGCCTCGTATTCCGTCATCACGTTGAACGCCGGATTGCCGTCGCGGTGCAAACTAAGCGTAATATTGCGCATGCGGAGACCGAGATCGGCGAACGAGTTCAGCGAAAATTCGAAAAGCATCTCGGAGTCCGTTTTGAAATGGATTTCGCCGTTATTGTTCAGCATCCGTATGTACTTGCGCACGAAGTTCGGATGCGTGAGCCGGCGGCGGTGGTGGCGCTTTTTCGGCCAAGGGTCGCTGAAATTGAGATACACCCGCTCCAGCTCGTCCTCCGCGAAAATGTCTTCGATATGCTCGATGTTGAACAGTACGAGCGCAAGATTGTTCAGCTCCGGGCGCCCGTGCTCGGCCCGCGCTTTGACCGCTTTGCCCGCCCCGCGATGCAGCAGCTGATCGAACATGTCGATGCCGATGTAATTGATATCCGGATTTTGCGCGCTCAGCTGGGTAATGAACCGCCCTTTTCCCATGCCGAGCTCGACGTGAATCGGATTCCCGTTGCCGAACCGCTGCGCCCAGCGCCCTTTATACGTACGCGGGTCAAGCACGATCAAATCCGTCTGCCGCTCGAGCTCGTCGCGCGTCCCTTTTTTGCCTCTTAACCGCATGAATCGCATCCTCCCGAAATTCCGGCTAACTACTGATATTAGTGGATTTTCGAGCAAAAAGCAAAGCCGGCGGGGGGCGGATTGATTTTTCATAGCGTGCGGCCTATAGTGAAGTTAAATCGTTTGAGAGACGAGGGGGCTCGCGGATTGAACAAGCAACCGCCTTCCGCCGACCGGTTCTTCGCCAGCTTTCAGCAAGTGCAGCAGCTTTTGCGGCAGCAGCTGCAAGCCCATTTGCAGCGGCAAAGCGGCGACAGGCCGCTGACGCGCGGCCAGTTTTACTTGCTGCGCTACTTGTATGCGAACGGGCCGCTGACGATGACGGATTTGGCCAGCTGGAGCCGAGTGACGCCGGCGACGATGTCGACGCTGGCGGACCGGCTGGCGAAGCACGGCTGGATCGAGCGGCGCAAATCGGGGGACGACCGGCGCGTCGTGAAGCTGCAGCTGACAGAGGCGGGCGGCGCTTTCATTCGCGCTTCGAAGCTCGTGGCGGCAAACGCTGGCCGAAAGGCTGGAGCATTTGAGCGCGGAGGAGCAATGGACGCTTACCGGGCTGCTCGAAAAGCTTGCCGCCGGCGCGGCGGGTGACGAGTCCGGCGTGCAGCGTTCGGACGGCTGATCCTGCTGCCAGCAACAGACCCTTCCGGCCCGGAAGGGTCTGTTTTGTGTTTCGCAGCGTTATTTTGCCCCGACATCGTCGCGGCCCCGGCCGCGGCCGCGGCTGCGCAAGCCGGCAAGGCCGAGCAGACCGGCCAAGCCGAGCCAGCCCCAATTGGTGCTGTAGTCGGGTGTGGCATAAGTACGGATCGAGTTCGTATCGTAATTGCCGGCGCCCGTGCCCGGAGCGGTAGTGCCGCTATAGTTGCTGGTGCCTTTGCCGATGCCGGTCGTGCTCATGCGATCAAGCAAATTGGTGCCGTAATTGCGGACCGAGGCGGTGCCTGTCGTCGCAGCGGTATTCGTACCGGCGTATGAGCCGGCGCCGTAAGTCGTGCTGTTCGTCGCCGAGGTGGTGCCGTATGCGCCGGTGCCGTAAGTGGTGGTACCTGTCGCTGTTGTTCCGTTTGTGCCTGTGGTCGACGTCGTCCCGGCCGCCGGGCTCATCGCGGCGGTACCTGCCGTAGTCCCCGTCCCCGACGTCGTCGAGGTAGTCCCCATACCGGCCGTCGCCGCCGCGGAACCGGCGAACGCCAGAACGGATGTCAATGCAACAGCCAAGGTGACGGTATGAAACTTGTTCATGAAGAGTCCCCTTTCGGTCGATTTGGGTGCTGCATGCTTAGGATTGGCGCCTGTCCTCGCTTTCACCCAGGGGACTTGTTGGGAATCGGGCCGGTGGCGGTGCCCCGCAGGTCGCGCGCCGGGCCGGTTTTCGGGTACAATAGACAGGATAGGAGGGATTCGCATGATCCAGGCGGAGACAAGTGCATTCGCCGCTCGACCCCCGCTGCTATGGGGAGACAAGCGGTTTCATACATGGAACAACGAGATGCGCGAACAGTTCGGCGGCAAAGTGTTCAAAGTGATGCTCGACGCCGGCTTCACGTGCCCGAACCGCGACGGTACGATCGCCACGGGCGGCTGTACGTTTTGCAGCGCGCGCGGATCGGGCGATTTTGCCGGCAGCCGCCGCGACGATCTGATTACGCAGTTCCGGAAAATCAGCGACCTGCAGCACCGCAAATGGCCTGACGCCAAGTACATCGGATATTTTCAGGCTTATACGAATACGTATGCGCCTGTGGCCGAGCTGCGCGAATATTATGAGACGATTCTTGCCTTGCCGGGCGTCGTCGGACTGTCGATCGCGACGCGTCCCGACTGCTTGCCGGACGATGTCGTCGATTATTTGGCGGAGCTGAACGAACGGACTTACCTGTGGGTCGAGATGGGCTTGCAGACGGTACACGAATCGACGTCGCAGCTCATCAACCGCGCCCACGACACGCAGTGTTATATCGATGCGGTAACCAAACTGCGCAGCCGCGGCATTCGCGTATGCGCGCATATCATATACGGATTGCCGCAGGAAACTCATGAAATGATGCTCGATACCGGGCGCGCCGTCGCCGCGATGGACGTGCAGGGAATCAAAATTCATTTGCTCCATCTGATGCGCAAAACCCCGATGGTGAAGCAGTACGAAGCCGGACTGCTGCGTTTTCTGGAAAAAGACGAATACGTCGGCCTCGTCGCCGATACGCTAGAGATGCTGCCTCCCGGCATGATCGTGCACCGGCTGACCGGAGATGCGCCGCGCGACCTGTTGATCGGTCCGATGTGGAGCCTGAACAAATGGGAAGTGCTGAACGCCATCGACGCCGAGCTGGAGCGGCGCGATACGTGGCAAGGCAAGTACTGGAGAGGCGGCGCGTAAGCTTATGGGATTCGTATCGGTGCTTGGCTACGCGCACGAGCTCGTGCGGCGCCGGCTGCGTCCGGGCGAAGCGGCAGTCGATGCGACGGCGGGAGGCGGCAACGATACGCTGCTGCTGGCGCAGCTTGTCGGCCGCACGGGCCGGGTCATTGCCTTCGACATTCAGCAAGCTGCGCTTGAGCAAACCGGCCGCAAGCTGACGGAAGCCGGCATATCGTGGGTTCAAGCGGAGCTGGGGGAGGCGGTCGGCGTTGGGATTGTGGGGCGATGCGAGGCTCCGTGCCGTCTCGTGCCGGCCAGCCATGCGGAGATGGGACGAGCGGTCGGGTTGGCGGAAGGAAGACCCGTCGGGGCGGTTATGTTCAATTTGGGTTATTTGCCCGGAGCCGATGCCGATCAAACGATCGTGACCTGTCCGGAATCGACGCTCCCGGCGATGGAGGCGGCTCTGCGGCTGCTGCGTCCGGGCGGCGTGCTGACCGCGGTGCTGTACCCCGGGCATCCGGGCGGAGCCGAGGAAGCCGCCGCAGTCGATGCTTGGGCTGCCGGACTGCCGCAGGCGGAAGCCAGGTGCTGCTTTACAGGTTTCATAACGCGCCGGCCACGGCGCCGTATCTGATTGCGGTGGAAAAAAAATCTCCCGCTGAGGTATAATCAAGGCTGTCTAATTACGCAATCGGTTTGAAGGTAGGAGGACTTAATATGGCTGTTAAACCGTATCCGCTGCAATTTCGGTCGGAGATGAAAGAACGCGTCTGGGGCGGACGGGCTCTCGCGCAGTTCGGCCTGGAGCTGCCGGAGGGACGCATCGGCGAAGGCTGGATGATCGGCGACCACCCGAACGGCACGACCAAGGTGGTGAACGGCGAGCTTGCCGGCCGCGGCTTGGACGAGATCCGCACGCAATTCGGACGCGAATGGTTCGGTTCGAAAGGCTTTTCCGAGAAAAACGGCAGGTTCCCGCTGCTGATCAAGCTGCTCGACTGCGACGACGACTTGTCCGTGCAAGTGCACCCGAACGACCGGTATGAGCGTCTGCCGAAAGGCGAGCTCGGCAAAACGGAAATGTGGTACGTGCTGGACGCAAGGCCTGGAGCCAAAATCATTTACGGCTTGAAGCCGGGCGTCACCCGCCAGACGCTGGAGCAAGCGATCCGGGACGGGCGCATTATGGACTGCCTGCAAGAAGTGCCGGTCGAAGCCGGCGATTCGTTCTACATTCCGGCGGGAACCGTGCACGCGCTGTGCAGCGGCGTGCTCGTGGCGGAAATCCAGCAAAATTCCGATACGACTTACCGGCTCTACGATTATAACCGGCCGGGGCTGGACGGCAAGCCGCGCGAGCTGCATATCGAAGATTCGCTGAACGTGATCGCTTATGAGGGGGCCGGCGCGACGCGGATGAAGACGCATTTGAGCGGCCCGAACGAATGGCTGACGCTGGCGGAATCGCCGTACTTCATTACCCAGAAAGGCCGGGTCGACGGGGAATGGAAGCTGGCTACGTCGGCTGAAAGCTTTACGATACTGATCGTTTGCGACGGCAGCGGCTCCATTGTGTGGGACGGCGGACGGCTTGAAACGAAAGCCGGGCAATGCTTCCTGCTGCCGGCGACTTTAGGCGAATACGCCCTGACGGGCGGGATGACGGTTCTGCGCAGCTGGGCGCCGTGAGGTAGCGGCGAGGGTAGGTTAGGCTGGGTTAGGTTAGGTTGGGTTAGGCTATATTAGAATTGGTTAGGCTTGGCTTGGCTTGGCTTGGCTTGGTTTGGCCAGGCTGGGTTTGGCTAGGCTAAAGTTATCCAAGTGGCCAGTCCGTAATGATGGTGTTTAAGCAGCTTTGTTGCGCAAAGGCTGGCGCACAGCTGCTTCTGGTGTTTGATGTATGGCTAATGCCCCTGTCAGAAGCAGGATATTGAATTTGCTATTTCCGGCATGACAAAAGAAGCCTCCACCCCCAGCTGTTTAACAGAAAGGGTTGGAGGCTTTTTGTTCATAATGAATGATTGTCTGCTCGTTCCATCAAGGAAGACTCTTGGGACCCATCGTCGTTACCCGGCATGCAGCGTTGCTCGGATTGTCGGCGTTTATGGCGTTTGCGGCGTTTGTGGCGTTTGCGCCGTTTGTGCCGTTTGTGCCGTTTGTGCCGTTTGGCGCGCTAGGAAGCTTGTCAGGTCAGTAAAGTGAGTAAGGCACAGCGACCAAATTCTTTAATTTAAGCATCGCGGGACGCTATTTTACGGCAAATCGGTGCAAAAAGTGCGATTAAGACTTGGTTGACTTTTAGAGAGTCAGTTGTTCTTTAATTATGGAATCTCCCTTCGCAAACCTCACATTTCGCCGATCAAGTCGCTATTAACGCATAAATGGGCGCTTGTTAGCGACCTTGTTCTCAATCGGCCTGACGGAAGCTTCGACACGTACCATACCCACCGCCTTACGGACGTACCGGTACACACCATGACCACGGCAGACGGATACATCGACACGTACCATGACCACGGCCGGTTGCCACGCTGGGGCGGTCAGCTAAGGCCAGTAATTATGGCAAGCGCCGGCAACGCGCGCTGCAGCTGCGCATGCCTCGTCCACCGGAGGCGGTAGCGGAACGGCCAAGGTCTTAGGAAAACGCAAACGCAAGCCGGTCACGTAAGCGTCGCAGAGACTTCATCGCAAAAGCCGCTATCGGCAGGCCTGCGAGCCGCCGAAAACGGCAGCAATGATGAACAAAACTCAGCCCGAGGTACAAAGAGGGAAAAAACAGTAAAAACATTTCCATTTTTCTTCCTCACTACTCATATACAATGAAATTATCCTATCTGCATGAGGAAAGAAGGAATACCTTTGTCCGAACATAACCGACAATCTTATGCTGCGCATTGGCCGGGTGCCGATGCGGTGCCGCTGCAAGCTGCCGTGTGGCGGCTCAGAGTGCGCGGCTGCTGGAACGAGGCCGCGTCCTTGCTGGCCGAAGCAGCGCGGCACAATCCGGCCGCGGCGCTGGAATGTGCAGCTTTGCTCACGGAGAAATGCTTGTTTACGCACGACGGGTGGCAGGACGCCGAGGAGGCTATGACCCACGCCGAAGCGATGGCCGGCGATGACAAGGCAGCGGTCGGCGCAGCCGCAAGCGAGCGCGCTTTTCTCGCCTATGCGGCGGCGCTGGCCGGGGGTCAAGATCGGAAAGCTGAAGCTTTTGCCGCGCTCGACAAGGCGGGTAATTGCTTGGACGAGCATTCTCCCGGCTGGGCGCAGCACGAGTTCAGGCGGGGATTGTTATTCGAAAACCTGACGGGCGATCTGGTAGCGGCACAAGCGGCGTATGAACGCGCGCATGCGGCGGCGGAGGCGAACGGAGACGCTATGCTGCTGTCGTATACTTCACGGCACTTGGGTTCGATAGCTCAGCGGTCAGGCGAGTTGAACAAGGCTCATCACTATTATTCCGAGTCATTGCGGCTGCGCGAAGAAACGGCGTTTGCAATCGGCATCGCTCCCGCTCTCGCCGCACTCGCTTCGGTCAGCGCAGAGCCTGAAGCTTCCCGCCTGCGTGCCGAAGCGCCCGGTTCGTACGGGCTTTCGACGGCGTGCCGGTATGGCTCGCCGGATTAAGCGAATAACGGCCTGCAACAAAATCGCCAGCACCGCAATAAAACGCGGCACTGGCGATTTTTTCACGCAATCCTTACACCGCCGCCGCATCGCGCAGCTTCATGCCGTAATGCGATGCCGGCGCATCGGCCTCCGGCGGGTAATACACGACAAGCAGTGTCGGCCCCTCGCGCAGCCCCCCGCCCGCTTCGTACGCGGCGAGGTCGAACGGCAGCAGCTCGACGACGGCGTGCTTGTGCAACTCCTTCTCGCCAAGGCCGAGCGCGGCGAACGCCGGCGACACGTCGTGCGGACGTTCCGCGGCGCGCCGAATGTACTCCGCCTGCTCGGACTTGCCGAGCCCGAACTGCCACCAAATTTTGCGCGGCTTGTATTTGTGGCCGAGGAAATAATCGAGCTTCATGAGCCCGAGCGCCACGTCCGGCCGCTTCACGCCGCGCCGCTGCAAAAACTGCCACAGCCGCACGAACAAATCTTCTAGCTGGTGCCCGATTTTCTGCCAGCCGCGCTCCTCCCAATAATCGCCAAACTCCTGGAAGAAGTCGAACGCGGACGGGAATTCCTCGCGAATCAAATAGTTCAGCGTCCGATCCATCCGGTGCGCGTTCCAGTACTTCTCCAGCACGTCCTCCACCCGCTTGATCCGCATCAGGTCGTCGAACGGCATAATGTCGTTGCCGAGAATTTCGTACGGCGCATGGTCCATGTAGACGTAGCCCCATCGTTCTGCGTCTAGGCGCAGCCCGGTGCCGCGCAGCATTTTCAGGAAACCGAGCTGCAGCTCTTCCGGTTCGAGCGCAAACACGTCGTTGAACGTTTTGCGGAACGAGACATAATCTTCTTCCGGCAGGCCGGCGATGAGGTCGAGGTGCTGGTCGATTTTGCCGCTTTCCTTGACCATGGTGACGGTGCGCGTCAGCTTGGTAAAATTTTGCCGGCGCTGCACGAGCGAGTTGGTCAAGTCGTTCGTCGACTGGACGCCGATCTCGAACCGGAACACGCCGGGCGGCGCATGCTCCTGCAAAAACGCCAGCACCTCCGGCCGCATAATGTCGGCGGTAATTTCGAACTGGAACGTGCAGCCGCCGTGGTTGTCGATCAAGAATCGGAACATTTCCATGGCGTAATCGCGCTTGATGTTGAACGTCCGGTCGACGAACTTGATGAGCTTCGCCCCGGCGCCGATCAAGTAAAGCAAATCGCGCTTCGTCCGCTCGATGTCGAAATAACGGACCCCGACCTCGATGCTGGACAGGCAAAACTGGCACGAAAACGGGCAGCCCCGGCTCGTCTCGAAATAAACGACGCGGCTGGCGAGCGAAGGTACGTCCTCGGGAAAACGGTGCGGCGACGGGATGTCGTCCAGGTTCAGCTTCGGGCGGCCCGGCATGAGGACGATTTCCTCCCCTTTACGGTACGCGAGGCCATAGACAAAATGGAACTTGCGCTCGCCCGAAAGCTCCTGCAGCAAGTGCTTGAACGTCTCCTCGCCCTCGCCCATGACGATGAAATCGACGTCCGGCAGCCGGCGCATCCAATAATCGGTGTCGTACGATACTTCCGGTCCGCCGAGAACGATCTTCAGGTCGGGGCGGATTTTTCGCAGCATGCCGATGACGACGATCGTCTCTTCGATGTTCCAGATGTAGCACGAAAACCCCACCACATCGGGACGCCTCGCGTACAAGTCGGAAACGATGTTCATGGCAGGGTCTTTAATCGTATATTCGGCAATGTCCACGTCGAACTCGCCCTGGCAAAACGCCTTCAAATAGCGCAGCGCGAGAGAGGTGTGGATATATTTGGCGTTAAGCGTGGCAACGACGACATTCATGGCGGTGCATCCGGCCTTTCGTTCTGTATCGGTAGCGGTCATGCTACCATTCTACACGACGAAACCCTTCGTGACAAAACCGGGCGCACGCTACTGCAAGCCTAGCTCGGGACTCGTCAGCACCGGAGGCTCGTACGCATTCGCCGGCACATCCTGAGGCGCACTGGCTTGAGTCGACGCCAGCCACTCTCGCGCCGGACCGTACAGCCTCTCCTCCAGCTCCTGAATCTGGCTTTGCAGCGCGTTAGCCGCATCGCCGTCCTGGCTGCGCAGTTCCCGCTGCAAACGCTGGCGCTCGTTCAGCAATTGCGACATCTGATAGAGCAGCATAACGCTACAGCCTCCTTCCGGCAAAACGTTTCGGGCAGCGCTAAGCGCTTTCAACCCGACACGTACCAGCATGCCCGTTTTCACCCCCGGTTATGCCTGCCGGGAAGCAATATGGTATAGTGGAAAGCAGTGAAAACGAGGGGATGAATGAAATTGCCAAGCGATAAACGAAACGGTAAACATAGTGATAAACGGAGGCCACGGACGCAAGGATCGTCTGCGGGCGGGCGCCAGCGCAAGGCGGCGGAACGGAACGGCAGCAACGAGGCGATGCGGGGCGGACCGCGCGGCTCGCGGCGCGCCAAGCAGGACGGTGCTGCCGGGCCGGGCGCGGCGAGTCGGCGCGGGGGCACTGCCGCGGCTGGTGCGGCGAGCCGGCGCGGGGGCACTGCCGCGGCTGGTGCGGCGAGCCGGTCGGAGCGTGCAGCTGGGCCTGGCGATGCGGGCAAGCCGGGCCGTGCCGCAAAATCGGGCGCTGCAGGCAAGCCTCAGCCGCCGCGCTCTTCCGGAGACAAAAGCTACACCGTCGACCAGCCGGCAGAGCTGCTTGCCTTTTTGCTGGAAACCGTAGCGAACCGCGGCCGCAACTCCATTAAATCGATGCTCGCGCGCGGCCAAATCGAAGTGAACGAGAGAGCGGTAACGGCCTATAATTACCCGCTCCAGTCAGGCGATATTGTCACCGTCCGCAAGCAAGCGGCGGTGGAGACGATACCTTTGGCGGGAATGGCGATTTTGCACGAGGATGAAGATATTGTCGTCATTTTGAAGGAGGCCGGGCTGCTCTCGATTGCCGCTTCCCGCGAGGACGACGAACTGACGGCGTACCGCCAGCTCACCGCGCATGTGCGGCAAACTGACCCGAACGGGCGCATTTTTGTCGTGCACCGGCTTGACCGCGATACGTCGGGAGTGATGATGTTCGCCAAAAGCGAGCAGGTGCAGCAGCAGCTGCAGACGGGCTGGCAGGACGTCGTCCAGGAGCGCACATATGTAGCGCTGGTGGAAGGAATGGTGCGCAAGCCGGAGGGCCG
Organism: Gordoniibacillus kamchatkensis; assembly: GCF_000829455.1. GTDB lineage: Bacteria > Bacillota > Bacilli > Paenibacillales > NBRC-103111 > Gordoniibacillus > Gordoniibacillus kamchatkensis. The sequence goes on from NZ_JXAK01000048.1 coordinate 43,932, forward strand.
CATCGAGTCGTGGCTGAAGGAGACGAAGACGCTCAAAATGTACTCCAGCCCCCACCCGAACGACGGCCAGCACGCCGTGACGCACTACAAAACGCTGCGCGCGAACCGCGATTTTTCCTTGCTCGAAGTGCAGCTGGAAACCGGCCGCAAAAATCAGATCCGCGTCCATCTGTCGGACATCGGCCATCCGATCGTCGGCGACAAAAAATACGGCTCTCGCTCGCGCGCGATCGGCCGGCTCGGGCTGCACGCCCGGGTGCTGGCGTTCCTGCACCCGCGCACAGGCGAGCCGATGCGCTTCGCCACCGACATTCCGAAGGCGCTGCTGCGGCCATTTCAATAGTTGCAAATCTGTCGCAAATTACAGTCCGACGGCTACAACTTTTCCGCGCTTGCTACGTCTAATTATGGTAGAATCTGGATTGAAGTTGGAGGCTGGTTCGGATGCGAATCAAGACGTTAAGGAGCGTTGTAGCAGTCACAGTGTGCCTCAGTTTGGCGGCTGCACTTACGGCTGCGGTGGCTGCCGCCGACGTAAAGGCACCGCCGCCGGAAGAGAAACACTGGGTATATGCCGAGCTGAAAGAGTATAAGCAGTTGATCGCACCGCTTCGGGACGAAGCTTTGGCGTCAGGGCCGCTGACGCAGAAAGAGTGGAGCGAGTTCCAAACGGATGTCCTTGACGGCGGCAAGCTCGACGCCCCAATCGCTCCGGACCGCTGGGCGACTATGCTGAAGCTGTCCGTCCGGATGCCGAAGGACCGTGTCGACGAGCTGCTCGCCACCTATGTTTACGGCCTGCTCACAGCGCCGGATGCGGCGGCTATTGCCCGCGAGGACGCTGTAGGTGGACTCGTCAAGCTGCTGACGATCGAAACGATCAGCGGCGAATGGCAGAGCGAAGGCGAAGTGGACGCCTCGAGGCAGCTCGCCGATTTTCGCGACATAGACGACAAGCAAACCGGGCTCGTCAGCATTGCATACCGGGACGGCATCCTCGACGCCACGGTAACGAACGGCAAAGCGTTCCGGCCGAAAGCGAAGCTGACGCACGCCGAAGCCATTTCGATGATGGATCGGGTCGTCAAGACGTACGCCGGAGTTACGCGCAGCGTCTCGTGGCCGTCCTCGCATTGGTCGGCGGGCGAAATGACCGCCTTCTTGAACAGCTACGGCGCTGCAAGCAACATCGCGTTGAAAGCGCTGCTGCAAAGAAACGCCCCGGCACAAGCGGCAGAGCTGGATAAACCGGTCCCGGTGAAGCTGTGGCACGAGCTGCTGATCGCCGCGTTGAAGCTGCCGGCCGACAGCAAGCTCCCGAACGGCCGCATTTCCTATGAGGACTATACGATCAAACTTGCCGGCGGAGCATACATCGCGCGCGATCGTGCGATCGCAGGCGCGGTGAAACTCGGCGGCCCTCTCCGCGACGCTACTCCGAAAGAACGCGAGGAGGCGCGGAAAGCGTTCGCCGATTACGATGAAGCCTTCGACGACAGCAAGCTTGCGCTCGCTGTTCACGAAGCGCTTGTCGGCGGTTACGCGGACGGCACGTTCAAGCCGCGCAGCGAGCTGACCTACGGCGAGGCGTTCGTCCTCGCAGCACGGCTCTCCGCGCGCGGCACGAGGTCTTGAGGGAACAAAGGGACGGATTCGACAGACGGGGATCTCTGCCGGGCTGGGGCAAGCGGAAGCGGCTCGGCGGCGAGGTTCGCCCGCGGCCGGCCCGCCGCTGTATGTGCTCGCACCGCAATTGCAGCGGCGGGTTTGGGCAGCTCGCCCGCTCCAAGTGCCTCCGCGACAATTGCAGCTGCGCTCTCCCTGCCGGTTCGCATCCAGGAACCGACATCCATCTCCCTGCACAGCACAGCCCGCCTTACATTGCACAGTGCAGCTACTCGAAATCGACCTGATGATCCAGCCTGATCTCTTTCACTTCGTGGACGAGCGAATACCCTCCCGGCACGAGCGACAAGCCGATGCCGGACATATCGTCGGGAAGCCTGGGGGCGACTTGGAACCGAAGCTCCGCCCGCATGCCGCCGCCGCTCCTTCCGATGCTGCGGGTTTCGTAATCGGCGTTTTCGCCTAATACAACGAGATCCAGCATCGGTCTGAGACTGACGTTCGGTTCCGCCTCACCCTCGAGCTTCGCCTCCACCGCCAGTTCGCTGTAGCGCTCGTATTGCAACGCGTGGGTAATGAGAAACGTGCAATTCATCGCCCGCGCTTTTTTCATAATCGGAAGCACCCCGATCGGCGATTCCGGTTTGGCCGGAATCATCGGTGCATGGGCATTCATGGCATGAAGGAAGCGGCTTATTACGTCGACCTCCAGGCCAAGCTCGCTCGACCATTGAAGCAGCGTCTCCTTCGGCGGAAACATCCGTTTCTTCCCTGCCAACCGGCGGCGCTCGCCGTAAAGCCGGAGCATCGATTCGTCTATGCGCTGTATCTCGTCGCTGTAATGTTGCGGTACGGCTCTCATTTCTCCCCAGCCCATACAATCCCTCATCTCTTCCAAAAGTCGAACATATCGTAGCATAACTCGGGGAAACTTTCCTTCGCAACTCGAGCCCGGCGTATCGACATATTGCTCCCAATCGCGCTCTGATCAATCGTGCCAAGCGGCCCCTCGGCGACGAGGGCCAACCGATATCCAGGAAATGGGGACCGAAACATGATCGCTCTATTCCAAAACCGCGCGTTCACGAAGCTGTTCCTCGCCAATTTCGCGTCGCAGCTCGGAACGGTCGTCGGCAATATGGCTTTTGCCTTCTACCTGCTCGACCGCTTTGCCGAACAGCCGTACTACGCCACGCTGGCGGAGCTGATGTACGCGCTGCCGACGCTGTTTGTTTTCTTCGTCGTCGGCGTCGCCGCCGACCGCTTGAACCGCAAGCGCATCGCCGCGAACAGCGACTGGATTCGCGCCGCACTGACTGCGCTGCTGCTGCTTGCCGTTCATCTCAATTGGTTGGTCCCGGCCTTCGCCTTGCTGTTTTTGCGCAGCGCCGCGTCCAAGTTTTTCGCTCCGGCCGAAGCCGGACTGCTGCAAGGCATTTTGGCCGAGGACCAGTACATACAGGCATCGGGCTTGAATCAGACGGTTGCGGGGCTGTTTATGCTGTTCGGCATGGGGCTTGGCGTCATCGCCTACCGGACGTTCGGCATCGAAGGCGCGGTCGCCGTTGACGGCGTCAGCTTTCTCGTCTCCGGCGCGCTTATCGCATCGTGCCGGTTTGCGGATGAAGTCGTGCTGCCGAACGGACCGGCGCGCCGGGAGCATTTTCGCTGGAACGCCGTCTGGTCCGACTTTCGCGCCGGGCTGTCGTACATTGTCCGAAACCGGCTGCTGCTTGCCATCATCTCGGGCTACTTCATATTCGGCTTCGTGAACGGCGTATTCGCCGTGCTGCCGATGTTCACCATGAAATATAAGCTGAGCCCGGAACATTACCAGACGTACTCGTCGCTCATTATGATTTGCCTCGGCATAGGGTTCCTGCTCGGCAGCGCGTTTGCCGCTCCGCTGATCAAGAAGCTGTCGCCCGCCCTCGTATTGATCGGCGGTGTGCTGCTCTGCGGCGGCATGGCGTTCGCGCTCGGGCTGGCAGACGCCGTTTGGTTCTATTTGGCGCTCTTCCTCATTCTCGGCGTGATCATCGCTCCGATCAACGTTGTACTGGGCGGCTGGGTTCCCGAGCTCACCCTGCCAAGCCAAATAGGGCGCGTGAACGCCTGGATCGATCCGATTCAGATGCTCGCCCATTCGTTGTCGCTCGGCCTTGTCGCCCTGCTGTTTCCGGCCATTGTCTCGATCAGCGCCATGCACTTCGTGCTCGCCGGATGCTTGCTTGCCGCCGGCCTGTACTATGGAATCGTCCTGCCGCCGCTTGAGCGGAGGCGGCGTCTCGCCGCTGCGCAGCAGCGGTCGGCTTCGTCCTGACGGCAAGCGCAAGCCGGGACTCCCAACGCGGGAGCCCCGGCTTTTTTTCATTCGGCTCACGTTTGGCGCATAGACATTTGGGGGAAAATGGAACCGTCGCCCACCTCCCCCCAAGGGGCACACAAGAAACGGAGATGGTACGCATGGCATCCGAGCCGCCTGTACTGATGATTGTCATACCATGCTATAATGAAGAAGAAGTGCTGTCGTCCACGATCGCGACGCTGTCGGACGAGGTGGCGCGGCTCGAAGCCGAGGGGCTCGTGGCGCGGCGCAGCGGGCTGCTTTTCGTCGACGACGGCTCGCGCGACAGCACCTGGCAGCAGCTCGAGCAGCACGCCAAAGTGAACCGGCGCGTATCCGCGCTCAAGCTGGCTCGCAACGCCGGCCATCAAAACGCCCTGCTGTGCGGGCTGCTGCGGGCGAAGGAGCTCGCCGACTGCGTTGTCTCGATCGACGCCGATCTGCAGGACGATATCGCCGTCATCCGCGAATTCGTCCTCCGCTTTCGCGAAGGCTGCGACGTCGTCTACGGCATTCGCCGCAGCCGCGCCGCGGACTCCCGGTTCAAGCGCCTTACTGCCGTCGGCTTCTATCGGACGATGGCCCGCCTCGGCGTGCAGCTTGAGCACAACCACGCCGATTGCCGGCTGCTCAGCCGCCGCGCTTTGCAGCAGCTGGAACAGTTCCGCGAAGTGAACTTGTTTTTGCGCGGGCTCGTGCCGATGCTCGGCTTGCCGAGCGGGCGCGTCTATTACGACCGCAAGCCGCGCCTTGCCGGGGAAAGCAAATACCCGCTGCGGCGCATGCTCGGCTTCGCCATGGAAGGAATCACCTCGCTCAGCATCCGGCCGATCCGGTTTGTCGCCGCGCTTGGCTTCGCCTTGTCTGCGGCGAGCTTCGCCGCCGCTCTCTATACGCTCGCCAGCAAGTGGCTCGGCCTCGCGATCAGCGGCTGGTCGTCGCTCATGCTCTCGGTCTGGCTTCTGGGCGGAATGCAGCTGCTTGCGCTGGGGCTGATCGGCGAATATGTCGGTAAAATTTATTTGGAAGTGAAGAAGCGCCCGCGTTTTCTTATCGAGACGGAGCTGCTCTCCGCGGATACAGCGCTGCAGCCGGAGGACGGCGCTGCTCTCGTTCCCGCCATCCTCCCGGAAGCGAATATTTCATAAATGCAAAGGGGCGAATCCGGGCATGATCCGGTCTCAAATGCTGCGCAGCGGAGCTGCGGGCTTGTTTCGTTATGCGGCCGTTGGCATCGTCAATACAATCGTCGGCTTAGCGCTGACAATGCTGCTCCTCAATAAAGCCGGCTGCTCGTACTGGACGTCCGCCGCTGCCGGCACGGCCGCCGGGGTCGCCGTAAGCTACGCGCTGAACCGCCGCTTCACGTTCCGTTCGCGTTTGCCCGTCGCCGGCACATTGCCGCGCTTTATCGTCGTTGCGGCGCTGTGCTATGCCGCCGCCTACAGCTGTTCGCGGCCGCTCGGAACGGCGCTGGCCGGCCTCCTGGCGGGACCCGTAGGCGCCAGCGGCGAAGATGAGGTTGCGCTTGCCCGCAATATCGCCGCACTGCTAGGATGCGTTTTTTACACCGTGCTCGGTTACTGCGGGCACCGCTGCTGGACGTTCCGTTCCCACTACGCGCAAGGAGGCTCCGAGTTTCCTCATGACCACCCCGACCCGTTATAAGCTGCCTCGCATCTTCCGTCCGAAGCCCGGAATCGACCGGCTCGCTTTGCTCGCGGCGGCCGCCGTCATCGGCTTGCTGCTGCTTGCGCCTCCGCTTATCGGCGTCGCCAACAACGGCGATTTCGAGCGCATAATGGGCACGGTCGGGCTCGCTTACCCTGACAGCGGCGAACCCGCGGAGAACCGTTATTTTCACTACATTTACGGTAAATTTCAAATCAAAAGCCTCGGGCTCGGCGGCTACGTCTCCTCGGAAATCCCGATTGTGCTCGCAGCCATTGGGCTTAACCGGCTGTTCTACAGCTCGGACCTGTTCGACATCAGGTTCCTCGGAGCCGTGTACGCGGCAATGTTCTTGGGGGCTTTTTACATCGTTCTCAGTTGCCTTCGTCCCCTGCCGCGGGCAGTACGAGTGGTGCTGGCTGCTCTGTTCGTCGCCGTTTTTTGCGATATCGGGTATGTCGCTTACTACCACTCCCTCTATGGAGAGCCGACGGCGTTTGTGTTCCTGCTCCTGACGGCCGGGCTCGCCCTAACTCTGGCCCATCGCGCCGAACGGCCCTCCGCTGCGCTGCTGGCCGTCTTTTTTGCTTGCGCTGCCGCATTGACCGCAGCCAAAGTGCAATACGCGCCGGTCGGACTGCTGCTGATGATGCTCGCGTGGCGTTTTCGCCGCCTGCGCAGCGATTCCCGCTGGCGGCGCACATGGTTATGGGGCATTGGGCTGCTCGCCTTAACGGCTATCGGCATTTACGTCACCGCGCCGAAGGAATTTAAGGCCATTAATCATTATCAGTCCGTTTTCAACGGCGTGCTGTTCCGCTCGCCGGACCCTGCCGGCGATCTTTCCCGTCTCGGCCTCGATCCGAGTCTTGCCGTGCTGGCCGGAACGAACTTTTTTACCGCTAATCCGCCCATTGCTCCTACCGATCCGCGCCTCAAGCCGCTGTTTTACGACAAAATTTCGCACTCGCGCATTGCGGCGTATTACGCCCTGCACCCGTCGCGCCTGTTCGACAACGTGCGTTATGCGGCCGACAATGCGATGATGATTCGACCTTATTACCTGGGAAATTATGAGCGTTCGGCATCGTTCGCCCCAGGCGCACTGTCGATGAAATTCGGCTGGTGGAGCGAGTGGAAAAAAAGCAGGCTCCCGCGCAGTCCGGCTGCCTTTGCCGTCTTTTTTTGCGGATGTATGGCAGTGCTCGCCTATTACCGCCACCGCTCGCAGCCGATTCGCGTCCAATTGGCGGCCGAGGTGCTGCTCACCGTCGTGTGGATCGCCGCGTGCGCCTTTCTGACGCCTCTCATCGGAGACGGAGTTTCCGACATTAGCAAGCACCTCTTCTTGTTCAACGTATGTTTGATTTGCTGGCCGTCTGCGCCGCCACCTGGCTCGTCCACGTTGCGCTTCTCGCCGCCCGGGCGGTATGGGGGCGTTTGGCACAGCGCGGCGGGGAGGGGCCGCTGCGCGAAGGAAGGGCATAACTTCGCTCATATTCGCCTGCTCTCTGGGTACGCTACTAGTACGATTCGTCATTTTCAAGGAGGTGCAACGTACATGTCGCGAAGACGCAGCAACCGGCCGCTTGTGCCTAACGCCGGGGCGGCGCTGGACCAATTCAAAGCGGACGTGATGCGCCGCGAAGGCTACCCCGCAGCGCGGCCCGAAGAAGTGAAATACGAAGTGGCCAAGTCGCTCGGCATCCCGCTCAATTCGCGCTATAACGGACAGCTCAACACCGAGGATGCCGGCCGCATCGGCGGTCAAATCGGCGGCTCGATGGTGCGCGAGATGGTGCGTCTGGCGCAGCAAAAGCTGGCCGGAAGCCGTCCCCCCGGCGGCGCCAGGTAAGCCGGCGCAGGAAAGCTTTCCGGAACGGATCCGAGACACCCGCATGTGTGACGAAATCGCATAATTGCGCCCGCCAAGTCTCATCCTCAGGCTATTAAGAAAGACACGACGTGGGCCTAAAACATGTGCATTGCGGGAACGCCTGTTGGCTGGCAATGCATGAGCAGCGCTACTTTCCTTGGAAGCCTTAAAGGAACTTGTGGTTCCGTTATTGCCCGGATAGAGGGGCATCGGATTATCCTTAACGGAACGAGGTTCCGTTATAGGCCCTGAACAAGAGCTATTTCTCCCTACCAAGTGGAAATAACGCACTCCCGTTCCGCTAAATTCGGGAAATCCCCGGGAAATACGCCATTAACGGAACAGATTTCCGCTAACCGAAAGGAACAGGAGATATCTCGCTCAAAGGCCCGCATCGGCAAGCAAAACTTGGCCTGAAACGCACTGTTCGAAAACAAAAGCTATGAACTTAAACATTCTGAAGCGGTAAAATCGGAGCTCCCCCCACTGGCCGGTTCCGCCAAGCGAACGCAAACAAAGGCGCCCTTTCCCGTGGGAAAGGAGCGCCTTTGTGCGAAGATGGCTGCCTTAGATTACGAAAGCTCTCGAAATAATGACGAGGAGAATAAAGAGTACGAGAATAGCGGCAGTGGAAGTAAAACCGGCACCGTAACCTGCTACATGAGACATATTCGTCACCCCCTTCCTCAAGTTTTCCGTGCGGCAAGTTGGGGGCAAGGCATGTTACCAGAAGTAACCGGGATACCCGTAGTAGCCGGGATAACCGTATCCGTAGCCGTACGCATACGGCGCCGTGCCGATCGCGAGCAGATCGAACAGAACGAGCGGAGCAATGAATGCTTTGGTTTGAATTCTTTTCTTACCCGATTTCGGCACGAGCACCAATTCCTGGCCTTTGATGCGCACAAGCTTCCCTTCAGCCACCGTACCGTCTTTTTTGAGCGCATACACATACTTGCCGATAAGCGGCCGAACTTGCGACTTTGTAATTGTCGGTGTCAATCGATTCCACCTCGATTCGCCTGCGAATGTATAACGATTCATACAGTGTAGCTTATGCCTTATGCCGGTTAGCGTTTTGGATATTTGTCCCATATCGCCCGAAAATAGGCGGCAGATGTGCGTCGCGCATATGGATCGCAAGCAGCAAAAGGCCTCCCCGATCCGAAGCCGGAAAATCCGGCTCCGAAACGGAGAGGCCTATCGTTAACGGCATGAATGTGCGAACCGGTTACGCTTTGCGAAGCTTGCCGAGCTCCGACGTGATGGCGTCGATCTCGCTGATCGAGAACGCCGACTTGGACATCACCATGTCGTACAAATCTTTCAAATCCTCGTACAGCGCCGGGTCAAAATGGCCCCCCTTGAGCGACCCTCCGGTCGCCATGCGCAGCTTCTTCTTGATTTCTTCGAACATGAATTCCACGTTCGCTTCCGACCACTTAGACAAATCCATGCGCCGGCATCCTTTCCTCGAACGGGCGTCGGCCCGCCTGCTGTTGTATACTTAGCATAGAGGACCGGGGGAAGCGAGTCAAGCCGCAATGAGGCTCCGCTCCCCCGCAGCGAATTACCAAGGAGGGCATTCCGGTCATGCTGCATACGTTCACGCTTACTACTTCCCGGCGCGACGAAGTCGTCGACCTTACGCACCGGGTAACCGAGCTCGCCGCCAAAGAGCGGCTGCAGGACGGGTTCGCCATCGTCTATTGCCCGCATACGACAGCCGGCATCGCCATTAACGAAAATGCCGATCCCGACGTCAAACGAGACATTCTCATGCGTCTCGACGAGCTGTACCCATGGCGCCACCCCCGCGACAGGCATGCGGAAGGCAACACTGCGCCCATCTTAAAACGCTGACGGTGGGCACATCGCAAACCGTGCTGATCGACAGCGACCGGCTCCTGCTCGGCACGTGGCAGGGCATTTACTTTTGCGAATTCGACGGCCCCCGCTCACGCACCGTACATGTCAAGCTGTTTCGCGGGTAGGCTTCTTCTGGTTCCCCATCGGAAATTCCATCGACGGCCCTTCCGGATACGACTCCGTTTTGCGGCTGACGGTCTGATGCTCGCTTAGCGCGATTTTAAAGCTGTGGCTGAGGAAGTGCACGTGATCCTCGGCCAGCTTCTCCACTTCGCCGTACGCCTGCTTGTAATGAATGCAGTAGGAAATAAATCCGTGCAGCGACATGAACATCGACCACGGCAGCGTATAAAAGGTGTCGGCGCTGCCCCCGTAGCTGGCCACCACCTCGCGCACGACGGAAGAGAACAGGTCAAGGCATTGCGCCTGCTCGGTTCGCGAATACGACAAAATTTCCGCATCGTCGATCATGAACATGATCTCGTAATGGTTCGGGTTGTCGAGGCCAAAGCGGATGAACTCCAGCATCCAGCTTTGCAGCAGCGCAATGCCCGGCTGCGGATGCAGCTTCATCAGCTCGCGTTGACGGTGCAGCAGCGTGCTGAAGTCGTCCCGGATCAAGGCGTAAAACAGCTCCGCCTTTTCTTTGAAATGATAATACAGCGCACCATGGCTGTAACCCATTGCCTTTGCGATGCTTCGCATCGTTAAAGCGCGATAGCCGTGGGTGGCGAACAAACCTCTGGCTTCCTCCAAGATGCGCTCGCGGCTCAGTTCTTGAGCGACCGCTTTCCTTGCCATGGAAATCCCTCGCTTTGCTAGGCTCGATATGAAATTTTCCGATTTCCGACTCTGCTCCACTGCCTATTCCTGTTTAGGAATATACGTGCTTTCCCCCGACTCGATTTGAGCCTGCCCTTGCGTCAAGTCCGTCATCCAGGCGATGAACGCTTCCGCTTCGCTTTCGAGCGGATAGCAGACGACCGTAACCCGGTCCGTATACACCGTGGCACCGAGCAGCATGCCCCGGGCCCGCAGCTCGTTCTCGACTTTGCCGAGCCATGTGTAATCGATGCCGACCCGTACTTCGCGCCTATACTCCATCCACACCGGGCCTGCGGCTTGGATCGCCGCAACCGCTCCGTCCGTGTACGCCCGGATAAGCCCGCCCGCTCCGAGCATAATGCCTCCAAAATAACGCGTAACGACGATGGCCGCATCTTTGATGCCTTGACTCTTGAGCACTTCCAGAATCGGCTTGCCCGCAGTCCCGCTCGGCTCTCCGTCATCCGACTGCTTCTGAATTTCGTCCCGCTGCCCGATCACATAAGCGTAGCAGTTGTGCGTAGCCGACCAATGCTCCTTCCGGATCTCCTCGATGAAGCGGATCGCTTCCTCCTCGCTAAGAACCGGGCGGCAATGGCCGATGAAACGGGATTTCTTGATGACAATTTCGGCGGCTGCGGATGACTGAACGGTTTTGTACTTGTCGATCATGGAAGGCCCTTCCGGGATGGTGACGTTGCTATTTCATATTATTGTACCTGAAATGGCTTGCGTTGCACAACCCTAAATTCTGAAAAAATTGCCATGTCCGAAGTGCAAAGGTTTGTGCAAACGCTTGTGCGGAACGGGCTGCCCGTTTCGACCGTCGTCCAAACCGGTGGCGCATGCGTAAATGCAAAAGCCCGCTCCGGCGCAAAAGTGCAACGTGCTGTGCACAATGGACGAAGCGGGCTTTGACTTTATTTTGCCGGGTTTCCGCGCCGCCCGAGAAAGGCGGGGCAGAGGCTGGGAATGCGGGTACACCATTGAACTCGTTTCCCGCCATGTTTTCTAATTTCGGGGAACACGAGTGCGGGCGAAGCAGGAGACGCACATTCTTAAATCCCCAGCGCAGCCATGCTTTCTCGGGCAGCCCGGTTTTCCACGCTTACTGCTTCAACCGCGCCTCAAGAGCCGCCTTCTCGTTCTCGAAGCCCGGTTTGCCGAGCAGCGCAAACATGTTCTTCTTGTACGCCTCGACGCCAGGTTGGTCGAACGGGTTGACGCCGAGCAGATAGCCGCTGATGCCGCACGCCTTCTCGAAGAAATACACCATGTAGCCGAACGTATACGGGGTCACGTCCGGCAGCGTCACGATCAGGTTCGGCACGCCTCCGTCGGTGTGCGCCAGCATCGTCCCCTGGAACGCCTTCTTGTTGACGAAATCCATCGTTTTGCCGCTCAGGAAATTGAGGCCGTCCAGGTTCGCCGGATCGGTTCCGATCGTTACTTGCTCCGGCACGTCCTCGACTTGCAGCACCGTTTCGAACATGATGCGCGAGCCTTCCTGAATGAACTGGCCCATCGAGTGCAGATCGGTGGAAAAGTCGACGGACGCCGGGTAAATGCCTTTGCCGTCCTTGCCTTCGCTTTCGCCGTACAGCTGCTTCCACCATTCCGATACGTAATGCAGCGCAGGCTCGTAGTTCACGAGAATTTCCGTGGACTTGCCTTTTCGGTACAGAACGTTGCGCACCGCCGCATATTGGTAGCTGATGTTTTCTTTCAGGTTCGGGTTCGCGAAATCGCTGCGCGCGTCGGCGGCGCCCTTCATCATTGCTTCGATGTCGATGCCGGCCGCAGCGATCGGCAGCAAGCCTACCGCCGTCAATACGCTGTAGCGTCCGCCGACGTCGTCAGGGATGACGAACGACTCGTAGCCTTCCTCGTTCGCCAGCTGCTTCAGTGCGCCGCGCGCTTGTCCGTCGTCGCGTAGATCCGTTTGCGCGCCGCATCTTTGCCGTACTTTTTCTCCAGCAGCTCGCGGAAAATGCGGAACGCGATCGCCGGTTCCGTCGTCGTGCCCGATTTGGATATGACGTTGACGGAGAAGTCTTTTCCATCCAGCAGCTGGAGCAAATGGTTCATGTAAGTGGAGCTGATGTTTTGGCCGGCGAAAACGATTTGCGGCGTCCGGCGCTGCTCCTTCGGCAGCATGTTGTAAAACGAATGCGTCAGCATTTCGATCGCCGCGCGCGCGCCCAGGTAAGAGCCGCCGATGCCGATGACGACGAGCACGTCGGAGTCGGACTGAATTTGCTTGGCCGCTTGCTGAATGCGGGCGAATTCTTCTTTATCATAGGCTACCGGGAGGTCGATCCAACCGAGGTAATCGCTCCCCGCCCCAGTCCCGTTATGGAGCTGATCGTGCGCCAGCCGCACCGGCTCCGCCAAATAATCGACTTCATGCTGGGCGAAGAACCCCAGAGCCTTGCTGTAATCAAACTGCAGTTTCTTCATCCGTAAAAGCTCCTTCCTATATATGGATCTCTATGTGCTACGTCTAGGATATCGATTTGCTCCGGCAAAAGCAAGCAAGCCCCAATGCCGAACAACCGACATTCCCATCCGGCGCCGGCCCGTGATACAATACGAGACAGAGGTGATTATCATGAAGCGAATCGGATTCATCGGGTTGGGCACGATGGGGAAGCCCATGGCCGCCAACCTGCTTAAAAAAGGCCACTCCGTCACCGTGTACAACCGGACTGCCGGCAAAGCGGACGAGCTCGTTGCGCTCGGCGCCGAATCGGCACGGACGCCCGCGCTCGCAGCGAGAGGCGCCGACGTTGTGTTCACGATGCTGAGCAACGATGCCGCGCTGCTCGAAGTGTTCCACGGCGAAAACGGCATTATGGCCGGCCTCGCGCCCGGGCAAACCGTCATCGATTGCAGCACCGTCTCCCCGGCTACGAGCCGCCGCTTGTATGAGGAGCTGGCCGGGCACTACGTCGATTTCCTCGATGCTCCCGTCACCGGCAGCAAGCCCGCCGCGGAAGCGGCTACGCTCGTCTTTATGGTCGGGGGCAACGAAGATGTGTTTGGCGATCTTTTCAGCTTGTTCATGGAGCTCGGCAGCAAGGCTCTGTACATGGGCCCGTCCGGATCCGGCTCGTACACGAAGCTGGCGCACAACGCCATGGTCGGCATCAACGCGCTGGCGCTGATGGAAGGACTGGCCCTCGCCACCAAGGCAGGGCTCAATCCGGAGCGGTTTCTCGAGATCGTAAAAGCAGGCTCTGCATACAGCCGCCAAGTCGAGCTGAAGGGGCCGAAAATTCTCGAGCGCGACTTCAGCAACCAGTTTTCGCTCAAGCTGATGCTCAAAGATTTGCTTCTGGCCTCCGACCTGACGTCGCAGTTCCAGCTGCCGGCTCCTATGCTGCACGGCGCCGCCACCGTTTTCCAAATGGGGCTGGCCAAAGGCTACGGCGAGGACGATTTGAGCGCGGTCGTGCATTGCTATGAAGAATGGATCGGACGCGCGATCGAGAAGTTTACCGTTTCCTCCTCTTCGCCGGAGCCTATCCCGTCCGGTCGGGACCGCCGCCGCGCCCAGCGCGTGCATCTCGACATTCAGCTGCTGCTGTCCGTGTATCAATGGGAGCAAGAAGGAGCCTTCACCGGCCAAAATATCGAAGGCACGCTGCGCGACTTGTCCGAAAACGGGCTTCAGATCGCCTCCAAGTTCCCGCTTGCGCAAGACATGTTCGTCGTCATCCACTTTCCGAAAGAAGCCGATCTGCCGCCGATTACCGGCCGCATCATCCGCGTCGAGACGCATCCGAACGAGTTCCGGTACGGCTGCTTGCTGTCTGGCCTGTCGCCTTATGTGCGCGTCAAGCTCGAGCAGTACATCCAATCGAAGATATAAACCGGCGCTTGGAAAAATGAGGCTGTCCCCTTGGAATCTGTCGGGGGACAGCCTTTTTGCATGTTCTGCCCGCGGGAAGCAGGATGACGTCTTGCTTAACATGCAAGTCGTCAAGGCGATGAACCAGTTCATGCTGTCGTACCCTCTCGTGGGCTCGATGTATCTCG
>NZ_JXAK01000049.1 GCF_000829455.1 Gordoniibacillus kamchatkensis
GACGAACGGCGCACCGTACAGCGCCGCGCCGATGGTGTTCGCCAGCGCGGAGATGATCCGCCAGTCGGTGCGCTGCGGTCTCGGCTTCGCGTTGCTGCCGCAGTCGGCGGTGAGCGCCGATCTGGCCGCTGGCGAATTCGCCGAGCTGCCGCTCGGCTCCGCCGCTGCAGCGAGCCGGGCCCCAATGGCGGCGCACGGTTCTGCAGCGGCACCCGCCGCGCACAATCCCCCTGCGCGCCCGCCGCCTCCGAGGCGGCACAAAATATCGCCGCTGCACCCGCCGCCCCGGGCGAAGCGCCCGCACCGCACGACTCGCCCGCGCCGCGCGATCCGCTGCTGCTGACGCATGGGCTTATCCGCGCCCGCGGCCGGGAGCTCGCGACGCCGGCGCGGCTGTTCGCCGAGGCGGCGGTGCAGCACTTCCGCCGCGGCGGGGCGCCAAGCTGAGCCGCGGCCCGGGTTGGCGCAGGAGCGCAGCCGATGCCGCGCGCAGCCGCTTGAGACGCGGGCTGCACGCGCGCCCGGCGCGGCTGCAGCAGCGTTTTGGCTCGGTGTGTCGAATACTCGACGCGCAAGTACTCCCGCCATTCACCGGATATTGACACGCGTTCGCCACTGTCCTTTGCTGAATTAAACCGGGAAATAGGATGCGCGAACCCCGAATTATACGGTTGACATCGCTTACAACTCGGCTTATAATGGGGGCAAGTTCATAAATGTGATGGAGAAACGGAGATCACACGAATTGTGTCCAGGTCGGATAATTCGTGTGGTCTCTTTTTTTCGTCCTCTATGACGAACATATAAACGCTATGAGGAGGAGAAAAAATGAAGGACAACAAAAAGGTTGCGCGCTTTCTTGTCATTTCACTGGTGCTATGTCTCATAAGCATGATAGGCGCGTCACTCGTACAAACAGCGGGGGGGAAAGTTACCATCAAAGATTTGCGCTGGGAAACCCCTTCCGGGCATCTGATGAGCGCATTGCTCTTTATTCCTCCGAACGCGACAAAAAATTCGCCGGCGCCCGGTATTGTGACCAGCCACGGCTGGTATAACAACAGGGAAATGCAGGACATGAACTATGTCGAATATGCCCGGCGCGGATACGTTGTCATGTCCATCGATATGTATGGACACGGCGATTCCGATGCCGTCGCTCCGGCCGAATGGCAAAATCGGGGCACAGGAATGTATGACGCGGTTGAGCTTATGTCCGGCCTTCCGTATGTCGACAAAGCGCGTATAGGCATAACCGGTCACTCCAATGGCGCCAGAGCCGCTAACTGGTCGATCGATGCCGATAATTTAAAAGATAAGCCTCTGATTTCGGCTGTTTTGCTCGTTGCCAACGATGCTACCTATGTCAACCCCGAAACAAAGCAATACTACAATAAATATGGCAATCGGAATGTCGGTATCGTCGCCGCCCAATACGACGAATTCTTTTTCCGCACGAAGTTGAAAGACGGTACTATAACAATGCCGCGCGATTATATCAAAACCGATAATGCCCAGTCCTTCTTGAATTTTGGCGCGGATCCAAAATCTGGCGGGGAACCGCGCACCAGCTATACCGTTTACAAGCAAGAAGTGAACGGGAAAATGGCCAGCCGCGTTATTTACAACCCTGCCCAAAACCACCCTTGGAATACGTTTTCTGCTAGCGTTGCTTCGAACAGCATAGATTTTTTCCAGCTTACTTTGGGAGCGCCGAACCCGATACCGTCGGGAAATCAGATTTGGCAATGGAAAGAATTTTTCAACCTTCTAGGGTTAATCGGCTTTGCGATGTTCATTGTAAGCTTCACCAAAGCTATGCTGAACACAGCGGCCTTTGCATCCTTGAAAGCTCCTAAAGAGGCGGTCATCGGGCCGGCTCCGGCGGGCGTAGGCAAGCTTTGGTTCTGGGGAGGTTTGCTTGTCAGCGCACTGATCTCCGGATTCTCCTACATGAAACTTTTCAATTGGTCCAACCAGATTCGGCCGGCATTTTTCCCCCAGGCACCCGTCTTTTATATCGGAATATGGTGCGTGGTTACAGGCCTGACGTCCATCATCATCATGTACTTGTCGTATAAGTTGTTTGCGAAAGGCCAGGGTATGGACCTCCGCGAAACCGGTGTTGCCATCAGCTTTAAAACGCTATGCAAAACGGTCGGTCTATCCTTGATCGTGACGGTAGCGTCCTTTGCTTTGGTTTTCATTGCGGATTACTTCTTTAAGACGGACTTCCGGATTTGGGTACTTGCCGTCAAAGCATTTACTCCGGACAAAATTGTAATATCGCTGAAATACTTGCCATTCTTCCTGGTGTTCTACGTCGCGAACTCCGTGGCGATTAACGCTTTCAACTACACAGGCAAAAAGGAATGGACGAACACGGCTTTGCTGGCGTTGTTCAACGCTATCAGCGGCATTATTATTCTTGTTATTCACTACACGGCGTTCTTTTCGACCGGGCAAGCATACTTCACAAGCGTATCCAATATCGTTGAAATTTGGCTTTACCCGATCGTTGTCATCTTACCGGTTGCCGCCATTATTTCCCGCAAAATTTATAGGGTAACCCGTAATCCGTATCTTGCCGGCATTATTAACGCTCTAATTATTACGGTTATAAGCTGCACGAACACGCTTACGCAGTACTAGTCTTGGTTAATGTCGCGAATCTTTTCGCAAACCGCCCGGTCAACGGGTGGTTTCATTTTTGACTATCTATGCGATCATCGTCTCAATCGGACTCGGTCTGGTGGAAATCTTCCCCTATTTTTATTGATGAAGAGGCGAAAACGCATGACTTTTCACAACCAAACCATTTTGCCGGCAGCTCGCAAAGTAAAAGACTTTGAGAAATTGCTGGATTTATCTTACGAGTACATTGTCATATTGGATACCCATGTCAATCAAATCAAGTCGATCGTCGATTTGGCGAGATCCCGGGGAAAGAAACCGTTGGTCCATGCCGATTTGATCGACGGGCTGAAAAACGACGAGCACGCGGCGGAATACATTTGCCAGATCGTGAATCCGGCCGGCGTCGTTTCGACGAGGGCAGGAGTTATCGCAAAGACGAAGCAGAACGGGCTGCTCGCGATTCAACGCTTGTTTTTGCTGGATACGAATGCACTGGAGAAAAGTTACACGCTGATTGAGAGAACGAACCCCGATTACATTGAAGTGTTGCCCGGCGTCATGCCGCATATCATCTCCGAGGTTTGCCAAAGAACCGGAATCCCGGTTTTCGCCGGCGGTTTTATTCGTACCGTGAACGATGTGGAGCAGGCTTTGCATGCGGGGGCGTCTGCAGTAACGACATCTAATGCGGAGCTATGGAAATATTACGAGAGGATCGGAACGAGGGGAAACGAATGACTCAACCGTATGTACTTGCTATCGACCAAGGAACAACCAGTTCCAGGGCTCTCATTTTCGATAAAAACGGCCGTATCGTCAGTTCGGCGCAGCAAGAAATCAAGCAGCATTTCCCAAAGCCGGGATGGGTCGAACACGATGCGAACGAAATTTGGGTGAGCGTGCTCGGCGTGATCGCCAGTTCAATGTCGAAAGCCGGAATTAATCCCGAGCAGGTCGCGGCGGTAGGCATTACGAACCAGCGGGAGACGACAGTCGTGTGGGATCGCCATACGGGCCGTCCGATACATCGTGCGATCGTGTGGCAATCGAGGCAGACCAATGACATTTGCGAGGACCTGAAGCGTCAAGGGCATGAAGAGTTGTTTCGGCAGAAGACGGGACTCCTGATCGATGCCTATTTTTCCGGGACGAAAATCAAATGGCTGCTCGATCACGTCGAAGGCGCCCGGGAAAAGGCGGAACGGGGGGATCTGTTGTTCGGGACGATCGATACTTGGCTCGCGTGGAAGCTAAGCGGCGGCAAGATACACGTTACTGATTATTCCAATGCGTCAAGGACGATGATTTATAACATTCACGAGCTATGCTGGGATGAACAGTTGCTCCAGATATTAAATATTCCGCGTGCAATGCTGCCGAAAGTGTGTTCGTCGTCAGAGATATACGGAACGACGGCGGGGCATCACTTCTTCGGCAGCGAAGCGCCTATTGCAGGAATTGCGGGCGACCAGCAGGCCGCTTTGTTCGGGCAAGCCTGCTTTGACAAAGGGATGGCCAAGAATACGTACGGTACTGGTTGTTTCTTGCTGATGAACACAGGGACGGAGGCTATAGTATCGAGGCACGGCCTGCTGACGACGATTGCCTGGGGCATTGGCGGCCAAGTCGAATACGCTCTGGAAGGAAGCGTATTCGTGGCAGGATCGGCGCTACAGTGGCTGCGCGACGGACTGCGGATGCTGAAATCCGCGGCGGACAGCGAAACTTATGCGGCCCGGGTAACATCAACGGAAGGCGTATACGTAGTACCGGCTTTCGTCGGCCTAGGCACGCCTTATTGGGATAGCGACGTGCGCGGTGCTGTATTGGGACTGACACGCGGGACGTCGAAGGAGCATTTCGTTCGAGCGACAGTAGAATCGCTTGCGTATCAAAGCAAAGACGTGCTTGACCTAATGGAGATGGATTCGGGGCTGAAGCTCAGATGTTTGCGCGTCGATGGCGGGGCTGTGAGAAACGAGTTCCTGATGCAGTTTCAAAGCGATCTGCTGGGTGTCTCGGTAGAACGCCCGATCGTCAATGAAACGACGGCTTTGGGAGCAGCATACTTGGCCGGATTGGCCGTTGGCTTTTGGAAAAATAAGAGGGAAATTCAGGGCAGCTGGGAGTTGGATCGGAATTTCAGGCCGGCGATGCCGGAAGAGGAGCGCCGCCGTTTGTACAGAGGCTGGCAGAAGGCGATACGGGCCGCGATGGCGTTTAACCCGTAAAAGCCCGCAAGCGGCCGTCTTGAACGGTATTTTTGTTGAGCATCATGAGAAAGAAGGAATTTGAGATGAGGCACTTATTTTCCGGAAAGACTCGCAAAGATAGACTGAAGAAAATGGAGACCGAAGTTTATGATGTGCTTGTGATTGGAGGCGGAATTACGGGGGCGGGTATTGCACTGGACGCGCAGACCAGGGGGATGCGGACGGCGCTCATCGAGATGCAGGATTTTGCGGCTGGGACGTCCAGCCGGTCAACGAAGCTGGTTCATGGCGGATTGCGGTATTTAAAGCAGTTCGAAGTAAAGATGGTTGCGGAGGTCGGGAAGGAACGCGCAGTGGTGTATGAGAACGGGCCCCATGTAACGACACCGGAATGGATGCTGCTGCCGTTTCATCAAGGCGGCACGTTCGGGGCGTTCACGACGTCGCTTGGACTGCGGGTATACGATTGGTTGGCGGGGGTTAAACGTGCGGAGCGGCGGAGGATGCTAAACCGGGAGGAAACGCTCGAAAAGGAGCCGCTATTGAAGAAACAAGGTCTAAAAGGCGGCGGTTATTATGTGGAATACCGGACGGACGATGCCCGTCTGACGATCGAAGTGCTAAAGAAAGCGGTGGATGCCGGAGCGGACGCTGTCAACTATACGAAGGTGGAGGAGCTTGTATACGAGAGCGGCAAGCTGATCGGAGTCAAGGCGAGGGATGTCATCGGCGGGGAAATGCATATGATCCAGGCGCGTAAAGTAGTTAACGCGACGGGACCTTGGGTCGACACGCTGCGCGAACTCGACCGTTCCAAGCAAGGCAAGACGCTGCGGCTTACGAAGGGCATCCATCTCGTGTTCGACGGCAAGCGGTTTCCGCTGCGGCAGGCGATCTATTTCGACACACCGGACGGGCGGATGGTGTTCGCTATACCGCGCGATGGGAAAACGTACGTCGGCACTACCGACACGGATTACGCCGGAGACATTGCCTGTCCGAGAATGACGATTGAAGATCGGGATTATGTAATAGCGGCTGGCAATTATATGTTCCCGGAGTTGAAGCTTGAAGCCGGAGATGTGGAGTCGAGCTGGGCGGGCTTGCGTCCGCTCATTTACGAGGAGGGCAAGCCGCCTTCCGAAGTGTCGCGGCGGGACGAGATATTTCGCTCGCCCTCCGGGATGTTGACGATAGCCGGCGGCAAGTTGACAGGATATCGGAAGATGGCCGAGACGGCGACGGACCTGCTTGCAGCAGAGCTTAAGGCAGACGGATTCGGACCGTTCGCTCCATGCTCGACGAGAACATTGCCGATTTCCGGCGGCGATGTGGGCGGGTCCGAGCAGTTTCCAGCCTTCATCCGTCGTATGACAGAGCGGGGCGAACAGCTTGGCCTTTCGAGGGAGACGGCCGAACGGCTAACCCGTCGCTACGGGACTAACGTTGCTGCAGTGTATGAGCGCATTCCGTCCCGGGAAGAAGAACCGTTGCGGGGACTGCCGGCGGATGTGCATGCCAGTCTCCTTTACGGAATCGAGCAAGAAATGGTAGTGAAGCCGGTCGATTTTTTCATTCGACGTACAGGGGCGCTATTCTTCGACATCGCCTGGGTACGGCGCTGGAAAGAAGACGTTATTCGGGCTATGGCCGAACACATGGGTTACAGCGAGGAAAAATTCAGAGAGTATGAGCTGGAGCTGGAGACCGAGCTTCAGGAGGCTCTGACGCCGACCGGGAGCTAGGCTGCCCTTGCGAAAATTGATTCAAACGACGAGCGCGTTCTTTATTGCGGTCGTCGTTTGTTTTTGCCCCCGTCAGAGGTATGCCGGTCGGCCCGGGCGGTTCGCTGGCTGGCGTGTCCGCATGTATGCTAGAATAAAGTAGATTTGAATCCCAGGATGCAAAGGTAGGGCGATCATGAGCGGTATTATCCATAACGTGTTGATGTTTTTGGAGGGGCTGGGCTATTGGGGCATATTTATCGGCCTTATGCTGGAAGTTATTCCGAACGAGCTGCTGCTTGCCTACGCCGGCAATCTCGTCTCCCAAGGCATCATCAACCCGTACGGCGCGCTCGTCTGCGCGGTTGTCGGCGGGACGCTGGCGCAGATTGTGCTGTACTGGATCGGGCGGTACGGGGGCAGGCCGTTTCTGGACAAATACGGCAAATATTTGCTGATCAATAAGCACCACATCGACGTCGCTGAGCGCTGGTTCAACAAATACGGGGTCGGGATGATCTTCACCGCGCGGTTCATTCCCGTCTTCGCCACGCCATCTCCATTCCCGGGGGCATGGCGCGCATGCCGCTCGGCCGTTTCACGCTGTACACGGCATCCGCGCTCGTGCCGTACTCGATTCTGTACATCTGGCTCGGCTACACGCTGAAAAACAATTGGCAAGCTATCGGTGAAGCCGCGGGTCCATACATCAAACCGATCATCATCGCCGCCGTTGTGCTGACCGTTGCCTACATCGTTTACAAAATCGTCCGCAAGCCGAGCCACGAAGCCGCTTACGGCGACGAAGGCGAGCGCAGCACGGCGCACCAGCTTCGTTATCTCGGCAGCGAATACCGCGTGCTCCATAACCGCCAAGTTCGGGCGGGCGGAGGCTCGCAGCAGTTCGATCATATTGTGGTCGGCCCGAACGGCGTGTTCCATATCGATTCCAAGCATTGGTCGGGCGAAGTTCGCTTCACGGCGCAGGGCGTCGAACGCAGCAAGGAGGGCAGCCACCAGGGCGATCCGACAGCACAGCTATACCGCCACGAGCATGTGTTGAAGGAGCTGCTGCGCGACGGCGGCGTGCAGGCTGATCTCGTCGGCGTCATTTGCTTCACGCATCCGCACTGCGAGCTGGTCGGAAGCAGTCCGGCGTTCCTGACGGTGAAGGTCGACCGGCTGCTGCACGCGATCAAGACGCATAAGCCGAAAAAGCCGCTGTCCGCCGGGCAAGTGGCCGGCATCGAGCGGCTGATCAAGGAGCACAGCTCCGTCCCGCACTGACCGGCAAAGCAAGCCAAGGCACGGGACGCGAGCTTCGCGGCTACACGGATATCGTTGTCAAAACCGCTTCAAGCCGGTCAAAGTTTTGCTCGTTTGCTTCAGGGGCATACTTCCTGACCTGGTCGAATTCAGCCGCACTCTTGAAAAGCTGGCGGAAAGTAAGCTTCGTTTTGCCGCCGAAGTCCTCGAAGGTGGCCATCACTTGAAACCGCGGACCTGACACATGATCAAAAACGATCCGTTCAGGCTGAACAATTTCTGCAAAGACGCTTTTGTTCCGATAATCGACGCCGTCCGGGCCGTGCATGATGAACTGCCATGTGCCGCCCGGCCGCATGTCGAACTCCTGAAACGTATTCGTAAAGCCCTTCGGTCCCCACACTTCGCCAAATGCTCGGGTGACGTCCAAGCCTTGAAAACGACCTCCCGCTGCGCATCGATAATGCGCGTAGTCACAATTTCGTTTTCGCCTATGCTCGTTGCCATTCCAATTCCTCCCGTTTTTAATTTGTACCCGCGCGATAACATGCCTTGGCAGTATCGACGTCCTTACGTTCGCCTATTCGCTTTGCAGTGCCTCGCCCGGCTTGTTCAACAACTTTTTTTGTGGCGTGTTCGCGCTGTGCCGGCATTTCGTTACCGTCGAGGAACGCTCCTTGCTCGCTGAAAATAAGCCGCGTGCCGCTGCCGGCCGGCTCGATCTCCACAGCCGCCGCCGAAACCGATATGCGCTCATTTCTAACAAGTGCGTATTGACGATGCACCGCAGGCATCATAGGTGTAAACCGGTCCTCCCCGCGACCCGCCGCGGTTCGTTCCCCGGCCATTTGGCTATTCCCCGGCAACCTCAATATAAACCATGACGTAGCGTCACGTTCAAGTCCGAAATACGATTTTGCCCAAATATCGGTATTCGAGCACGGATCCGGTCGCGATGGAGCGTGCTTTTTTTGGCGCGGCGTCCGCCATTTTGGTAAAATACAGTCAAACCGTTCCTAAGGAGGCTCGATCCGCATGAGCAAAAATATCGCGAACAAGCTGGGTAAAGGCCTAAAGCCGCAGCAATTCATCGACGGAATGACCAAAAACAAGGAGACGTTCCAATCATGGTACGACCAGTTCGTCTGGACGAACGAAGAGGATAAGGAATTTTTCGGGCAGCTCCAAAACCGGGACGACGTGCGCTGCGTCATTATTGCCGCCGACTGGTGCGGCGACGTCGTCCGCAACGTCCCGGTCGTATTCCGCGCGCTGGAGCCTACGGGCATGCCGGTCGAAGTGCTGATCATGGAGGAAAATCTGGAGACGATCGACCAGTTCCTCGTCATGGGCGGCCGGTCGATTCCGGTCGTTATTTTCGCCGATACGGGCGGCTTTGTGCTCGGCACTTGGGGGCCGCGTCCGAAGTACGTGCAGGAGCCGATGGTGGAGTTCAAGCGGGGCAATCCCGACCGCGAGGCGCCGGATTATCAGGCGAACCTCGACGCCGCCCGGCAGGAAATCCGCCGCCGCTACGGCGAAGGCCGGGACTACCAAGACGTCATCGTGCGCGAACTGCGCGAACTAATCTCGACGTTCTGACTCAGGAGGCTGAACCATTGATCAAGATTGAAACATTTACCCTCGGGCCGCTTCAGACCAATGCTTACTTGCTAACCGATTCGGATACGGGCAAAGGCGTCGTCATCGATCCGGGGATGAAGCCGGAGCCCTTGCTCAAGCGTATCGAAAGGGTGCCGATTGAAGCGATTCTGCTCACGCACGCGCATCTGGATCACATCGGCGGCGTCGATACGATCCGCAAGAGCAAGGGCTGTCCGGTCTACCTTCACGATGCGGAGGCGGACTGGCTCACGGACCCGAAGAAAAACCGCTCGGCGATGTGGCCCGACCTCGGCGGCCCGATCGTAACCGATCCTCCCGAGTTTGCACTGGACGAAGGGATGACGCTGAAGCTGCTGGACGGCAAGCTGCAGCTGCGCGTTTTCCACACGCCGGGGCATTCGCCGGGGAGCGTCAGCTTTCTGTACGAGAAGCACTTGTTCGGCGGCGACGTGCTGTTCAAGCTGTCGGTCGGCCGCACCGACTTGCCGGGCGGCAGCGAGCGCGAGCTGCTCGATTCGATTCACGGCAAGCTGTTCGAGCTTGACGACGACGTGACGGTATACCCCGGCCACGGCGGTCGCACGACGATCGGCTTCGAGCGTGAGCATAACCCTTACGTGTAGGAAAAAGCGGCGGCTGCTTTGAAGCGCGCCGCTTTTTTTGTGCAGACAGCTGCGGTCTTTCCGCAACCCCTAGTTTCGGGACTATTGACTATGACGTTGGTGTTATGGTTTATACTGCCGTTATCGAAGGAAAGAAGGTGAACGGCATGGACCGACATGGTGCCGATGCGATAGTTCTGGGCATATCCGGAAGCTTGCGCGAGCAGTCGTCCAATTCGAGGCTGCTCTCGTCGATACGAGGCTTATTGCCGGACGGTATGAAGCTTCTTCTGTATGATGGGCTTGGAAGGCTGCCGCATTTCAGTCCCGATTTGGACGGCGACGATGCCAGGCCGCACGAGGCGGTGCGCGAATGGCGGGAACAGCTGCAGGCAGCGGATGCGGTCGTGATCTGTACGCCGGAATATGCGCGCGGAGTGCCGGGCTCGCTCAAAAATGCGCTCGACTGGGTCGTCTCCTCGGGCGAATTTCTAAACAAGCCGACAGCTGTCATCAGCGCATCGCCGCATCCCGGGGGAGGCTCGACAGCACTCGCCTCACTGATGCTAACTTTGAACATGATGAGCGCCTCGATTCCGCCCGAAGCGGCGATCTCCATACCGTTCGTCAGTAAAAAGCTCGGCCCGGATGGGAACGTCATTGACGCGAAAACTTTAACGTCGCTGCGTAATCTTGTGCAGACGCTGATCCGGACCGTTCACAAAGGCTAACGTGATTGCGCCGGGGCCGGCGGAATCCTTAATGCGAAAAGTTCGAAAATCCGATGTTCGCGGCTGCCGGAGGCAGGACACCGCCAATACCGAGTTGGCCGAAAAACTCCGGCTAAAATTGGAGACGAAAACCGCCGGCATACGGGCCACGAGCCCTGATAGTTGGCGGATGTTTGGCTTGAGTCCCGTTTTTGCATTGCGGCAAAAACGGGGCTTTTTTGCGCCGGATTCGGTTTTCCCGCACTTGTCCCAGGCTGTTTGTCCGTTTCGGGCGCGTGTCTATTTTGCCGCGCTATGGGTATTTACCGTGTTCGGGACAAAGCCCTACCCATAGACTGTTGTTGTAATCGCAAGCGCACATCCGACTCATCCAAGCACATAGTCCCGAGTTTTTTTGCGAAGGAGGTGACCGATTTGGAAGTTAAGCCGTTAGCTCAAGCTCCGGTCTATATGCCAGCTCCTGCTCCGCTTCCGGCCCCAGTTATGCCGATGGCCCCGGTTATGGAGAAACCGCTGCACGATCACATTCACCTGCATACGTCATACAAGCATACTGCGATCGTCGTTCCGGAAGTGAAGCCGATCGCCCATGTGCCGCATCATCATCATGTAGTCGCGCCGTTCACCTCGACTGCTTCGATTCTTGTCCTATTCATTCTGCTTGTCATCATCTCTCGCGCTTATTGGGTTTAATTCATGCCTATCGAATCCTCGCCCTTGATTGGGCGGGGATTTTCTATTTGATGCTGTTGAGCGGTGCGGTGGCGTTCGGTGCAACGCCTCGTTTTGAATGGAATCGTGGCGCTGATGTGCACGGTGCGATTTTCTTGGACAAGCCGGGAGATTGATTGGCGATGTCGGCGGAGACGGGCAGTTGCGGTTTGTTTTCGCTGCGGGTTTTGGTATGCTAGGGACATTGGCATAACAGTACAGAGTATGGAGGCGTTATCGTTGACGATGAAAAGGACGGTCGTATGCTTAGGGGAGCTGCTTATCGATTTCGTGCCGGAAACGAACGGACAGGCGCTAGCGGACGTGCCCGCATTCAAGCGGGCGGCCGGGGGCGCTCCGGCGAACGTAGCGGCGGCAGTTGCCAAGCTGGGGGGCGCGAGCCGTTTTATCGGCAAGGTGGGACGCGATGCGTTCGGCGAGCATTTGCGGCAGACGCTCGAAGAGGCGGGCGTTGAGGCGGCGCTTGTCGAGACGGACGAAGCGCGGACGGGCATTGCTTTCGTTTCGCTGCGCGAGGACGGGGAGCGGGACTTTCTGTTTTACCGCAGCCCGGCGGCGGACATGTTGCTGCGCAGCGAGGAGATCGGGGACGACTGGCTGAACGATGCGGCTGTGTATCATTTTGGCTCGGTGTCGCTCGTCGCCGAGCCTTGCAGATCGGCAACTCTGGACGCCGCTAGGCGGGCAAGAGGGCTGGGGGCGATCGTATCGTACGACCCGAACGTGCGGCTGCCGCTGTGGCCGAGCGCGGACGCGGCCCGCAAAGAGATTATGGCGCATATGCCGCTTGCGGATTTGGTTAAGGTGAGCGAGGAAGAAGTGGAGTTTTTGTTGGGCAAAGGCAGTCTGGAAGGCGCGCGCGAGCTGCTGGCTATGGGGCCGTCGGCGATTGTCGTTACGCTCGGGCCGAACGGGTGCAGGGTGATAACGGCGACGAGCGATATTCATGTAGCCGGTACACCGGTAGCAGCTGTTGACACGACGGGGGCCGGCGACGGGTTTGTCGGCGGCATGCTGTATCAGCTTGCTTCTCGAGGAATTAGTGCGGAAACTTTGGGGGATACGCTGCGAGATCCAGTTAATTGCGGGGAGATTTTCGGCTTCGCCAACCGGGTTGGCGCTATTACGACGACTCGGCGCGGAGCGATTCCGTCGCTGCCGACACTGGCTGAAGTGAATGGATAGCCTGCTGTGCGCGGGTTGGCGTTGGCATGTACATGCACATGTCGAAAATTGCCCGGGAAATTCGTGTAGGATGATGTTGAACTATTTTCCATAATATGCTATTCTATTTTTGAATCTAGCACGTGCGGAAGAACCGCCTTTGCGAGACGGCTTATGCTGTCTGCAGAGGCGGTTTTATTATTTGTATGAGGTGGATAAATGTGGTAGACGAGGGCGGGCTCGTGTGCCATACTGGTCGTGTTGTAAGGTTGGATATACGGCAAGAGGATGGAAGGGGAGAAAAAGGAGGTTTCTGCTTGCGCTTGCGGTGATGGCTTGGCCAAAGGCGTCGAGCGGGGTCGGGGGGATGTGCAAGAAGGTATTTTAGGGGGGAGAAGGTTCGAGGAACAGGAATGAGATCAGACCGTATAACTGGTGCACAGGATGGTAGTTTGGAAAGGGAGGGCTGGAATCTTATGAAGAGAGAGTGGTATTTGATGGTGTGGAAAAAGGCACTGATTGTGGGAACTGCATTTAGCGCGATAGCGGCGTCTGGCTGTAACGCAAGCGGCAGCGAGCAGGCGCAAGCCGCTGCGGCAAGCACAGCGGAGAAGAGCGTTAACCTGAGCGACATCAATACGCATTGGGCGAAAGATGCGATTGTTCAGGCGGTGAAAAAGGGATATGTCGACGGCTATGAAGATGGGACCTTTAAGCCGGATGCCAATATTAGCCGCGCCGAATTCACGAAGATGCTCGTGACCGCGACGGGAACGAATGCGGGCAGCAAGGGAGCGCAATGGTACGACGCGTATGTCAACGCCGTAACGGATGCGGGAATTTATCATAGCGACGACGATTTTCCCGCGGACAAGTTCGGTGAGCCTCTTACCCGAGTTGAAATGGCGAAGCTGGCAGTTCGGTATTTGAACAATGACGCCCGGCAGCAAGGAGCGCATTTGTATGATGCTTCTGCGATGTATCGCGCGTGCGGCTTGGGAATCATTCAAGGACTAAGCGGCGGGGAGCTCGGGCCGGATCAGCCGACGACGCGGGCGCAAAGCGTGACGATCATCGAGAGGGTATTGTCCGTAGCGGCCGGGAACAAGCTGCCCGTAGACAAGCTGGCACTGGGCAATGCGGACCTAGAGTTGACCGGGTCGAATACGAGGGAGTATTTGCTGACCCCATCGGTGAAGCTTCCTCTTGAATATGACTACAGTGATAGCATCCACGTTATTGTTCATCGAGTGAAGGTTGTCGACATGGAAGATAGAAATGATCCAGTAGCCATGAAGATACTCACAACTGATCAAGGTACTTTGAAGGCAAATGAAGCAATAAAAACTAAGCTAGTTGTTGGATTGTACGTGACGATTGATAATAAATCAGCTGGGTTCGAGACAGGTTTGGATTTATATTCTACTGTTTTAGAGATTGTGGGGACCGGCGTTGCATGGGATGGTACGAGTCTATATGGAATGGATACAACAAAAGTAAGGAAAATAACTGGGTGGATTTACTATACCATTGATAAGAAATTGAATGCTAATTTTCTTAATGGGACATATCCGTTCCCATTATTCTTCACTATCAATGGCAAAGAAATATATCTAACAGACATTAGCAAGAAGAACTAGTTAAGTTAGGGGCTGTGCTTCTCGGACAGCCCTTTATATGTCGCATTCGAATTGACCCGACATCCATATTGGATCAATTCGAATGCGCACATAGAATGAGTAAAAACAGAGGGGCGATAGTATTGCGTAAGAAATCTGTAATTTCATACTTAACTGGAATGGCATTATTCATTCAATCATTGATGATTTCGTTATCATTTCCTGAGACTT
This sequence comes from Gordoniibacillus kamchatkensis, assembly GCF_000829455.1. GTDB lineage: Bacteria > Bacillota > Bacilli > Paenibacillales > NBRC-103111 > Gordoniibacillus > Gordoniibacillus kamchatkensis. The sequence goes on from NZ_JXAK01000049.1 coordinate 14,546, forward strand.
TGGCAGCAACTTCGCCTTCCTCGGGGACGTATACCAAATATATTGACCTTTCAAGAGATTCTGTTGTTGATTCTGCACCAATACAGAAATATTATCCGAAAAATTCGTATCAAAAAACAATTGAACTTGGTGGGGGCAATATTACAGGGGTCTCCGTGAAAGTTAATGGTTCTACTGTTTCATCAACTCTGAGTAATAATAAGGTTTCATTTACCGCGAATGGTCAAGGAAATTTGGTATATGGCTGGTCTTACTCTCAACCGGGTCACCATGTCTATCAGGTCTCGAATGAATATGGACTGACGGGAGAATGGGAACATCAAGGAAGTAATCCATCCGACTATTCATCTCAGATTCCGGGATTTTCAAATTATGTGGCTGCATGCACAAAAGCGACCGCCAAGTGCGGGGATGACATACTTTTTGTAGGAGGAGTTGCTTCCCCAGGCCAGATCCCGACCACTGCCAAAAATGTTACTCAGAATAATTCTGCCATTGCTTCGGGGGATTATCCGATTAACTTGCGATATTCTTATAGCAAGGATCCAAATGATAAATTCCCTAACTGGAACATGGAAGGGGCAGCTGTCACAGCATCCTACGATGCACCATCTCCTCCTTCCATGTGCCTAACAAATATTAGTTATGGTGAATCATGTCCAAATTCCATTCCTAATGCACAAGTTGACCCTACCAGCATAACCGTTGTCAATGCGATAGCGGATGAGCGAAACGATGACGCAGAGCCATATTATTGGGGAAAAGGCCCCGACGGTCAAGGTCAAATTTATGTCCGTAGAATGCTCACGGCAACAACGGCTGGTCCTAAGACATTCATCCAAACCGGAAGTGATCGAAACTACTTTATGTCTGCCGACCTATCCTGGCAAGGAACAACTTATCTATACGTCATCACAGTAGACATCACCTACGCACCAATAACCGGCCCCGACTTGGGTGCCATCACCCTAGATCAGCCTGCTTGCGTAGAAACCGGAAAATCCGCCGACTTTACCTACCACTTCACCAACCTGGGGCTAGCTACCACCATACCTTTTAAAGTGAGCGTTAGAGCGGACGGGGTAGAATTTTTCAAAGTTGACATGAACGGAGCTGCAGCCGGTACGTCTTATCAAGGGACGTTCAGCTATACATTCGGGACGACCAAAGTCATCACCGTGGCGCTCGATCCGGATCGCAAACTAACGGAACCGAATACAAGCAACAACACCGAGAATTTTACAATTAGCCCGGTCGCCTCGTGCGGCAGTGGTCCTGGCCCCGTTAAAGTCACTGGCACGCTGAGCGTCAAATACCCGTCCGTAAAATTCGGCTCGGAGCAAGAAATCATCCAAATGAGGAACGTGAGTATCAGCGGGGGCGGGTGCTCGCTCCAGTCCGGAACGATGGTGTTCACTCAAGGGAACATCAAATGGACGCATAAGCTCGATCAATCCGGCAACTTCGACGACACGTTTACAGCAACGACAGGCAACGGCATCGGCCCGGGTGATGTCGATGTCCAGTACGATATTGTGACTACGTGCGGCTGGTCGACGACAATTGGACCTGGACATTTTCAAGTTACAACGGCACCTGGTTTGTTACCTCCGGAGTTTGAGATCGGATGGTTCGACGAGGATTACTACAGTGGCTACAATAAGCCGATCACCATGGTGCCGATCGGAGAAAAGATCAGTTTCGGCTTGATTCGAAGACCGAAAACTCCAACCGACAATGGCACGCCGTATGATCCAAACGGTGCCTCAGTGATGTACACCACAGACATCAAAACGAGCCCAGATCCCTGGATTCAGAGATTGTACTCCGTTCGCGGCTACGGGATACACGACGACCATTTCGATAATGTGTTGGCTGACGTAAAGGGCAGTCATACGATTCATATGACGGCCATCGACGACTTGGGGGCCGCAGCTCCGTCCCAGAGTGCCACAATTAATATAGTCGACCCGAATCCCATTCCGGTCATCACCTTACCGACGGGAAGAATTGTGGAAGGCCGCCCGCTGCCGGGTCCGATTAAGTGCGATCAAAGCTACAGCCCTTACAAAGCCAGAAGCATCGTGGCATGCGACTGGCACGGTACCAAGCAAGACATGTATACGCCTTACGGCGACTACACCATCAAGCTGGACGTTCAAGATAGCGCCGGGCTCTGGTCCTTATCCCCTGACATCAAAACGCTGCATGTAGCCGAAGATTTGCCTCCTACCATTGCAGCCAGTTTGCCTTCCAAAGGGTTGCGGGGCGTTACGATGAATATGAACGACGCAACCTTCAGTCCGGATGGAGATATACTTGTCCAGCACACCGACAAAATTATATGCGACACCAATATTAACGGGAACTACAACGATGATCCGGTCATTACGGTGACGCCGGACAGCAGCGGGAATTTCACGTTCACTCCCACGGTTTTGGCAAACTGCCTATTACGGATTTATGCAAAAGAAGATTGGGGTAAAAGCGCGACCAAGGACTTTCCGTTCACCATCGTGAATCAAGCACCTACCGTCGCACTAAGCCTGAAAGGCGAGCAGCCTTCCCCGCCCAACCTTACAGGGACTAATTACGACCTTGCAACGATGTTGGCAGATAAAAACCGGTTCCAAATCGAGGACTACTATAATTCGTCCCGATATGCCGATCTGTATTACGACTCAAACGAGGGTGCTTTAGCATCACCCGACCGTACGAATATGCTTTTTCTAGCTCCCGCTAATATGGGGGCGAGCTTGACCAATGCCAATCAAGCGTACAATTGTGATCGCTACTCGAGTGGGTGCTATCGTCCTTTGGGCATAAAGGCCACCGACACTTTGTATTACTACGCAGAATCATTTTACAGTTGTAGCGGTGGATATTATTGCACACCTAATGGCATCAATCTTTCCGTACTCAATTCACAGAGCAATACTTTATACGCTATCAAAAAGACTGACGGCAGGGAGTATATCGAGGCACATGTAAATGGTCTTGCCAATATGGTTTGGCTACGAATATCACCTGTTAATGGAGGGAGTTACCCGCAAGCGAGGGACGAATTTTACCGTTTATCCGATATTGCCGCCGGGATTCTTTATCCATACAAGACGGTTCCGTTCACGCCTTACCGTTACTATTACCCAATGCAATATGCGACTTGGGTGGTTCCTGATTATCCGCCGCCTGCGGATTGGGTGCCAGTAAACAATCTGCAAAAACCAGCTAACAATGTCCCGTATACTTGGGATGATGGGACAACTAAGACGGTTAATGCAGACGCGTTGCCGCCTTTTCAAGATAGAGAGGGCAACTTTTACGCATTCAAATGCTCGAAGACTTGGGTTTATCAAGGGTGGGAAGAAGATGATAACGGCAGATCCCATGACATTTATGGATGGCAGTACGATTGCAAGTTAGAGAAAGTCAGCCCTTCCGGCACAGTATTATGGGTTGGTTCGGATATTTACACCAACAAGTACCTCAATTGCTATTATAGTTCCTGTTCTTACGCCTGGACTACGTATCCAAAAATAGGTTTGGGTTACGTCACGGGAGATAATAAAAGATTGTATACCTTCTCGTCAGGCTATAATTCCCCCGCAAAGGTTATAGACAATGATACAGGAGCCGTGTTGGGCAATGGATATGATCTCGATATCAAAAACATTTATAACGATATAGCCATAATAACGTACCAGACCACTTACACAGGAACTTGCGGAAATGTAGATCCGTACGATTGCGATAAATTACTCACACATTATAGGTTCCTGAATCTAAAAGATGGCTCTATCATTTTCGACAGCATTAACTTGCCCGGGAACACATTTAATTACGATCCTTTTCCGGGCGGTGGCACCATTTCCTCGGACGGCAAATATGTTGGTTATCGCACGAGCATAACGAACGAGCTTTATACATGTCCGTGGGGAGGGACGTGTTCAAGGCCAATCATGAACCACACCTTCTATGTCTATGATTTAATGACCGGATCGCATTTATACGATACAGTTATCTCCGGAGGCCAAGATTACGACAGTTATAGGAATGTAATTGCCGGGGACGGTCAAGGTTACTTCAATACATCTACCAGATGCGGAGATTCGTGTTCCACGCTTAAAGGCCAAGGCTGGAAAACCGACATCCCGTCTTCGATGCAAGCCGGCAATTTCAGCTACGGCAACATCATCGATAAAACAAAAGATTTTTATGATGGCGCGATCTACTTATCCATGAAGTACACGAACTCTACGTTTAGTGAGTACAGTGGTGCGGGTATCATTTTCCGCGAGCAGGACAACAAAAACTATTACCAGGCAGCGCTAACTGCAAAAGGCGTTATTTTGTACAAAGTAACCGGTGGTATGAAAACTGTATTGGACAAGCAAACGAATCCTTTGACCGCCGGACAGTACGCAGATTTGAAAGTCATTGCCAAAAAAGACCATATTATCGTTTGCGTCAACGGAGTACCACTGATCGATGTCCGCGACGCCACCTTTACTCACGGCAGGCAAGGCATTTTCGCGGAAGCTCCGAACGTCTATCTGAAAAAGTATCGTATCGAGCAGTATCCTGTCTCGACCACGACCGTTGATGGGATCTCCATCGTGAACACGCCGATTCAATCGAATGTCCTGTTCACGGATCCGGATAACGATCCGCCTATTCCGCCTTTGGCGAAATGGACGTATACGAACACGGCACCCGAAAAGTTCCTCAACGCAGGCGACGGATTTTCGGATACGAATGCCGGCAATTCGTATGTGAATTACACCGTAAGCTCGCCGCTTCCGAAATTGAACAAGGTCGGCGTCTTCAAGGTCGATTTTACCGAGCCGGACGATCCGGCGCCGCCAGGTCACCGGTATCCCGATCCGATGTACGCAAGCTTCAGGCAGTACGCTGATCCGGATACGAAGTATATCATCGTGCACCGCGCGCCAATTAACGCGTTTACGGTGTCGCAAAAGGCAGACTATACCGTATCATGGAATGAGCAGGGCTACGATCCCGACCGATGGCTAAGCCCGACCACCTATTCAACGGAAAAACCTGACTATCAAACGAATCGCGGCATTTATCAAAGGCTCTACAGTTATACGGACCCGGATGGCAATGTTGTAACGGGCAAACTGGTCCGGCCGCAAAAGCAAGGGACGTACACGGTGCGCGAAGCCGTAGCCGATGAATACGGCGCATGGAGCGATTGGTACGAACAGCAAATTTATGTCGCTCTGTTGCCGCCCAATCGACCGCCGTCAGCGACGCTGACCTTCCCGGCAGGAACGCAAAGCAGCCCCGACTACGTAAGCAGCTTAACGCCGACAGTAACTTGGAATCAGTCCGACCCGGATGCCGGAACCGTGTTCTCGCAAGCAAGAATCGTCGTCAAAGACGAATGGGGCAATGTTGTAATTGACCGGACGATCAACCAAAATACGGCATCTGCCTTTGGACAATGGCAACTGGATACCGCCCTTACGATCGGTGCAAAGTACCAAGTTCAGGTGGCAGTTTCCGATGACGGAGGAGCCTGGTCGCCATGGTCAAATGTCGGCTGGATGATTACGAACCAGCCACCGAGCGCTAATATGACTTACCCTTCCGGCACGTCGCCAGATGGCCCGACAATCGTTCCCGTACTCCGGCCTACGTTCGTCTGGAACCAAACGGATCCCGATCCAGGTACGACGTTCACTTACTTCGAGCTTCAAGTATGGGACGAAAACAATGCGACGCTTCTTTTGACATCGGGCCAGCGCTGGCAGGGAACGATTGCGGCGAGTGGTTCTTGGGCCGCAGCCGCTGACTTGCCGGTTAGGCAAAAGCTTCGCGTTCGAGTTCGCGTTTTTGACGGCCGTGCGTGGTCTGCCTGGTCGCCGGATGCTTGGTTTCTCATCAACAGAGCGCCGGTAGCCGATTTTGACTGGTCGCCGAAGCCGGCTTGGGAAGGCGATACTCTCACGCTTATAGATCGTTCGCAAGACCTTGACGGCGACGCATTGTCAAGCGCATGGGTGATCAAACGACCCGACGGCGGCATCATCAATTCCTCGTTGAAAAACGTCGTTCTGCCCGCGGTATCCCCTGGCAAGTACGACGTTAAGTTGACCGTATCTGATGGTCTTGCCTCCGCTTCCGTTACCAAGGCAATCGTCGTCGCCCCGTTAACGATTGGGGCTGAAGTTGCGCATACGCCGGATTGGCTCGCTTATCATGAACGGCAAGACCATGAAACAACATCGGATCCGAAAGATTTTTATTCCGGCGAGAAATTTATTGTGCGTGCGGTCAGCTCGCCTACCGACGTGAAGAGTGTCACGGCATGGATCGATACGGCCGGGAAAGACGGGGGGAGACTGCAAATAGAAGCAGCTTTATCGGTGAACGGGAGTCCATACAGCTTTTCCGGGGAACTTTTCGATCCGAAGCTGCTCTCGTTAACCGAGGGGTTACCGGAAGGGCTTCAGACGATACATTTTCGCATTCGCTATGCCAACGGAGTGGACAAAACGCAGGACATCCCTGTTCGCATTATCGGTTCCGTGCTGGAAACAGTGGGTGTGCATCGAAGACAATAAAGTGAAATACAGAATATGGTAGACATAATAGATGCTGGATGATATAATACAAGTAATCAAACACGCACGCTTTGCGAAGAACGCAAGCTATCGGGTAGGTTCCGTTAGCTTGCGTTTTTTTCATGGTCACAGGGGGGAATGGGATGAATCGTAAACGGAATATCGTTATCGCAATAACAGCAGCCTTATGTTCGATTGCTTTGGTGTATGGGGTGTATGTGCTGCAAGTGCGGCAAATTGCGCTCCAGCAGACGGTGCGGGTGCTCGTGCCGAAAGATTTTATACGAGCCGGCTCGGTCATCACGGAAGATTTGCTGGAGTTCAAGCCGATTTTCTCCGCATCCTATACGCCAAGCATGATTAAGGAGCCTGCGCGGATCGTCGGTCAAGAAACCGTCGTTCCGCTCGGGAGAGGCGAGCCTGTCCTTGCGTGGAAGCTTAACCGGTTTCATCTGCTGCCGCATCCGAACGAAGCTACTTTTCAAGTTCCGAAGGAGTACATTTTGAGCGTTTCAAACGGTATCAGGGCAGGAGATAGGGTCGTATTGTACGCTTCTTCTGCCGATGGCGGTTCAAAGCGGCTGTTCAACACGGACATTACCGTTGCTTCGGTTAAAACTTCAGGCAACGTAGAGATCGACAATCCGAAGTCTCCCAATTTATTGTCCAAAGCGGAAGGAGACGAAGTTAAAATGTACCTTTCGCGCATGGAGGCAAACGGCTCCATCGATCAAGTCAACTTGAACTTGACCGAAGAGCAGTGGATGACGATCGACCGGCTGTGCAGCACGAAAAAAACGAAGCTTGTCATTGCCTTTACGGCATCATCAATAACAAGTGAATAAGAGGAGGAACCTCGAAATGAAAATTGCGTTATGTGTGCAAGACGAACAGTTGTCCGAGAAGTTGGTGCCTTTCCGGGAATCGGAGCAAGAGCAGTGGGCTGCGTTTAACAGTGTGGAGGAGCTCTGCGAATCTACAAAGGAACACGGCTACGAGTATATTATTGTTTCCGATCGGATGACCGACTACGAACGGTTAGCCGACACGCTCGAAACGCTGCGGGAGCGGCAGCGCAAAGCAAAGCTGCTCGTGCTGTTGTCGAACCGCCACCACTCCGGCATTAACGAGCAATATATGAAGCTGTGCTTGGCCAACGATTGCTCATGGGTACCGCCAGGCCGCAGTATTAACGCCATCTGCGAGGAAGTGCGGCGCCATCTCGGGAACGAGGAGAATGCAGCTGGATGCCCTCAGCGGAAAATCGTCCTGTTCCTCGGCTCAACGCCGAACGTCGGAACGACGACGCTGGCGTTCGGTACGGCTTGGCAGCTGGCGGCCACTACTGAGCATAAGGTCGGGTATTTATGTTTAAATCTAAAGAGCTCCAAGCTGCATCGCTACCTTGGTCGCGATGACAAGGTGAACTCGCTCGACGTGCTGCGGGCTGAGCTGAAGTCAAACACGATGCCAAAGGAGCGGCTGCTTCAATATTGCGAGCAAATGAAAGATAATCCCAACCTGCACGTGCTCTATGGCAATATGCTGCGGGAACAGGCCGAATTTTTCACGGCGGAAGAGATCGAGCACTTGCTTAGTATGGCACGCGAAGCATTCGACGTTTGCATCGTGGATGTAAATGCTTATTGGGATAATGCGGCAACGCTTTGCGGAATCATCAAGGCGGATACGCGGTTGCTTGTAACGACAGGGGATATCACCCATTTTCAGGAGGATGTTAACCGCTGGCTGCGTACGTTAGGGAATGTGTTCGGCGTAACGCCATCCGCTTTCGATCTCGTTCTGAACCAATGCGATGCTTCCATGGCTGGAGGAATTCGCGCGCGCGATATCCGCAAGGAGACCGGCATGCACGTGGTGACTGAGGTGAAGCGGCTGCCGGAGCTATTCACGGCGGTGAATCGCGGCCAGCTGGCGGAAGTAATGAAGCAGTCGGAACAGCTGCGGGATAGCCTTTTGCCCTTATGCCAAACTATCGTTACGTTGCATCGCCTGCAAATGAAACAACATCAGCGAAGAAAGCCTTGGCTTAAGAGAGTTTTGGCACGGACAGCCGTGGAGGTTTCGTAAATTTTGCGTAAGGGGGAAGGGGCGTGAACGAGCGCAAATTTTCGGTTACGGTATATGCCGATCGCTGGCGAGGGACCGGGCATGATCGGACACTGTGGCCAACGGGCATCGAGCGGCCGGACTCGGAAGGAAGAAGCGATTTTGCATCCTGCGTCGCGGAAATACGCGGCGAGCTCGTAGCGGGACTAGGAGGCAACGACGAAGAACGGCAGCGTTTCGGGGAAACGCTTAATCGGGCAATTCTCGGCTACGATCAGGAACGCAGGCAGCTGCTTGCCGTCATTCAGGATTTGATCGCCAGAAAAAGAATGACGATCTTGCCTCCTCCGACTTTCGGATATACGACTTTGGCCGAAGCGATATTCGCCGAACTGATCGGCATGGGGGCTCTGGAGGTCATCCTGAAGCAACGGGAAGGTTTGGAAGAAATACAAGTCGTCGGCTGCGACGTTTTCGAAGTGAGGAAAGGAAGGCCAACGTTATCGTCTATACGCCTAGGTTCGGTAAAAGAGCTCGAGCGCATTCAGCAAAACCTGGTTCTGTTTAACAACGAAACATTCAACCCGCGAAAACGTTGGGCTGAGGTCCGGCTGCGCGACGGCTCGCGCGTGACGATGACAGGGTTCGGCTTTACAGCTCAGCCGACGCTGACTATCCGCTTTTACACGATGCGGCATTACGGATTATCCGCGCTGGCGGAACCGGAATTTTGTACTGTCGACGGCCGGATGGCCGATTTGCTGCGGGCCATTCTTCGTGCCGAATTCAACCTTGTCATTATCGGACCGACCAACTCCGGCAAAACGAATTTGATGAAGGCTCTTATTGCCGAGCTTGATGACGACGAACGGATCATCACGATTGAATCGAGATTCGAGCTTATGCTCAAACGGGATTTTCCGGATAAAAATATTGTGGAATACGAGGTCGACGAGGACGACCGCAAGCACTCCGGCGAACAAGCGTTCAAGCTGGCATTGCGTCAGTCCCCGAAACGAATTGTACACGCCGAAATACGCGACGAAGACGCGAATCTGTACGTGCGGGCGTGCACCAGGGGCCACGAGGGGAGTATGACAACAGTGCATGTGAACGAGCTGGAGGACGCGCCAGACGCGATAACGGACATGTGCATGCTTGATGGAAGGGGGATGAATTCGGAGCGGCTGACAAAGCGGATAACGGAATATGTAACTCAGATCGGCCTGGAGATGGCGATCGTCGGCGGCAATAGAAAGCTGGTGCGGATCGGCGAATACGTCTACGAGCAAGGTGAGGTCGTCGTCCGTGACATCGTGCGGTATGACGAAGGTAAGGGTGAGTGGGAATGGCCCGAGCCTTTCTCGGCTCGTGCATCCGAGCGTTTTGGCAAACGGGACCAGCGCACGTATCGGAAGCTGCTGCAAATGGGAGTGGTGACTGCGTGATCATATGGGTGCAGGCCAGCTTGTTGATGCTGTTGTTCCTGCTGTTTTTCTCGGGGGTTTATGCGCTGCTGCAAATACTGGTCCGGAGACGAACGGCCCGTTCCCGATTGCTTCACGTTAAAGAGAGAAAGCTGGACATTCGTGTGGCCGGATGGCTATCTCAGTTTCGCCGGGTGTATGGACATCTGCATTTGTTGCTTGAAGCTTCCCATGCAAAGCTAGGGCTCGGCTGGTTTATCGTCTTAACCGTAATGATGCTTTTGCTGGGCATTGCCTGCGGCGCATTGTTTTTCCAGACTGTCAAAGGAATTGTCGTACTTGCTAGCATGCTTGGCGGGTTGCCTTACGTCTGGTTAAGGATTCATCTGATTAGCCTTCGTTTGCGAAACCGGATGGAATTTTTACCGGCTGTCGAAGTGTTGTATCAGTTTTATCAAGTGTCCGGCGGTAAAAACGTAAAGCAAGCGCTTCAGGTATGTCTCGAAGAAAACCGTATCGTATATCCGATTAAGCCGGTATTCGAACAATTGCACCGGCGACTGCTCACCAGCCGCGATATGGATGAAAGCATGCGGCTGTTCGTCATTTCGCACGGACATATTTGGGCCGAATATTTGAGCGGCATGCTGCGCGTTGCGCTAACGGAAGGCACAGATATTACGGATAATCTGAAAGATCTTATTCAAGACATGCGGCGGGCGCAACGTACCGATCAGGCCGAACGGAATCGTTTGCTCGAGATAAGGATAGCGAATTTCACCCCGCTTGCGTTCCTTGCCCTCTTCATATTTATCAATGTCAAAATGAATTCGTCGAACGCTTACCTGTACTACGTGCTGGACCCGGAAGGGCGCAACCTGATCCTGGATGCCCTGATGCTGATTTTTGCTTCGTTCTTAATGGGAATTTATTTGTCGATGAAACGGATGTGATACGAGTGGGCACCTTCGAGTTGTGGTGGATCGCAGTTCACGGCAGCTGGGGATTGATAGGCGTTACCGGTTACTTAGCGGTTGTTTCCTTATTCCGGGCTTTGCCGCAGCGTGCAGTGCGGTGGAAGCCATGGCAAACGCCTCGCCTCTCCTGGTCAGGACGTTTCGCGAAAACGGTCGCAAAGCTGCTGCTCGTTCCTAGGGAGGAGGGAAAACTGGAGGGGAAAAGACAGCTTCTTCTCGGGGCCGGCATCGGACTGCATCCTGAATTTTACGAAATAGTGCGGCGTTCCTGCATGTTCCTCAGCGGCACACTAGTCTTGTGGGGAATCGCCGGCATGCATTATTCTTCATTCGCCCGTTTCATCGAACCGGCCTATGCAATTTCGGTAGGAAGCTCCTTCCTTCTCCTTTTGGCGGCCGATCGTAAGGTGCTGGAACAACTGAAACTTAGACGCAGCCATCAGATCGTTAAAGAGATATATGTGTTAAGCAGCCAGCTGTTGTATTACACCGGTTCGAAGATGAATTTGCATTACAAACTAATGAGATGCGTACCGCCGACAAGAATCATTCGAGGCGCATTGCAGCGAATGCTGGCGGAATGGTATCAGGATGCGGAGCTGGCGATCCGCGATTTTCAGCGCAGGCTCGGCACGGACGAAGCGCGAAGCTTCGCCGAGACGCTGCAAGCGCTTCGCTTGCACGAACATGGCAGCTATTACGAATTATTGCGGGAGAGAATCCGTGATTACAAGGAAAAGCTGGAGCTGGCGAAAGAAAGCCGCAAGGAGACGGTATCGTATATCCTGTTTGTTTTGGCCGGTCTACCGATCCTCAACACGTTTCGCGTGTTCATGTATCCGTGGATTATGGAAGGACAAAAACTGTTTCAGTCTCTAAATTAAAAAGGAGCGACGTTCCCATGAGAAATATATTGATTACAGTGATGATGATGATAGTTATGGCGCTGCTGTTTACTACGATTATCAACAACAACGGCACGGGCATGAGAGCGAATATACAAACGCACGGCAATACTGCAAACAACAATATTACCAATCTACAGCCGTAGAGGAGCGATTAGCCATGAGATCGATCCTCATTACCGTCATGCTGGTGATGGTGGCGCTTGTCATATACAACTCTGTCGTTGCCGGGCCGTCAGGTACAAGAAGCCTGATCATGAACGGAGGCGGACGGATCAATGAAACGATCGAGCGGATGGACCCATGAAGCAAATTCTCGTGTTCGTACTGTTTGCGAGCATATTATGTTGGCTGTTGTTTGCCCCGATATACAAGCATATCGTTCTGATCAGGCAGGCAGTGCTGCAGGAAGAGGTCGATTATTTGCTGGAGGTGGGAGCTAACGCCAGCCACGGATATGTGGACGCTGCGGCAATAAGCGAATCCCGGCAGCGTCTCGCTGCACGCGGCTTTACCCCCTCGCTCGTGGAATACGTCGTCGATACGACAAGCGGTGTCAACGGTTCGGACCCGAGAGCACCCGTACATCGCGGCACAGGCATCCGATTAAAGATTACGTATCCTTACGAGCGGCTATTTGTCATCGATCGGCTCGTCGGCATGACGCCGCCTGACGAAACGTCTCGGATGGGGGCCGTAGGGATGAAAATGAGCGAGTATGTACCGTAAGGAGGACGGGCGCGCATGTATAAGCTGCTGCTTTTCCCGCTTATGGCCGTCTGCTTCTTCGCACTTTACGCTTTGCAAACCGACGAAGAGCTGGCGATGTTTACGTTATTCCACGGCAAACGAGCGCTGAATTACGCTGTGCATGCCGCAGCTCAACAAAGCGATATGGACAAGCTGGCCGACGGAGTGCGTTCGATCGATCCGATTCGGGCGCAAGCCGCCGCACGCGATTACTTGCGAGCGAACTTGCGGCTGGATGCGAACAACGATCCGCTTCCCGGTACGCTTTTGCGCAATAGGGTTGAGTGGCTTGATTGGGCCGTCATTAACGAAAACAATTCGTTTCCTTACACTTATACGAATAATCTCTATGGTTACTCGGTCACTCTGCATAAACCCGGCGTAGTGGCGATCGTTCGACTACAGTTCCCTCGCAGCTATACGGTGCTGCAGCCGATTGCTTGGACGATTAAGGCGGCCGCGGAAATAACGTACTAGGCGTTAAGCTGGAGGTGTAATGTAGAGCAACGTGCAGGGCATCTCACAGCCAGCTTAACGCCTAGCGGCTTTGCATTTTCGCTTCGTGAGCGTTAATGTAAAGAGAGAGTATCCGGTACTGTACGGGAAAGGGCGTGTCGTACGTGAGCGAGCGTCAGCATCGGCGATTAGCCGCGAACGTTGCAGGGTCATTCTATGTTAATTCGGCTTGCATCGACTGCGATACGTGTCGTCAGCTGGCGCCGGACGTATTTCGCGAAGCTGGCGGATATTCCGCGGTAGCAAAGCAGCCGGGCAGCGATAGCGAGCGTCGGCAGGCGCTCCAAGCGCTCCTTAGCTGTCCGACGAATGCGATCGTGTGCGAGGAGAAGTCGGGGACGGCGGAAGTGATGGAGGACTTTCCGCTAAGACTGGATGAAGGCCTTTACTATTGCGGTTTCACTTCACCCAAATCGTATGGAGGCAGCTCCTACTTGCTTCTTCGCCCGGATGGAAATTGGCTCATTGACGCGCCGCGTTACGTGCCTCACCTCGTACGGCGGTTCGAGCAGATGGGCGGCGTCGGCACGATATTCCTGACGCACCGGGACGATGTAGCGGATGCGCAGCTTTACGCCGAACGATTCGGCGCGAAACGAATCATTCATGCACTTGAGCGATCGGCCCAGCCGGAAGCCGAGCATTTCATCGAAGGTGTGGCGGATGTGCAATGGGACGCGGATACGAAAATTATCGTCGTTCCCGGTCATACGCGGGGCTCGATGGTACTGTTATATCGGAGCCGGTACTTGTTCACCGGCGATCATCTCGCCTGGGATCGGGAACGAGGGATGCTAACGGCTTTTGACGATTTCTGCTGGTATTCGTGGGAAGAGCAGGGCAAATCGATGGAACGGTTAGCGGCAGAAACGTTTGAGTGGGTGCTGCCCGGTCACGGAAAACGGGTACATCTTACCGCAGATGCAATGAACCGGGCCATGCGACGTCTTGTTGAGGAGATGCGGAGCGGGGCTTAAGGAGCTTGGAGCTTAGTTGATACACGAAGAAAGGGCGATTGAACGGCGATGACGGAGCAAAATAACGAAACGGCCGAAATGTACCGCGAGCGTTGGGTAAGGCTGCAGAAGAAGATGCGGGACAAAGGGATCGACGCATTTCTGGCGACGCAAAACGTGGACATCTATTATTTGACCGGCTCGATGCAGACCGGATATGCGTTCGTACCCGCGGCGGGCGATCCGGCGCTGTTCGTCCGGCGCAGTGTCACTCGCGCTATGACGGAAGCGAAAACGGACGTCGTGCCGCTCGCTTCGCTGCGCACGTTCGCATCCGAACTGAGCGCACGTTACCCGGCCCTCTTTGCTGCCGGATCCGTTACGCTGGCTACCGAATTTGATGTGCTGCCGGTACAGGCGTATATGCGGCTGCAAAGTGCTTTTCCCGGGGTGACTTGGACGGACGGCTCCTTGCTCATTCGGGAAACGCGCATGATCAAGTCGGCCCCCGAGCTGAAGCTCATTCGCCAAGCGGCTGCAGTTATCGATACGGCGTTCGAGGCGGGAGTTGCTGCGCTTCATGAAGGAATGACGGAGCTGGAGCTCATGGCCGCGATCGAGCATTCGATCCGGCGCAAAGGCCATCTCGGCCTTATGCGGATGCGAGGCTACAATCAGGAGCTCATTACCGGCATGGTTGGAGCGGGGGCGGCTGCGGCGCTGCCCACGTATTTTGACGGTCCCGCTGGAGGCGAAGGATTGAGCGCCGCCGCGCCGCAAAGCTCCGGACGGCGTCGGATTGGCCGCGGCGAGCCGATCCTGATCGATATCGGCTGCTGTATCGAAGGCTATGTCATCGATCAGACGCGCACTGCCGTCATCGGCGAATTGCCGGATGACCTTGCGAGTGCTTACGAGCAAGCGGAACAAGTGCTGCGCCGCACGGAAGAACGGCTGAAGCCGGGTACCATATGCGAAGATCTTTATGCAGCGGCGCTAAAGCAGGTGAAGGAAGCCGGGCTCAGCGATCATTTCATGGGCTACGGCTCCGATCAGGTCAAATTTCTCGGACACGGGATCGGCCTTGAAATCGATGAGCTTCCCGTACTCGCCAAAAGCTTCACGTATCCGCTCGAGCCCGGCATTGTCATCGCCATCGAACCGAAGTTTACGTTCCCCGGACGCGGTGTCGTCGGCATCGAGAACAGCTATGCGATTACGGAGAACGGCTATGAGCAGCTAACTCGTTCGCGGGAAGGGCTCATTCGTCTCCCCTAGCTGCTCAATACGCGTAAAATCCGGGCATGCTGTCCGCAGCATAGAGGCGGAGGTCGCGTTGCGGCGCAGCATGGTACGGTCGAAGCTCGTGCCCATAAAAAATGGCCGACTTGCCGATGTCGGGCCGCCGGCCAATGCGTCTTATATTTTCTGGATCACTTTGTCTACAATTCCATACGCTTTCGCCTCTTCGGCGGACATGTAGTAGTCGCGGTCCGTATCCTGCTCCACTTTTTCCAGTGGCTGGCCGGACGTTCTGGCGATAATTTCGTTGAGTTGCCTGCGTGTCTTGATGATCCAGTCGGCGCGAATTTTGATGTCGGCTGCCTGCCCTTGGGCCCCGCCCCAAGGCTGATGGATCATAATCTCCGAGTTCGGCAAAGCGAAGCGCTTGCCCGGCGCGCCCGACGTCAATATGACAGCTCCCATGGAAGCGGCCATGCCGACGCATATTGTGGATACATCCGGCTTGATGAAATTCATCGTATCGATGATGGCCATGCCGGCTACCGTTGAGCCACCGGGGGAGTTCACGTAGAGCGAGATGTCTTTCTCCGGGTCGTCCGCCGCGAGAAACAGCAGCTGAGCGACAATGGCATTGGCTGTATGGTCGTTAATCTCCGTCCCGACGAAAATAATGCGGTCTTTCAGCAGCCGCGAATAAATGTCGTACGAGCGCTCGCCGCGCCCTGTCGATTCGACCACAATCGGTACAAAGCTCATTGGTAATACCTCCTCATATTATAATGACGATCAAGCGGCCATGCTGCGTACCGTATCCTGCCAAGCCCGTGAGGGAAGGCGCCCGAAGCCGGAAGATACTTTCACGATATGGACGGTCGGCTGATCCGGTGTTTCGCTGCCGGGAAGCAGCGGCAGCGTGACCTGTTCCCACACGTGCTCGCCGGCTCCGCCGGCCGCAGCCGATTTGCGGCGAAACGATTCCAAATCGATGACGTTGTCTTTGCGTTCTTTTTCTTCACTCATCGCTCTCACTCTCCTGCATCCGGTTTCGGATATACGGTTAGCACAGCCTGATAAAGGATTTTTTCTTTGTCACCAGTGGAACCGGCTGCAGCGTACTTGCGGACGATCGCCTGAACGGCCGCCACATATTCCTCGATAAAAGCGGCCCGCTGCGTTTCGTCGCCGAGCGGCACTTGCAGTTCCAGCGCAGCGCTCGGCACCTGCTCGGCGGCGTCGGACCTCTCCATTAGCAGCAGCGCATCCTGCTTTACTCGCTCCGCCGTCCGGATCAAATGAGCCAGAGCACCTTGATCCTTCAGCTTTTGCAGCGTCTCCGGCTTCATGCTGAGCGCTTCCGCCAGCACAAATGTTTTGGCAACGGCTTGATACAGCACCTCTACCAGATTACGCACTTGGCGTGTCCCGGTTCGCCTGACTAGCCCGACTTTCTCCAACGCCTTCAAATGGTAGTTGATACGCTGCGGCGTCTCGCCCAGCATCCGCGCCACCTCGGCGGCAGACGCCGGTTCGACGAGGCGGGCCGCAATTTCGCCGCGCAGCGGATTGAGCAGCACGAGAGCCTGCTCGGGAGCTTCGACCCGGTATGTTTCCTGGATGTCGTGAACCATCTGTGAGCCTCCTCGCGTATGGCTACAGTACAATTATATGTTACGTAAAAACATTTTATTACGTTGGGCTTGAAATGTCAAACGGCATTGGCCCAGTGAGATGATCGCCAACAAATATGTTTTGAAGTATGCAAAAAAAGTTTTGAAGTAGACAAAT
Organism: Gordoniibacillus kamchatkensis; assembly: GCF_000829455.1. Classification (GTDB taxonomy): domain Bacteria; phylum Bacillota; class Bacilli; order Paenibacillales; family NBRC-103111; genus Gordoniibacillus; species Gordoniibacillus kamchatkensis. The sequence goes on from NZ_JXAK01000049.1 coordinate 31,767, forward strand.
AAAGTTTTGAAGTAAGGTTTGTATGTTAGTTTATATGCAGAAATGGATACCATTCAGACGCAAAACAGCACGTAAGTTTTGAGTTCTAATTCAACATTGCCCTTACCACATGGTATGGGCATTTATCGTTTTAAGGACGGGTGAGGATAATCATTGACCCTCAAACACCTGTAAATATGGTTCGAAATATTGATTGGATGATTGAAGAGAGATTTTTAGATACTCGGCCTGGTTTAGACGATGATTTGGTGGAGAACATTTGGAAACTGTTCATAAAATATAAATAGAAGATAGAGCTTCAATGCCATTTCGTTCATCACACCCTCCGGCTAGTTAGCAATAATGTCATTTTAAAAGATACAACAATCGAAAATGTATGACAAAACAAAAAAAACGAATGGTATGTTAGGTTAAAAAACAAAAAAAGTTATTAATAATAATTTTACAAAACATAAAATTATATACAAACACTAGAAAATGTTTTTATTTTAGGTATAATAAATAGCGAACATAGTTAGTTTCGGTTTGTCGAAATTACATATCTAGAGGAGGGCTGACAACGTGTACTCAAATGAAAAAGCACAATATCTACAAAACAGAAATTCATGAATGACACAAAATGACTAATCGTAAAAGGAGGTTAAAGAATGAACAGGAAACCCAGATGGTTGACGTACTTACTTGCAGCAGTCATAGCCGTTACACCTTTTTCTCCCATTATGGCATCGTCAGGCGGAACTCAACCCATAGGATCCCCCTTGTTCAGTGATATGAAAGGACACTGGGCAGAAAGCCGTATAGAAAAATGGACTTCGCAAAGAGTTGTAAGCGGTTACCCGGACAACGCCTTTCATCCTGATGAAAAAATTACGAGGGCTGAATTTGTTACCTTACTCAACAAATTGTTCGGCTTTTATGTAAAGTCGGAGCAACATTTTTCCGATGTCGATGCCGGCAGTTGGTATGCTGACCAACTATCACTTGCCCGACAGGCCGGTTATTTTGATGGATATCCGGGTAACAAAGCGCAAGCTAATGATTACCTTACCCGTCAAGATGCAGTAACGCTACTGACTCGTGTATTTTCCCTTAATCCGTCACGAAAGGATTCAAATACAACCGAATTTAAAGATGCAGATGAAATTGCAGCTTACGCGCGTAGTTCGGTGAATGCGCTTGCAAAATGGATTGATGGATACGAGGACGGGACCTTTCGCCCTAGAGGTACGATTACTCGTGCTGAAACGGTTAAACTCATCGACAGCTTGGTTTCCAGCTTTTATAACAAGGAAGGCGACATCGAGGGGGGAATCATCGACGGCAATGTTGTCATCAATAAAGAAGGCGTAGTCCTTAAGAATGCTCGTATTCTAGGCAATCTGTACCTCGCGGCAGGGATCGGCAACGGTGAGGTTACGCTGCAGGGAACCAAGGTAAAGGGAATCACGTTCGTGGAAGGTGGCGGCCCCAATACAATCATCTTCAATGACTCTGAACTTGACGAAGTTTATGTGAATCGCAAAGAAGGTGAGGTTCGGGTACTTGCGTCGGGTGATACTCAAATATCCCAAATTACCGTCGATAAATCCTCCAAGCTTGAACTTAGCTCAGGAACGAAAGTTGATTCGGTTCAGCTGAACAAACCGACGATACTTACAGTGGCGGAAGGGGCCGAAATCAAAGCAATGGACGTGGCAGCCGCCGCTTCCGGCACTTCCATTTCCAGTCGCGGAACAATCGTGAAAGCGAACATTGAGGCTGAGGGGGTAACGATCAACGGAACTGCTGTCCCAGCGGGCCAATTGACCGTCACAAAGGGGGAGGTAAAGCCGTTCCAACCGAATCCCACGCAAATGCCGGCCCAATCCAGTGGCTCCTCCTCCAGCACGGAAACATCGGTTAGAAGTGTCGATCTCGCCGATGCACGGGCAACTGCGGAGACAAGATCGTTGTTCGCTTATCTGAATGACGTTCGAGGTAGGGAGATATTATTCGGACAACAGCATGCGACTACGGAAGGCATCTCGATTACCGCGAAAGATGGAACTCAATCCGATGTGATGAATGCCGTTGGCGATTTCCCAGGCATGTTCGGATGGGATACCTTGAGCCTGGAAGGTTACGAAAAACCGGGCATGGTCGGTGCTTCCCAGCAGCAAAACCGCGATAATCTGATCGCTGTCATGAAATCGGCCTACGAGAAGGGAGGTGTGCTCACGCTCAGCTCCCACATGCCGAACTTCGTCACCGGCGGCAGTTTCTATGATACAAAAGGTATGGTAATCTCACACATCCTTCCAGGGGGGGATAAGCAAGCACAGTACAATCAGTTCCTCGATATGGTCGCTGACTTTGCCAACAACCTCAAGGATGATAACGGCAAGCTTATCCCGGTCATTTTCCGGCCTTTCCACGAACAGAATGGCGGCTGGTTCTGGTGGGGGGCGCCATACAGGACGAAAGATCAATATAAGGAGATTTACCGTTATACCGTTGAATACCTGCGTGATAAGAAGGGGGTACACAATTTCCTCTATGCCTTCTCGCCGGGCAGCCCGTTCAACGAGACGAATGACGTGTACCTGGAGACGTATCCTGGGGACGATTACGTTGATATTCTCGGCTTCGACACATACTATGACGGCAAAACCCCCGGCTGGTTCGACGCTGTGGTAAAGGATGCGAAGCTAATCTCCAAGCTGGCGGATTCGAAGGGAAAAGCAGCGGCCTTCACGGAATTCGGTTATTCGAATGTGAAACCGACCGGGACCCAGGATTTACAATTTTTCACGAAGCTGCTAAATGCGCTCAAATCGGATCCGGATTCGAGACGGATGGCTTATATGCTGACATGGGCTAATTTCAATACGGATTCGATTTTCGTTCCGTATAAGAATGCGCCGGGACTCGGTGATCATGAGCTTCTGCCGAATTTCACGGCATACTACAACGATCCGTACACGGCTTTCAGTAAAGAGGTGAAGGCGGACCAGCCGTATAGCCGGCAGGTTATAACGACCGGGGAAAGGCCGTTCCTGCACATCACATCTCCGACGGCAAATGAAACCATTCCTGCGACAAGGTCAACCACAATACGCGCGCGTGTATTAAACCAGAACGTGGAACGTGTCACTTTCCGAATAGGCGAGAATGGAATGGAAACCGGCATGAAGGCAGATGAGGAAGGATTCTATTATACAGCCGATTGGACGCCGGGGCCATCGCTTGACGAAAAGGGAACGAGCTTAACGGTAACCTCATATGCGAAGGACGGCTCCAAACTGTCGCAAACGATCCGAGTTTTTATCAGCGATGTACCGCCTAACTCCGACCCTCATGTTGTGGATACATTCGAAACGTATATGGGAAGCAATGATCTGCTGGATGCAGCCTATAGCGCTCAAGGTGATTTGAACACAATTACGCTCGATGCCGACCATAAGTACAACGGGAAGTATGGCTTGAAACTGGCTTATAACGTGAACGGTCAAGGTTATACCGGCGAAGTGAAGAACATGAACAATGTCGACTGGTCGGACGCCAATAAGCTGAAGTTCTGGCTGCAGCCCGATGGTAGCGGTCAGAAGCTGGTGATTCAAGTGAATGCCAGTGGTATCTCGTTCGAAGCGTATCCGTCTCTTGCGAGTACAACGGAAGGCGTGGTCGAAATTCCGTTCAGTCAATTCACACCGGCTCCATGGGATACATCGAATGCCGGAAAAGTAATGACTAAAGAAAACTTAAAAGATATTCGTTCCTTCGGTATTTACGTGAACAAGAAGGAGACGGCATCAAGCACTACGGGAACCCTCTATTTTGATGACATTCAAGTTTATAACGACGGTACCGGCGGTGTACCGGACGGCGGCACGGGCAGCATGCCGGCGCCGGCGGGACTGTTGTATGGCTTCGAGTCGGATACGCAGGGCTGGAATGTAGACGTGAATAACGCAAGCGCAGGAACATCTTCGGTCACTCATGACGTGTATGCGCAAGGCTCAGGCTCACTCAAGGTGGATTTCTCGCTCTCAGGCTCGGACTTTGAAATCGTGAAATTCGAGAACATAGATTTATCCGGAGTTAACGAATTGAGCGCGAAACTCAAACTAAAGAGCGGTACAGCCAAAGCACGCTTGTATATTAAAGCAGGGCCTAACTGGACCTGGACGGATAGCGGTATGGTCGACATCAACGCCGATGATTTCACAAACGTGATGATTCCGCTTGCAGGAATTGCGAACCTAAGTAACGTAAAGGCAATCGGTATCAAGCTAGAGCAATTTTCCGGATCAGGGATAACATCCGTATATCTGGACGATGTGCGACTGGTTGCAAGTACGGCTTCTCAGTCAACCGTTTATGGTTTTGAAGATGGAACCTTACAAGGCTTCTCGATCAATGTAGATAATAACAATCAGTATAACACGGCAGAAGCCTCAGGACTGGCTGTCACTGATTCCGTATTTGCCGCGTCAGGTATGCACGCGGTAAAGGCCGATTTTGCTTTGAATGGCGGTCAATTCCAGCTTCGTCGTATGGCAACCGTAAACCTTTCCAACTTCACCAAGATTTCCGTCAAAGTAAAAGTCGTGCCTGGAGAAGGTGCTACCGTCGGCAGCGGGGTTAAGGTTCAATTGTTTATGCAGAGCGGGGCCGGGTGGGAAACGTGGACGGCTTCAAACGCAACCCCTGTGGATGCCGGCGGATACTCGACGATAGATGTGAATATCAACAGCGTAACGAATAGAAATTTGACGCAAGCCATCGGTGTGCAGGTGATGACAGCGGCCGATTCCTCCGGGAAAGCGACTGTGTATGTTGATGACGTAACGATCTCATAGCCATGAAATTAAAGGACGATAGGCGGCAACGGTTACAGCGGAATTCGAAAGTATTGGGTGGGAACGGATTGTGTTCGGCTGCAACAAAATAAATTTGGGCTGACGTCGGACCGGCTTGAATTAGAAGCTCGACATCCAGCTCGATGGGGTAGACGTGGTTTTAATCATGCTCCCAGAACGATTTCATCTAATACGAAGGGAAGATCAAATGTATGGATCGGACCGTAAAAAGGAGTAGATTTATTACTGCATATATGCTACTGCTTACTTCTGTTGCCTTTGGCTTCCGCCCAGATGTCTCGAGTGCCGTGTCGACCGGGTTTGGTTATACTAGCGGGCAACATTTTATGTTAAACGGGACCTCCTTTTATTTTCAAGGGAATAATACATATTACGCAGGCTTGCTTGACGGTTAACTCACGCAAAGTTGAAGTAGACTCGGTAATGGCACACAAAATGCCCAAAAAAGCATCAACGTCCTACGCATGTGGGGGGGGGACAACGGAAGTTCGACGGGCACCATTCAACCGACGCTCGGCTGTTACAACGAAACTGCCTTGCCGATTAGATTATGCCATTAAAAAGGCTGGCGACCCCCGCAACGAAAATGACGATAAAACAGGGACGAAATTGTACAACTGGGTTAGTGAGATGGACGGTTTCGTCACTCTGGTGCTGTAGCCTTTCTAAAATAAAGATAATACAAGAAAAAAAGAATCCTACATTTCTTTTCCGCACGGCGGAACCTATACTGATTCAGAAACTACGATCACTCATTGGAGGTTTTCGCGATGAATGTAAGCCGCATTGTTGTTTTTTACGATGTTTCGTTTCCATATGAAGGTCAGCGACCGAATGTTTCGGCCCTCAAGAAGCTTCAGGACAACTACCATGTAGCGGATGCTGAAAATCTCGCCGAAGCGCTTGTGGACGCGGATGTTCTTGTGCATTTGCACGGCTCATATTTCCCAAAGGAGGCCTGGAATGCCATACTGGCTCATCTTCGTGTGGGAAAAGGCCTGTTGTCCGTGGGCGGGGCTCCATTCAAGAAGCCGGCAATCAAAATGGACGGCGAGTGGAAAGTGGAGAAAGCGCAGACCGGTTATCACCAGCAGCTGCAAATTCATGAAGCGCTTGAGGTCGATCCGGCTCCGATCGCGAAGCTCGTTCACCACCGAGATATCCCGCTTCTGCAGGATCACGAGTCGCTATTTACGGTCGAGCCGACTTACGGCCTGGTTCTGCACGTGACCCGTACCGACGACAAGCCTGGAGAGCTCGGTTCGTCAGGGCCGATAGACGCGCACATTTACCCTTTGCTGAAAGGTATCAGCGGCGGCTCGATCGAACGCGAAGTCGCGGCCCCCGTCGTACTGATCGAGAATACGAAAGGGGACTTTGCCGGCGGCCGCTGGATTTTTGTTAATCAGCCGTTGCGTGAGGCATTCTGGAGCAATGGCGGAGCGGATGCGCTCGGCCGGTGGGCGGACTTCGCGGCGCTAGGCGTCACGGAGCTGTGGCTGAAGCCGAATTATGCCTCGTACGAGCCGGGGGACCGGGCGACGCTGATGCTGCAAGCGCAGCGACTCGGAGCGCGCAAGGAGAAGGCGGAATGGACATTCAAGCTTCGCGTACTGAAGGCGAAGGACACAGTCGTTCAAACCCCGACACCGGACTTTATCTATCGTCCTAAACAATTTGCCGAGGTTTGGAGCACGGAGCTCCGTCTTCATGCGGGACGCGAGCTTGAGTTTGGGAAGGTCCGCATTCCGGAGCCAATTCAAAGAGGCTTCTACGTTGCGGAATGCGAAGCCGTGTCTTCGCTCGGCGAAAGTCGCCTGCTGCGCCAAGGATTCTGGGGTTTCGATGCGGAGCTTCTGAAGCAGGGCGACTATTTGACCTGCGACCGCGATTATTTTTGGAAAGACGGCAAGCCGCTCCCGATCGTTGGCATGACGTATATGACGAGCGATGTTGCGCGCAAATATTTATTCCTTCCAAACGCAGCGGTATGGGATCGCGATATGGCCCAGATGAAACGCGCCGGCATCAATTTGATCCGGACGGGCATTTGGACCGCGTGGCGCCAAATCATGTTTGTCGACGGGCATGCTTACGAAGAGGTGCTTCGCGCGGTCGACGCCTTTATTTTAACAGCGAAGCGTTACGATCTTGAAGTAACCTTTAACTTCTTCTCGTTCACTCCGGAGAACTGGGAAGGCGTGAACCCTTATCTGGATCCGAGAAGCGTGGAAGCGCAAAAACGGTTCATCTCAGCGATTGTTTCCCGTCATACCGATTCGAAGCACGTTCATTGGGATCTGATCAACGAACCGTCGATGTTCGACCCGAAACGGATTTTCAAGGGACCTCGTTCCTTACATGACCGGTTCGAAAAGGACGCATTCATCGAATTCCTGAAACAGCGGCACGGTACTCTGAGTCTTCTTCAGGAGCGTTGGAATATGACGCCAGACGATCTTCCTGCCTTTGAAGCAGCGCAGCTACTGGAGCCGGACGACATCAACTTCGGTACGACGGAAACGCTGGCGAAGAAAGGCGGGCCTTGGCTCGATTACACATTGTTCACGATGGAAATGCACAACCGTTGGGCCAAACAGCTGTTGGAAACGATTCGCGCAATCCAGCCGAAACAGTTGGTGACGGTTGGGCAGGACGAGGCTCTGACCGCGCAAAGACCATCGCCGTTCTTCTACGCAGACGAAGTTGATTATACGACCGTGCATTCGTGGTGGAGCATGGACGATCTTGTATGGGACGGCGTATTTACGAAAGACGCGCATAAGCCGAATTTGATCCAAGAAACCGGCATCATGTATGTGGAAACGCCGGACGACCGAGCGAAACGCAGCGAATCCGAGCTGCGAAACATTCTCGAGCGCAAATACGCGTATGCCTTCTCGACCGGCGGGGCCGGAGCGGTTCAGTGGATTTGGAACATTAATTTCTACATGAACAACGTCAATGAATCGAACATCGGGGCACTTCGCGCAGACGGAACAGAGAAGCCGGAAGCGGACGTTTCGTATGATTTCGGGTCGTTTATGGAAAGCATTCGGGAACTGTTCGTCGGCCGCAAGCTCGAAGATGTCGCCGTCATTTTCCCTTACTCCAATGATTTTTCAAATCGAAAGCTTGTGACGGAAGCGACCGCACGCGCCGTTCGAACGCTCGTCTATGACATGAATGTGCACGTCCGAGGGTTCGGCGAGTATCATCTCGATTCGTTAGCCGATTCTAGTCCGAAGCTCATCCTTGTACCTAGTGCCCACAACTTCAGCGATGAAGCGCTGGAGCGACTGATTGGCCACATCCGGACGAACGGAGGGACGTTGCTCTTCACCGGACCGGTTGGATTGGATGCTTACTGGCGTCCGGTTCGCCGTTTGGAGAGCGAATTGCAGGCCGGGGAAATAACGAACGTGCGCCGGGAAGAAGCAATTGAGATCGAAGGGCGCATCTACCCAGTTTCCTTCGGAGGAGCCCGCATTGCGGATACCAATAAGCAGCTGGTGAACGGCGTCGCCGCAAAGCAGGCTACAAGGCTCGTGGAAGCTGATCTCGGTAAAGGGCGAATGATCTGGTGCCCGCTTCCTGTGGAACTTGGCTATCGCCCCGATGTGCTGAAGGCGCTATACAGCTTAGCGCTGAATCGGGCTGGCGTAACTGCCGAGCTCGAATGGTTGGAAGGCGGGGAACTGCCGGGCGTGTACGGGCGCAAAATCGAATACGCCGGCGGTGCACTGTACGTTTTCGTCTCCGAATACGGCCACGCTGCACGGATTCATGTCAAAGATCCAGCAACAGACCGCTCGTACGCCTTCACGTTGGATAGCGAACGCTCCGTGCTGTTCGCCACGGATGCGAAAGGCGAGTTGACGGCGGTATATCGTCCTGCCGAGGTTTCAATCGCGGTAAGCTAAGTGTCGAGAAAGAAAAGACCGGTATCGCGCAATGTCCAATCTACTCAACCGTCTGTAAACAGCTGCATCAAGCTCTTCGAGAAAAACGGCAGCCGAAGGCGTCAAGCCTTACCGGCTGCTGTTCCTTCTATACGGGGAGCATCGGTGGAAGCTGATCCGGCGCAGCATTCGATGACCGAGCTCTTTTCATATTTACTTGCAATTGTCGTCATTATTGCGCAAAATGTGCCGACTCATCCGCTCTATATCGAATATACGAGGTAGGAGCGTACGAAGAACTTCTTGCCCTAAAGAGGTGTTTTATGAGATAGAGTCGATGCAGGCGTAATCCCGAAAAAGGCGTACAAATGGAGACCTCATTTGCCATGCCTTTTTTGTTAGGCAAACTTTTTGGGTTCGATTGCAAAAGAATAAAAAAAGTCCAATAAATCGCGACTCCGTACAAGTTAGGCTCCTCACGTGTGGAAGAATAAATGTGCTCATCAATTCGCCGAAATCACGTAAATCTCTTCCAGCAGACGATTTTCAATGCAGGAACGATGTGAAACAATGTGTTAGTCAAAAACTCGATAAAAGTTATTGAAAAAAACATTTACAACAAAAACATGATGTGTTACATTGTACATAGTTAGGCTAACAAATACCGAGGTTAGGGGCACTGAAATGGGTATCATCATCAACGAAGACTCGCAATGTTTTCATTTGCAGGCAAAGGATACGAGTTACATCATTCAAATTCATGACGCTGGTTATCCGCTTCATGTATATTGGGGCCGTAAATTACATAGCAGCTGCACGGCCGACGATTTAATTCCTCATCTGAAGCTGCAGAACAATCTAGACAAGCTTCCCCAAGAATATCCGCAGTATGGTACAGGGGATTTTAGAAACCCCGCTTACCAAGTGGAATTGGAAGATGGAAGCCGAATAACCGAGTTCATCTACCGCAGGTATCGATTGCTGGAGGGCAAGCCCGCTTTGGAAGGGCTCCCTGCTACATATGTTGAACTTGCTTCGGAAGCGCAGACGCTGGAGCTTGAACTGCAGGATGCATACTCGGGCTTGATTATGCAGTTAAGCTACACCGTATTCGCCGACCATAATGCCATCGCAAGGTCAGTTCGTTTTTGTAACAAGGGCTTGAAAACGCTTCAATTACAGCGTGTTTTAAGTGCAAGTGTTGACTTCGGCCGAGATCATTTCGAAGCCGTCTATTTGTCGGGAGCGTGGACGAGAGAGGGGCATATTCAGAGAAGGGCGCTAGGTCCCGGCATCACGCGGATTGAAAGCAGAAGAGGAGCAAGCAGTCATCAGCTGAACCCATTCATAGCGCTTGTATCGCCGAATACAGGAGAGGATCAGGGAGATGTATACGGCTTCAGTCTCGTTTATAGTGGCAACTTTGTAATTGATGCGGAAGTGGATTCGATGCATTCAACCCGCGTATCGATAGGGATTAATCCTTTCGATTTTTCATGGCAGCTACAGCCAGGAGAGTGTTTTCAATCGCCCGAAGCCGTGCTTGTGTATTCGGCAAACGGCCTGGGGGAAATGTCCAGAACGTATCATTCCCTTTATCGAACCCGTTTATGCCGGGGATTATACCGGTACAAGGAACGTCCGATCCTGGTCAACAACTGGGAAGCTACTTATTTTCAGTTCGATGTCGGCAAATTGGAGGCGATTGCAAAGGCGGCGGCTGAGCTGGGCATCGAGCTGTTTGTTTTGGATGACGGCTGGTTCGGCAATAGGAATGACGACACGACCTCGCTTGGGGATTGGAGTGAAGACTTCCGCAAACTTCCAAATGGATTACCGGATTTGGCGGCAAGAATCCAGGGGCTCGGGCTGCAATTTGGGCTGTGGGTAGAGCCGGAAATGATATCGCCGGACAGCGAGCTTTACCGTCGGCATCCGGATTGGTGCCTTCATGTGGATGGTCGACGTCGTACCGAAGCGCGAACTCAGCTGGTCCTGGACTACTCCAGGGAAGAGATCGTCGATTACATATTTGAAACACTTAGCAGCCTGTTTGAGAAAGCGCAAGTGAACTATGTGAAATGGGACATGAACCGGAATATGACGGAAATCGGATCGGTAAATCGGTCTCCGGCACAGCAAAAAGAGACGGCCCATCGCTATATTCTCGGATTATACAGGTTGTTGGAACGACTTACTGCCCGTTTTCCTCACATTCTGTTCGAGAATTGCGCAAGCGGCGGCGGCAGATTTGATCCAGGTATGCTCTATTACATGCCTCAAACTTGGACCAGTGATAATACGGATGCCGTTGAACGTTTGAAAATCCAGTTCGGCATGAGTCTCGTCTACCCGATTAGCGCAATCGGTGCGCACGTATCTGCGGTACCGAACCATCAAGTCGGAAGGATTACGCCCCTTTCTACTAGAGGCGATGTGGCTATGTCAGGAAACTTTGGCTACGAGCTTGATTTGACCAAGCTTTCCAAAGACGAGAAGGGCATTGTTATACAGCAAGTCAACCAGTACAAGAGGTTCCGTCATTTGGTGCAGACCGGCAATTATTATCGGCTCCTCAGCCCTTTCGAAGGCAACGACACCTCATGGATGTTCGTATCCAATGACCGGACCGAGGCTCTGGTCTACTATTTCAAGGTGTTGGCTGAACCTAATGTTCCCGTCAAGCAACTGAAACTTCAGGGCTTGGACCCTACTTTTACCTATAGAGTATCCGGAACGAATCTAACGATAACCGGTGACCGCCTGCTGCATGCCGGAATACAGGTACCGGCGATGGAGGGCGACTTCGCCAGCGGCTGGATTTATTTGCTTGCATCCCCCCGGCGGTAGAGGAAAGGAGCGAATCAATATGGCAATGGAAAACGGAACTGCCCTTCCGAACACAACCCCGAAACGCAGGAAATCCAAATGGTCCGTCGCACTCGAGCAGAAGTATTTGTTCTTCATGTCGGTTCCGTTCGTCATCTGGATTATCATCTTTAATTATATTCCCGTTTGGGGTTGGACAATGGCTTTCCAGAAATTTAGACCCGGCTTATCCTTCCGTGAGCAAACTTGGGTCGGTTTCGACAATTTCGTCGCCTTGTTTTCGGAACCTCATTTTTATCTCGTTCTGCGCAATACGCTGGCAATGAGCATAATGTCGTTGGTTGTCGGTTATACGGTACCGGTCCTGTTCGCTATACTTCTGAACGAACTACGGCATATGGCCTTTAAACGCACGATGCAGACGATCTCGTATTTGCCGCATTTCGTATCTTGGGTCGTAGTAGCCGGTTTGATTACGAAAATGCTGTCCACAGACGGCGGGATCGTGAACCAGCTGCTCATCGCGATCCACGCGATCGACAAGCCGATACAGTTTATGGCTCACGGGGAATGGTTCTGGGGGATCGTCACGATGTCCGATCTATGGAAGGAGATGGGCTGGAACTCCATCATCTATTTGGCGGCGATCTCCGGAATCGACCCCGAATTGTACGACGCCGCCAAAGTCGACGGGGCCGGGAGGTTCAAGCGGATCTGGCATATTACCCTGCCTGGCATACGGCCTACGATCATGGTCATGATGATTTTATCTATCGGATGGCTCACGAGCATCGGCTTCGAGAAGCAGTTCTTGCTCGGGAACAGCATTGTGCAAGATTACTCCGAAGTGCTTGATCTGTATGTGCTGAACTATGGAATAAAGATGGGGCGTTTCTCCTTTGGGACTGCCGTCGGCATCGTAAATTCGATCGTGAGCATTATGCTGCTGCTTATATCGAACCGTGTGTTTAAGCGGTGGACGAACGAAAGCGTTATTTGAAAGGAGGAAAGCGCTACAATGGCGGCAAAGAGTACAAACTCCGAAAGCGTTCTATTCGACATTTTTTTATATGCCTTTATGATTTCGGTCGGTATCGTGACCGTTTATCCGTTCTTAAACGTACTGGCAATATCGTTCAATCAAGCGATGGACACGGTCAGGGGAGGCATCTATTTATGGCCAAGGATCTTTACACTGGACAACTACAAAGAAATTTTCATCTACAACAATTTGATAGTGGCCTTTAAAAATTCCGTCCTTCGGACGGTGCTCGGCACTTTGCTAGGCGTGTTCAGCGCGGCGATGGTGGCCTATGTGCTTAGCCGGAAAGATTTTATCGCGAGGAAACAAATTTCCTTCGTGTTTGTTCTGACGCTGTATTTCTCCGGCGGGATCATACCGGTCTATATGCTTATACGCGACCTGCATTTGATGAATACCTTTTGGGTTTACATTTTGCCGGGGCTGGTTAACGCTTGGAATATTTTCGTGATCCGTTCCTATATAGACGGATTGCCGATCAGTCTTCAGGAATCAGCCAAGATTGATGGCGCGAACGACTTGGCGATTTTCTTCAGGATCATTCTTCCGCTCTGCAAACCAGTGCTTGCGACCATAGCGCTCTTCATTGCGGTGGGACAATGGAATTCCTGGTTCGATACGTTTCTTTACAACAGCAATTCCGACGATTTGACGACACTGCAATACGAATTGATGAAAATATTGGCCAATACCACGGCGGGGGCCAGCAGTGCCGATATGGCTAGAAGCGGCAATCCCGAGCTGACTACACGCGTATCGCCAGAGTCGATTCGGGCTTCGATTACAATCGTGGCGACACTGCCCATTTTGGTCGTGTACCCCTTCCTGCAAAAGTATTTTGTGCAAGGGCTTACGCTGGGGGCCGTAAAAAGCTAGAGAAGTTTCTATTCGGTTGTAACAGATATTTCTGTTATATACAAACCAAGATTATTAAGGGAGGCACAAAGATGGGAAACGCAAAGACGTGGGCTGCAGTTACGTTGGCTGCGGCGCTAATCGGGCTCACGGGGTGTACGAATGCCAACAAAAATGAGGGCGCGTCCGTGGCGACGACAAGCGGGGACGACAAAAAGCCGATCACGATTACGATGTTCAGCGAAGATCTCAACTCCAACTATGAGAATATGCAAAGTCCCGTCGGAAAAAAAATCACGGAACTCACAGGCGTTACGCTGAAAATCGATTATCCGGTCGGCGATCCGAAGCAGAAAATTGCGCTTATGGCCGCTAGCGGCGAATACCCGGATCTGATCTTCGCCAAAAACGATTCCAATTTGATCGTTAACGCCGGCGGTTTTATCGATCTTGCACCACTCATCGACAAGTATGGACCGAATATCAAAAAGCTGTACGGTGACTACCTGAACCGTCTGCGCTGGAGTAAGGACAACCCAGCGATTTATTTTTTGGGTACCTATGGCGTCAACGAGAAGCAGTGGGAACCGAAGGACGGCTTCATGCTGCAGCATCAGGTTGTAAAGGAACTGAACTATCCGAAGCTCAAAAACTTGCAGGATTTTGAAAACGCTATTAAAACGTTCAAGGAAAAGCACCCGACAATCAACGGACAGCCTACAATCGGATTAACCTTGATCGCCGAAGACTGGCGCATTGCGCAGAGCGTAACGAATCCGGCCGTATTCTCCACTGGCGGTTCTGATGACGGCGAATGGTACATCGACGATAAAACGCAAAAACCGGTATTCCATTATACTCGTCCGGAAGAGAAAGAATATTTCAAATGGCTGAACCACATGTATGCAACAGGTCTGATGGATCCGGAAAGCTTCACCCAAAAATACGATCAATATAAGGCAAAGATCGCTTCCGGTCGCGTCCTTGGTCTGATCGATTCCAGGTGGCAGTACCAGGAGCCGGAACAAGCACTGAAGCAAGCCGGCAAACCGGAGCTGACTTACGGCATTTATCCGATCATGCTCAATGACAGTCTCAAAAACCGCAATTTCCAAGACGCCGGATACTCGGCCGGCTGGGGAATTGGCATCTCCAAGAGCGCCAAGGATCCGGTCCGCATTATCAAGTTCCTGGATTGGCTCTGCTCGGACGAAGCTCAGATTTTGAACAACTGGGGCATTGAAGGCGTCAATTATAAGGTCGAGAACGGCAAGCGTGTTGTAACCGACATGGACCTGCGCAACTCGGATCCACAGTATGGCAAGAAAACCGGTATCGGCGTATATGGCTATCCGTTCCCGCAGTATGGCAATGGTGTAAAGGATTCTTCGGGACAAACGTATACGATCAAGAGCGAACAGCAAATAATGGACGCTTATACGGCGCCTGAGAAAGACGTACTTTCTCACTACAACGCTAAGATGTGGCAGGATTTATTCCCGAAAGCATCGGAATTCCCGGTCAAGCCATGGGGGGCCGCTTGGCAAATTAATATCCCGTCGGATACGGAAGGTGCAGTCATATTCCAGAAGCTTGAGGATATCGTAAGGAAACGCATCCCCGAGATGATTATCAAATCGCCGGACAATTTCGACGCTCTATGGGACCAGTTCCAGCGAGAGATGGATCAAGCGGGCGTTCATAAGCTGGAAGGCCAGTTTGATCAATTACTAAAGCAGCGAATTGAGCTTTGGAATAATAAGTAGCTTATTAGGTAGGAAGACTGTCCGAAAAGGTAAACTTCGGGCGGTCTTTTCTCATATGGAACCAAACGTAAATAAAAGGTAGATGTGTAGAAGCTAACAATTCTTTAATTTTGTTTGGTGAACCGTTAATTGTATGCTACAATAGACGATGTAGCTTAAGATGGAGTGATCGCGTATGAGAAGAGTGACGATGCAGCAAATCGCCGATCAGGTTGGTGTCTCCAAATTCGCTGTTTCACAGGCACTGTCAGGCAAACCCGGTGTAGGGGATGAAACGAGAGCGAAGATTATTCAGACTGCTGCCGCTCTCGGATATAACCTGTCGTCCCAATGGGCGATAAAGAAGCAAAGCGGAGAGCCACCGATTCATGAGCGCAAAACTTCCGCAGTATCCAAGAATACGGTGATCGTTCTGCTGCCTAACGTACGCTTTCAAGAGCGGGGGGCCGTATTTTGGGGAAGAATCATCGACGGCGTTTCTTCCGAATTGGAGAAACAAGGAATAAGGGTGATGATGGTAACGGAGAACAATGCCGAAGGCTTCATCGATATTATTAATCCATCCGCCGTTCTCGGTCTAATCGGGATCGGTTATATTCCGAGCCAGTTATTGCTGGAGATACGAAAAACGGCCATCCCTTTCGTCCTTATTGATCACGAGGATCCACTGATTCCTTGCGATTCGGTGTTTATGAACAACTATGACTGCTTCCGAAAGCTGACTACGAATTTGATCGCTTTAGGTCATCGTCGAATGCGATTTATCGGCAATCCGACGTACTCGCGGAGTTTTCATGAACGGTGGCTCGGCTTTCGCATGGTACTTGAGGAGAACCGTCTCTCCGTTCCCTCAACGGATGATCCTCTATTGAATCTGGATGAGAATGCACAAGACGTTATCGAACAGACCATCAATCAATTGATCGAAACGAATGAGCTTCCGCAAGTTTTTGTTTGCGCCAACGATTTTTATGCCCATATGACGATTCGCCTGTTGATCATGCGAGGAGTCAGGGTGCCGGTGGATGTTTCGGTCACCGGCTTTGATAATACGCAGGAGTATCGAGATCTTCCCAGTCTGAGTACTGTAGAAGTGCACAACGAATTAATGGGGATTCGTGCTGTCGAGGTGCTGCAAAAACGATTGAAGAACCCTGATTTGCCCTATGAGAAAACATTGATTTATGGCGAAGTGCTTTTCCGACAATCGGTAGCAAGGTGCGACATTAAAGAATGATTTGCCGGTCTAGAGCATTTAAACGGATTTTCCTAAATGCATCCCAACTAAGCAAAAGCGGCTGTCCAAAAAGCCATCTATGATGACTTTTTGGACAGCCTGTTCCATGTTAAGAAAGATTTTTTCCGTGATAAGCAGGGAAGGAAATCCGTAATAGAGGCTATAACGCGTTATCGCACACATTGACCGACAGATGGAGGAGGAGCTTCGGCTACCCGATCTTTTTCATGACGTTCCTTTTGCCGGAGCGGTATTATTTGGCATTGTCAGTCATTCTTATGCGAAAATGGTGGAAGCGCAAGGCAAGCCGTTCGTCATGCTCGAATCGTACCATCGCGGTATTAAAGTACCAGATGTTACCTCGGCCAACGGCAATTCGGACTAGATCTGCACGAATTCTGCAAATGCTACTTTTAACGGAAGATCGCTCACGTTTGTGGTACCAGCTAGGCAGATGCTTAAACAGCTTTACCGCCGAATATTTCATTCATCTGCAGCGTGAAGAAGGACTTGGAATGGAAGCGTTATGGAACCATCTGGACGATGAACAAATCCATGATTTATCCGTAAAAATACGCTCTTCCATTTCCCCGCATGCCATGATGATTTTCCTTCACTATATGCTTCCCGCAATTTCTCACGCAGATCGATTCGTGATTTTAAGCGACATGAAACGGTTTGCTCCGCGGGAATTTTATGAAGCGGTTTTTCAATTGGCAGAAAGCCGATTAGAACAGCAGAGCTTTTCCGCGTTAAAGTCGGCATTAGATACTATAGAAGCGGCGAGTTAGATATGACTGTTTAGTTATGGAGCAGCGGCGGCAATTAATTGTACTTCCGTGGATGGAATATCTTCGCCGTTATAGCCAGACATGAAGAAATCCAGCAAATCCTAGATTTTGCTGGATTTCTATATTTATCAACGATGTCCTTTCCAATACCCGGAGGAAAACTCAAATAGGGTTTACTATCCATAGTACACAATCCCATTGGTCCCGTCTACGGTGACTTCGTCCCCATCCTTTAATTTGGAGGTTGCCACCTTCGTTCCGACAACGCCGGGAAGCTTATATTCCCTGGCAACGATACTGGCATGCGACAGGATTCCACCGGCATCGGTAATGAGGGCGCCGGCGGTGGGGAATAGAACCGTCCATGGCGGTGTCGCTGTTTTACAGACGAGGATATCGCCTTTTTTTAGCTTAGCAAAGTCTTCTTGTCCGTGAATGACCTTAACCTTGCCAGTATAAATGCCCGCAGAAGCTGCATAACCTTTGAAGGATTTCGCCGGATCTCCTGCAAGGCCGTGGGGCAATCCGAAAATACGCTCGATGACCGGATCGCGCAGCATGCCCGATGGGGTGCCAAAGAATGGCTTCGGCTGTCTGCTCAGATTTTCTTTAAAACTATTTTTGTTCTGCTCCACGACTTTATGAAGAGGTACAGGCTCCTGTAAAGCCTCCAACAAATCGTCCAAGTATAAAAAGAAAATGTCCTCTTCGCATGCAAGAATCCGATGCTGAACCAAGGTACGTCCTACATTCTTTAGGAAGTAACGGGATTTGGCAGCTATCATCTCGTCGATGTAGAAATGGTGATCCTCATCTGCACCCCAACAAGATATTGCCCATCCGTAGACTTCTTTAAAACGGTTCGTCATTTTGCCTTCGGGAAGGCGTTCGAAAAGCTCCTTCACCTTTGCTTGGCGTTCCGCTACGATTTGTCTGAATATCTTGTCGAAATCGTAGTCGTGTTGAACGTAATTCGTAATCATTGACAAAGCATAGGAAGGATTCTCAAACCAAGTTTCTTCCGTGAGCTCATGGGTGATCGCTGTACGGTGACCATAGATGTTTAAGAAATCGTGCAGATCCCTCAAAAATTCCCTGCCCTCAGCGGTTTGCCCGAGCGTTTCTACCGGATTCCCGGAATACGTTAGGGCAGAACGCAGCAATGCGGAGGATTTGACTTGATTGGCCAAGAGCCATAGCCCGCGATCGGTTTCGAGGGACATATTCATAATCCCCTTCAGTAAATCATATACCTCCTCAGGGTGCTCCGCGCCGGTCGCCCGTCCGTATGCTTCTTCCAATGTAATCGCCAAACAGGTTCGAGGTATCGTTGTTTCAAAGTGGTACTGCCATGCTTTCATATAAAATTGCTGCAATTCTTCTACATACTGGTGGGCTTCTTTTATCGCCAAACATCCCGTAGATCGTTCAGACAACTTATTATAGAATGGCATGAAGAACTCATTAACCCTGCTTTCAAGATAAGACTGGATCTGAGGGTAAAGCTCCTCCATTTTTTTCTTATGCTTGGCCATTCTTTCTTCGATTGGTTCGGGATGAGGGGGCATTGTCTGATAAAAATACCCTCGATCGGTCTTGACGATGAATTGGGCGATCGCATCTTCATATTTTCAAACGCTCTCTTGGTTCCTATCGTTACGGCAGGTATCATAAAAGAAGCAAACAGAGGAGATAACGGTCGGGAGAAGTGAGTATCATCCAGCATCCAAAATGCTTGCTCTTTATCGTTTTCGCTTAGGATTAAGCTTGTCTTCCAATCCGATAAACGGTTCGTCATTTTTCTCACCCTCCATTGGTTATGTTTCTTGCCTGCAGGATATGGAGCTTTCCGTGCCGGTATGCAAATTCAACATCAACGGGGTACCCAAATAGCGTTTCAATACCCATGATCATGGCCCGAAGTTCATGCAGCTGTTCGTCATTTAAACTAAAACTCGATTGTTCTTGACTGGTCGTTTCGGCTATGCGTGTCCCATACCGATCGAGGATAGTCTTGCAATCTTTATCTCCGAGATCCCTTGCAACGATTGCATTCCTTTGTTTGGAAAGAGCGAAGACGTCCGGCGTCACCAGGCCGGATACTACCGCCTCGCCTAATCCAAAATTGGCATTTATGATAATCTCATCATCATTTCCTGTAATCGGGTTTTTGCTGAAGGCAACTCCGGCAACGTCCGCATGGACGAATTCCTGAACGATAACGGACATTGCCGGTGCTTGGCCGCCTGCAGACCCTCTTTGTGTCAGATAAGATTGGGCATGGCCCTGATACACAGAAAGCCAACAGCGCTTAATCGATTCCAGCAAGTTAACGAAATGAACGTTCAGAATGGTTTCATATTGTCCGGCAAACGAGGCCGACTCCAAGTCTTCTATGGAACAGGAGGAGCGAACGACCACGGGAGGCTGCACATATTTTTTATAAGCTGCCTCAATTTCTTGACGCATGTACTCGGGGAAAACCCACCCATAAGGGTCCTGATCGCTCTGAACGGCATGCTCGAAAGTTTGAGCCGGGATGACGAATCCTTTAGGAACGGGAAATCGGGATTGAAACAGAAGCGCAAGGTTCTTGGCCTTACCTCCGATTTCGTCCTCTGTCCGTGCATCCGTAAAGGGAATCATCTTGGGCACCAACTAACACTCCTTACCGATCATGATGCTTAAGACCATATTACGTGAATTGAAGTCGTTCATCTATCGGGAAAATTACGTATACGTCAAAGGGAAATTTTCGAAATGCGCAGAACATATATCTTGAAATACCGAATAGCCGCGACTCTCCAAAGAAGGGTTGTTTTCGAATCATGTTGATAAAGAAGTTGCAAATGGTGGAGAGGGAAAAGTTCGTAAATCAAATTCCTGCAATGCTTGCGAACCTTATGGATGGCAAGGGTGCGATTGTTTCCATCGCGGGCGAACCCGGAATCGGGAAAACCAGACTATCCCAGGAAATCATGAATATCGCAAGCGAGCATCGGTGCAAAATTTTGCTTGGCCGCTCTTATTCCGTCGGCAGCGATACGGCCTACACTCCGATTATTGAAATGTTGAACCAAAGCTTCCGAGGCGTAGCTCCGGAGAAGATCGCCGCGTGGACGAAGGATTTGCCCGACTTGGGGAAGCTGCTGCGCCGGTTTCAACTCCCTGAACCGCCGAAAGTAGGAGATCCGGCATTGGAAAAGACCCGTCTTTTCGAGTCCTTGGCTTGTCTTGTGGAACGGATGGCGGAAAATCAGCCGCTTGTCATTGTGCAGGAGGATCTGCATTTCACCGATCCCGCTTCCCTGGAATTTCTCCACTACTTGAGCCGCGGCATGAACATCTTCCCTCTCGTGATGATTTTTACGATCGATACGTTCGGACTATCTCTCAATGCTAAGGCAAACGGGTTTATTCAGTCCTTGCGAAAAGAAGAGTATTTTAAAGAATTCCGCCTACAGCGCCTGAGCGAAAACGGGGTCGCCCGTCTGCTTGCAGACCGGCTTGGACCGGCTCTCCCTGAAGGTTTTATTCCTTTCATTATGAAGCATTCCGAAGGAGTCCCCTTGTTTATAGACGAATTGCTTCATTCGTTGCTTGAAACGGGAGTGTTATCGAAGCAAGACGGCGTTTGGACACTTTCTGTTCAGTCGATCGAAGCCATCCCCTCCCGAATTAAAGAGCTGATTAAAGAACGTATTGGGCGAATCGATGCCGAAGATCGAAAAGTGCTCCTCTATGCAGCTATTTCCAAAGGTACTGTAGCCCACCGAGTTGTCCATCGCCTTACGCAAATGAGTGAAGACGACTTTCTATTTGCCATTCAACAGCTCAAAACTTTAGGGCTTATTTATGAAGAGCTTCAAGAGATGGAGGTCCATTACGGCTTCTGCCACGCTTTGGTGAAGGAAGTCGTTTACGAAGAGTTTCCGATTATGGTCCGCCGGCGCGCCTACAAGCATTTTATTGAGGTGTTGGAAGAGAGCGGCTATGAAGATGTGGAGCATTTGGCTCATTTGTATTATGGTGCGGGAGCTGAAGTGGATCCCGCGCGAACGATTCGCGTTTTCCTGAAGGAGGCGGAGAGGGCCCATTTGCTGCATGCTTATGCATCGGCTGCAAAGTATTATAAATCGGCCCTGCAGCTTATCCATACAAGCAAGCTGCCGGAGGAAAAAGGCCGGATTCCCTGGCTCCTCCAACGGTTGGGGGAAGTCCATAGAATGCTGGGGGAGCGAAACGAAGCCGAGAGATATTGTCTGGAGGCCATTCGCACTTATGTTCAATACAACGACCAGAAAGAAATAGCGCGATTACATGGATTATTATCGGTTATTTGTTGGGAATCGGGGGAGATCGAGCAGTCCCTGCAATATTTGGAGGACGGCTTGACGATAGCAAGAAAGCAGCCGGATATTCCTGAAGTACGCATTCAACTTTTGCATACAAGTCTGACGTATTTAAGCCGGCTCAAAAGGCCCGAGGAATACTGCCGGGTCTATGAAGAAATTCAGCTGGTGCATAAGCTGGTAGGAACCTCCCAGGCTGCGGCTCAAGCGAAAGTAGCGGAAATCGATTATTGGACGAGCTGCGTCTATAAAGAAAATTACAGGCCTGACAAGGTTCGAGTTTTGATCGATAGTCTGGAGAAGATGGAGGCCCAAGATGAGACGCTATTTCGCGGCTACTTCGTAAGCGCCATTAATTTTACTTTTTGCGGCCAGTACGAGATAAGCAGAATCTATTCGCAGAAAGCTTTGGAAGTCGCGCGGCGCATGCATACTCTTGAATATGAAAACCGAAGTTATTGGGTACAGGTCAAAGCAGATCTCTTAAGCGGCAATTGGAAGCTGGCTGTGCCCAAAGTTGATATCAGTCTGTCCAATGCAAGGAGAATCGATGTTGGAAGGACGTTAATCTTCGCCTATATGACTAAGGGGCTTGTTTATGCATGGATGGGGAAATACGCGGACGCTCAGTTTTGCCTGGACGAAATGAAGAGGCTTGTCCCCGCTTTCCCGACTAAAGATGGCCATATAACGGATATGGTTGCCCCGATCGAGATGATGATTGCGTTAGGTACGCATAGGGCGGCAGACTATTATGCTTCCATTGGTCAAACAAGACCTCATTACGTCGTCTTTCCATGGTTTAACCTGGCCCTGTGGGGGGAGATTCAATTGTCCGCAGGCGATCAGGCCGGGGCGCTGGAAACAGCCGAGGAGCTTCTTGCCGTCAGGAAAGAAGATAACCTCTTCAGTTGGGCATTAGGAAAACGACTATATAGTAAAGTGGATTTTGCGGATGGCAATAGGGAAGCAGCTTTAGTTCACATCCGGGAAGCAGCGGACTATTTTGTACAGTTATCAATGCCCCTGGAACATGCACGCTCACTACTTGTTTATGCCGAAATGATACTGGAGAACGATACTGAAGAAGCCAAAAACCTGTTACTCCAATGTATGGAAATATTTGAACATTTGGAAGCCGAACATGATTTGTACACGACGCAGTCACTTATGAAAAAGCTGGGGGTTCGTACGGCAAAGCCCAACACGACGGGCGCCGCGAGCAAGGAACCGGACTTAAGCAAAAGAGAAATGGAGGTCGCCCGGCTCGTAGCCGAAGGATTAACGAACATCGAAATTGCCGAGGTGCTGATGATAAGTCCGCGTACCGTAAGCACGCATCTTGAGAACATTTACCGGCGACTCGGCATCAACTCCAGAGCCTCATTGGTTAAATATCTGATGAAAGCTTAAATGTGAAAAGCCGCTAATCACCCGATCTAAAAAGTGGTCAAGACCCCAAATAGCGGACATTGAAAAAAGCCCTAAGCTGCTAGCTGACGTCGGTACTCTGCCGGCGTCAGCTTGTTTAGCTTTCTTTGCGCTC
>NZ_JXAK01000050.1 GCF_000829455.1 Gordoniibacillus kamchatkensis
GAGCGCAAAGAAAGCTAAACAAGCTGACGCCGGCAGAGTACCGACGTCAGCTAGCAGCTTAGGGCTTTTTTCAATGTCCGCTATTTGGGGTCTTGACCACAATGCTGCCGGGCTTCTTTTTACAGCTTCTCTTGCACGGACTGCAGTTTCTGCCGGATCGACACCCCGGGCTTGTCGCGGCGGTCGTCGATTTTGATCGAAGTGGAGACGCGACCGGCACCCTGCTCGAAAGGAACTTCATGCACGCGCCGCACCACAGCCAGCACCTCGTCGAGCGGCCCCTCCACAATGGTGCTCATCGCTGTCAGCTCGAACCGGACGAGCCCTTTGGCTTGCTCCGCTTCCAGCACGCGGTGCATGGCCGCCACATACGAGCTCAGGCTCGTGCTGCCGGTACCGATCGGTACGACGGTAAATTCCGCAATAGCCATAATCTTTTAGCCTCCTCGACCTCTTTGTACGCTCTGCCATCCATCATGGCAAATCAGGCGCGGCTTTGCAAGGCTTGCAGCTCCAGCTTTTTGGCCTTGTCGATCAAGTGGGCGGCGGTCCGGTAGGCGAGCGCCATGACGGTGTTGGTCGGATTGCACCCGCTGGAAGTGACGAACAGGCTGGCGTCGCAAATATACAGGTTGGGGATGTCGTGCGTACGGCCGAACGAGTCCGTGACGGAGCTCGAAGGATCGGTTCCCATCCGGCAGCCGCCCATCAAGTGAGCCGTGTCCGGGACGACGAATTCCGGCGTTCCTCCGGCGGCTTTAATGATCGAAGACATTGTCTGTACGGCGTGCTTGATCAGCTTCATATCGTTGTCGCAGTACGAATAATTCACCTTGGCCCGCGGCAAGCCGTTCTCGTCTTTCTCGTCTGCGAGCGTGACGCGGTTGTCCGCGCCGGGAAGCGTTTCGCCGACGAGCGTGACGCGGCTGTAGTGATTGTAATCGAGCATCATATGTCTCAGCCGCTCGCCCCATACCGGAGGAGATCCCGAACCGACGCCGGCTTGCGGGACGTTCGGCTTCAAGTCGAGGGGCTGCGAACGGGTGATTCCTTGCGCTATCGCAAGCGGCCGGGAGCCGTGCGCATGCAGCGTATATCCCCGCGCGAAGCCGCGTTTCGGGTCCGTCGCGTACAGCTCCTGCGTCGACGCCAGCACCGGGGTTCCTTTGTACAAGCGCACTTCTTCGTCAAATTTCCCGTAAACGTCATGGCTGCTGTGCACCATAATGCCGCGCCCGACCCATCCGCTCGAGTTGGCTAACCCGTCGGGGAACTGCGCATTGGCGGAATTGAGCAGCAGCCGCGGATTTTCGACGACGAATGCGGACAGGATGACGATTTTCGCCCGCTGTTCGTACTCGCGTCCCTCGTGCCGAAACGCAACTCCTCGCGCCCGGCCGTCGGCGCCCATCAGCACTTGCGTCACCATGCAGTCCGCGAGCACTTCGGCGCCGGCCCGGACCGCTTTAGGCACATGAACGATTAACGTGCTGAATTTGGAATTCGGCATGCAGCCTTGGTTGCAGAAGCCGCGGTTAATGCAGGGCGGCCGCCCCTCGAACGGCGCGGACAAAATCGCCAAGGGCGAAGTGACCGTGCGTATGGCGAGCTTCTCGCAGCCGATTTTGAACAAATAAGCGTTCGGGCTGAGCGGCTCCCGTTCGGGATACGGGTACGGGCCGTGAAACTCTCCCCAGGGAAAATGCTTCGGTCCGGACACGGCGATTTCGCGTTCGGAGCGGTCATAAAACGGTTCCAGATCTTCGTAACGGATCGGCCAATCCTCGCCCACTCCGTCTACGGTCCGCGTCATGAAATCGGAAGCGTGAAACCGCAAAAACACGCCGGTAAAATGCGTCGTGCCTCCGCCGACGCCGTACCCCGAGTTGTTGTGGCCCATCGTCAGCGGGTCGCTGCCGCTGACGAGGCGCGTCTCTTGCCAGCCGAGGCTTTTCATCGAGAGCTCGTCGCTGGCAAAATCGTGCTGCGGATCGCGCCAAGGCCCGGCTTCCAGCACGACGACGCTCATGCCGGCCTCCGCCAGCTCTTTGGCCAGCACGCCCCCCGCAGCTCCGGCGCCGACAATGACGAAGTCGACTTCTTCCTGTTCGTAACGTCGTTCGATCATGGCTCTGCCTTCGCCTCCCACGGATCCAGTTGGCCGATATTGGTGCGTACGTAGCCGCGGGGATAGGCCGGACCGCCGTACCCGATTTCGGACCATACCGTCGGATGCGAGTAGTACGATTCCACGGTGAGCGCCAGCACTTTGCCGAACAGCTCCTTTTGCGGCACGCCGTTCCAGACGGAAGACGGTTCGGCGTCGGCTTGGCTGAGTTCGGTCAGCAGCTTGCGGCGCGTCTCTTCGTCCAGATGGAAAAAGTTCCGCCCATGCGCCGAGAGCGCCGCCTGCTCCATCGCTTTCAGCCCGCTGCGCAGCAGCTCGCGCTCGGGCGGGACGCCCGGCTTGCGCTGGCTTTCGCCTTTATTTTTCTCCAGCGTCTCGTCGATATGGCACAGGACGTACTGGATAATGTCGGCCCGGGTGTCGTCCACCAGCAGCGGACACCATGCCCGCAGCGTCTCGGCCTCCACCGTCGTCAGAAACCGGTAGCCATGCTCGCGCACGAGCCGGCTGCTCACGATCGACCTCGTATGCTCGTCCCAGTGCTCCTGCTGTTCCATCACATCATAGGTCGGATATTTTGAGTTTTTCACGGCAGCTACCTCCAATACAAGGCTAATAGCCCCAGGGCGCCGAGCGACGAGAACATGAGAGGCAGCACGACCGGAGGCCCGATCAGGAAATTGCGAGGCTCGTAGCCCCCGACCCTGACCCCGACGCCGGAAAAATGGTAATAAAACCCGACAAAACCTTCCGCCACACCGACCCACATCAGAATTTGGAACAGCACCGCCAGCCAGGGCAAGTTGAGCAGCGCCAAAGCAAGTCCGGCGAGGAAGAACACCGGCGAGGAGAGGACAGGCCCCCACATCGACTTGTGGTGAAAATTTTGCCGGTAATGGAACATCGTCACTTGAATCCCGATAAACGCATACGCGGCCGCGACGAACAGAACGACGATCCGGTCCAGCGGCCAACCGCTCCAGTACATAAAGCGCCAACCTCCTTCGATAGACTAGGCCAAGCTATCGCTTTCCAGCGGATAGGTCAAGCCGCCGTACGGCATTATCGCCATACGAACGTCCGGGCGTTCGCCCGCAAGCTGCGCCACCGCCGCCTCGATGTCGTCGATAGGAATGAAACCGGCGAGCTCAACCGCGGCGGGCGGCATTTCCGAGTACAGAAAAATGCGATTGCGCTTCAACAGTTGATCGATATGCCCCGTCTTATGGGCGCCAAGCACGAATTGCTCCTGCAGCTTGCGTGCCATCGTGGCGCGGTCCTGGATCGTTTCGATCCATTCCTGGAACGTGCCGTTGCCGAACAGCTCCTGACAGCGGGAGACGGTGATGATCGCTCCTCCGGGCTTCGCGTGGGCGGCGGCATTTTTCATCGTCTTGACCGTTTGGTACAGCTGCGTATCTTTCGGATAGCCGCCCGGCGAGGCGATGACTACGTCGTAGTCGGGCTTCGCTTCGACCAAAAACAGCCGCCGCGCTTCGATCACCCCTGCATGGTGTGCCTCGGCTACATGCCCGGCAAAAGCAGCCAGCGGCTGCTGCCGATGATTCACAACTACGTTAAATAAAAAATGGAGCGGAAGCAGCCGTTGCGCCTCCTCCAAATCGCGGTGGACCGGATTGTCAGGGAAGCCGGGCTGCGCCTTGTGCGACTGGGACAGCGAATGATTTCGCTCGATCGTCTCCCGCGCTGCAACGCCGGGCACGAGCGCCTTGACGCCGCCGGAGACGCCAACCAAAGCATGCGGCTCGATGTTGCCCGTGGCTATGCGCAGTTCGGCCTGGACGACAATCCGATTGATGGCAACCGGGGTGCCGTTCGACGTCGTTCCAACCGGTTCGCAATCCTCCGCCAGCGCAGAATGATTCACGACCCGCACCCGGCGGTACACCTCGCTTCCGGCGAGCCGCATCAGCTCTTCCTCGGTATGCTTGCGGTGCGCGCCGAGAGCGACGACGATCGTTATCCCGTCATCCGGTATTCCGCCCCGTTCCAGCTCCCGCAGCAGCAGCGGCAAGAACAAATGGCTCGGGCTGAGGCGCGTGCCGTCGCTGATCAGAATGACGGCGGATGAGCGGCCTCGCGCCAGCTCGTGCAGCGGCGGCGAGGCGATCGGTGCGGCGAGCGCTTGCTCCAGGACGGCGGCCCCGTCGATCGGCGTCACTTGGGCGCCCGGATATACAATGGTGTCGCAGCCCGCACCCGGCGGCAGGCGGAGCGCAACGTCTCCATGTCCGTAAGGCAGCTTGATCATGACCGGCTCCTTTCCATATGCCCTCATTGTTGCCAAAAAGTTGCGAATTATCCGCCGCCGCATCGCGTCCGTCAGGTCCTTGCGGGACATCGGCAAAGGTGCCGGAAGGTGCCGCCGGAGGGCAGCGGTATGGCAGCGAAGGCACGGTGCAGGCGAAGGGCGGGCTGGGGCAAACGTGGTGACGGATCGCGAAGCAAGGGGAACGTAGACTGGGTGCACGCGTAGTGGCGGATCGTGAAGCAAACGTAACGCGGATTGGGCAACGGCGGTACGGGTCCGGTTCAATGGACGGACCCGGTGCAAGCGCGGGCGGGCCGAATCGGTCTCCGGACTGATGCGGGCCACCGGCTTTGTTACCATAATTGTGAATGACGTTAATTCTCCAAGGTGGCCTGTGTAATGATAAAGCCTGTGCTTTTGGTCATGGATATTCAGAACGATTTCACGCTGCCGGCCGGGCGGATGCGCATTGCCGACCACCACATCGAGCCGATGTTGGACGGGGCGAACCGGGCTATCGAAGCTTTTGCCGCGAGAGAGTGGCCGATCGTTTATGTCGCTAACGAATTCGAGAAAAGGCAATGGATCGGCAATCTGGGGCGGCGATTCGCGGCGATGAAGGGCAAGGAGGGGGCCAAGCTCGATTCGCGCTGACGGTGAAGGAGGGCGGCATCTACTTGCCGAAGCGGACGCCCAGCGCCTTCGTCAATGCGCAACTGCAGGCCGAGCTTACGAAGCATGACGCAACCGGGCTCGTTTTGGCCGGCCTGTATGCCGAAGGTGCGTGGCGGCAACGGCGCGAGCCGGCTTGAGCCGGGGCTATCCGGTCACGCTGCTGTCGGACGCGATCGGCAGCGCCTCCGACGGCAGACGGGACAAAGCGATGAACAAATTGCGGCGCGCAGGGGCGCTTATTGCCGACACGCGGAGCTATTTGGAGCGGCTGGGCTACTAACAGTCTGAGTTAGAGTGCGCAGACGAAGTCATATGCAAAACGTAGGAAAATCAGCGGGGAAAGTCGAACCCAATTTAAAACGTACATGTTTTTCCAAGCCATCCATCCGATTAGGGACATTTCGCAACAATTACGTGTAAATTTTGCATCTTATATCTACTTATTTGCTGAAATCGTTCTTTTGAAATGCACAATTTGCAATTGACGTCTTATGGCACAACGAGTTGATGCTTTATGGCGAAAATAGAGTCGTTCAGTATGGGACTGTTGCGCGGAGCTAGTGGCTTCCGTAGAACGCAGCTGCTTCCCGCCAAATAGGCTTCAATTAGTTTTTATCTCGTCCTATTGTCGAGCGGACAATCGATAAGGGCTTTTTTATGGTAATATAGAATGAAACCGATAGACACGAATGGGAGACGTGCGATGGACTGGGAGCAGATGAAAACGCAACTGGAAGCGATCCTGGGAACGCCTCTGTCGATCAAAGACATACCGGCGGACGAGTGGGAGAAGCTTGCCGCCGGCGAGCAGCAAACAAGCGGTGCGGCGGGTGCCGTGCGCAGCGCAGCCGCGGATCACTCGATCTATTTCCCGCTGCAAAAAAGCGGCCACAACGTGCGCGTTCTGCTCGCCCCGGACGGACTCATGACATCGTCGGAGCGGCAGCTCGTGGAGCTGACGATCGAGGCGAGGCGGGCGTCCGAACGCAAAGCGGCGCTGCCCGGGCAATCCGACGAGGAGAAGCGCATCGCGGCGCTGCGGGAGTGGCTGCTGGAGCAGACCGAGCTCGGCGTGACCGAGGCGGAGCTGCCGGATTCGTTCGTCTCGCAGCTGTCGCTGTACTACACGCGCATTCCGATTTTGCTGTACGGCGACTATTCGACGACGAGACGGGTGACGTACCAGGAACTGAAAAAGCTGCTGGAAACGTTTTTCGACGGCGATATTATTCTGATTCCGCTGCTGGACAAGGAATGGCTCATTCTCGGCTCGGAAGGGCTGCTTGTCAGCGGCGGGGAAGAAAGAGACGACGATGCCGAGGAGACCGTCGAGGAAACGCTGTCCGCGCTGGTGTCCGGCCTGCATGCGATGCTGGAGAGCGAATGGGTGGGCGAGTGCCATCTGGCCGTCGATCTGCCTCTGAAGCCGGCGCAAGGGCTGCTCGGGGCGCTGCTCAGGCTGCGCGAGACGATGATGCTGGGACGGCTGTTCCATGTGACGAGCAACATTCATTTGCCGTGGATGCTGCGGCTCGAGAAGCTGCTGCACCTGCTGCCGGACCGCGACAAAGCCAAGTTTTTGGAGCAAGTGCTGAAGGGCGCCGATCATTTGCTGGACGCCGAGACGCAGACGACGCTGGAGCAGTTTTTCGCCCTCGACTGCAACGTGAGCGAGACGGCCAAGAAGCTGTACGTCCACCGCAATACGCTGCTGTACCGGCTGGACAAGTTCAAGCAGGAAACCGGACTCGACGTGCGCACGTTCAGCGACGCCGTGCTGGTGCGCATCGTGCTGCTATTGTATAAAGTCACGAAAAGAAAGTAATTTTTTTGTAGAGATTGTGCATAGTCACGCGCATAGGGCTGGGGTAAGATGTAGGTAGTTGAAAATCACTTTTTCGGTAGGGGGAATACTACGATGGCAGGCGTTCGTTTGAACCACATTGTGAAGAAATACGCTGGCAACGAAGAAGCGACGGTAAAAGATTTCCACCTCGATATTAAAGATAAAGAGTTTCTCGTTCTTGTAGGCGCTTCCGGCTGCGGTAAATCCACTACGCTGCGGATGATCGCAGGCCTCGAGGAAATTACCGAAGGCGAGCTGTACATCGGCGACCGTCTGGTCAACGACGTAGCTCCGAAAGACCGCGACATCGCATGGTGTTCCAGTCCTACGCGCTGTACCCGCACATGAGCGTGTATCAGAACATGGCGTTCGGCCTGAAGCTCCGCAAATTCAAAAAAGCCGACATCGACGCTCGCGTTCGCGAAGCGGCGCGCATTCTCGATATCGAGCACCTGCTCGACCGCAAGCCGAAGGCGCTCTCCGGCGGTCAGCGCCAGCGCGTTGCACTCGGCCGTGCGATCGTCCGCGAGCCGCAAGTGTTCCTGATGGACGAACCGCTCTCCAACCTTGACGCCAAGCTGCGCGTACAGATGCGCGCCGAAATCGGCAAACTGCAAAAGCGTCTCGAAGTTACGACCATCTACGTAACCCACGACCAGACGGAAGCTATGACGATGGGCGACCGTATCGTCGTTATGGATAAGGGTATCATTCAACAAGCCGATACGCCGGAAAACATCTACAACTACCCGGTCAACATGTTCGTAGCCGGCTTCATCGGTTCGCCTTCGATGAACTTCGTTACCGGTACGCTTTCCGAAGAAGGAGGCGTCGTACGCTTCAAAGCTCCGGGCATGAACGTCGCTGTGCCGCAAGGCAAAGCGCAAGGCCTGCGCGAGAAAGGCTACATCGGCAAAGAAGTCGTGCTCGGCATTCGTCCGGAAGACATCCATGAAGAAGCGATCTTCCTGGAAGCTTCCCCGAACACGATCATCGACGCCAACATCGAGCTGTCCGAGAACCTCGGCCACGAAATGTACCTGTACATCGCCGGCATCGGCCAAGGTACGGTCATCGCTCGCGTCGACGGCCGCGCCGGCTTCAAGGAAGGCACGAACGTGAAGCTCGCGCTGGACATGAACAAAGCGCACTTCTTCGACAAGACGTCAACCGAGTCCATCCTTGTCAACGTGAATTAATAATCGTTATTAAGGCTTGCCGTTCCGACGAACGGCAGGCCTTTTTTCATGCAGAGAAGTTGCTTTCCCCGCCTGTTTCCTTTACGATGGGAGTATTGGGGACACGCAAAGGAGACATGCACCGTGGGCAAAAGGGTGAAAGTAGCGGACCTGGTCGAGCAATTCCGGCTGGAGGTCGTTGCTGGGGAAGCGGGACTGAAGCGCCCGATCACGACTGCCGACTTATACCGCCCCGGCCTCGAATTGGCCGGTTATTTCAATTACCACCCGAACGAGCGGGTGCAACTGATGGGCAAGACGGAGCTCTCCTTCATGGAAACGTTGTCGGCGCAGCAGCGCCGGGACCGTTTGGACGAGCTGTGCAAAGGGCCGGAAACGCCGGCGATATGCGTGACGCGCGGGCTCGACATTCCGCCCGAGCTGGCCGAAGTGGCGAGCGAACGCGCTTTGCCGCTGCTGCGCAGCCAAATGGCGACAACGACGCTTGCCAGCAGAATTACCGGGTTTCTCGAACGCCGCCTGGCTCCTTCGACAACGATTCACGGGGTGCTCGTCGACGTATACGGCATCGGCATGCTGATTACCGGATCGAGCGGCATCGGCAAAAGCGAGACGGCGCTCGAGCTGGTGAAGCGGGGACATCGGCTGGTCGCCGACGATGCGGTCGAAATCAGGCAGACCGGAGATTTTACGCTTATCGGCAATGCGCCGGAGCTGATCCGCTATTTGCTTGAGATCCGCGGCGTCGGGATCATTAATGTCATGACGCTGTTCGGAGCCGGAGCGATTCGGACGGATAAAAAAATTTCCGTCGTCGCCAGGCTCGAGAACTGGCAGCAGGACAAACAATATGACCGGCTCGGCCTCGACGAGGAGACGACGCGCATCATCGACACGGACTTGCCGCTTGTGACGATACCGGTTCGCCCGGGCCGCAACCTGGCAGTCATCATCGAAGTGGCGGCCATGAACTTCCGCTTGAAACGAATGGGCTATAACGCGGCGCTTCAGTTCACGAACAAGCTGACGGAGACGCTAGCCGAAGATATGGACGACAGCGATTGAAGGGAGTTTGCAAAACTACATGTTGAATCCGATCGCATTCTCGCTCGGGCCGATCCCCGTGCATTGGTATGGCATCATTCTAGGCACGGGCGCGCTCGTCGGTCTGCTCCTCGCGATACGGGAGGGCAAACGGTTCGGGATCGTACCCGACTTTTTTATGGATCTGCTCCTCGTCGGAGTGCCGTCGGCGATCGTCGGCGCGCGCATCTATTACGTCGCTTTCCAATGGGATCAATATAAGAACAACTTGCTCGATGTGTTCAAAATCTGGAACGGCGGCATCGCCATCTACGGCGCGCTGATCGGAGCCATTATCGGCGCCGTTATTTATACGAGGCGCAAAGGATACAACTTTTGGCGCATCGCCGATATTTGCGCGCCCAGCTTGATTGCCGGGCAGATGATCGGCCGCTGGGGCAACTTCATGAACCAGGAGGCGCACGGCGGGCCGGTGGCGGAAAGCTTCCTGCGGAATACGCTCCATTTGCCGAATTTTATCGTAAATCAGATGTATATTCAGGGTGAGTACTATCATCCGACGTTTCTATACGAATCGCTCTGGAACTTGGCGGGTCTCTTGTTCTTGTTCTGGCTGCGCCGCCGTCCGGGGCTGCGGGCCGGGGAGCTTTTTGCTGCGTATTTTGCCTGGTACTCGGTAGGCCGCTTCTTCGTCGAAGGAGTGCGCACGGACAGCTTGTCGTTCGCCGGCCCGGATTGGCTCGCTTCGCTGCTGCGGACGCTCTGGTCGCCGATGAATTCGTTCGGGTGGGGCGCCATGGAGCCCGGCACGAACATCCGCGTCTCGCAATTGCTGGCGGTGCTGCTGGTGATCGGCGCTACTGTGTTCGTCATATACCGCAGACGGAAAGGGCTTGCCGTAATCCGCTACGCGGACCCGATCGTTTCGGCGAAAGCAGCAAAAAGGGAAAACGGTTCTGCCGAAGACGGCGCAGCGGCGGCAACCCCGGCCGAACGCGCCATCGACGCCGCTCCAGCCCGCGAAGATACGGCAACGTGACCAATACGAAGGAGCTGCTGCATGATTACGACCGTATTGTTTGATCTGGACGGCACGATTGTCGATACGAATGAGCTTATTATTCAATCGTTTCTATATGCGCTCGAGGGAGTACCGGCCAAGCCGCTGACGCGCGAGGTCATCATTCCGAATATGGGCGGAGCGCTGACGGATCAGCTGCGGCTGTTCTCCGGGAAGAACGACGTGGACGATCTGGTGCGCAAATACCGCGAGTTCAACATCTCCCGTCATGACGAGCTGGTTCGGGAGTTTCCGGAAGTGAAGGACACGCTGGCGGAGCTGCGGCGGCGCGGTCTGCGCCTCGGCGTCGTGACGAGCAAGGTGCGGAACACGACGGAGATGGGGCTGAAGCTGTGCGGCTTGCGGGACTTCATGGACATCGTCGTCACCGTCGACGACGTGCAGAAGCCGAAGCCCGATCCGGAAGGGATCCGCAAAGCGCTGGCGGCGCTCGGAGCGAAGCCGGAGCAAGCGATTATGGTCGGAGACAGCCATTACGACATCGAAGCCGCGAAAAACGCGGGGGCGCGCTCCGTCGGCGTCGCCTGGTCGCTGAAGGGCGAAGCGTACTTGCAGCAGTTCCGGCCGGACGATATCATTCAGTCGATGAGCGAGCTGCTCGAGGTTGTGGACCGGGCGAACGGGTGACGGCCCGCCCGGCGGGGAGAGGATGACTGTGAGAAAAACGCAGCGGTACCCGGTCGACGGACCGAACGCGTTGTGGCAAATATACCGTACCGTCAGCCCTTGGAGGTCGGTACGGAATTTTATTTTTATCCAGCTTGCCAGATACTGCCCGTGGCTGCCGGCGAAAAACTGGATCTACCGGCGGGTGCTCGGCATGCAGGTCGGCAAAGAGACGGCGTTCGCGCTCATGGTCATGGTGGACGTGTTTTTTCCGGAGCTGATCAGCGTCGGGAACAACTCGATCATAGGCTACAATACGACAATTCTCGCGCATGAGTACTTGATCAAGGAATACCGGCTCGGCGAGGTCAAAATCGGCTCGAACGTGATGATCGGCGCCAACTGCACGATATTGCCGGGTGTGACGATCGGCGACGGCGCCGTCGTAGGGGCCGGATCCGTCGTCCACAAAGATGTAGAGCCGGGCTCGTTCGTGGCCGGCAACCCGCTGCGGGTCGTCCGCGAGGCGGGCGAAGGCGTGCAGAACGCTCTTGAAAACGGCGCTGAAAACCGTTGACGGGTTTTCGCCGCCGTGGTAAACTTACGAGTACATTCTTTACTTTGGTAGCATGGTAGCATATTAGCAGACTAAAGCGTTTGTTGTTGGGGTGATCCGGTTGACGAAACCGAAAGTGTTTGAAAAACCTACCGGCGTCCGGGACTATTTGCCGGAAGCGGTAGCGCAGCTGCGCGCGGTCGAGTTCCGCGTGCTCGAATGCATGGAGCGTTGGGGCTACAGGCAAATTATAACGCCGACGCTGGAGTTTTACGATACGGTCGGGGTGGCCAGCTCGACGGAGGATAAAAAGCTGTTCAAGCTGCTGGACCGCAAAGGCCAGACCGTCGTGCTTCGTTCCGACATGACGGCGCCGATTGCCCGCGTCGTCTCGTCGCTTTTGAAGGAGCATCCGTTCCCGGTGCGCCTTTCTTATCATTCCAACGTATTCCGCGCGTTCGAGGACGAGGCCGGACGCGATGCGGAATTTTTTCAGACCGGGGTGGAGCTGGTCGGCGACGCTTCGTCGGAGGCGGACGCCGAAGTGGTGGCGCTGGCGGTGGCCAGTTTGCGCGCGGCCGGCGTGAAAAGCTTCAAAATCGCGATCGGCCACGTCGGATTCCTCAACGGCTTGCTGCAGGAGACGCTGCCTGGCCGGGAGGACGACCAGACGCTTCTTAAGGAATGCTTGCTGCACCGCGACTATGTCGGGTATCGCGACGCGATTCGCCGCTTGAACGTCAGCGCGGACGCCGCCAGGGAGCTTGAAGGCATTTTGCGGCTGCGCGGCGGGCAGGAAATATGCGAGCAGGCGGTGCATGTCACGAAGGACGAGACCGCCAAGGCGGCGATCGGCCATCTGTGCGGAGTATGGGACGTGCTGAAGGCGTACGGCGTAAGCGAGCATGTGCTGATCGACCTGACGATGATCGGAGATTTTTCTTACTATACAGGCCTCACGTTCGAGGGCTACGCGGCGGAGCTCGGTTTCCCGGTATGCAGCGGTGGCCGTTACGACAATTTGCTGGCGCAGTTCGGGCGCCCGGCACCGGCGACGGGGTTCGCTTTGAAGACGAACCGCATTTTGGAGGTTGTCGGCAAAGAGCGGGGCGAGCAGCCGCAGCGCGTGCTCGTTATGTATACGGCGGGCCGCCGGGCGGAGGCGTTTGCGGCAGCGGCGGAGATGCGCTCCCGGCAAGGGCTGCTTGTGGAGACGCGGCTTGTGCCCGGCCGCGCGGATGGTGCCGGTTCGGCGGACGATGCCGGACGCCGCGTCGAAGCGCTGGCGGACGGCACGTACCGGTTCCAGGGGATTTTGTACCATAACGTGATGACGTATTCGGATAAGTAAGTCAGGACGAAGCGGGTGAGTAACGATGGGGGATTTGTTAAAGGTTGCGATGCCCAAAGGGCGCATTTATAAGCAAGCGGCGAAGCTGCTGCGCAGCGCGGGCTTGCCCGTTCCGGAAGAAATCGACGATTCGCGCAAGCTCATTATTCCGGTGCCGGAGATGAACATGGAATTCATTATGGCGAAGCCGGTCGACGTGCCGACGTATGTGGAATACGGGGTGGCGGATATCGGCATCGTCGGCAAAGACGTGCTGATGGAGGAAAACCGCAACGTGTATGAGCTGCTGGACCTCGGCATCGCGCGCTGCCGCATGTCGGTCATCGGCTTGCCGGACTGGCGGCCGGCGCTCCATCCGCGCGTGGCGACGAAGTACCCGAACGTGGCGTCGCAGTTTTTCCGCGAAAAGGGGCAGCAGGTCGAGGTGATCAAGCTGAACGGCTCCATCGAGCTGGCGCCGCTGATCGGCCTAGCCGACCGGATCGTCGATATGGTCGAGACCGGGCAAACGCTGCGCGAAAACGGACTGGTCGAGCAGGAAGTGCTGTTTGAAATTACGAGCCGGCTCATAGCCAACCGCGTCAGCTACCGGATGAAGAACGAGCCGATCCAGCGGCTGTGCGATTTGCTGCAGGACACGGTGACGCAGCGTGCGTAGCTTAGCGATGGGCGCGAAGCGGACGGCACAACGGTAAAAGGAGGAATGGGACGATGAAAATTATCGGCGCGGCGGATTTTAAGCTGGAACGGGAAGTGGAGATGGGCACCGCCGAGCATCAGGAGACGGTGCGGCGCATTATCGGCGACGTGCGGCAAGACGGGGATGCGGCGCTGAAGCGGTATGCGCGGCAGTTCGACGGCGTGGAGGTCGATGAGCTTCGCGTCGGGCCGGAAGAGCTGGAAGCCGCGTACAAGAGCGTCGACGCCGGGTTTTTGGCCGCTCTTCGCCAGGCGGCTGCCAACATTCGCGCTTTCCACGAGAAGCAGAAGCGGACCTCATGGTTCGATCTGCAGCCGAGCGGAACGATGCTCGGCCAAATCATCCGGCCGCTGCGCCGCGTCGGCTTGTACGTGCCGGGAGGCAAGGCGGCGTATCCGTCCTCCGTGCTGATGAACGCCATCCCCGCGCAGGTTGCCGGCGTACCGGAAATTGTCATGGTGACGCCGCCGGCTACGGCAGGCACCCACGGCATCGATCCGCACATCCTCGTAGCCGCTGCCGAAGCGGGCGTGCGCGAAATATACCGCGTCGGCGGCGCGCAGGCGATCGCGGCGCTGGCATACGGGACGGAATCGATCCGTCCCGTCGACAAAATCGTCGGCCCGGGCAACGTCTATGTCGCCTTGGCGAAGCGCGCCGTGTACGGCGCCGTCGACATTGACAGCATCGCCGGCCCGAGCGAGATCGTGGTGCTCGCCGACGAAACGGCGAATCCCGCGTATGCGGCGGCGGACCTGCTGTCGCAAGCCGAGCACGACGAGCTGGCGTCGGCCATGCTCGTCACGCCGTCGCGCGCGCTCGCGGAGCGTGTGCAGGCGGAAGTACTGCGCCAGCTCGAGACGCTGCCGCGCAAAAGCATCGCCGCGAAGTCCGTCGCGGACTACGGGGCGATCCTGCTCGTCGACTCGCTCGCGGACGGCGTGGAGCTCGTGAACAAGCTCGCGCCGGAGCATCTCGAGCTGCTCGTCGCCGAGCCGCTGGAGCTGCTGGGCGCGATTGAGAACGCCGGCGCGATTTTCCTCGGGGCGTACAGCTCCGAGCCGGTCGGCGACTATTTTGCCGGTCCGAACCACGTGCTGCCGACGAGCGGTACGGCGCGGTTCTCATCCCCGCTCAACATCGACGATTTCGTCAAAAAGTCGAGCGTCATTTCGTACAGCAAACAAGATTTGCTGGCGAACGGCGAGGCGATTATGACGCTGGCGCGCCACGAAGGGCTGGAAGCTCACGCGCGGGCCATTCAGGTGCGGCTTGAGAATGAAGGAGGGGGCCGCGGTCATGAGTGATCAGGAGCGCAGGGACACTGGCGCGCCGCAAGGCGCGGACGGCAGCGAGGCGGAGCAGAGCGGGAAGCAGGCGGAGCAAGGCGGAAGTGCGGAAACGGGGCGCACGGGCCCCAATTGGTGGGAGCTGCGGCCGGACCCGGACGCCGCTTATGCGGAGCCTGCGGGAAGGCCTGCGGCTTCGGCCGGCGGGTCCGGGACGGAGCATATCGTGACTGGCTCGTGGGGCGAAGGCAAGACGGTCGCCGACGCCCAGCTGCTGCAGGCGGCGGCGCAATCGGCGGCCGGGCGGGAGCAGCCGGAAGGCACGAACGCAGCCGGAACGCCGGGGCGGCCGCGAACGCAGGCGCCGCACGGAACAGTGGCGGTGCAGCAGGCGCAGGCGGCGACAGTGGCGCTGCCGGTACGGGCAGTGCGGCGAGTGCAGGCAGTGGAGCGGCAAATGCAGACAAAGACAATGGGCGGGGGAACGGTTGTAATGGGCGGTGAGTATGGAGCAGTTGGTACCGGAAGCGGTGGTAGTGCGGCAAGTACAAGCACAGGAGGCGGCGCGGCAGGTTCGGGCGAATTCGCAGGCGGTTATGCAGCTGCGTCTGGGCAGACGGGCGGAACCGCCGGCAGCCTCGGTCAAGCGCCGGGTAACGGGGGTACGGCCGGCATTGCTTCTTCGTCCGCTTCCTCCTCCCCCCTGGGCGAACGCCTCACGGGGCCAGTCGGCGGGGAGCGGACCGCTTCCATCTCCCGCCGCACGAACGAAACCGACATTTCGCTCACGTTCGCGGTGGACGGCAGTGGCCGGTCGGAGATCGAGACGGACGTGCCGTTTTTGAACCATATGCTCGATCTGTTCACGAAGCACGGCCAGTTCGATTTGCGCGTGACAGCGCGCGGGGACGTCGACATCGACGATCATCACACCGTCGAAGACATCGGCATCTGCCTCGGCCAGACGCTGCGCGAGGCGCTCGGCGACAAGCGCGGCATCAAGCGCTATGCGAGCGTGTTCGTGCCGATGGACGAAGCTTTGGCGCAAGTTGTGATCGACATCAGCAACCGGCCGCATTTTGAATA
This sequence comes from Gordoniibacillus kamchatkensis, assembly GCF_000829455.1. Taxonomy (GTDB): domain Bacteria; phylum Bacillota; class Bacilli; order Paenibacillales; family NBRC-103111; genus Gordoniibacillus; species Gordoniibacillus kamchatkensis. The sequence continues at coordinate 15,834 of NZ_JXAK01000050.1, forward strand.
CCGGGCTCAGTACCCGTCGGCCGGGGTCGGGAGCTTCCAGGTCGAGCTTGTGCACGAGTTTTGTGGAGCTGGCGCTGGAGGCGCGCATTACGCTGCACGTCATTGTGCACTACGGGCTGAACACGCACCATATGATCGAAGCCGTGTTTAAGGCGCTCGGACGCGCGATCGACGAGGCGACGTCCATCGACCCGCGCGTGCAAGGGGTTCCGTCCACGAAAGGGGTGCTGTAGCGAATGATCGCGATCATCGATTACGGCATGGGCAATCTTCATAGCGTCAGCAAAGCGGTCGAGCGGCTCGGCTTCGCGTATGTCGTAACATCGGACGAGGCCGAGCTGATGAAGGCGGACGGGGCGATTTTGCCCGGCGTCGGGGGATTCGGCGATGCGATGGAGCAGCTGCGCGCCACGGGCCTGAAGGACGCGGTGCTGCGCTTTGCGGCCAGCGGCAAGCCGCTGCTCGGCATCTGCCTCGGCATGCAGCTGCTGTTCACGAGCAGCGAGGAGCACGGCGAGCATGAAGGCTTGAATCTGCTGCCGGGGCGGGTCGTCCGTTTCCGGGGCGACTACAAAGTGCCGCATATGGGCTGGAACCGGCTTTCGTTCGTAGGTCCGAGCCCGCTGTTTGACGGCCTGGAGGAAGGCTACGTTTATTTCGTTCACTCGTATCATGCGCTGCCGGAGCAGGCTTCCGATTTGCTGGCGGTGACCGACTATCACCAGCCGGTGACGGCTATCGTCGGCCGCGGCAACGTGTACGGCATGCAGTTCCATCCGGAGAAGAGCAGCGACGTCGGCATGAAGCTGCTGAGCAATTTTTTGCGGCTGACGGCTAGTCCGGTATTAGGGTGACGGGGCGATTCGCCCCCCTATGTCGAACAGTTAACCGAATAAAATTTTTATCCCATTAACGGAGGCACATCATCCTCATGTCCGCTTTTATCGTTTATCCAGCCATCGATATCCGGGACGGCAAATGCGTCCGGCTCGTTCAAGGCGATTACAATCGGGAGACCGTCTATAACGACAATCCGCTGGAGGTTGCGCTTCAGTGGCAGGAGCAAGGCGGGGAGTGGATCCACACCGTCGACCTTGACGGCGCGAAAGCCGGTCATCCTGTCAATTACGAGCTGATCGGGCGCATCGCCAAAGCCGTCCGGGTTCCGGTCCAGACCGGCGGCGGCCTTCGCACCGAAGAAGACGTCGACCGGCTGCTGTCGCTCGGCGTCTCTCGCGTTATTCTCGGTACGGCCGCGATCGAAAACCGCGCATTCGTGCACGAAGTGCTCCGCAAGCACGGCGGCGACAAAGTCGCCATCGGCCTTGACTGCCGGGGCGGGTACGTCGCCACTCGCGGCTGGTTGGAGACAACGGAAGTGCTCGCCGCCGACCTTGCCCGCGAGCTTGCGGAGTACGGCGCGCGCACGTTCATTTTCACCGACATAGCCCGCGACGGCATGATGGGCGGCCCTAACGTGGAGGCTATCGTTCAGCTCGCGCAGGCGTCGAAGCAAACCGTCATCGCCTCGGGCGGCATCAGCCGCTTCGAAGATCTTGCCGCGCTTGCCAAGCATGCGCCTGAGGGCGTCGGCGGGGCCATTGTCGGCAAAGCGCTGTACACCGGAAGCATCGTGCTGAAGAGGCGTTGGTCCGAGCTGGGACGCAGCCGGTAAATTGATTCTCAGAGAAGGGGCCCCGGTTAACGGAAAATGGTTCCGCTATCAGTCGATCTCGATTAACGGAAAATGGTTCCGCTATCGGGTCTATCCCAGTTAACGGAAAATGGCCCCGCTATCAGTCGATCTCGATTAACGGAAAATGGTTCCGCTATCGGCCTATTTCCCGAGTATTTCCCGAAAATAGCGGAACGAGAGTGCGTTATTTAGGCGTTTTGGGGAAGTATCGTGCTAATAACGGACAAATAACGGAACAAAGTTCCGTTAAGATTGATCTGTTGACTTTCAATCCGTGCGATAACGGAACTAAGTTCCTTTAAGGCGCCAAGGCAAGTGCAAGCTGCCAAGAAGTCATGTTTTGCCCGGCTGCGGCGTTTCTTGCTGCAGTCCTGTCCACGCCTTTTGGTTGTAGCGGGAAACTTAACCGCCGCTGCAGCTGCAGGTCGTGGCACATCGCCGCAGCAGGGCCATCCAACAGCAAAAGCGGCCACCCGCCGCAGCGCCACCATCCAACGGCAAAAGCGGCACACCGCCGCAGCACCACCATCCAACAGCAAAAGGAGGCCTTCCCGCATGCTGGCCAAACGCATCATTCCTTGCCTTGACGTCAAGGACGGCCGCGTTGTCAAAGGCGTCAACTTCGTCAATTTGCGCGACGCGGGCGATCCGGTCGAGCTGGCGGCGCTTTACGACCGCGAAGGCGCCGACGAGCTTGTGTTCCTCGACATCTCGGCGTCGGTCGAAGGCCGGGCGACGATGGTCGAGGTTGTCCGCCAAACGGCGGGCGAAATCACGATCCCTTTCACCGTCGGCGGCGGCATATCCAGCGTCGACGACATGAAGCGGCTGCTACGCGCAGGCGCCGATAAAACCGGCATCAACACGGCTGCCGTGCTGAGTCCGCAGCTCATCTCCGACGGCGCGCGCCGTTTCGGCTCGCAGTGCATCGTCGTGGCGATCGATGCCCGTATGAACCCGGAATGGGGCGAATGGGAAGTCGTCACGCACGGCGGCCGCAATCCGACCGGCATCAAGGCGCTCGAATGGGCGAAACGCGTCGAGCAGCTCGGCGCCGGCGAAATTTTGCTTACCAGCATGGACGCCGACGGCACGAAGGACGGTTTCGACCTGCCGCTTACGAAAGCGGTGTCCGAGCTCGTTTCGATCCCGGTAATCGCCTCTGGCGGAGCCGGACGCGCCGAGCATTTTTACGACGTGTTTACCGAGGGGCGCGCGGACGCAGGACTTGCCGCAACCATTTTTCACTATAAAGAAATTTCCATCCATGAGGTCAAGGACGACCTCCGCCGCAAAGGAGTCGAAGTCCGGTGACAACTATCCCCGCCGAAATCAAATACGACGCGCATGGACTCGTCCCGGCGATCGTTCAGGACGTGGCGAGCAAGGAAGTGCTGATGCTCGCGTACATGAATGCCGAGTCGCTCGAACGCACGGTCAAGACAGGCGAAACGTGGTTCTGGAGCCGCTCGCGGCAGGAGCTGTGGCATAAGGGCGCGACGTCCGGCCACACGCAAGCCGTCGTCTCGCTGAAGTACGATTGCGACGCCGACACGCTGCTTGTGCTCGTGGAACAGAAAGGGCCGGCCTGCCACACCGGCAAATACAGCTGCTTCTACAACGACATCCCGCTGCAAAACGGCGCCGAAGCCGCATCCGCCGCTCCGGACACCGGCTCCGAGCATGCCGCAGCCCGCCGCTTCGCCATCGTGTCCGAGCTCGAGTCGCTCATCGCCTCCCGCGACGCCGAGCGCCCGGAAGGCTCGTACACGACGTATTTGTTCGAGAAAGGGCTCGACAAAATATTGAAGAAGTTCGCCGAAGAGGCAGCGGAAGTCGTCATCGCGGCCAAAAACAACGACAACGACGAGCTACGCTGCGAAGCGAGCGACGTGCTTTTCCATTTGCTGGTGCTGCTTCGCGAGCGCAAGCTGCCGCTTGACGCGGTGCTGCGCGAGCTGGAAAACCGCCACGTGAAAGGCTCGGACGTCAAATATTCCCGCAGGAGTGAGATACGCTGATGCTGATCGATTACCACACGCATCACGTCCGCTGCGGCCACGCCTCCGGCACGCTGGAGGAATACGTACTACGCGGCATCGAGATCGGGCTGACCCAGCTGGGGCTGTCCGATCATATGCCGCTTCTTCATGTGGACCCGGCGACGTATTACCCAGGCATGGCCATGCCGATGGAGGAGCTGCCGCGCTATGTCGAAGAGTGCCTGCGGCTGAAGGAGAAATATAAAAGCGAGATCGATATCCGCGTCGGGCTCGAAGGCGACTACATCGAAGGCTACGAACGCCAAATCGAGGACATCATAACGAAGTACCCGTTCGATTACGTGATCGGCTCGGTCCATTTTCTCGGGGAGTGGGACATTTCCGATTCGCGCCAGCTCGCCGGCTGGGAAGGCAAACGCGTTATCGACGTATTCCGGCAATACTACGATGCCGTGCAGAAAGCGGCGCGCACCGGTTTTTACGACTACATCGGCCATATCGACGTCATTAAACGATTCGGCCACAAGCCGGAGGAGGAGATTGCCGAGCTGGAGCGGGAAACGCTCGACGTAGTACGTTCCTGCGACCTGGCGATCGAGCTCAATGCATCGGGGCTGAGCAAGCCGTGCGAGGAAATGTTCCCGAGCCACCGCATGCTCGAATACGCGCACCGCATCGGCATCCCGATCACGATCGGCTCGGATGCGCACCAGCCGGAGCGGCTGAGCGAAAATCTTGACCGGGCGGCGGCGCTATTGAAGGAAATCGGTGTTACCGAATTAGCCACATTTTCCGGGCGAAAACGCTTTATGACGGCTTTCTAAATTCGACATCTTTCATGTATAATGGGAAGTGTGTGACAGGCTCGGGTCCGCGCTAGCGCCGATCCCGCCATGATTTGAATGCGGAGGGTATCATGGATAAACTGAAGATCTTCTCGGGCTCCTCGAACCCGAAATTGGCGGAGCGAATCGCCGCCGAGCTGGGCCAGCCTTTAGGGGAAATTAAGCTTTCGCGCTTCAAGAGCGGCGAAATTTATTGTCTTTACGAAGAGAGCGTCCGCAACTGCGACGTCTTCCTGGTACAAACCTTCTCGCATCCGATCAACGAGCATCTTGTCGAACTGCTGGTCATGATGGATGCCGCCAAGCGCGCGTCGGCAAGAACGATCAATATTGTCATTCCGTACTACGGCTATTCCCGCCAAGAGCGGAAGGCGGCGCCGCGCGAGCCGATCTCGGCGAAACTGGTGGCCGACTTGCTGCATGCCGCGGGCTGCAACCGGATCGTGACGATCGATCTGCACGCTCCGGCGATTCAAGGATTTTTCGACATTCCGGTCGATCATCTGACCGCGCTCGATCTTATCAGCGATTACGTCCGCCGCAAAAACATCCGCAACCCGGTCATCGTCTCGCCGGATGCGGGTCGGGCTTCCACCGCGGAGAAAATGGCCAGCGTCCTCGACGCACCGTTCGCCATTATGATCAAGAAGCGGCCGGCCCATAACGAATCGGTCATCACCCACCTGATCGGCGAAGTCGAAGGGTATACGCCGATCATTATCGAGGATTTGATCGATACGGGCTCGACGATCGTCAACGTTGTCGAAGGGCTGAAGGAACGCGGTGCGGAGGACGCCTATATTTGCGCCACCCACCCGGTATTTTCCGGCCCGGCGGTCCAGCGTCTCGACCATCCGAATATTAAAGAAGTGGTCATCACCGACTCGATCGCGGTGGAAGGAGGCAACCCGGACAAGTTCAAAATCTTGACGGTAGCGCCGCTCTTATCCAACGCCATCCGCATCATCGTAGAAGGCGGTTCAATCAGTTCGCTATTTAAGTACGGCGGGGTGTGACACCCCGCTTTTTTGTTTGCTGCCGACTGGCCGAGAAAGTAGGACTGCGCACCCGCACTCGAGTTTCCATGAATGAGGAAATAATTTTGGAACACGAGTTCAAAGGCTGATGCTTACGAAGCGAGTTTTGCTGCGCAAAACTTGTGGCTCACCGGCGCGCATCCCCATCCTCCGCTCCGCCATTCTCGGGCAGCAGGAGTTTTTCTACTAAACCGTTTGCTCCGGCAGGGGCGTATTTTGCATTCACTTGATCTGTGCTATAATCTTGATTATAGTATTCTAGAATGATTCTAATTTACACGGAGGTGCCGGGCGACATGGAGAGGAAAAAGCGCGTATCCGCAGCGAAGAACGGCAGCCGCAACGTCATCGACGTTCGGATGGATGCGGCGTTCTTCTTCGACCGGGCCGTGGAGTCTTTGGGTCGGTTCCGTTACGACAGAGCGGTCAAGTATTTCCGGCGCGCCGTCGAATACGAGCCCGGGAACCCGGTGAACCATTGCAATTTGGCCGGCGTCCTGTCGGAAATGGGCGATTACGAAGAGTCGAACCGGCTCTTGCGGCACGTGCTCGACAACATCGATCCGGCGATGACGGAATGCCATTTCTATATGGCTAATAATTTCGCCAACATGGAAAACTACGAGCAGGCCGAGGAAGCGCTCGTCCGTTATTTGGAGAACGACGAAGGCGGCCAGTACCTGAGCGAATCCGAAGAAATGATGGAGTTTCTGTCGCTCGAGCTCGGCAGGCCGCTGAAGCTTACTTCGATTAAGGCGCGGGAAGGGTTGTACGAACACGATAAGGCCCGCTCGCTGCTGGAGGAAGGCAAATTCGCCGAAGCGGTGCGGCTGCTCGAGAAACTGCTCAAGCAGCATCCCGATTTCACGGCGGCCCGCAACAATTTGGCACTCGCCTATTACTATATGGGTCAGTTCGACAAATCGACGGCTACGATCCGCGAAGTGCTCGAACGCGACCCGGGCAACTTGCATGCGCTGTGCAATCTGGCTATATTCCACCAGCATTTCGGCAACAAGCAGCAGCTGCAAGAGCTGCTCGACACGCTTCGCAAGACATACCCGTACCATGCGGATCACGTCTTCAAGCTGGCGACGACGATGGGCATTCTGGGCGAGCATGCCAAGGCGTATCGTTTGTTCAAGCGGCTGCTCAAGACGGGCGAGGCCGGGGGCGAACCGTCCCTGTACCATTACGCCGCGGTAGCGGCGGCGAACATCGGCCGCTACGCGGAAGCCGAGAGGCTGTGGCGGCAGGCGGAGAAGCTCGACCCGGGGTCGGACATCCCGCAGTTCTACGTCGGCCAGCTCGAGCTGCTGCGCAGCGGACAATCGGCCCAGCCGCTGAGCTACCATTACCATCTTCCGTTCGAGGAGCAGTTCCGCGTACTCGAGAAGACGAACCAAGGCATACCGGATCATCTGAAAAAAGATCCGCTCGTCCGCTCGTCGTTCTTCTGGGCGCTGCGCCACGGCGATACCGATACGAAGCTGCAGGTCATCCAGGCGTTCGGCCTGATCGGCGACGGCGAAGTGAAAGACGCGCTGCGCGAGTTCATTCTCGACCCGGCGGAAGACGATTACTTGAAGAAGGTCGCCGTCTTCGTCCTGCGCTACATAGGGACCCGGGAGCCGCTGCCCGCGGTGCTGGAAGGCCAGAGGCTGACGCTGGAGGCATCGCCGTATTCGCCGAAGCTGCCGCGCTGGGAAGCCAAATGGCAGTCCGTGATGGACACGGCGCTTCACACGATGAACAAGCGGTACGACATGGTCCAGCAGCACGATCTGGAGACGCTGTGGGTCGAATACTTGACCCGCGTCTACCCGAACGTGCCGAAGATCACCAAGATCGAGGGCTGGGCCGCGGCGCTGGAATACCTCATCGCCAAAATGCACCGCCGCGCCATTTCGTACCACGAAGTCGCGGCCCGCTACAACGTCGGCGTCACGACAGTGAGCAAAAACGCCAAATGGATCGACGAGGCGTGCGGCTTGAAAGAGAAGATGGATGCGATTTTCCCCAAATTACCATAATCATGGTCAGGTAGAGAGAGGAGAGATTTATATGTACAAAACGGTAGTAGTCGGCACGGGCCCTTCGGGGCTGACAGCGGCCATTTATCTTGCCCGCGCCAATCTGAATCCGCTGGTGATCGAAGGCCCCGAGCCGGGCGGCCAGCTGACGACGACGACGGACGTCGAGAACTTCCCGGGCTTCCCGGAAGGCATCATGGGTCCCGAGCTGATGGACAACATGCGCAAGCAGGCGGAGCGTTTCGGCGCCGAGTTCAAAACGGGCTGGGTGAACAGCGTCGACTTGTCGAAGCGCCCGTTCAAGTTGAAAGTTGAAGGGCTCGGCGAAATCGAAACGGAGTCGCTCATCATCTCCACCGGCGCCTCTGCGAAATATCTCGGCATCCCGAACGAGCGCGAAGCGATCGGCCGCGGCGTAAGCGCGTGCGCAACGTGCGACGGCTTCTTCTTCCGCGGCAAAAAAATCATCGTCGTCGGCGGCGGCGACTCCGCGATGGAGGAAGCGAACTTCCTGACCCGCTTCGGCTCGGAAGTGCGTCTCGTGCATCGCCGCCATGAATTGCGCGCCTCCAAAATCATGCAGGACCGCGCCCGCCAAAACCCGAAAATCGTCTGGAGCCTGAACGAAACGCCGCTCGAGGTCGTGCTGAACGATCAAGGCGCCGTGGCAGGCCTGAAGACCAAAAACAACGAAACCGGCGAAGAGCACGTGTTCGAAACCGACGGCTTGTTCATCGCAATCGGCCATAAGCCGAACACCGAGTTCCTCGGCGGCCAAATTACGACCGACGAAGTCGGCTACATTCAAGTGAAGCCGGGCACGACGGAAACGAACATCCCGGGCGTATTCGCTTGCGGCGACGTCCAAGACAAGCACTACCGGCAGGCGATTACGGCGGCAGGAAGCGGCTGTATGGCGGCGCTCGACTGCGAGAAGTTCCTCGAGGGCAACCCGGTCCACGACTGGAGCCAAACGCTGAGCAAATAATAGTTAAAAATGAACAGGGCGCCCATAAGAGCGCCCTGTTCATTTTGCCTGAAGCGATTATTGAATGGCTTGCAGATGCTCGGCGAGACGATCCCAAGTTTCCGTGATGCCTTGTTCCATCCCCATATCCAGGACGGTTTTGAGCGCTTCGGCAGAAGCGTAACGAGCCCGATTGACAAGCTTCGTCTTGCCTTCGTGTTCGACAAAAGTGAGCGTAACCTCAGTCGAAGGCATCCCCTCCGCTTCATTGCCCTCGGCATCCGAGAAGTAGTCGACGTAGACGATCTTCTCCACAGGCGCGATTTCCTGGAAAACCGCTTTGCCCCAAGATTCCATTCCGTAAAAATCCCCTTGGTTCTTATCTTCGCACTTCATTCAGTAATGCCAAACGCCGCCCGGACGAAAATCGATGTTGCATACCGGCAGCGTCCAGCCGCGGGGGCCACCAACGCTTCAGGTGCTCAGCCTCCGAGAACGCTTTGAATACGAGCTCGCGCGGCGCATCGAAAACGCGCTCCAGAATAAGTTCCTGACCTTCTACCTTCTTCATCATTTTGTTCGACATTGACAATTCCTCCTGGAAATTAGTTTTGCTCGTTTTGTTTGATTCGCAGCTTCTGCAAGTAGCCCGCCAGTGCGTCGAATCGTTCGTCCCACACTTCGCGGTACGTTTCCAGCCAAGCGTCCAGCTCTTGGAACGGCTCCAGCCGGAGCTTGTAATTGCGGCGGTTGGCAACCGCCTGTACCTCGACTAATCCCGCCTCCAGCAGGACGCGCAGATGCTTCGAGGCTTGAGGCTGCCGGAGCCCCAGCTTGTCGGCGATATCCCCTACGGTCAAGGGGCCGTCGAGCAGAAGCTCTACTATGCGCATGCGGTTCGGTTCGGCCAGCGCGCTAAAAGTCGTAGTATCCATCATTCTCAAGTCCCTTTAAATCGAATGTTTGCACAGGGGGCGGCTTGCGCTTTGCAAACAGCCCCGGTCATATCGTCACCTCGTTTCGCTTGCCAATCCGTTTTCACAATCCAAATATACCATTTCAGGAATATTCCTGTCAACGAATATTTGAAATTGGCCAAGCTCGATCGGAAGCGTTTGGGAAAACGCTTCGTCGCCTTGACCTGCCTTGGTGGTTCGCTTATAGTGGGAAAAGGAGAATATCCCTGTGGGCCAATCTTATGTTGAGGTGAAGTTTGCAATGAACCATATTTATGTAGGCGTCGATATCGGCGGCACCAGCATAAAAGTAGGCTTGTGCGACGAAGAAGGCAATCTGATTCAGACATACGAGGGTCCGACGGACGCCGACCAAGGGCCGGACACGGTGCTGGACCGCATCGCCGAATATGTGAAGAAAATTGTCGAGCAATCCTCATACGAGTGGGAACAGGTGGCAGGGATCGGGATCGGAATTGCAGGCTTTATGGACATTCCGGAAGGATTCGTCAAGCTGTCGCCGAACTTCCCCGGCTTCCGCAACGTTCCGGTGAAGAGAACGCTGGAGGCGAAGCTGGGCAAGACGGTCCGAATCGACAACGACGCCAACGTCGCAGCGCTCGGCGAAGCTTGGGGCGGCGCGGGACGCGGCATTTCGCATATCGTCGCGTATACGCTTGGAACCGGAGTCGGCGGAGGCATTATTATTAACGGCAAAATTCATCAAGGGGCAACCGGCATGGCCGGCGAACTCGGCCATATGGCGATCGTGCCGGACATCGAGGCGATCAAATGCGGCTGCGGCCAAATAGGCTGCCTGGAGACGGTATCTTCGGCGACGGGCATCGTGCGCATGGCGAAAGAAGCGGTAGAGCGCGGCGAGACGACGTCGCTGGGTGTTCTTGAGCGGATCGAAGCGAAGGACGTCTTCGACGCGGCGAAGGCCGGCGACGAGGTGGCGCTGCGCATCGTAGGCCGCGCCGCTTACTATTTGGGACGGTCGATGGCGCTTGTTGCCGTCGTCGTCAATCCGAAGCGTTTTGTCGTCGGCGGCGGCGTATCGAAGGCTGGCGACATTTTGTTCGAGCCGATTCGCGAAACGTTCCGCAAATTTGCGCCGGAGGTCGCCCAGGAGGGCGTCGATATCGTGCCGGCCACGCTCGGCAACAATGCCGGCGTCGTCGGCGCGGCCGGACTGAATTTGCGCTCGTAGCACAGGCATCCCAATCATCATCAGCGTGGAAGGAGGATGAGCATCCATGGACGAAACTCGGGCTCCGGCGAAACTGGTCATCATTACCGGCATGTCGGGAGCAGGCAAAACGATTGCGGTGCAGAGTCTGGAAGATCTCGGGTTTTTCTGCGTGGATAATTTGCCTCCGGTGCTCATTCCGAAATTCGCCGAATTGATCGAGCAATCGCAAGGGAAAATCGGCAAAGTGGCGCTTGTGATCGATTTGCGCGGCCGCGAGTTTTTTACTTCGCTGCAAGAGACGCTGAAGTATATGCGGGACCATTTCACCATCACGTACGAAATATTGTTCCTCGATGCGACCGACAGCACGCTCGTGCAGCGTTACAAGGAGAGCCGCCGCCGCCATCCTCTCGCGCCGGAAGGGCTGCCCCTGGAAGGAATCGCGCTTGAGCGGAAGCTGCTCGAGGAGCTGAAGGGCGAGGCGACGCAGGTGATCGACACCAGCTCGCTCAAGCCGGGGCAGCTGAAGGAGAAGATCGTGTCCCGCTTTACCAATATGGGGCAGAGCGGCATCAGCCTGAACTTCGTATCGTTCGGGTTCAAGTACGGCGTGCCGATCGATGCGGACCTCATATTCGACGTGCGCTTTTTGCCGAATCCCCATTACGTCGAGTCGCTGCGGCCGCAAACCGGGCAAAATCCGGACGTTTACGAGTACGTGATGAAATGGTCGGAAACGCAGGAATTTCTCGCCAAGCTGAGCGACATGATGAATTTTCTTATTCCGCAATACAAGAAAGAAGGCAAAAGCCAAGTCGTTGTCGGCATCGGCTGCACCGGTGGCAAGCACCGCTCGGTAGCGATCGCCGAATACCTCGGCAAGCTGTTTGCGAACGACGAGAACGGTCAAGTGCGGGTGACGCATCGCGACTCCGACAGAGACCGCCACTAACCGCCGGCGCCGGCGAAGAAAGGTGATACTCAATTGACTCGAACTCGCAAAGTCGGCGAACCGGCGTTGCCGCGCATCGTCGTCATCGGCGGCGGTACGGGGCTGTCTGTCATGCTGCGCGGATTGAAGGAGAAGCCGATCGACATTACGGCGATCGTTACGGTCGCCGACGACGGCGGGAGCTCCGGCATTTTGCGCTCCGAGCTGCAAATGCCGCCGCCGGGCGACATCCGCAGCGTACTGACGGCGCTGGCCGACGTAGAGCCGCTGCTCACGCGCGTGCTGCAATACCGGTTTTCAACGGGTACAGGACTAGCCGGCCACAGTCTGGGAAATCTAATTCTTGCCGCCATGCACGACATTACCGGCGATTTCGTCACCGCGGTGCGGGAGATGAGCCGGGTGTTCGCCGTGCGCGGCCGGGTGCTTCCGGCGTCTAGCCACGGCATCGTACTGAGGGCTGAAATGAGCGACGGGACGATGGTGGTAGGCGAATCGAAAATTCCGAAGGCCGGCGGCAAAATCAAGCGCGTCTTCATCGAGCCGCACGATATCAAGCCGCTGGACGAAGCGATCGAAGCCATCCGCGAGGCGGACGCTATTTTGGTCGGGCCGGGGAGCTTGTACACCAGCATTCTCCCGAATTTGCTCGTGCCCGGCATTGCCGCGGAGATTATGGAATCGGACGCGGTAAAGATTTTTATATGCAACGTAATGACACAGCCTGGGGAGACGGACGACTATTCGGTCAGCGACCATCTGCAGGCGATCCACGATCATGTCGGGCATCATCTGTTCGATTACGTCATTGTGAACAACGGCGAAATTCCGCCGCAAGTACAAGCCCAATACGCCGAAAAGGGCGCCAAGGCCGTGCATCTGGATCTGGAAGAAGTAAGGCGCAAAGGCTACCAGATCGTCGCCGATCAGCTCGTTCTGTTCCGCACGTATTTGCGGCATGACGCGGAGCGGCTGAGCGAGCACATTTACCAACTGGTGGAAACATGGATGGAACGGAAGAAGTGAGGTGATTCGAATGTCTTTTGCGGCCCAGACGAAAAAAGAGCTGACGATGGTGGAACTGGACGAATGCTGCGAGAAAGCGGAGCTGTCCGCTCTGATCCGCATGAACGGCTCCGTGCAGCTGTCCAGCCAGCGCGTCGTGCTCGATATTTCAACGGAGAACGCCGCTATAGCCAGACGAATCTACACCTTGCTGAAGAAGAGGTACAAGCTGCACGCCGAAGTGCTTGTCCGCAAAAAGATGCGCCTGAAAAAGAACAACGTGTACATCGTCCGCGTTCCGAGCGGCGTGCAGGAGCTGCTGAAGGACCTTTGCATCGTCACGGAAGGCTTCCATTTTACACCGGGCATCGAAAAAGGTATTATAAGAAATAACTGCTGCAAACGATCTTATCTGCGGGGAGCGTTCCTCGCCGGGGGTTCGGTCAACAATCCGGAAGGCTCGTCGTATCACCTGGAGATTGCGTCGGCCTACGAGGAGCACTGCAACGCGCTTTGCCGGCTGGCGGGCAAGTTCAATCTCAACGCGCGCTGCATCGAACGCAAAAAAGGCTACGTGCTGTACATCAAGGAAGGCGAGAAGATCATCCAGTTTTTGAACCTGATCGGCGCTCACCAAGCGCTGCTGCGGTTTGAGGACGTCCGCATTATGAAGGATATGCGCAACTCCGTCAACCGGATCGTCAATTGCGAGACGGCGAACCTGAACAAGACGATCGGGGCGGCGGTGCGGCAAATCGACAACATCCGGCTGCTGCAAAAGGAGATCGGGCTTGAGAACTTGCCGGAGAAGCTGCGGGAGGTGGCGGAGATTCGGCTGCAGTACCCGGACATGAATCTGAAGGAAGTCGGCGACATGCTGGGAGGCAAAGTAAGCAAATCCGGCGTCAACCACCGCTTGCGCAAGATCGACGAGCTGGCGGAGAAAATTCGCAACCAAGGGTGACGGGTGGTAGGCCGGCGTTGCAACGTCGCGCATCTTGCTCAGCTGAATGAATCCCGCTTGACACCCCGGTGTTAACCCGGCCGTGAGACGTAGTGCTTTTCGCTCGGCTGAACTAATCCGGGTTAACACCCTAGTGCGATTTCCTGAAAAATGCTATAATATACGAAGCTAATGAAGTAGGGGGAATTGGTTCGATGGCGAGACGACCTGTAGTCGTGAAATTAAAAACCGGACTTCATGCCAGACCGGCTGCGCTATTCGTGCAAGAGGCGAATAAATTTTCTTCGGAAATTTTCGTCGAGAAGGACGAGAAGAAAGTGAACGCGAAAAGCATCATGGGCATTATGAGCTTGGCGATCAGTTCGGGTACGGAGGTTTACATCAGTGCCGAAGGCTCGGACGCAGAGCAGGCTGTAACCGCTTTAGTCAATCTGGTCAGCAAAGAGGAACTGGAGAACCAGTAACGCTTGCCCCCGGGTCGTTCGGCCGAACTGTCGAACTTTTCCGAATATGGCAAAATAGCGAGAAAGCCGCGCAACCTTTTCCGGCAGCTAACGTCTATTTAGGCGTGAGAACGGGGAAGGTTTTTTTGTTGTTCCGCTCCCGTTCCCGTACATAAGAAATTTGTCGAAAAAGAGAGTGAACAGGAGAGGAACCGGAAGATGAAGATGCTCAGGAAAGAAATGGCGCTGCTGCTGACGGCCGCATTGCTGCTGCAGCTGTTCGCGGCTGCGTCCGCCCAGGCTGTGTCCGCGACGACGGCCACCATCTTGCTGTATTTGAACGAATCGAAAGCGTACGTAAACAAGGACGAGGTGCAGCTCGACGCACCGGCTACGGTGATCGACGGCAGCACGTATGTGCCCGCGAAGTTCCTCGGCGATACGCTTGGCTTCGATGTCAAGTGGGACGCGGCCACGAATACGATCGCAATGAAGCCGCAGGGCTACAACATTGTGCTGGATTCTCCCAACAAAAAAATTACGATCAACGGTGTCGAAACGACGTTTGCGCCGTATGCCGCGATCGTGAACGGCAAGCTGCTCGTCAAGCTTACCTGGGTTGCCGATTACATGGGAGCTACGTACACGTACAACGATGAGCTGAAACGCGTGCAGATCACCTACGTGAAAGCGCCGCCTGGCGTTGCTATAGACGCTTACAGCAATAAGCCGGTAGCGAAATTTACTTTCGGCAAGAAGGAGTACCGGATCGGGGAACCGGTCAAATACGTGGATCTCAGCTACTCTCCGGATGCCCAAGGCATCGCGAATTACGAATGGATCGGCAAGCAGGAAGCGTTCTTCACGCCGGGGACGTACTCGATCACGCTCATCGTCACCGACAGCAAAGGGCATAAAAGCGCCCCTTTCACGAATTATGTCAAAGTGAGCGACAAGGTGTACTTGAGCGAGTTCGAATACCCGCTCTATATGAAACCGGTAGGCAGCACGTTCCGTTCCGACTGGAGCATGTATTACTCGCACTTCAGCGATTTGCCGGAGGTGCCGAAAACCGTTACCGAAGACAAGAGCCGCAAGCTGCTGCTCAGCGACAGCCCGGAGGAAATCAAGCAGCAGGGCATTCTGTACCAAGACGAAGTAAACGGCAAAGCGCGCTTGTACTCCGATCATATCAACGGCACAGATTCGCCGCTTTCCATGGCCGTTCTGGCCACGAACAAGACGGATAAGCCGGTCGTGATCAAGACGACGAACCGCGGCGAGGTGTACCCGTCCGTATACGCGCAACTGATCGGCAACGAAGCGTCGGTCGATTTCCTTATGAACATGTCGGAGGAGACGACGTTGACGGTGCCGCCGAAGCAAACGGTAGTGTATACGCAGCTGCCCACGATGTACCCGCGGCAGGGCGTCAACCTGTTCTATGACATCGAGACCGACGGGCCGGTAGACATCACCTTCGCGGCTGCCGACAAAATTACGCCGGATTCCGTGCTCACGCTGCCTCGCCAATCGTACGTCGGCAACGTCCGCGGCACGTTCCCCGTATCGGGCCTGCGCTGGGACATAGACGGAGCGGCCTTGAGCAAGCCGTCGCGGCTCATACTCGGCGACGGCAAATCCGATCCGTTCGTTGACGGAGTCGATGTGTTCCGCTCGCTGGCGATCAAGAACGAGGGCAACTACGGGGTCAAATACGACATTCACATTAGCAATCCCAAGAAGATGGTTGTCATGATTATGGGCCGCGGGGGCGGCTTCAAGGGGCCGTTCAAAATCAACGGCGACTTCCAGCTCGTGCCGTGGTCGGGCGTGCTGCCTGCGTTCAAAGAGGTGCAGCTGCTGGCGCGCACAACCGGCGACGAGCCGTCGCTCGACATCGAGTATACGCCTCCGGCCGGCACCGGCTTCCCGGCGGATCTCATTTTCTATCCGTTGCCGAACGTAGATTGACGAATAATGGACAAAGCCGGCTTCCGCGCAGTTTGCGGAAAGCCGGCTTTTTTGCGAATAAAGAAATCGCCCAGGCAAACAATATACCTGAATGTTATAAGGTCAGGAGGAAGCCGGGATGGTGAACGTATTGGAAACGGCGATAGATACGATAAAATCGATAACGACTCAAGACGAGGACCAACCTCTTCATATCGGAGAGGCTATGGGGTGCTGGACTTACTTGAAGGGCCTTGAATTGGCCAAAACATCCGTGCAAATAGGCATAAATTCCACGACCGATCATGAGTTAAAAACGCTGCTTGAAGAAGATTTGAAGCTCGGAACGAGTCAGCGAAAGCGGCTGCATGAATTTATGCTGAGGGAAGGGCTTACGTTGCCGAAGGCCCCGGAAGAGCTGCCGAACTCCGATCCGACCCGCATTCCCTTTGGAGCTAAGTTTACGGATGAGATCATCGCCACCGATTTATCGCTGAAGATCGTCTCTTTGATCGTAGCTGCGGCCGCTAACGCCGCTGACGCGGTCCGCACGGATGTCTGCGCCATGTTTATTCAGTTCCAGGCGGAGAAGCTGGCTTTTGCCGCCAGATTGAAACAGTCGATGCGCAAGCGCGGCTGGATCGATGTGCCGCCGTTCTACATTCCGCCAGGCGCCCAGGAGCAGCCGAGTTGAATTTGAGCCAACAAGGCGTTCATGCAGCAAAAAGCCCGCCTTACATGCATTGTAAAGGCGGGCTTTTTTTTGCCGTGTTGACGGGAGATTACAGTTTTTCGATCACTTTGTCGACGAGGCCGTACGCTTGCGCTTCGGCGGCGCTCATGAAGTTGTCGCGGTCGGTATCTTTCTCGATCCGTTCGATCGATTGGCCGGTCCGTTCGGCAAGAATGCGGTTCAAGTTGTCGCGCATTTTCAAAATCCGCTTGGCGCGAATTTCGATGTCGCTCGCTTGGCCTTCCGCCCCGCCGAGCGGCTGGTGAATCATCACTTCGCTGTTCGGCAGCGCATAGCGCTTGCCCTTCGCTCCTGCAGCCAGCAGGAAGGCGCCCATCGAAGCGGCCATGCCGACGCAGATTGTGGACACGTCAGGCTTAATGAACTGCATCGTGTCGTAAATCGCCATGCCCGCCGTAATCGAACCGCCCGGCGAGTTGATGTACAGGCTGATGTCTTTGTCCGGATCTTGCGCCGTCAAAAACAGCATCTGGGCGATAATGGAGTTCGCCACCACATCGTTGACCGGAGTACCGAGGAAAATGATGCGGTCCTTCAAGAGCCGGGAGTAAATATCGTATGCGCGTTCGCCGCGTCCGTCTTGCTCGACAACCATAGGAATGAAACTCATTGCAATAACCTCCTCAATGTCACTATATTGGGATAATCGTAGAGCTTATATACGTATCATAGCGGATTTTGCCGCAAAGGTCAAGAAAGGTCAAACGTTAGGTATGAAAAAAGTCCGGCTGCGCCAGACTGGGTTGATAGAGCAACAGTTTTGGGAATGTTACGCGCCCGAAGGGAATCGAACCCCTATCTCAGGCTCCGGAGGCCTACGTCATATCCATTGGACCACGGGCGCATGAAGGTGGCGACTAATTCAATTAGTCAACAGCAAGAGTTATTATATCGAGCTGAACGAAAAAAAGCAAGTCAATTCCGCATACAACTTTTTTCCGGGGATAGGTTTGCCATCGGCCGCATGTTGGAGTATAATGTATTTGCAAGCGTGGGACTCAAAATGTATAGGCGGGACATTTTGCGACCAACCAATTTGGCGGAAGCGAGGCGAGGCCGGCGCTATGCGTAGGGTGCTGGACATTCAAAAACAGCTCGTCCCGGACTTGCTGGAGATCATGAGGAAGCGGTACACGATTTTGCACCACGTAATGCTCTCCGGCAACGTGGGACGCCGTACGCTGGCCGGGACGCTCGGCATGACGGAGCGGGTGCTGCGCGGCGAGATCGATTTTCTCAAGACGCAAGGCCTGCTTGAAGTCGACGCGCTCGGCATGCGCGTGAGCGAAGCCGGCAGGCAGCTCGTGGAAAGCTTCCGGCCGCTGCTTCAGGACGCATTTGGCCTCACCGAGCTGGAGGAACGCATTCGCAATCATTACGGGCTGAAGCAGGTCATCATCGTGCCCGGAGACTCGGACGCATCCGCCCATGTCAAAATGGAGCTCGGGCGTGCCGGAGCCGCCGCACTGCGCAAAGCGATGAAAGAAGCGAATGCGGTAGTGGCCGTTGCGGGCGGATCGACGATGGCCGAAGTGGCAAGCCACCTGACGTCGGCGGTGCCGATGAAGGGAGTCTGGTTCGTGCCCGCCCGCGGCGGACTTGGCGAGAGCGTCGAGCTGCAGGCGAACACGATCGCCTCTACCATGGCCAAAAAAACCGGCGGCCAGTACCGGCTGCTGCACGTTCCCGACCATTTGAGCGAAGAGGCGTACCAGTCGCTCATGCTGGAGACCGGCATCGTCGAAATTATTCAGGCAATCCGTGCCGCCCGCATCGTGGTGCACGGAATCGGGGATGCTATGGTCATGGCTAAACGCCGCAAGGTCGATGAAGCGACGAGACAATCGCTCGTAAGCGAAGGGGCCTTGGCCGAGGCGTTTGGCTATTATTTTGACAGGCAAGGGCGCGTCGTTCACAAAATGCCGACGATCGGGCTCCGCATCGAGGATATCGAGCAGATGGAGACGGTCATCGGCGTCGCCGGAGGCAAGAGCAAGGGCGAAGCGATCGACGCCGTGCTGCGTTACGGCCACGAGGACGTGCTTGTGACGGACGAGGCCGCAGCGCTCCAAATTGCCGAGCATATGGTGCGGGAAAAGCAGCCCGAAACGAAAAACAAGTCATCTTGACGTGCCGGCCCGTCCGGTCCGTCTTGAAATAAACCTATTATAGGTCTAGGAGGAATTCGCAATGGTGAAAGTAGGTATTAACGGTTTTGGTCGTATCGGCCGCAACGTGTTCCGCGCAGCTCTGAACAACCCGAATTTGCAAATCGTCGCTATCAACGATTTGACGGACGTGAACACGCTCGCTCACTTGCTGAAGTACGATTCGACTCACGGCAGACTGAACGCTACGGTACAAGCCGGCGAAGGCGAGCTGATCGTCAACGGCCGTTCCGTCAAAGTATTCGCCGAGCGCGATCCGGGCGCATTGCCGTGGGCTGAGTACGGCGTTGAAATCGTCGTCGAGTCGACCGGTATTTTCACCGCGAAGGAGAAAGCCGAGCTGCACCTAAAGGGCGGCGCGAAAAAAGTTATCATCTCCGCTCCGGCAACGAACGAAGACATCACGATCGTTATGGGCGTCAACGAAGACAAATACGATCCGAAGGCGCACACGATCATCTCCAACGCTTCTTGTACGACGAACTGTCTTGCTCCTTTCACCAAGGTGCTGAACGAAAAGTTCGGTATCGTCAAGGGCATGATGACGACGATTCACTCCTACACGAACGACCAGCAAGTGCTCGACCTGCCACACAAAGACCTGCGCCGCGCTCGCGCCGCTGCGGAGAACATCATCCCTTCCTCGACAGGCGCAGCCAAGGCGATCGGCCTCGTGCTTCCTGAGCTGAAGGGCAAGCTGAACGGGATGTCGTTCCGAGTTCCGTCGCCGAACGTTTCCGTTACCGACCTTGTCGCTGAAATGAAAGTCAATGTAACGGTCGAAGAAGTCAATAACGCGCTGAAAGAAGCTGCAGAGGGCCCGCTGAAAGGCATCATGAACTACTCCGACGAGCCGCTCGTATCCCGCGATTACAACGGCGACCCGGCTTCCTCCACGATCGATGCCCTGTCGACGATGGTCGTCGAAGGCAACATGCTGAAAGTCGTTTCCTGGTACGACAACGAGTGGGGCTATTCCAACCGCGTCGTCGACCTGGCCGTCTACATCGCCAGCAAAGGCCTGTAATCGGAAGAGCGTTAGGCTGCCGATAGGCCGGTTCCGCTGCGGATTGGAATATGAGGCTACGGCTTCGTTGAACTTGTGTTCCTTGAATTGAACCCCGAGGGGGAACACGAGTTCAAAGGCGCTCTCCGCTTTATATTCCATCCTCCGCTCCACCTTACTCGACAGCCTAAATAAAAAAGTAATAAAATACGAAAGAGGAGAAGGAATTCTCCTCTTTCGTATGGTTTTATATATCGCCCCACAAAAATTCATACGGATCGCTGATCGAACGAGCATCTGCGGAGCGGAGGAGCAATATGGGCCGGAGTGCCGCCTTTGAAATCGTGTTCCTACCGCCTAGTCGGGATTCAAGGAACGCGATTTCAACGAAGGCCGGAGGCCCATATTCCAATCCGCAGTGTAGCGGCCTTGCAGGAGAAATCGCAACTTTCAAGGAGGAATTTCCACCCCCATGAACAAGAAAAGCGTAAAAGACATCGACGTCGCCGGCAAAAAAACGTTCGTTCGCGTCGACTTCAACGTCCCGCTGGAGAACGGCGCCATCACCGATGATACGCGCATTCGCGAGACGCTGCCGACCATCCGCTACTTGATCGAAAAAGGCGCGAAGGTCATCCTCGCTTCGCACCTCGGCCGTCCGAAGGGCGAATTCGTCGACGAGCTGCGCCTGACGCCGGTAGCGGCACGCCTTTCCGAGCTGCTCGGCAAGCCGGTGGCGAAAGCCGACGAGGCGGTAGGCGACGCTGTTAAAGCGAAGGTAAACGCGCTGCAAAACGGCGACGTGCTGCTGCTCGAGAACGTCCGCTTCTACCCGGGCGAAGAGAAGAACGATCCGGCTTTGGCGAAGCAGTTCGCCGAGCTCGCCGATGTGTACGTCAACGATGCGTTCGGCGCGGCGCACCGCGCCCATGCTTCGACGGAAGGCATCGCGCACTTCCTGCCGGCCGTCTCCGGCCTGCTCATGGAGAAGGAGCTCGACGTGCTCGGCAAGGCGCTAAACAACCCGGAGCGTCCGTTCACGGCGATCGTCGGCGGCGCAAAGGTGAAGGACAAAATCGCCGTGATCGACAACCTGCTGAACATCGCCGACAACGTCATCATCGGCGGCGGCCTGTCGTATACGTTCCTCAAGGCGCAAGGCTACGAAATCGGCAAATCGCTCGTTGACAACGAGAAGCTCGATCTTGCGCTCGGCTTCATCAACAAGGCGAAAGAGCGCGGCGTAAACTTCCTGCTTCCGGTCGACGTCGTCGTAGCCGACAAGTTCGGTGCCGATGCCAACACGGAAGTGGTCGGCATTGACGCGATTCCGGCCGACTGGGAGGGCATCGACATCGGACCGAAGACGCGCGAGCTGTACGCGAAGACGATCAAGGAATCGAAGCTCGTCGTCTGGAACGGGCCGATGGGCGTATTCGAGATCGAGCCGTTCTCGCACGGCACCCGTGCCGTAGCCGAGGCGTGCGCGGCAACGCAGGCCTACACCGTCATCGGCGGCGGCGACTCCGCGGCGGCGGTGGAGAAGTTCCACATGGCCGACAAAATGGACCACATCTCCACGGGCGGCGGCGCATCACTCGAGTTCATGGAAGGAAAAGCGCTCCCGGGCGTCGTAGCTTTAAACGACAAGTAAGGGAAAGGCGGTAATCAAAGGTGAGTAGACAACCGATCATAGCGGGCAACTGGAAAATGTTCAAGACCGTGCCGGAGGCCGTCGCGTTCGTAAACGAAGTGAAGGGAAAAGCGGAAGCAAGCGGCGTCGAGAGCGTTATTTGCGCGCCTTTCACAAACCTCCCGGCCTTGGTGGAAGCGGTGAAGGGGACTTCGCTCAAAATCGGCGCGCAGAACCTGCACTGGGAAGACAGCGGCGCGTACACAGGCGAAATCAGCGGCGTTATGCTGAAGGAGCTCGGCGTGCAGTACGTCATCATCGGGCACTCCGAGCGACGCGCTTATTTCGCCGAGACGGACGAGACCGTCAACAAGAAAACGCATGCGGCGTTCAAGCACGGCCTCATCCCGATCGTCTGCGTCGGCGAGAAGCTGGAAGAGCGCGAAGCGGAGCAGACGAAAAACGTTTGCCGCGTCCAGACGGAAGCGCTGTTCCAAGGGCTTTCGGCCGAGCAGGCGGCGCAAGTGATTATCGCCTACGAGCCGATCTGGGCGATCGGCACCGGCAAATCGTCGACGGCGGACGACGCCAATGAAGTCATCGGCTACATACGCAGCGTCGTGGCCGGCTTGTACGATCAGGCGACGGCGGACAAAGTCCGCATCCAATACGGCGGCTCCGTGAAACCGGGCAACATCCGCGAGTTTATGGCGATGCCGCACATCGACGGCGCACTCGTCGGCGGCGCAAGCCTTGAGCCTGCGTCGTACGTCGAACTCGTGCAGGGGGCGAAGTAAGCTATGCCGAGACCGAAACCGGTAGCGCTTATCATCCTCGACGGGTTCGGCCTGCGCGGCGAAACGTTCGGCAATGCGGTGGCGCAAGCGAACAAGCCGAATTACGACCGGTACTGGAGCACGTTTCCGCATACGACGCTGACGGCTAGCGGCGAGGCGGTCGGATTGCCGGAAGGCCAGATGGGCAACTCCGAGGTCGGACACCTGAATATCGGCGCCGGCCGCATTGTGTACCAGGACTTGACGCGCATCTCCAAATCGATTCGCGACCGCGAGTTTACCAGAACAAGACGCTGCTCGGCGCCATTCATCACGCCAAGGACAACGGCAAAAAGCTGCATCTGTACGGGCTGCTCTCGGACGGCGGCGTGCACAGCCATATTGAGCATCTGTTCGCGCTGCTCGAGCTCGCCAAGCAGGAAGATTTCCGCGAAGTATACATTCATGCGTTCCTCGACGGGCGCGACGTGGCGCCGGACAGCGCCAAATCGTACATGGAGCGGCTGCTGGCGAAAATCAAAGAAACCGGCGTCGGCAAAGTGGCAACGGTGCAAGGCCGCTACTACGCGATGGATCGGGACAAGCGCTGGGAGCGCGTCGAGAAAGCTTACCGCGCCATGGTGTACGGGGATGGGCCGCAGTACACGGATCCGGTCAAGGCGATAACGGAGTCGTACGAGAAATCGGTGTTCGACGAGTTCGTGATGCCGACGGTTATCGTGGGCGAGGACGGCAAGCCGGTCGGGCTGGTGGAGTCCGGGGACTCCGTCATTTTCTACAACTTCCGTCCGGACCGCGCCATCCAGCTGTCGCAAGTGTTCACCAACGAAGACTTCCGCGGCTTCGACCGCGGCGACAAGTGCCCGAAAGACTTGTACTTCGTCGCCATGACGCTGTTCAGCGAGACGGTCGGCGGCTACGTCGCGTATTCGCCGAAAAACCTCGACAACACGTTCGGCGAAGTCGTCGCCCAGAACGGGCTCAAGCAGCTTCGCATCGCGGAGACGGAGAAATACCCGCACGTGACGTTTTTCTTCAGCGGCGGCCGCGACGTTGAGCTTCCCGGCGAGACCCGGATTCTCATTCCGTCGCCGAAAGTGGCCACGTACGATCTCCAGCCGGAGATGAGCGCTTACGAGGTGGCGGATGCGGCTGTCAAGGAAATCGAAGCCGAGCGCCAGGACGCGATCATCCTCAACTTCGCCAACCCGGACATGGTCGGCCACTCCGGCTTGCTGGAGCCGACGGTGAAGGCGATCGAAGCGGTGGACGAATGCCTCGGAAAAGTGGTGGAGGCAATTCTCGCCAAAGGCGGCGTCGTATGCATTACCGCCGACCATGGCAACGCCGACGTCGTAACGAATCCGGACGGCTCGCGCAACACGGCGCATACGACGAACCCGGTGCCGTTCATCGTCACGAGCAAAGACGTGAAGCTGCGCGAGGACGGCATTTTGGCGGACATCGCGCCAACTCTGCTGGAGCTGCTGCAGCTAAAGCAGCCGGCGGAGATGACCGGCAAGTCGATTATCCAACACTAATCATCAACCCCATAAACCAATTCCGTAAGGAGTGTTCCCACAATGACGATTATTGCTGACGTTCTCGCCCGCGAGGTGCTCGACTCCCGCGGCAACCCGACCGTTGAGGTCGAAGTGTATCTCGATTCCGGCGTCATGGGCCGCGCCATCGTACCGTCCGGCGCTTCCACCGGCGCGCACGAAGCCGTAGAGCTGCGCGACGGCGACAAAAACCGCTACCTCGGCAAAGGCGTGCTCAAAGCCGTCGAGAACGTGAACGACATCATCGCGCCGGAAATCATCGGCCTTGACGCCCTCGACCAAGTCGGCATCGATAAGAAAATGATCGAGCTCGACGGTACGCCGAACAAAGGCAAGCTCGGCGCCAACGCGATTCTGGCCGTGTCGATGGCGGTCGCCCGCGCTGCCGCGGAAGCCGTCGACCTGCCGCTGTACGCTTACCTCGGCGGCTTCAACGCCAAAACGCTGCCGGTGCCGATGATGAACATCGTCAACGGCGGTGCGCATGCCGACAACAACGTTGACGTGCAGGAATTCATGGTGCTGCCGGTCGCGCGCCGACGTTCCGCGAAGCGCTGCGCATGGGCGCGGAAATTTTCCACAACCTGAAGGCGGTTCTGAAAGGCAAAGGCCTGAACACCGCTGTCGGCGACGAAGGCGGCTTCGCTCCGAACCTGAGCTCCAACGAAGAAGCGATCAAAACGATCATCGAAGCGATCGAGAAAGCCGGCTACAAGCCTGGCGTCGACGTGTTCCTCGGCATGGACGTCGCTTCCACCGAGTTTTTCAAAGACGGCAAGTACCACCTCGAGGGCGAAGGCAAGTCGTTCACTTCCGCCGAATTCGTGGACCTGCTGGAATCCTGGGTGAACAAATACCCGATCATTACGATCGAGGACGGCTGCTCCGAGGACGACTGGGACGGCTGGAAGCTGCTCACCGAGCGCCTTGGCGGCCGCGTGCAGCTCGTCGGCGACGACCTGTTCGTAACGAACACGAACCGCTTGTCGCAGGGCATCGAGCAGGGCATCGGCAACTCCATCCTGATCAAAGTGAACCAGATCGGGACGCTGACCGAAACGTTCGACGCGATCGAAATGGCGAAGCGCGCCGGCTACACCGCCGTCGTCTCGCACCGTTCCGGCGAAAGCGAGGACAGCACGATCGCCGACATCGCCGTGGCGACGAACGCCGGCCAGATCAAAACGGGCGCACCGTCCCGTACAGACCGCGTAGCGAAGTACAACCAGCTGCTGCGCATCGAGGACGAACTGTCCAGCGTAGCGCAATACGCCGGCAAGCAGGCGTTCTACAACCTGAAGAACTTCAAATAAGCCGATAGGCGAAAATGGAACGGACCGGGCGGGCGCTCGGTCCGTTCCATTTTGCCGGCGGATATGGTTATAATCAGGGTATTACGTTAGCGGCGGAAGGGGACTGCTTTATGGGCAACTGGGTGAAGACGTTCGCGTTATTGTTGGTGTCGGCGGTGCTGACGAGATTTATTCCGTTCTCTTCGTTTTTCCGCAATGTAGATACGCTTGTGCACGAGTTCGGCCATGCCGTCGTAACGCTGCTGCTGTCGGGCAAAGTGATGTACATCGAGCTATATGTCGACCACAGCGGGGTAACGTACTCGTCGGTGACGAAGCCGTGGACGACGATTCCGATCGCGCTGGCCGGCTATATGACGGCGTCGCTCTTCGCCTGGCTGCTGTTTCGGCTCTATGCGGCCGGGAAGCAGCGCACGGGCCTGCAGATCGTCACCCTGATCTCCGTCGCCGCACTGGCGCTGTTCGTGCGCAACCCGTTCGGCATCACCTGGCTCCTCGGTTTTATTGCACTGACCGTTCTCATATTGGCTTTCGCTCCGCGCTGGCTGACCAGCGGCTATTATTTGCTCATCGCCTTCTTGTCGCTGGAGGAGTCGGTGTTCGGACCGCTATCGCTCACGTTCACGGCGTACTTGTCGCCTCGGCAAGCCGGCGACGCGACGAATTTAGCGCTGCATACGCCGCTGCCGGCGGTTGCTTGGGCCGCGGTGTTCTCCGTGTTCGCGCTGTGGTGCGCTACGAAAGCTTTGCAGAGCTTTTTCCGCGCGGGCAGACGGGCGGCGGCACCGCCGACGTACGGCAGGCAGTATGAGTAATTATTTGCGAGGGATGAGGTATGGGGCTAGTCCCATGGCAATCACTCGATGCCCCCGATCGTTCGGATGAATGGGCAAAGATCCGCTCAGCGCGTCTTCGAGCTTGCCAGTTCGATATCCGCAAATAAGCTCCGCCTGTCTTCCTTCAAACCATAGATGTGCGGGAGCGACTGTCACCTCATAACTGCTTGCGAGTTCGTTGATCGTACGATTTAATCGGCTTATCCCTTCAGCCGCAAGGGGGCTGTTTGGGAACGGATTGTATTGCGTGCAGCAAACGACCCGGGCGCGGCTGCCTTTTTTTATTTGGGCAAAAATGGCGCTTAAATTGTACCTGAAACTTGCAGCAATGTCGTTTGCGGCCAGCGGCTGCCTGGTTCGAAGCGATAATAGCGCCGCTTTGACCAAATCCACTCCTCCGATCCATACGGTAACAAATGCAGATTGACTGAGCAAGGGAAACCCTTGCCATACCACGGCATCCAATAGATCATTGCTGCTCCAGCCGGGCTGGGCCAAAACAACCCCGCGAACCTTATGTGAGCCCGAATTGATGATAGACACAGTCAAGCGAGGGTAAGCCTTTGCCAAGGAGGAGGCGTTTTCCCCAAAAGTAATAGAATCTCCGAGAGCTGTATATAGCATATCCAAATCAACTCCAACTTTTGATTATGTCTGCTTGACGTATATTTGCAAGAATGTATAAGTATAATATTAAAATCGCGCACAGGCCGTGTGGACGTTGCCGGCTTTGATGTCAGAGCAAATAAGTTCTATCTCTAACAGCTATCGGGACCTTGATCGAATCTGATCAGGGTCCCGATTTCCTGTTTTAGTGTGATGGATATTGGGTCTATTGCGCCGGAATTGAGAATGCTGATATGAAAATTGTGGTGGATTTACGATGCGTGATCTATTATGATCAATTTATCGTATAATAATCATAAACCGTAAATGAAAGAAAGGGAGAGCTGTATGATTAACCAAAGAGGCGAAGAAATTATTAAGCTGTTGAGCGAGAAGTCGCCAATGAGCATAGAGGAGTTGGCTGTTCAACTTGCTGTGTCGGAAGTGACCGTAAGACGTGTGCTGAGCGAACTGGAGGACGAAGGGCTTGTGATTAGGGAATGGGGCAAGGCCGCCTTGCCCGGACTCGGCATTGAGCCTATGTATAACCAGCGGCAAAAGGTGAATACGGAGCTCAAGAAGCAAATCGCCAGGCATGCCGCGAAGCAAATCAGGGACGGCGAGGTTATCGCACTGGACGTTGGGACGACGAATGCCGAATTGGCGAAGGAATTAATGAAACGCACCAATATTACGATCTTTACGTCGTCGTTTCAGGTCGCCTCCATTTTGTCCAGAAGCCAGCTGAATGTGTATATGATCGGCGGCTTTCTGAGAAAATCGGAGATGTCCATGGTCGGCTCGATAGCCACCGAAGCGATTATGAAATTCAATTTTGACCGGTTTTATTTGGGGCTTGCAGGTTTGAGCAAAGAAGAGGGCCCCACCGACTTCAATCTGGAAGATGTCGACGTGAAGCGGGCGTTTATCCGGAGATCCAAGAAAGTGACCGCTCTGGTAGACAAGAGCAAAATCGGGCATTCCGCACTCGTTCAAGTGTGCGAATTAAACGAAATCGACGAGATTATAACGAATAAAGAGATCGACAGAGAGGCGAAGCTGAACACGCAGGAATGGGGTTATGCAGGGAAATTAACCTTAGTTTAAATAGAAAGCCTTGACAATTTTCATATTCCGATAGAAAATGATCAATATAGTTACAAATGACTTTCAAATATTGATCGAAAAAGAGGAGAACATGTATGACCTGGTTAAAGGAAGTTTTGGGAACCGAGAAAGCTATCATTGCGATGTGCCACCTGCAGCCGCTGCCCGGGGACCCTTATTACGATTTCGACAAAGGGATGGATTACATTTGCGAGATGGCCAAAAAAGATTTGTTGGCTCTGCAAGAGGGCGGCGTCGACGCTGTCATGTTCTCCAACGAGTTCAGCCTCCCCTATTTGACGGACGTTAAGACCGAGACGGTAGCTGCAATGGCACGTATTATCGGCGAGCTTATGCCTCTTATTCAAGTTCCTTTCGGCGTGAACGTTCTGTGGGATGCGAAGAAATCGCTCGATTTGGCCGTCGCTACCGGCGCCAAGTTCGTCCGAGAAATTTTCACCGGCGTTTATGCGAGCGATTTCGGCCTTTGGAACACGAACGTGGGAGAGACGGTAAGGCACCAGCGGCATATCGGAGCGGCTAATGTGAAGCTTCTGTTCAATATTGTTCCGGAGGCCGCTGCGTATTTGGCGAATCGGGATATCGAGAGCATAGCCAAGTCTACGGTATTTAACAACCGCCCGGATGCCCTCTGCGTTTCAGGGTTGACCGCGGGCACGGAAACAAGCACTCAGTTGCTGCAAAATGTAAAGGCTGTCGTGCCGGAAACGGTCGTGCTGGCGAACACGGGCGTGCGGCTTGAAAATGTAGAAAAGCAACTGAGTATTGCGGACGGGGCCGTCGTCGGGACGACGTTCAAATTCGACGGCAAGTTCGAGAATCAAGTGGATGTTGCGAGAGTGAAAGCTTTTATGGACAAGGTGAGGTCGTTTAGAAGCAATATGAGATAAGGAATGATCTGGAATATGGAACCCTATTTGCTCGGTATCGATATCGGGACGACAGCTACGAAGGTCGTTCTTGTCCACCCGGCCGGAGACATTGTAAAGAGCATGTCCAAGCCCGTCGATTTATTTTCGCCCAGGCCCGGTTGGTCGGAAGAGGATCCGGAGCAATGGTGGCGCAATGTGCAGTCGCTGATTCCGGCACTGCTGAAGGCAGCGGATGTACGCCCCGGGCAAATTGCGGCTGTAGGAGTCAGCGGTATGGTTCCTACGCTCATTCTGCTCGATGCAGACGGGAAGCCGCTGCGCAGATCGATTCAGCAGAACGATGCAAGGGCGTTTGCGGAAATCGAAACGCTGCAGCAGCGTCTCGATCAAGAGTGGCTGCTCAGCAAAACAGGCTCCGTCATTACCCAACAGTCCATTGCTCCGAAGCTGATGTGGATTGCCCGCAATGAACCCGACCACTACCGGCGGACGGCGTCCGTATGCGGATCGTACGACTATATTGCGAGATGCTTGACAGGGCATCGCGCGCGGAACGTAGAGGCTAACTGGGCTCTGGAAAGCGGTCTTTACGACTTGCAGCGCACAACGTGGCTGGATGGAAGTGTGCGAGGCAGGCCGGGGTGCGCAAAGAATGGCTCGGGGATGTGTACAGTGCCAGCGCTGTGGTCGGTACGGTAAGCGGCGATCACGGTACGGGTCTTCTGGACGGAACTCCGGTTGTGGCGGGCACGGCGGATCATGTTGCCAGCGCTTTCTCGGCCGGGCTTGTCAGGGAAGGCGATCTGCTGATCAAGCTGGGCGGCGCCGGAGATATTCTCATGAGCACCGGCCGGGCGGTCATGGATCGGAGATTGTATCTGGATTACCATTTGATCCCGGGACATTATTTGCCGAACGGTGCATGGCTGCAAGCGGAAGCGTCATCAAGTGGTTTCAAAATGAATTGGCGGGCGGAGCTTCTCTTGATGTGCTGGACAAGGAGGCCGAGCTTGCCGGTCCGGGTGCGGACGGTCTCGTTTCCTTGCCCTATTTTCTGGGGGAGAAGACGCCGATTCACGATCCCCATGCCCGCGGCATGTTTGTCGGCCTGCATCTGGGCCACAAGAGGGGGCATCTGTTCAGGGCGATACTGGAAGGCATCGGCTTCGGGTTTTATCATCACATCGAAACGTTTGCCGAGCTCGGCCTTACCCCTCAGCGGGTGCGGATTACGAACGGCGGCTCCCGCTCGCGGGTGTGGCGGCAAATTGTCGCCGATATTTCGGGCCTTTCCCTGGAATCGATCATCGATCATCCCGGTTCTTCCTTGGGGGCGGCTTTCGCCGCAGGCGTCGGCAGCGGAGTTCTGACAGGCTGGGACGAAATCGACAAGTTTATTAAAGTAGAGGAACGAATTGAGCCTAATAAGGGCAATACGCAGCAGTATCAGGAGCTTTACCGGGTTTACCGCTCCATCTATCCGAATTTGCTGGAGCAGCAGCATCAATTGGCGCGTTTTAGCCGCGCTTTGGGGGATTGAGATATGACAACTCATAAAGGACTTGCAGTAGTAACAGGGGCGGCCAGCGGAATCGGCAAAGCGATCGCGGAGCGGCTCGCGGCTGACGGCTATGCCGTAGCGGTTGCGGATTTAAATGTTGAGGCGGCCGCCCGAACGGCCGAAGGCATTCGGGCAGCTTCAAGGACCGCCCAATCGTTTGCGATCGACGTAACCGACAAAGCTTCTATCCAGCGCGCGCTGGACGAGGCGATAGCCGTATTCGGTCCCTTGAAGGCGTGGGTTTCCAACGCCGGCGTGTCGACGATGAACCATTTCGTGGATTTGACGGAGGAGGAGTGGGATATCAACCTCAATGTCAACGCCAAAGGGCCATTCTTGTGCGGACAGGTGGCGGCCAGAACATTTATTGAGCAAAACCAGGGCGGTAAAATAGTCAATACTGCGTCGTTGGCCGGCAAACGCGGCGGCATACCGTTCCTGGCCCACTATGTCGCCTCCAAATTTGCCGTCGTCGGGCTGACTCAATCTATGGCTTACGAGCTGGCAAAGCATCGCATTACCGTCAACGCCGTATGTCCGGGGTACGTCCAGACGCCGATGCAGAGCAGGGAATTGGAATGGGAGGCCAAGCTGCGCGGCGTAACGCCCGACGAAGTGATTCAGATCATGTTAAACGAAACTCCGTTGCAAAGGCTGCAGACTCCGGCTGACGTAGCCAAAGTCGTATCTTATTTGCTGAGCGAGGATGCCGATTTCATTACCGGGGAAGCGATTGCCGTTAATGGCGGCGTTTACATGGATTAATTCGGTTTACGTTCCTTACCATACTTTATAAAGGGATGATATCAATGATGAAATCGGGTTTTGCGCGAATGACCGGCGTAGTTTCGGTTGCGGCAGTACTGTTAAGCGGCTGCACAGGCGCCGGCGGGAATGAGAAACAGGGCGCCTCAGCCGGCAATGCGGGGCAGAAGGTCACACTTAAAGCGATTATGGAGCAGGTGCCCGACTCGGATATCGTGAAGAAGATGGTGGCGGACTTCAACAAGGAAAACCCGAACATCGACGTCAACATCGAGATGCTGCCTTACGACCAGATTCGGGATAAAATCGTCACCTCCTTCCTGGCGCCGAGCGCGACCTACGACCTCATTGTGGTAGACAATCCATGGATGAACGACTTCGCGTCCGCAGGTTATTTGGAGCCTTTGGAAGAACGGGTGAAGGCGGCCGGGGCAGATTACAACTATCAGGACTTCTCCGCTCCGCTGCGGGGGATCGGTGAAGTCAACGGCCACACTTACGGCATTCCTTTCTACAACTATGCGCTGGGTCTTATTTACCGCAAGGACTTATTCGAGAAGCAAGGGTTAAAACCGCCGTCAACGCTGGCGGAGCTGCGGCAAGACGCCAAGCTGCTGACGACCGGCGACCAGGCGGGACTGGCCATGCAGCCTCAGCGCGGCTACAAAATTTTTGAAGAGTGGGCCAACTGGCTCTACGCCGCAGGAGGCGCTATCCAGGACAACGCAGGCAAAATTACGTTGAATTCGCCGCAAGCAAGGGAAGCGCTGACACAATACATTCAGACGTATAAAGAGTCTGCCCCCAAAGACAGCTTGAACTGGGGCTTTGACGAAGCGCTTAGAGCCGTTTCGGGCGGCAAGGCGGCTATGATGCTGTCCTACAACTGGATGCTTCCCGCTCTGAACGACAAGGGCGGACAAGCAGGCGACCTGGCCGGAAAATTCGGACTCGCCGAAGTGCCCGGCGGCAAATCCGTACTTGGAGCCTGGTACTGGTCGATTCCGGCCAATACGAAAAATAAAGAGCAGGTATGGTCGTTCATCAAGTGGATCACTTCGCCTCAGCATGAGAAGCAGCGTGTAATCGCCGGCGGCGCCCCTGTCAGAAACAGTGCTATGGACGATTCTGAAGTTCAGCAAAAAGGCTTCGGCGTGGAGTATTACAAAACCGTCAAAGCCATTCTCAAAAATGCGGCGCCGCTCGGCAACAGCCTGAATGCGGAGGAAATGGTCCAAACCGTAGGGACGGAGCTAAGCCAGGCAGTTTCCGGCCAAAAGAGCGTAGATCAAGCTATTGCCGATGCGGACAAGGAAGCAAAGGACATCATCAATGCGAAAAAATAAAAGTTCCGGCGGGAGGCGCTCCGTCTCCCTCTCTCTTCCCTACGAATGGCGAATGCTGCTGCCGCTTCTGATCGTTATGGTTGCGATTTTGGCTTATCCGTTGCTTTATTCTTTCTGGATTTCTTTTCGCAATATCGAAATCACGAAGCCGCATCAGAATCAGTTCGTCGGTCTTGTGCAATACGCGAAAGTGTGGCAAGACCCCGCTTATTGGAACGTACTGAAAAATACGTTCGGCTTCGTATGCATGGCCGTCTCCATGGAGCTTGTTCTTGGCATGATATTGGCGCTATGCCTGAAGAACATGAAGCGCTATCGCAACGTAACCCGGGCTATACTTCTTACTCCGATGTTTATTACTCCAATTGCTGTCGGCCTCATGTTTCGTTATTTACTAAGCACTCAGCTCGGGCTGGTCCCGGCTTTATTGCACTTGTTTGGCATCTCGATCGACTTCTTCAGCGCGAATATGGCGCTCTTCTCGTTATCTATGATCGATGTATGGCAGTGGACGCCCTTCATGCTCCTGATGCTGCTTGCAGGTCTCGAAAATTTGCCCGAGGAGCCATACGAGGCCGCGCGTGTGGATGGAGCGGGCAGTTGGTATATTTTGACCCGCATCACCATTCCGCTGATGAGCCCTGTGATGATCGTCGCCGTGCTCATTCGGGCGCTGGACGCAATGAAGGTGTTCGAATACGTATACGCGATCACTCGCGGCGGTCCGGGCACCGCTACGGAAACGCTGCAATATTATGTGTACAAGACCGGCTTCGGATACTACAATTTGTCGAAGGCGTCGGCTGTCGCATGGACTGTCGTCATTTTTGTCATGATCGTCCTCATACTGATTTTATGGCGGTCGACAAGGGGTGAGCAGCGATGAAAACCGGAAAAAGTCGCACGGAGCCGATCAAACGGGTACAGGCGGTCGTTGTTCTGCTGGCGGTCCTCGTTGTTTTATTCCCTTACGTTTGGGTCATCCTGTCTTCCTTGAAAACGCCGTCCGATTTATCCGATCCGAAGGCCGTCCTGTTCCATCCTGTGCTCGACAATTGGATAAACGTGCTTTCGGGCAGCATTCCGGAAAACTTTGCAAACAGTCTGCTGGTCGGATTCCTCACCGTGGCGATATCGGCGCTCGTGGGCACGCCGGCGGCTTATTCCATCAGCCAGTATAAAACGGGAGGCAGATGGACGCGCTTTGGCATCTTGATTTCGGAAATAGTTCCGTCGGCGGTTCTCGTTGTCCCGTTGTTTTTAATCGCCTATCATATGAAGCTTAACGGCTCTCTGCTGCCGGTTGTCGTGGCCCATCTGACTTTCGTTCTGCCTGTCTTTACCTGGTTTATGATCAGTTTCTTCGACGGGCTTCCGAAGGATATCGAATCCCAGGCGATGGTCGACGCTGCAGCCGGTTTATGGCGTTCCGGAAAGTGGTGCTGCCTCAAGTGCTGCCCGGGCTCGGAGCCGCCGGTTTATTCGGCTTTGTGCTTTCCTGGAACGATTTGTTCTACGTGCTTATTCTGGGCGGCGAGAACGCAAAAACGCTGCCGATGGCGATCGCAGGCTACAATACTTTCCGCGGCGTGCTGCTGGGGGAAATGTCCGTGGCCATCCTCGTCTCTGTGATTCCGACTTTATTCCTCTCGTTCTTCGTTCAGAAGAAACTGGTAAAAGGCATTGGCGGCGGGGGTGTCAAAGGCTGATAGCAGGCGAAACGAACTGCTTCCGGCCAATACGTATGAAACTTTCCTATTATTCGAATGAATTCCAAGTGGCGGAAATCGCTGCGCGAACGGCCGGAAGGGCGATTCTTCATCGGATCGGACCGCTCGAGCAGGAGTGGAAAGGCCGAATCGACCCGGTCACAGCCGCAGACCGGGAATCGGAGCAAATCATTCTGACGTTCATTCGCGACGCATTCCCGCTGGACATTATAGTTTCGGAAGAGAGCAACCCCATTGCCGAGGAGAACGTGCGGGGGAAGCGGAGATGGTATGTAGACCCGCTAGACGGCACCGTCAATTTCTCCAGAAATAACCCGCATTGGTGCGTGTCGATCGCTTTCGTCGACGAATCGGACACCGCGCAGGCCGCTGTCGTGTATGCTCCCAAATGCAACGAGCTGTATGGGGCGGTTCGCGGACAAGGCGCGACATTAAATGGAGAAAGCATCCGTGTGAGCGGCACGGACCGTATGGATAGGGCTGTGCTGGCCTCGGGCTTTCCTTACTCCTTCGACAATCCGGATCGAACGAATTTGAAAGAATGGTCCATGCTTACGCCGCATGCTCTCACGGTCCGCTGTTGGGGCGCCGCAGCCAAAGACTTGTGCGAAGTCGCGCGCGGCCGAATCGACGGGTTCTGGGAGCTGGAGCTGGAGCGGTGGGACATTACGGCAGGAGCTTTCATTTGCTCGGAGGCCGGAGCCAGGGTAACGGATTTATCCGGGAAGCCTGTAGCAGGTCCTTCCCGAGACATTATGGCCGCGAATCCGGGGTTGCATGCCGCCATGATGGAACTGCTATCTCGTTGAACCCATCCGGCGAAGCGCGGCGGCACCTGCGTGAACTGGCTGGCTTGCCATCGGCCGACGCTGCATCGCTTGTGCTTTAGGGCTTTATATGGTACAATTACGTATGCTGTGTTTTGTATCGAAAATCCCGTACAGGCTTGAGGTGCAACATCCATGGTCATTTTGTTCAAAGTCCTGCTCATCATTGCTTCTATCGGCTTGATCGCCGTTGTTTTATTGCAAAAAGGCAAGAGCGCCGGGCTCAGCGGCTCGATCAGCGGCGGCGCGGAGCATTTGTTCGGCCGCACGAAGGCGCGCGGACTCGACTTGTTCTTATCGCGCTTGACGATGGGGCTGGCGGCGGCGTTCATCGTTTTGGCGGTTGTGGTGGCGTACTTTGCGAAGGCGATTTAACGCAAAATAGACACTGGAGCAGCAGGGGCATAACCTCCTGCTGTTTTTGCGTTTCGCGGCTTTGCAGCGGTGTGGCTAGTTTCCCGGCGCAAGATATGTTTTGCGCGGGTTCCGGCTATACTGTTAATGCTGCGGTTTTTGCCGGGATACGTTTCGTATAGATTCGTTGCCTTCGGAATGACGCCTATGCTTGGCGTTCCCGGCGTGAATACGATGATACGGAGAGAGAAAGCCGAGCGGCGGGCGGCACGGACGGCGATGTGCCGGGCGGAACGCCGACGGGGCCCCGGGCGACAGGCACGGACTATGATCGGAGCGACAAAAGAGCGCCCCGGACGAAGAGAAGGTGACATTGATGACTTCAAGACAATCGATTCTTGATTTTATGCGAGAGACGGCGTACAAGCCGATGACTTACCAAGAGCTGGAACGGCATTTCGGCGTCGATGACGCGTTCGAGTTCAAGGAATTTTTAAAAACGCTGAACCAGCTCGAGCAGGACGGCGAAATTATTCGCACCCGCAACGACCGCTACGGCGTGCCGGAACGGATGAACCTGCTGCGCGGCCGAATGCAGGCGCACGCCAAAGGCTTCGGGTTCCTCATTCCGGAAGATAAAGACCATGCCGACGTGTACATTCATGCGAACGACATGAACAGCGCGATGAACGGTGATACGGTGTTTGTGCGCATCACCGGCAAGGGCGGGCCGGGCGGGAACCGGCTCGAGGGCGAAGTGGTGCGGGTCATTACCCGCGCCAACACGCAAATCGTCGGCACGTTCCAGCATCACGAGAGCTACGGCTTCGTCGTGCCGGACGACAGGCGGATCAACCGCGACATTTTCATTCCGCAGGACAAGTTTCTGGGGGCCGTCGACGGCATGAAAGTCGTCGTGCAGCTGGTCAAATATCCGGAAGGCCGGGCCGCGGCGGAAGGCGAAGTCATTGAAGTGCTCGGCCACAAGGACGATCCGGGCGTGGACATTTTGTCCATTATTCGCAAATACGGGCTGCCGGAAGCTTTCCACGAGGAGGTCATCCTCGAAGCCGATGCCGTGCCTGATGCGATCCGTCCGGAGGAGCTGGCCGGCCGCCGCGATTTGCGCCATAAAAAAATCGTCACGATCGACGGCGAGGACGCCAAAGACTTGGACGATGCGGTATGCGTCGAGCGGCTGACGAACGGCAACTATTTGCTTACGGTCAGCATCGCGGACGTCGGCTATTATGTGAAGGAAGGCTCCGCGCTGGACCGGGAAGCGTACAACCGGGGCTGCAGCGTCTATTTGGTCGACCGCGTTATCCCGATGCTGCCGCACCGGCTGTCGAACGGTATCTGCTCGCTTAATCCGCGCGTCGACAGGCTGACGATGACGTGCGAAATGGAGCTGGACGAAGGGGCCAACGTCGTCCGACATGACATTTATCCAAGCGTGATCAAGACGGTAGAGCGGATGACGTACACGAACGTGCGCAAAATGCTGACGCTCCCCGAAGAAGAACTGGAGGATGCGGGCCTCATCGCGAAATACGGCTATTTGTGGGACGAGTTCCGGCTCATGGAGGAGCTGGCGATGAAGCTGCGCGGGAAGCGGATGGCGCGGGGCGCGATCGACTTCGATTTCAGCGAAGCAAAAATCCTCGTCGATCGCGACGGCAAGCCGTACGACATCGTGGGGCGCGAGCGTTCCATCGCCGAGATGATGATCGAGGAGTTCATGCTGGCGGCCAACGAGACGGTCGCAGAGCATTTTCACTGGCTGAAGGTGCCGTTCCTGTATCGCATCCACGAGCAGCCGGACGGCGAGAAGCTGCAGCATTTTATGGAGTTTATCGCGAACTTCGGCTATGCGGTGCGGGGGCGTGGCGACACGATTCATCCGCGGGCGCTGCAGTCGCTGCTGGAGCAGATTAAGGGAACTAAGGAAGAGACGGTCATCAGTACCGTCTTGCTGCGCTCGATGAAGCAGGCCAAGTACGACGCCCAGACTACCGGGCACTACGGGCTTGCGGCGGAGTTTTACTCGCATTTCACGTCGCCGATCCGGCGTTATCCGGATCTTGTCATCCACCGGGTGATGAGGGAAGTGCTGGAGGGCGGCGGCGTTTTGACGGAAGAGCGGCTCGAAGCTTTGGCTTCGCGGATGGACGACATCGCGCGGCAATCGTCCGAGCGGGAGCGGATCGCCGTCGAAGCCGAGCGCGAAACCGAGGCGCTCAAAAAAGCCGAGTTCATGCTCGACAAAATCGGGGAAGAGTTCGAGGGCATCATTTCGAGCGTTACGAGCTCGGCATGTTTGTGGAGTTGGACAATACAGTCGAAGGGCTCATCCGGCTCAGCGATATGACGGACGATTATTACCATTTCCACGACCAACAGCTGGCGCTTATCGGGGAGCGGACGTCAAAAATTTACCGCATCGGCGACGAAGCCAAAGTGCGCGTCTCGCGGGTGAGCATCGACGAACACACGATCGACTTCGAGCTGGTGGATATGAAGCCGCGCGGCGAGGGCCGGCCGCCGTTTCGGCGGCGGCTTGGGAGCGCCAGGG